>DATJXY010000094.1:0-104208 GCA_035499855.1 Puia sp. | reverse complement strand
AAGAAGCCCGAATATCTGCAAAAGGCCGTGGAGGTGTACATTACGGCCGACCGGTTGTTGAATAATATCAAGGAAAGGCAAACAGAACTTGAATCAAAATTATATTGGCCCGGTTATGCGCGCCGTTTATATGAACATGCTGTGGAAACTTCATTGTTACAAAATAATCCGGATGAAGCTTTTTATTTTTTTGAGAAAAGCCGGGCTGCTGTTCTTTATGACCAGCTAAGCAGGCAAAACAAAATCACGAATAAAGATATTTCTGATGAGGCAGATATTAAAAAAAGGATTTTACAACTAAAGAGGAAATTAGCTGCCACAGAAGCATCTTCAAATCAGTACATAGAAATTCAAACCGAACTTCTGAATAATAACGAGCAATTGATACGGCTCGACCAAATCATAAAAGATCGCAATCCCTTATATTATCAGAGTTTCTTAGATACTTCATTTATCCGATTGGAAGATGTTCGAAATAAATTATTAAAAGACCATAAAGCATTGCTTGAAATATTTGAAGGAGATACTGCCGTTTATTCTTTGCTAATTACCCCGGAAAAAACTTATTTTCATAAAATCAGCAAGACTGATTTTGACAGCACAGCTAAAAATTATATGGATTACCTGTCAAACACGGTTTTATTGAACAGGAAATTCAACAATTTTTGCAAAACCTCCGGCCATTTATACCAATTATTATTCCGGGATTATCTGTTGCCTGCTGGGCGCATTATTATCTCTCCCGATGGTAATTACTTTCCTTTTGAATCCCTGATCACTAACCGGAATTATTCAAGCCCCGAATATTTCCTGAGCAATTATGCGGTAAGTTATACTTACTCTGCCCGATATCTTTTAAATGATTTTGCAGGCAATTCATCTGATGCGACTGGGAATTTTTTTGGGATTGCACCTGTTCATTATGCACCATCTTTTTCCCTGACGACTCTTAAGGGGAGTGATCAGTCGTTAAAGGAGATAGGATCCTATTTTCATGACCCCAATATCCTGGTAGCAGGTCAGGCTACAAAAAATAATTTCCTTCGTCAATATGCGGGATATAAAATTATTCAGCTATATACACATGCATCTGATACCAGTGTGAATGGCGAACCCGTGATTCATTTTGCTGATTCTGCTCTTTACCTTTCGGACCTTATTTCAGAAACTAAACCGCAGGCAAGATTGATTGTTTTATCTGCCTGCGAAACCGGGAATGGGCAACTATACCTGGGCGAAGGAGTTTTTAGTTTTAACAGAGGATTCGCCTCATTGGGAATTCCTTCTTCAATTATTAATCTGTGGTCAGTAGATAACCAGTCAACGTACCGGATTACCGAACTTTTCTATAAATATCTATCAGAAGGAATGCCAATGGATATTGCCCTTCAGAAAGCCAAACAGGAGTTTTTTCTTCATGCTTCAAAAGAACAAAGACTCCCTTACTATTGGGCAGCAGCGATTGTAGCTGGAAAGGCAGATGTTTTGCATTTTGAAAAAAAACCCTCCTGGAAACGAATTGTTTACATTGGTGCCGTTTGCATTGGTTTATTTATTTTGGTATTCCTGATTCTTAGATGGAATAAGAGGCTTGGTCGATAATTTATATTTAACCTTGTTTTCTTAAGGGAATGTTTAACTTTATAAAAGTATTAAAAGTCTCCTTTTAGTCTGTTCACCTTCTGCCCGTGAAATACGTCAAATGACAATATTCTCTGGTGTGTTGATATGCTCGCTTTTCTACAATTCCACCCTTTTAAATAAAAATGCTTTAGTTGAAACAGTTCTTCAATGAACTAAGTTTTTAAAAGAATCAGAAGGCAATGAAGAGATTGATTCAAAGGATTATTAACAAAAAATGCTAAGTACTATTATATCACACTTAAAAGTTAAATTATGGAAACTAAAGCAATACTCAAAAGCAAGATGGTTGAAGTTAAATTGGATTGGCTGATTTCTGTTGATAAAAAAATAGATAATCAAACAGAATTCGAACTTTTAAAATTGGTAGAGCAATATATCGCGTACTACCTGGTCAATAGAAATCATGCAAATCAATATTCCATTAGTTTCAAATGGGGGCGGAGTAAGTCAAATCCCCTTTTATATCGTTTGCTGGCTGATAATTCCTTTACTGTTCCGAGAGGCGCGAAGATTGATCCTGGAATAGCCATTCCTACTGAGTATGCATCTACAAACTCGACTCCTGCGCCAAAAGGTGGAGGAAATCCACCTCCCAAATTCCCGAAAGGGATCAATTTTTTCAATAGAAAAAATCCCAGTGTTGAAATACCGGGGGATATATTGTCTGCATTCAAAGCGGGGTTTACTACGATTGAAATAGGTGCTTTGGGTAAAGAATATCAATCTTACTAGGGAGTAATTGTTTGATTGCTTGGAAAAGCAATTTTTATCTTATGCAGAAGAAGAAATTCTTTCTGATATGCATCGGATTGATGTATTTATCCTCATTGTCAGGACAATGCCCTGACAATGCTGTTATTTGGAAGCGACTTGTATTTTTAAGTGACTCATCAAATATATCTCCAAAGGAACAATTAAGGGAACTACTCAATAATGAATCTTCTTTTAAAGCCTGCCTTCACGTTGAGGATTCAGTGTATGCTTATTTATTGCAAAGGATTGGTGTTATGTATTATCTGCAATCAGATTATTTGCTTGCCATTAAGTATACCAGGCAGGCAATTCATATTGTCAATAATAATATTGAAAAACCATATATCAATCCGCGACGGCTCATTAATTGTTATAAGAACCTTGTTTTTTATTATAATTATTTGAACCGGATTGCTGAAAAAAATAATTCAATTGATAGTGTTACGGAAATTGCTTTGAGGACAAAATCGGTCGACAAAGAAATAATTTACCTTGGTCAGCAGCGTGTTGAGTATTTATTTGACATAGGTGATTATAGCAAATGCACCGATTATGCGGACAGCTATTCGAGCATAGCAAACGAATACATTCATGATGGCCGTGAGCGGATGGAGATCCTTATTTATTTTCTGATATGGAAAGTAGAAGTCCAGATTGCTTTTAAAAATTATGACCTGGCTTATAAATTACTCGCAGATGGAATCGGGCAATGGCCGGTAAAATACATCCATCTGAATTTAGGTGTACTTTATGAAGAGTTGGCAGAAATTCAGGTGTACAGAAAGAATTATTCGGCTGCCTTGCAATATTTTCAAAAAGCAATTCAATACAGCAAGTCAATCAATGATTTTATTAATTGTAAAATCGTTCAAAATAATATAGGGTATTACATTTATTTCCACGGCTTATCTGATTATTCAAAAGCAATAGCCAGTTTCAGGAAGGCACTAAGTTATGTGAATAAGGATGATTACTATGCCAGGCTTGAGCCTATTGAAAACCTGAATGTATTAGCCAATATTGCAAACGTCTACGCAAAACAGAGTCGGTTCGACTCAGCTTTCATATACTTTCAACTTGCTTTTGATCAGATCAAAAAAGGAGCTGATGAAAAAAAAATCCTCAATACCCCATTGGAAGATTTCATTCAAAATAAAAGAATTCGATATCTTATCAGCCTATTTCTGGACAAAGGGGACGCCTATTTCTTACTTTACAAAAAAACGGGACAGCCGGATGCTCTTAGTCATGCCATTAATGTATACAAATCGACTGACCAATTGCTGAATAAAATAAAGTCAGAACAAACTGAATTAGCTTCCCAATTATTCTGGCGAAGCGATGTGCATCGTTTGTATGAACATGGGATAGAAGCATCTTTCTTAAAAAAGGATACTGCTGATATATTTTATTTTTTTGAAAAGAGCAGGGCAGTATTATTAAATGATCAGTTAAGCCTGCTGAGTCAAATCAGTAATGACGATATATTAGCAAGAGCCCAATTCAAAAAGAAAATTCTTTCCCTTGAGCAAACTATAGAGCTTGCTGATCCATCTTCGAAACAAGACAGGGAGGCAAGAGAAGAGCTCCTTACCTGCAAGCAAAAATTGGAGCGGTTAGAACAATCGATCAAAAAATATAATTTGCCTTACTACAATCGTTTTTTTGATACTTCTTTTATCACATTACAGGATGTACAAAAAAACCTCTTGAAGGATCATCAGGCCTTACTCGAATTATTTGAAGGAGATAGTTCAGTTTACTCATTCATCATTACGGCTGCTGGCAGCGATTTTAAAAAAATCAACAAGAATGATTTCGACAGCACGGCTCAAAATTATCTTTCATATCTTTCAAATCAATCCCTGCTAAACAGGAAGTTTCGCGAGTATACCAGTGTCGCCAATCATTTATATTCATTGATCTTTGGAAGTTTTTCCTTACCTGCAGGAAGGATGATCATTTCTCCTGATGGTCAGTACTTTCCTTTTGAAGCACTGGTTACATCCCTCTCATCTGCTGCTCCTGTTTTTTTAGTGAATGATCAGGCCATCAGTTATACTTATTCAGCCAGGTATCTTATGAACGATTTTGCAGCAAATAAGTCCGATACAATAAGAGATTTATTAGGTCTCGCTCCGGTTCAATATAATTCTTCTTTTTCTCTTCCAGCCTTGCTCGGCAGCGATCATTCATTGGATAAAATTGGATCTTATTACAACGATGCAAAGATCCTGATTGGAAACCAGGCCAGCAGGAATAATTTTTTACATCAGTATTCAAAATATAAGATCATTCAATTGTACACGCATGCAACTGATAGTGGAAGAAACGGAGAACCAGTCATTCATTTCGCCGATTCAGCTTTATATTTATCGGAGCTGATTGCAGAAAATCAGCCTTCGACGCGGCTTATTGTTTTATCTGCCTGCGAAACCGGCAAAGGAAAATTTCAACGGGGAGAAGGCGTTTTTAGCTTCAATCGGGAATTTGCCGCAATAGGCATACCTTCTTCTATCGTCAATTTATGGTCGGTTGATAACATGTCGACCTACGCGCTTACTGAACTTTTTTATAAATATTTGTCCAAAGGAATGCCGGTCGATATTGCACTGCAAAAAGCAAAATTGGAATTTATGCAGACTTCTTCGCAAAACCGGCTGCCATATTACTGGGCAGCTGCTATCGTGGCCGGGAAAACCGAAATTCTCGTTGAAAAGAAAAACAACAAATGGAAATATATTACAGCGATCCTTGTTATCTGTGCAGCATTGTCTTTTTGGGGATGGAAACGATCCAGGTCACGATAACATAATTTTGCGCAGATAAATTTTAGCTTTAACTTTCATATGCCTTAATTCACCTGCACTTTTAAGATCCGGCTATTGAATGATTATTGTTTAGCGATAGCCTGATTGACATACATTCTTTCATTCAGTCGATATTTTATAACCAGTAAACTGCTCATATGAAAAATCGTTTTTACACCATTTCTTTAATACTTGTTTTTCTGAGCATCTTATGTTTAGCCTGCCATAAAGAAAATATGCAGGCGCCGAATTATAGTAAGGTAAAGAGTTTAAACAGCGGGAATATTTCTTCTTCCGGAGGGGCCACCGATTACCTGGATCCTTTATATAATCCCCCCTATACTCCGCCCGCAGGTTGTCCTGCAAGTAAGCATTAACGTTAGTTGGAAATCATCTCGGTTAAAACTTATCCTAGTTCAGGATAAAGTGGAAATTCTTGTGTAAGTGTATAGACCTTTTCACGGATGCGCATCAGCTCTACTTCATGATCTGCGTTGATCAGTGCATTATCGATGAAGTCAACAACCGTTTCCATGTGTTGCTCGAGCATGCCTCTTGTAGTAATAGCAGGAACCCCTACACGAATCCCTGAAGTAACGAAAGCGCTCTTGTCATCAAACGGAACCATATTTTTATTGACCGTGATATCTGCTTTTCCCAAAACAGCCTCCGCTTTCTTACCACTGATATTTTTATTCCTGAGATCAATCAACAGTAAATGGTTATCTGTCCCTCCGGAAACAATATGATATCCTCTCTTCACAAAAGCTTTTGCCATTGCCTGGGCATTTATTATGATTTGTTTGGCATATAAAGTGAATTCATCAGTAAGAATTTCTCCAAATGCTACAGCTTTCGCAGCGATCACATGTTCGAGAGGACCTCCCTGTGATCCTGGAAATACCGCCATATCAAGGAGATTACTCATTAGCCGGATATTTCCCTTCACATCTTTCAGGCCAAATGGGTTGTCAAAATCTTTTTTCATCATTATGATTCCGCCTCTTGGCCCACGCAGGGTTTTATGTGTGGTCGATGTAACGAAATGGCAATGTTCGAATGGAGATTGTAAAAGATTTTTTGCGATCAGTCCGGCAGGATGAGCCATATCACACATTACAAAAGCATTTATTTCATCTGCGATATGACGAATGCGCTGATAATCCCAGTCACGGCTATACGCAGAAGCGCCACAGATAATCAATTTTGGCTTTTCTTTTTTGGCAACCTGTTCCATCATCTCATAATCAACCAGGCCATCTTCTTTTTTTACGCCGTAAAATTGAGGCCGATATAATTTCCCTGAAAAATTGACGGGGGAACCGTGAGTCAGATGGCCACCCATGCTTAAATCCAATCCCAATATTTTATCTCCGGGTTGAAGAATTGCCAGCATCACGGCATAGTTCGCCTGCGCACCGCTATGTGGCTGCACATTGGCATAAGCGCAGTCAAATATTTGCTTCAACCGGTCGATTGCCAGTTGTTCGGTTTGGTCAACGATTTCACATCCTCCGTAATAACGTCTTCCAGGATAACCTTCCGCGTACTTATTGGTCATTACATTGCCCATGGCCTGCATTACCTGCAGGGAAGTAAAATTTTCAGAAGCGATCAGTTCAATTCCATGACGCTGACGCTCAAGCTCTTTATGTATGAGATCAAAAACAAGGGTATCTTTTTGCATGGCGCAAAAATAGTTCAACTATCAATAAAAGCGACAAGCGATTCAATTTTGATAAAAGATTTATGATCGATGTGGAGTAAATTGTTAATTTCCTGAACAAGATTTTCAAGATCGACTCCTGTGCGGTTTGAAAAAATAATCACTGCATATTTTTCTGAAGGGATCGAGAAAACAATGGCCCTGAAGCCTCCGTTTGATCCGGTATGATAAACCGATTTTGAGGTTTTATTTTCTTTGATAAACCATCCATATCCATAAGACAGCCGGTTGAGCGTATCAATCAGGAACTCAGATGATCTTGCTTTTTGAACCAGGGATTTATTGAGGATGGTTCCCGATTCTAAAGCATGAAACCACTTAAGGTAATCATCCATGGAAGTATAAATGCCTCCATCTCCTTCTGTAGAAAAAAATATCGATTCGGATGCATCCAGCCTGTTAAATATTTTTTTAGTACTGTTATTATTTTCTGCCAGATCGTATCCAATTGCCTGCCGGTCGATAGGATCGCCAATTTTCAGCACTTTGGAATGATTCATTGACAAAGGCAGGAAAATATTTTTTCTGACATAATCAGCGTATGAAGTACCACTTAACTTTTCAATGATCAATGCCAGTAAACAATAAGCGGTATTACTGTAACGGTAATGAGTACCCGGAACAAAATAAGTGCTGTCTATATTTTTTACCGCAGCCAATACATCCTTATCCGTTGCATGACGAACAAGCGATGTATCCGTATAAGAATAATGATCAATAATACCCGAACTATGCGTCAGCATTTGCCGGAGGGTGATCGCATTTCCTACTTTTGGATTGAAGGCGGGAAAAAATTTAATGAGTTTATCTGTCAGTGATAAACGGCCCTGTTGTTCCAATTGCAGAATACAAAATGCCGTAAACTGTTTCGTGATGGAGCCGATATTAAAATTTGTACTGAGACTGATTTTATCTTTTGTTTCCAGGTTGGCAAGTCCATATGTTTTTTTGAAGATAATTCTGTCATTGGCTTTAATGGTAATGGCTATGCCGGGCTCTTCATTTTGGTAATAGACATTTAATAATGAATCCAAACGCCTTGTAATGTCCTGACAAAACAATTTTCCGGACAAAAATATAAGTATGATGAATAATATTTTAGTCTTCATATTAAAGATTATTTTTCTTTGAGTGTCTGGCTTAGGATATATTTTAATATACAGAAACATAAAATTCATTACTTTCACACGTTTTTCAGAGGAAAATTTGTATCGAGAGAAAACAGTTTTGGTTCTTGGATTGTCGTTGGTGGCTCTGATATCGCTGATTTGTTCAGCAAATTCGTGATTTGGAACCGCTCGCAATATATTACAAAATCAAAACCGGAAACTTTGATGTATGAAAGCAATCATCCCTGTGGCCGGTGCCGGCACTAAGTTAAGGCCGCATACCTATACACAACCCAAAGCCCTGATCCCTTTAGCAGGAAAGACCATTCTCAGTATCATCGTCGATCAGCTGCAGGAGGCCGGGATCTATGAGTTTATTTTCATTGTAGGCTATCTTGGAGAAAAAATCCAGGATTATGTGAAAGAGAAGTATCCGCATCTTTCAACCCGTTTTGTTTATCAGAATGAAAGGCATGGAATTGGCCATGCATTATTGCTGACCAAAGAAATTGTAGGCGATGATGAAATTTTTATTGTATTGGGGGATACAATTTGTGAGTTTGATGTAAAGCAGGTTTTAGAGACGCCGCATTCCAGCCTGGGAGTAAAAAGAGTTGATGATCCCAGGAATTTTGGGGTTGCCGAGATAGAAGATGACGGCTCCATCAGCAGAGTTGTTGAAAAGCCCCAGATTCCAAAATCAAATATGGCGCTTGTGGGTATTTATCGAATTAAAGAAACATCATTTCTATTCAGCTGCCTCGAAAATAATATTCAGAATCAGCTCACCAGCTACGGAGAATATAATCTGACTGATGCCATTGAATGCATGATTAAAAATGGCGCGAAATTCCAATCCTTCAAAGTGCAGAATTGGTTTGACTGTGGTAAGAAGGAGACCCTGCTCGAATCGAACGCGAAATTGCTCAAGAAATTCGGAAGCAGTATCGCCCCGGATTATCAATTGGAAAATACAATTATCATTCATCCCGTCAGTATAGCTTCCGGATGTGAGATTAAAAATTCAATCATCGGCCCCAATGTGGCTATTGGTGAACAAACAAGTGTCAATTATTCCATCATCAAAGATTCGATCATCGGTTCATTTGCCGATCTCTTTGATATAGTTCTCACGCATTCGCTGATTGGCAGCGATACCGAAGTAAAAGGCGAAAGCCGCAGCCTCAATATTGGCGATAATACCGAAATTGATTTGGGAGAAAGCTGATGCGGACGCAGTTGTCTTTAAATTTTCCGGATTTAAAATGAATACACAATAAGCTTTATTCAATAATCAATGCTCGTTGAATATCTAAAATCGAGTATTGCTTATTGATTGAGTATAACTCTCTCATCAATCATTGTGTATCTTTAGCTACAATGCAAAGTCAAATGGACTCTTTTTCCAATCGCATCACCCGTTTATTTGGAATTGATTTTCCTATCGTCCAGGCAGGAATGGTTTGGAACAGTGGCTGGCGACTGGCCAGTGCGGTAAGTAATGCCGGAGGCCTTGGATTGATAGGCAGCGGAAGCATGCATCCGGATGTCTTACAAGAACATATCCGTAAGTGCAGAATTGCCACCAGTAGACCTTTTGGTGTAAATGTGCCGCTGATCCATCCGCAGGCTGATAAACTCATTGAAATTATTGTTCAGGAAAAAATTTCGATTGTTTTTACATCAGCAGGTAACCCAAAGGCGTTTATAAACGTCTTAAAAGAAAATGGAATAATAGTCGTTCATGTTATTAGTAGTAGTAAATTTGCTAAGAAGGCTGAAGAAGCCGGATATGATGCAGTAGTTGCTGAAGGATTCGAAGCAGGGGGACATAACGGAAGAGAGGAAACAACGACGATGGTTTTATTGCCGGCAGTTTGCCGGGCCGTTAAAATTCCCGTGATTGGTGCTGGTGGACTGGCGACAGGACGACAAATGCTGGCTGCAATGGTTCTGGGTGCAGAGGGAGTGCAGATGGGAAGCCGGTTTGTTGCAAGCGTGGAAGCATCCTCACATTTGAATTTCAAAGAGCGGGTAATACAGGCAGAAGAAGGTGATACGATCTTAACATTAAAGCAATTGATGCCTGTACGCATGATTCGGAATAAGTTTTTTGAACAGGTGGAAGAAGCTGAGAAAAGATGCGCAACTGTCGATCAACTCAAACAGCTGCTTGGAAAAGGAAGATCAAAAAAGGGAATGTTTGAAGGACAACTTGAGGAAGGGGAATTGGAAATCGGACAGGTAAGCGCATTGTTGAAAGATATTTTGCCGGCTGGTTTGATCCTGAAAAATGTGTGGGATGAATTTACGCAGGCCTTATCGATGCCATTACATAAAATATAAACGCTGTTTTATGAAAAAAAATAAGCACCTTCTCCTCTTAATAACTGCCGGTTTATTTGCTTTTACTGCAAAGGCGAGTGATGGAAGATCTGAACCTTGCCTGATTCAGGGTCATGTAATGGATGCAGTAACTAAAAAACCGATTTCGGGAGTGGTGGTTTCCGCTACTTCTCCAGGTGTCAGCGGACCCAAGGAAGTTGTTACTGATGCTGATGGCTTTTTCTATTTTACACAATTACCTTCGTCCCAATCCCTGGTGAACCTTCAGTTTGGGAAAAAAGGGTATCAACTATACAAGCGCTCTTGTGTTTTGGCAAAAGAAAAAACTACACTTAAAATAACTGTTGAGGTATTACCTGATGAGGAAGCTAACTCCTTAGAAGATTCGGATTACCCCCTGCTGAGGATGTTTGACCTGTAATAATAGGATAATAAATAAATGAAACGGGGCTGGGAACAGCCCCGTTTTTCTACTACACATGAGGCTTAATCTATATTGATGTTAAACCTGCCTTTGTAATTCCTTTCATATGGGTTTGATTTTTGCCGGTCTTCCTCAATTCTTTACTGATATATTCCGGATTAATAGCTGAAAATTGATTCATCTCCCTTATAGATTTTTTCGCTTCATTCAATGATCGTTGAATCATTTCCTGCATTTTCTTAAAGTCAATATTTTCGTTCGCTTGTTGCATCGCTTTCTTTGTTTCTTCCTTAATTTTTTTAAAATCTATTGATTCCAGCGACTGGTCAATTTGTTTTCTGATTTCTTTCCAGTCAATGGATTCCAGTTCCCTGGCAAGCTGATCCATTTCACAATCGGATTCACTGAAGTGCTTTTTTTCTGATGGAATTGTATCTGCTATGGATGGCTTATAATACCAACTCTTTTGATTTGACGGGGAAGCGACTGATGCGGAAAAAATAAAAACCAAGAAGAAAACTGATGATGCACATTTAGACGCGGAAGAAAATGACATGAGCATTATTGATTGGTGATGAAATTTACGACAGCTTTCGTATAAATATACGAGTAGTTTCGTAAAACAGTGCGGGCAATCAATTTTTTTTGTTTTTTTTATGAATATTTTCTTCCGGGGTTATCCACAGTTCCACTCTTATATTGAGGATAAACAGCATAGCTGATTTTTCAGATTTCCAATAAAGAAGTATATTTATCAACGGATCAGTTAACTTTCATGGAATGAAAAAGCCATTCGTGCTTTTTATGGGCATTGGCTGTTTTGCATCTTGCCATAAAACTGAAATCAGTCCGGATAATGGATGGACTTGGTTTGGGACGAGTAATCCTGTCGTATATAATTATGTTTTGATCAATGCAAACCAGGTAACCACTAAGGCTGATACCAATGAATTTCATATTGCTATTGCAGCAGCCTTTATCGATAGTAATAGTAATAAGCTTACCGGCGTTGATGATTTATCAGTCAATAACAAAGCTATCAACAGAAATGTAGATAGTACTTATAGTTATGACTATGGCGAGCAATCTTCTTTAAATGAAGGACTGGCTCTTTATGGTACGAATGTTTCTATCACGATCAAAGGATGTTCGAATGCAGATACAGCTACAAAGACCGTATATCTTCCCAGAAAATTAATTAATGTCGTATCTGATTTTCCGGACGCAATTGATGCTTCCGGAGATTTATCTCTTAAATGGGCTGTTGATCCGGCAAATATCTGGGGACATGTAATTATCCAGGTTTATTATTATGCAGGATTAAGTCATTCCAGCGATTCAACCATGCCTGAACAAATCAATACACTGAATTATACTGTAGCAGATAATGGCAGTTATACTATCAAATCCAAAGACCTCAATATATATCCCGTGAAATCTTATATCGGTATTTCCATCGCAAGGGGAACACAAAGCGAGGTTGTACTGCCAATATCCAAAAAAAGAGTTTTTTATTTTTCAAATTCTTCGGCAAGCACCCCTCCTCTTATTGTTAATCGTAATAATTAAAAAAATTATTTTCCAATAGAAGGAATTACAGGCAGACTTTCATTTCCATCATCGCTCACGGATTCCACCGCAAAAAAATAATTATCTTTTGAATAAGGCAATCGCATTTCTGTTTGGACAGTAAAAAATTTCTTTTGCCATTGAGCAACCGTGGTTTCTCTCATCAGGACATAATATCCTTTTATTTTGCCTGTTGGTGAGGCAGACCAATATAAATAGGTTGAATTGCTAAGATTTTTTACATCTATCTTCAAGTCCACCGGCATGGAAGGGGATTTTGCAAGATTAGCCAATGAGGAAAGATTAAGAGACACATTTTTTCTTAAATACCCGAAATCCATGAAGAGAGGAAGATCTCCATATTGAATATTTTTTTCGACACGAATATCCTGGTGCTGATGTTCATAATTTTCATTCATTTCAGTAATGCGCACGGCAGTAAATCCCCGCTGCAAAAAAGGAAGATGATCCCCGCCCCTCAAAAAACGATCACTGCGATACACCATTACCACTTCCAGATTCGGCGTATATCGTTCTCCTGTTTCTTTCATATATCTTGCAAGCTGGCGACCGGGTCCATCATTTTCCAATCCATATTGCCTGATATAAGATGCTTTTTTTTCGAGATCAAAAGCAGGTAATCCCTCACTAAAAATTCTCACCCTTGTATTATCCACGATGCCTGTTTCATTACTGTTATTACTTCCAATGATATCATTGTTCAATACTGCTTCTATATTCCACCCGTTTTGTTTGGCCCTGTCTGCGAGATGAGCGCTTCCAAGCAATCCCTGTTCTTCACCACATACTGCAACAAAAATAATTGTTGCAGGAAAAGAACGACTGCTCATGATCCTTGCGCATTCAATTACTGCGGCAGTGCCACTTCCATCGTCATTGGCGCCCGGAGCATCATCAGTCCTGTTCATAATATTGGATACTCGGCTATCCATATGTCCGCTGATGATAAAAATTCTTTTGTCAGCAGTGTCTGCACCATGAAGAATGGCCATTGCATTGGCCATATCGGCATTGACATCGACGCGGTTCCCATCCGGTGTCGACACCCATTTATCCAATTCAACTGTCATTCGTCCATTACTGTATTTGGAAAACTGATTGAACTTTGAAATAATCCATTGCCTCGCAGCACCAATTCCTCTTTTGTTGTTATCTGTCGCACTTAATGTATGTCTCGTACCAAAACTAACCAGGCTATTGATATAAGATTTCAAACTGTCTGTACTGATTTCATTTACCATTTTTTCAATGAGTGGATCTTTTTGAATGATCATCTGCCCATGAATTAGCTGGAAGAAAAAAATAGCGAAGAGGGATGATAAAATTTTTTTTATGATCATCTTGATGCTTTAATTGTCGGATTATTTGATTGCCTGATTATTATTGTTTTCAATTATATTAACCATCCAACCATCCGGCAATCTAACAATCAAACCATAGAAATAATAACCTAACTGCGGAATGCCCATTTCCACATTTCTTTCCAGGAAGCTTTTTTACCATACATTAAGATGCCAGTCCGGTAAATTTTGCCAGCCAGCCATGCAGTAAACAAAAATCCCAGAACAAGCAGTAACATGGATAAACCCAATTGCCACCAGGGAACAGTGGTGCCAATGCCATAAGGAATTCGCGCCATCATAACGATCGGAGAAGTAAGAGGAAAAAGACTTCCAAAAACAGCAAGACCGCTCTCAGGTTCAGCCGCAGCTCTTGTCATGATGACAAATGCCAGCACAATCGGCATGGTAATCGGTAAAGTTAATTGCTGTGCTTCCTGTTGATCTTCGCTGACGGCGCTCCCAACAGCTGCGAAGAGAGATGCATATAAAAGGAATCCTCCGAGAAAATAAAAAATAAAAGCAAAAACAATTAGTCCGAAATTCATGTATTTGAATCCTTCCAGAAAAGCTGCGAGCCCTCCCGGCTGCTGGCCCGGAGCCTGGGCGGAAGCCATTGAATGCGCCATGGAAGGGAAAAATACAGGAATGAAAAACTGCAGAATAAACATCAACACAACCCATATGATAAATTGTGTAAGTCCTACGGCGCCTATGCCAATAATTTTTCCCACCATGAGTTGAAAAGGCTTCACGGAACTGACGATTACTTCGGCGATACGGTTGATTTTTTCTTCCATCACACCCCGCATCACCATCATACCATATATGAACATGGTAATGTAGATCAGGATTCCCGATGCATAACCCACTGCAGAAGATGCGTCGGAAGATCCTTTTTTAAATTCATTTCCTTTTCCTACCTGTGCAGTAATAGTGATATCGGACTTAATGCTTTCCAGTTTGGTAGGATCGATATGAGCATCCACCATGCGTTTATTTTCAATCGCATTATTGATAACCTTTTCAATTCGACCCTTGGTCACCGGTCCCAATTGCGTTTCACTGTAAATAGTGTCCTCGGTATAAGAAGGGGAAATATATAATAAAGAAGTATAACCCTGCTGATGATATTTTTGGAGAAAGCTGCTCACCGGTTCATCTGTTATAAAAGTGAAATTCATGTTATCCTTATTTTCAATCTTCCCATTGAAGAGAGAACCCTTGTCAATAACAGCAATATTCTGGATTTCATTCCCGCCACTGATGGCAACCGCAATGATCCCGGCATAAAAGCCAAAGATCAGAAGGGGAATCAGGATGGTCATCAGCAGGAATGATCTTTTGGCCACCCTTGTTTTATATTCTCTCTTGAGAATAATCCATATTTTATTCATGAATTTTTTTTTAAGTATTTATATTTTGAAATTGCCTCGAAAGTGAAGTGCCTTCAACCAGTTTGATGAAGATATCATTGAGAGAAGGTAGCTTTTCATTGAAAGATGATATCTCTATATTTTTCTGAATGAAATATTGCAGCACATCATTTGATTTATATCCATCCCGGATTTTTATTATGAGATTATGATTATCCTTTCCGATGATTTCAAAAATATCGGGTGAAGAAACAGTGTTTGCATGATTCAATCCGATACTGAATAAATTTTCCTTAAACTGCTGCTTTACTCCGCTTACAGATCCATCCAGTATTTTTTTCCCTTTGTTGACAAGTATGATATGGTCACATATTTCTTCCACCTGTTCCATGCGATGCGTGCTAAAGATTATGGAAGCGCCTTTTTGTGCAAGATTGAAAATCTCATCCTTGATCAGGTTGGAGTTTACCGGGTCAAGTCCGCTGAAAGGTTCATCCAGTATGATCATTTTCGGCTCATGCAATACAGTAGTTACGAATTGCAGTTTTTGTCCCATTCCCTTACTCAGGTCTTCAATTTTTTTATTCCACCAGCTCTGCATTTCGAATTTGACAAACCATTGTTTTACTTTTTCCATGGCCTCCTGTTGCGATAATCCTTTTAACTGGGCGAGATAAACTGCCTGGTCTCCGATTTTCATCTTTTTATATAGGCCTCTTTCTTCTGGCATATAACCAATATTGACAACATCATTGACCGGGTCAAATTTTTTTCCGTCAAAAGATATTTCGCCATCATCCGGATAAAAAATACCGGTGATCATTCGGA
This sequence comes from Puia sp., assembly GCA_035499855.1. Taxonomy (GTDB): domain Bacteria; phylum Bacteroidota; class Bacteroidia; order Chitinophagales; family Chitinophagaceae; genus Puia. The sequence continues at coordinate 88,262 of DATJXY010000094.1, read as the reverse complement.
TAAGAGTAGTTTTACCGGCTCCATTAGGACCCAGCAAACCAAATATGGATCCTTTTTCGAGATTAAAGCTGATATCATCGACGGCTTTCTGAGTTGCGAAATATTTTTTCAGATTCCTGACTTCTAATATGCTCATGCCAAACAATATTTATAGTGATTGGGAATTTCAGGGGTGATATTCTTTCTTAATCCTGTATATTTTTTCAAATATAATTTAGAAATATCAGTTTGGTATAAAATTGGCGAAATGATTCTCTTTAAATTAATATAAATTGTTTTTTGCAAAAGTATTTTTGTTGCAATTTTGTACACATTCACTTTAAATATATCATCTTGAGAACAGGATTTTTTTTCAGAGCGATTCTATTGCTGATTCTGGTTATTACAATGAACAGCTGGGGCTTTTTGGTACATAAAACCGTTGGCCAGCTGGCAGTTTATGAATTGCCAAAAAAGATGCGGCCTTTTTTCCATAAAAATATGGACACATTAGTGAAACAAATTATTCAGGCCGATTTAAGGAGAAACAGCGATTCAACAGAAGGTCCAAAACATTTTATTGATCTCGAAAAGTTCGGCGATTCTTCAGCATGGAAAATGCCATTGCATTGGGAAGATGCCGTTCGCAGATATACAAAGGATAGTTTAATTAAATATGGTTATGTTCCGTATGAAGTGATAATGGAAAAAGAAAATCTTACCCGGGCTTTCAGGAATGGAAATAAGGATAGTATTTTGTTGTATGCAGCCGATCTGGGCCATTATATCGGGGATGCCAATGTTCCATTGCATACTACTATGAATTATGATGGCCAACTTACCAATCAGAGAGGATTGCACAATCTCTGGGAAAGTACTGCGCCCGAAGTTGAATTGAATCAATATAATTTATATAGTGGCCATAATGCCCGCTACCTGAATAACCCGGAGGAAGCTATCTGGGATGCAGTCCGGAATGCGCACGCATTATTAACCGGAATTTTTTACCAGGAAAAAGAGGTCAGTAGAAATTTTACGGATTCTGCAAAATATGAAGTGCATACCCGAAATGGCAGGCAATTCAAGTGGTATTCTCAGGCATTTGCGGCTGCTTATAATAAAAGTCTCGGAAATTCAATCAATGAACAATTGCTGAGATCAGCAGACCTGATTTCTGATTTCTGGTATACCTGTTGGGTGGATGCCGGGAAACCGGATTTAGATCATTTGCTATCATCTCCATTCACAAGGCAGGAAAAAAAATCATTGAAGCAGGAATGTAAAATTTACCGGAACAATCAGCTGATAGAAAAAAAATTACTGATATCAAGAAAGGGACAAAATGATTATAATTTTTAATCTGCGGATTTGCTAATGTGCGAATATGCGGATAGAAACACAAACTAATATATGGTTATCTGAATTCGCATATTTGAACATTAGCCAATTTGCAAATTGATTATCTCCTTTGCCACTCGTTCTCCATCCATGGCTGCACTGACAATTCCGCCTGCATAACCTGCTCCTTCTCCACAGGGATATAGATTGCGGATTTGCGGATGTTGAAGCTGATGATTTCTTGGAATACGGACAGGTGAAGAAGTCCGCGATTCAGTAGCCACTACCAGTGCATCATTTGTGAAATACCCTCTCATTTTTTTTCCAAAATCCGGAAAGGCCTTGCGAAGACTTTCAAATACAAAGCCGGGCAATACTTCTTTCAATGATTGGGATCTGATACCTGGCAGGTATGAACAGGAGGGAACAGAATCGGAAATTCTATTGTCAACAAAATCAACCATTCTTTGAGCTGGCGCCACAAATTTTCCTCCTCCGAATTCATAAGCTTTTGTTTCTGCCTCCTGTTGAAAATAAATGCCAGCCAATGGCCCATATTTTTTGTATTGAGTCAAATCTTTTTCATCAATTCCTACTACCATACCTGAATTGGCATGAGGGTTATTTCTTTTGGAAGGAGACCATCCGTTTACTACCAATTCACCAGGCGAAGTAGCGGCAGGAGCGATAATACCTCCCGGACACATGCAAAATGAAAAAACTGCTTTCCGGTTCACCTGTTCAACAAGGTGGTAGGAAGCGGGGGGAAGACCCTGTATTGACAACCCTGATTTTGAACCGATATCACACTTATACTGAATCTGATCGATGAGATTCTGCGGATGTTCGACACGAACGCCCAATGCAAATGGTTTTGCTTCAATCAGGATTTTTTTTTGATAAAGCAAATGAAAAATGTCTCTGGCAGAATGGCCACTGGCCAGAATGACCGCATCGGCTTCAAAAAGATTTCCGTCGGCTGTTCTTACACCTTTTATAAAACCTTCATGGATTATAAAATCAATTACTTTTTTTTCAAATAATACTTCCGCGCCACATTGTATCAGTTCTTCCCGAATGGCGGTAATGATATGAGGCAGTTTGTTCGTCCCGATATGCGGGTGTGCTTCGTATAAAATATTTTCTTGTGCTCCAAATTGAACGAATATGTTTAATATGCGATCCACATCTCCTCTTTTCGTACTGCGTGTATACAATTTCCCATCACTATAAGCGCCGGCTCCTCCTTCCCCGAAACAATAATTACTTTCGGGGTTGATGATTCCTTCCTTATTTAATATTGCAAGATCTCTTCTGCGTGCCCGCACTGGTTTACCCCTTTCCAATATAACAGGCCGGATGCCTGCTTCGGCCAATTTCAATGCGGCGAACAAACCGGCAGGTCCGCTGCCGACGATGATTACTTTTTTAGAAGCCCTCCCCACATCTTTCAAACTAATTTTGGCAATTGTCCTGGGTTGGAATGGTTCATTAATAAAAACCTGCAAGCTCAGTACAATGTGTGGGCGCCTGCTTCTTGCATCGATGGATCGTTTCAAAATATTGAAGCCTGTTATCATCCTGGGAGAATGGCCGGTTGCATTTGCAGCATATTGCCTGATGATATCATCAGCCGAAGCTTCCGTAGGAAGCAATTGTATCTGGATTGTTTTTTGCATCGTGTCAGGTAGTTAACCTAAAACGTTTCTATGTAGGAGAAAGAATTTGAAGTAATATATAAAATTATCAGTAATCAAGTTTTTAAAAAAAATTTCCCGGTCAAAAATTTATAAGCAGGTAAATAATTGAAGTGATTGGTAACCATAGTCTAAAAGAAATTATAAAAAAAATGTTGAACGAGTAAAATTTATTTCAAAAATTTTTTTTTAAAAAATCTTGCCGGAATGTGAAATAGTTTCAAATAATGTGTATCTTCAATCACTTCTCAAAATTTTCATATGAAGAAAGGCTCGCCAATAACAACATCCTTATTTTCTTTCTTCATACAAAATCTTTGCAAACCACATCACCGGTCTTTTTGTACTATTTATTGTGGCTGCCATCAGGTTGGCATGGAAAGTGCGCCGTTTACAGACATAGCGGCAAATTTTTAGCATAAAATCCTTACAAAAGAAGAAGATAGATTGTAAAGGATTTTATATTATGTTTTTAAAAAAAATATGGGAAGAATTTTGGCTTTTCTGAAAAGGATGGCTAATGAGAAAAAATCCAATGAATAAAAAATTTTTTATTCAATAAAAAACTTTGATATTCGTCCCCCTGCGAAAATTTAGAAAATTTCTTCCATTGAAAAACCAAGAGAAAATTAGATTCTTAACTCAGCCTAAAATTGCTTTTTCTGTAATGGCTAAAACTTTTGAAAAAGTCTGGAGCAATTGCCTGGAAATAATAAAAGATATTGTAGAGTGGCAACATTTTAAAACCTGGTTTGAACCAATTCGCCCCGTAGAATTGAAAAATAATGTTTTGGTAATTCAAGTGCCCAGCCAGTTTTTTTATGAATATCTTGAAGAACATTACGTTAACTTATTAGCAAAAACTTTGCGGAGAGTCCTTGGAAAAGATGCGAGACTGGAATATCGCATCATGGTCGATAGCGGCAATCAGCAAAATAAACCTTTGACAATGGATGTACCCGCACATAATTATAAAACGCTATCCAATAATGAAATGGATTTTCCACTGATCATTAACAATCCGGTAAAAAATCCCTTCGTTATTCCCGGGTTGAAAAAAATGCAGATCGATGCGCAGCTCAATCCTGTATATACATTTGATTCATTTATTGAAGGTGATTGTAACCGTGTAGCCAGACGCGCCGGTAAAACGATTGCTGAAAAACCAGGCGCTAATTCATTTAATCCTCTTGTAATTTATGGAGGGGTCGGATTGGGTAAAACCCACCTGGCCCAGGCTATCGGTAATGAAGTGAAAAGACTGCATCATAATAAAGTGGTACTGTATGTAAGCTCTGAAAAATTCATTAACCAGTTTATTGATCATAGCCGGAATAATGCAATCAATGATTTTATCCATTTTTATCAGCTGGTAGATGTATTGGTTATCGATGATGTGCAATTTTTTAACCGGGCTGAAAAATCACAGGATGCATTTTTTGCAATCTTTAATCATTTGCATCAGTCGGGAAAACAATTGGTATTAACTTCCGATAAGTCTCCCAAGGATTTGGAAGGAGTGCAGGAAAGATTATTGAGTCGTTTTCGCTGGGGATTGAGTGCTGATCTGCAAGTTCCTGATTATGATACAAGAATTGATATCCTCGAAAGAAAGATGAAGAATGATGGATTGGATATGCCAAAGGAAGTCGTCAAATATCTGGCATATAATATTAATAGCAATGTACGCGAATTAGAGGGGGCATTGATCTCACTTCTGGCACAATCTTCGCTTAATAAAAGAGAAATTGATTTAGAATTGGCGAAGAAAGTGCTCCGTAATTTTGTGAAAACCAGCAGCAAAGAAATTACCATCGAAACCATTCAAAGAATGGTGTGCGAGTATTTCGATTTGCCCTATGATAAATTGCTGCAGAAGACCCGCAAAAGAGAAATCGTGCAGGCCCGCCAGATTACTATGTATCTGGCCAAAGCATTTACAAAAAATTCATTGAAAACAATTGGTGAGCATTTTGGAGGCCGTGATCATACGACGGTTATTCATTCCTGCCAGACAGTGAAAGACCTGATGGATACAGATAGTCTTTTCCGCGAAAATGTAACTGAATTACAGCAGAAAGTTCAGTTGGCTGCAATGTAAAATGTATAAAAAATTACTCGAACCCATTCGCTTCAGGCGGATGGGTTTTTGTTTTGCTACACAAATAATTAATGATTATTTTTGCGTCCCTTCAGTGTTGAAGGCTGGTTGGAGAGGTGCCTGAGTGGCCGAAAGGGCCGGTTTGCTAAACCGTTGTACGAGCTTAAACTTGTACCGAGGGTTCGAATCCCTCCCTCTCCGCACGACCGTCTTAAAAGGCGGTTTTGATTTAATAAGAATTAAAAAAATATTCGGGAAGTAGCGCAGGCCGGTAGCGCACCTGGTTTGGGACCAGGGGGTCGCAGGTTCGAATCCTGTCTTCCCGACCAAAAAAGTGATTGTTTAATGCGATCACTTTTTTTATTCAGTGATAGCTTATCTCCGTCCGGCGTCTCCGGATGCCTCCCTGGGAGAAAATGAGAAATTAGTGTATTTGAACTATAACTAAGCATATTAGCCTTTTTTACCTATAATTTTTATAATTCGTATAAATAACCTAATTTTATTCAATGAAGAAAGGAGCAGTTATAACGGCAGATATTGCAAACTATACAAGGCTCTCTCCAACAGAGCAAAAAAAATTAATTAAAATAATTTTAGCAGAGGCGAAACCTAACAAATTGGAATTTTACAGAGGCGATAGTTTTCAAGTGTATCTGAAACGCTCAAGGGAATCGCTAAAACTGGTTGCAAGATTAAGAACAGCTGCCAAAAAAATCAATCAGGAGTCGATGATGCCTCTGGCAGATGTACGGGCGAGTATAGGGATTGGAAATGTCAATGGGCCCATACGCACATTGAAAACTGCAACGGGTGGAGCTTTTGTATTATCCGGGCGTGGTTTTGATACTTTAGCAGGTTCTTCGCAAAAACTAATTATTCAATCTGATCTGGAAGAAATAAACCCGACATTAAGACTCATTGCAAATTTTATCGACTATCTTATGGATCGATTAACTTCCAAACAGGCAGAAGTTGTTTTCGAATTACTCAATGGTCAGTCGCAAATAGAAGTCGCGAAGATATTGCACAGGTCACAAGCCACTATTAGCCAGCATTTGCAATCAGCAGGATGGCGTGAAATAGAAAAGCTTTTGGAAGAATTCGACATGCTAACATCAAGACTTTAATATTGATATCGACAGAAATCATATGGCTGCTTAAATTGGTCTTATCCCATTTGCTTACTGATTTTGTGTTCCAGCCAACGCGCTGGGTAGAGCAAAAGAATAAAAATCATTTCGGAGCAGCTTCTTTGTATTTGCACGGATTGTTTACCGCTGCAGTTGCGTGGTTTTTAATCGGCTGGCAGTACTGGATTATTGCCCTGATAATTTTAGTTTCCCATATCCTGATAGATGGATGGAAATCCTACCAGGAACAAAATCTCTCTTATTTTTTGTTTGACCAGTTTTTGCATTTATTGGTGATCGGGACATGTTTTTATTTCACTTTTTTGCCTAAGATTGATATCGTTGCTTCGTGGAATAAAATTTCTGCAGACATTCATTTTTTGAAACTGTCGCTGGCATTTGTTTTTCTAACTATGCCTGCCGGCATTTTGATCGGGCTGCTGACAAAAAAATGGCGCGATAAAATCCCGGAAAATAAAGAAAACTTAGAAAATGCTGGCAAGTGGATCGGCATCATTGAAAGGATCATTGTCTTTATTCTTGTTCTTCATGATCAATATGAAGCGATCGGGCTGCTCGTAGCGGCAAAAAGCATTCTGCGGTTTAATGAAAAAGATCGTCCGGAAATTAAAACAGAATATTTGGTTATTGGGACATTGCTGAGCATCGGGATTGCTATTCTAACGGGCGTTATCGTAAAACCGTAACAATATCGTAGCTGAAAGAAGCAACCGCATACCAGATTTAAAATTATCCGATCTGTTCTTTGATAATTCAACTTTTTACCAACATCTTTTTTATGAAATCTATTTCAACCTGGAAATCTGTCAGACGGAGGGCTTTTGTTAAATGCAAATCACTTTTATAGGTTTCCCCTTCCAGTAAATACAATTTGCCCAATGTAGCATGCAGTAAATATGATTGTTCGAGAAAGGTATGCCGCAGATCGCGAAGGGTATCAAAAGCTTTCTGCTTCTGGAAATCGTAATACAAGGCAATTGCATAGTTCAGTTTGACAAAGGGATTGGGATTATTTTGCAATAGCTGCCCATATAACTTCGAAATAGTCGCCCAATCCGTATCGGCAAAACTTTTTGCATGGCAATGCAGGTAGGCAATCGCAGCTTCGTAATGATAGGAAGAAATATTTTCGCTCCTGGATTTATTGAGATAGTAGCTGCCCAGAACAATCAAATCTCCGTTCCATAAAGTTCTGTCCTGTTCTTCCAGATCTGACAATTCGCCGGCTGGGGTAACCCTGGCGCTAAGCCTTGAAGCATTGAACAGTTGCAAAGCATACAATGCAGCGGTATCAGTGTTACAGATATTATTGTCCAATAAAGATTTTGTCATTATTAAACTCTCTTCGCATAATTCTTGTCTTATGAAATCCTTGCCGCTGCCCGCCCTGTAGCCTTCATTAAATATGAGATAAATTATCTTATGCACGATGGGCAATCTCGTTATCAGTTGCTGAGGCGTCGGTTCTTTCAAAAAAATATTTTCCATTCTAATCCGCTGCTTTGCCCTTGCCAGTATTTTGTCAATGCCATCAATCGTAATACCCAATGCCTTTGCAATAGACTCAGTTTTCAGGTTTGCCAGATATTTCAATGTGATCACTACCTGCATTTTTGCCGATAACCTGGGATGTGAACATGCAAACAATAATTGCAGCTTCCTGTCCTCAAAAATGTTTTCATCATGTTCAGCTTCCCCGTTAGTTGTATGTTCTTCTTCAAAGGGGTTTTTGAATGATTTATTTTTTTTAATGACGTTGATGGCATTGTTCCTGCAGACGGTGTACATCCATCCTGCAGGGTTCTGCGGGATGCCTTTATCTTTCCATGTGGCAAGCGCAGCATAAAAAGCATCCTGTACCAGGTCTTCAGCCATTTCAAGATCGATATCGCTTGAAAACTGAAGCATGGCAGTCACCATTTTTCCAAAATGGGTTTTGTATAATTTATCAGCTGCCTTTTGTTCTTTGTCCATCGTCAAATTCCCTTATATCTTTTACTCCCATCAGAGGCCGAACTTCAATAGCCATATTGCCGCTTTGAACCAGTGGACAGGTTTGTGCAAGGGATGCAGCATCTTGCAGATCTTTTGCTTCCATAAAAATAATACCGCTTATGCCTTCCTTGGCTTCGATAAACGGGCCATCAGAAAGCACATTGTCTTTACTTACATAACTGCCTTTAATATGCAAAGCATCGCCGGATATATAATTGTTTTTTTGGACCAAAGATTTCACCCATGAATCCATTGCTCTTACCCCATTATAACGTTCTTCTTCGCTCCAGTTTTTTAGTTTGCTAAGGTCCTCACGAATGATGAGTAAGAATTTTTCCATATTTATATATATTGATGATAAAAAGAAAACACAAGTTAAGGCAGGTTGAATGCCTGCATAAAATTTTTATTTGAATTCTTTTGTGCTACCCGGATAGCCCGCTCCCGGCCCGAAAAAGCATTCAATTGATTTTATTTTACCATTTCTGAATGTATAATATTCTGTATTTCGGATAATCTTGTTATCAGTTGTTGTGATATTGTATATAGCAAATGCACAATTGCCCTGAACAACAATTTTAGAGAATTCAATCTTTTTAAAGAATTGAACTGTCCTCCAACACCTCTCTTTGTATGTTGAGAGCGATATGTGATCATCATTATTGGGACTTGTGAATGTAAAATCACCCGCAAGCTGGCTGGCAACTATGTTCCAATCTTTCTTTTCATATCCCGAAAAATAAGTTCTGATTACCTTCCCGGCATTTTGTGCCTTTAAAAATACGGTACTGCTGCAAAACATAACGGATAATAAAATCAGTTTCACAAATAATTTTAAGTAAGACAAACGGGTTTTGGTTTTCCGTACAAAAAACCTGAAAATATTTTTTTTAAAAAACAGAATGGACCGTTCGAGGCAATTTCTCCAAGCCCGGCAAACACCATATAAGAATTTCAAAAAAACTGCTAAAAATTTGCGCAATCAAATACTTGCGCATATATTTGCAAGCAAATACTTGCATTTTATGGAAGCCAGACGGGATGTTTTCCAGGCAATAGCTGACCCCACAAGAAGATCGATCATTGGAATGGTGGCAGAAAAACCACTCAACCTGAATTCCCTGGCTGAACAATTTGATGTAAGCCGCCAGGCCATTTCTTTACACGTAAAAATTTTGACTGAATGCGGGCTTATTATCATTAAACAAAAGGGAAGAGAAAGATTTTGCGAAGCAAAATTAGATCCGTTGAGTGAGGTTTCTAAATGGATAGAACAATACAGGCAATTTTGGGAGAGCAGGCTCGATTCTCTTGAAGACTATTTGTCAAAAATTCAAAGAACAAAAAAATATGCAAAGCATAAAAGAAAATAATACCGCAGACCGGGAATTGATTTTTTCAAGACTGCTGGATGCTCCAATAAAACTTGTCTGGAAAGTATGGACAAGCCCCGAGCATATCGTGCTTTGGTGGGGGCCCGAAGGATTTACCAACTCGATCACGAAAATGGATGTCAGGCCAGGTGGTGAGTGGAACCTGACCATGCATGGACCTGATGGGACAGATTATATAACAAAATGTGTATTCAGGGAAATTGTTAAGCACAAGAAAATTGTGTACGAACAATTTGCTCAATTCAGGTATATCTCCACCATTCAATTTGAAAGCCGGGGTGAAAAAACATATTTGCACTGGCAATTGCTATTTGAAAGCAGGCAGCATTTAATTGATGCCGCAAAAATTTATGGAGCAGATAAAGGACTTCAGCAAACAGGGGAAAGACTTGTGAATTATTTATTACAATTCGATTTCCAATAAAATCAAAAATCATGAAATACTTCTCCCAATTTATAATTACTTTTCTTATTGTTTGCACTTCAACGGGCTTAGCGCAATCATCACAGGACTGGAAACTTGAAAAAATGCCACCTGATCTGGAAACGGAATATGCTTTGAGCTCACTGCCGCCACATTTGCGGGCTGAAGCAACTGTCTATTTGCTCGATCCGACAAAAGGTTATTATATGGCACGCAAAGGAACAAATGGTTTTTCTGTTTACGTGAATCGCACCGAATGGGAAAGAGGCGAGTTTGTTCAGGATACTTATGCAGCTTTAGGTTTTGACGCCGAAGGCGCAAAAACTCTTTTACCCATATTTATGGAAGTGGCTGCCATGCGTGCTTCCGGGAAATACACGCCCTCACAATTGAAAGATTCTATTATACAAAGAGTGAAGGACGGCAGGTATAAAGCTCCTGCAAGAACTGGTATTTGTTATATGTTGTCTCCCGTGCATCGTACACGTATCGACAACCAAGGTATTGTGAACATGGTGATGCCGCATTATATGTTTTATGCTCCTTATGTTGATGACAGCGATGTGGGCGGGAAATGGATACCAGGCGGCCATGAGCCCTTTGTGGCAAGCACCGGAGACGTATTAGACAAAACACATTCCATTTTTAATTATATCATCATTGCTGCAGGGGAAACAGAAAAAGAAAAGATTGTTGAAGAAGAAAAAGAGCTGATAAAAAGATTAGGGGAATATAAATCCTTTTTAAAATCAGATATCAAAAATAATATGGAACAGGGCCATCATTAAAAAACATTTTATGCAAAGCGAAAAAAATAATATAGCAGACAGGGAATTAAAAATTTCAAGACTGTTAAATGCCCCGGTTGAATTGGTTTGGGAAGCCTGGACAAACCCCGAACATATTGCAAATTGGTGGGGACCCAATGGATTTACAACTATTATTCATAAAATGGATCTGGTCGAAAACGGCGATTGGCTTTTAACGATGTACGGACCCGATGGAAAAAACTATCCCAACAAAGCTGTTTACAAGGAAATCATTCCTCTAAGGAAAATTGTGTTCCAGCATTTCAATCCAAACTTTATTACAACCGTAAGCTTTGAAAAGAAAAACGAAAAAACTTTTTTGGAATGGCATATGCTGTTTGAAACAGCTGAATTATTTGAAGCCGTAGTTAAAACATTTAAAGCCGATGAAGGATTGAAACAAAATGTTGAAAAGTTATCGGCTTATCTTGAAACCAGAATGAGTGAAAACAAAATCCCTGAAATGAAAAACAATATTCACTAATCTTCCTTTTTTTTTGAACCCCTTTCTTAGAGCGCGATGGTTTAAGGCGTTCGCATCTCCATTATTAACATAGCTTTTACGAAAAAGCAATTTTTACCAAGCCTGCAAAATCAAAATAAAATATAATTGAGCGGGAAAGGCTTTTATTTTTTGTTTGATAAAAATCTTATAAAAGAAAACTAAACTTATGAATTTTAAAAAACACCTGCCGGCATTTTTTGTCATCTGCAATGCTCTGTCAATTTCCGTTTCTGCACAGCAGTCTTTTAAGTACGATAATACCGTTTATAAAGCAGTTTATCTGAATGAGGCATTCCGGCTCATGGACTCCATGAGAAACTATTTGCTGCTTGATGTTCGAAGCCCGGGAGAATTTGCGGATACCGCAAGAAGTACATTTTTCAATATAGGGAAAATCAAAGGCGCTGTGAATATTAATGTTGATGATATTCCCGCTCACCTGGAGGAATTGAAAAAGCATAGTGATCAACCCATTTTTGTTTATTGTTCCCATAGCCAGCGCAGCCGGCGGGTGAGTAAATTACTTGGTGAAAATGGTTTTCAAAAAGTTTATAATATCAATGGAGGCATGTCTCTGATCAATGAAATAGACCCGGGCCGGTTTCCATACAAGAATAAGGTGCTCGAGTCAAATACCGCTTATCAAAATATTGCACCTGCCGAGGTGATCGGATTGATTAAAAATGAACCTGGCCTGGTCATTATAGATATAAGAACAGAACCTGAATTCAATTCCCGCGACACCGCCGTGCAAAATAATATCGGCCGTTTTAAAAAAGCAATTAACATACCTCAAAATGTTTTTGCCGAAAAAATTGATTCATATAAGATACCGAATAGTAGCCCGGTGCTTCTTTATGATCTTCATGGTTATAACAGCATGGACGTCGTAAATATTCTGCGTGACAAGGGCTTTACGAAAATATATAACTTGTTTGAAGGACTGGAAGCTTTTATTGCTGATCATACCATAAGTAGTGAATTGCGGGGGGGATTATTGACGGGAATGCATCCTTACCCATTGATTGATGCGGAGTCTGCTATTGATTTATTAAAACAACATCCTAATACCATTGTCATTGATACAAGACCGTCTGAAGAATTTAATAACAAATCGCTGATGACTTATCGTAATATGGGTCGGATAAAAGATGCGATCAATATTTATTCCATTGAACTGTTAAATAATTTCATGGATCACAATGATAAGTCGGCTCTTATATTAGTATATTCAGGGCAGTCTGATACACTCGGAATCAGGATCTGCGATGCATTGACAAAAAATGGATTTCAGCATGTCAATTTTCTTAACCTCGGTTTGTACCATTTTGTTTGGGCTATGGCTAATATTGAAGATTGCAAGGAGGGAAGATCGTTTCTGGTTGATCACGAAGGCTTATACTAAAAGGCACTGAATGTATTTATATTTGACGCTTGGAATAGAAGAAATTAAAGCAATTGCAGCATCGGTCGGTATTGGTTTATCACTTGGATTGATTGGCGCCGGTGGATCAGTATTAACCATCCCTGTGTTTGTATATGTTTTAAAAAAAGATCCTCTTTCTTCGGCTGTTTATTCTATGTTTGTCGTAGCCTCTTCGAGCGCCGTCGGCAGTATCCGGTCGATCTTGAAAAAGCTTGTAGATTTCAATGTATTTTTTAAATTCGGAATCCCTTCGGTCATTGGCGTTTTAATAGCCAGGAGAATTATCTTCCCCTCCATCCCTCTGCAACTCGGTTCGGTTGCCAGCCGAATCATTTCAAAGGATATGGTCTTTATGCTTTGTCTCGCATCTGCAATGTTGATAGCTGCGATTAGTATGTTGAGATCCTCGAGCCAAAATCATAGTGTTTTAGAACGACATACACTCGCCTTACACTGGCTTTTATTAAGAGGTATCGCGATTGGAATTGTAACGGGTATGCTGGGTATCGGCGGAGGATTTTTAATTGTGCCCGCACTCTATTTTTTGGCACGACTACCGATGAAACAGTCTATCGCCACTGCACTGCTAATTATAACTGTCAATGCAACATTCGGTTTTTTAGCCAGCTTCCAATCTATCGACATAGATTGGTCTCTGCTTATTAAATTCTCCCTCGGCGCTGTCTTCGGCATCCTGGCCGGGACAAAGCTTGCAACCAAACTCTCAGGCAACCATCTTAAAAAAATATTCGGGTTCTTTATACTTTGTGTCTCATTATCCATCATCTATAAACAGCTTTTTACTTGAAATTTGTCATTGGGACACTGAAAAATTTTCTGTAGCAAATTTCGGTTTGCGGGTGAATCTGTTTAATTATTTGTTGAAAGGTCTATTAAAAGTTATAAGCGGAATTAAGATAAGGCGAAAAAAACAGATCTTGTGTTGATGAATAAAAAAGAATTTTTTGAATCACATTGTTTTTCCCCTTTTGGAGAACATGGACAAAATTTTTTTAAAAACTTTTATTGCAACTTTTCTTTCCCCAAACATTTTCATGATGAGTTTTTGATACAGATCATTTCCAGAGGCAGGAATATTTTCTTTTGTAATGGACATGAGTATGTTGGTCGTCCGGGCGATGTTGTGCTGATCAACCCTGGAGAAATTCATAATGGTACCTGTGTACCCAATGAGCCACTCGAATACAAAGTATTTTATATTGAAAATGAAAAATTGAATTCGATCCTGGCAAGTGAAAAGCTGGGAGTCACAGTCCCTTTTTTATTCGGGCAAACGTTGGTTAAAGATGCTTTTTTGTTCCATAAGATCAACCGTTATTTTGACCGGTTGTCCGGTAATATTTATGATGCCGATGAATTATTCACTAATTACCTGGAAATCCTTTTGCGAATTGCCGGCAAATACATTTCCGGCAAATTTCCTGATGCGGATGAATTTGTTTATCACAAAGAGATCATGCAATTTGTGAAGGAATATATTCATAACCATCTTGATGATGATTTATCATTGAATCACCTTTCAAAATTATTTGCGATAAGCCCATTTCATTTTCTACGACTATTTACAAAATACACAGGGCTTACGCCGCATCAATATATTCTGGTCAGAAAAATTGAAAAAGCAAAAAGCCTTTTGAGAAAAAGGAATTCGGTTGTCGATGTAGCTTTCTCACTTGGGTTTTCCGATCACGGCAATTTTACCAAAAGCTTTAAAAAAATGTCTGGATTAACTCCCACTCAATTCCAGCGTTGTTTCCAACTGCCTTCGCGGACTGTCTTATTTAATGGACAACTGTAAAGAGATGGCAGGCTTCGGACTTTGGATTGGTCCGGAATTCAAAAATGTTTATGATCGGATACTTTAATTTTTTTGCAACAATTCTATCCTGTTTCCAAAAGGATCCATGAATGAAAAGCGGGATTGCCCGGCCAGCTGGATTTCTTCTTTAATTTTCACCCCGTTTTTTTCCAGATATTCTTTGGCATCGTCGATATCATTCACTTCAAATGCCGGATGTCTTTTTGAATGATTGATTTCATTTTCTGTTCCGATATGAAATTCAATATTTGCTACCTTATACCATAATCCGCCTCTTCCAACAAGTTCTTTTGGTTTGGGAATTTCTTCCAGCCCAACGATATCAGTATAAAAAGTTCTTGCTTCATTTTCTTTCCCGACCGGTATACAAATCTGAATATGATCCAGTCTTTTAATATTTATCATATCTATTGTTTCTTTATTTATTGATCATCGAAGTTTGTCCGCTCAGTAATTTCCAGCCTTCGGATCTTTTGACCATGAGGGCGGTTTCCCATAGCCATGACTCAAACACTTTTCCGGATGAATCTGTCATCATTGAATGAATTCTGCCTGTATAACAAGCCATATCTTTTGTCAAAGGGAATACGGATATTGTATCAAATGGCTGGTCAATCGATTTGAATAAGGAAGCATTGTGTTTGATTGCTGCAATCACAGAATCGCGTGAAATGGCTGATGAATAACCAGGAGGCATCCAGAAAAATTGTTCTGAAGTATCGAGATACCTGAGTTCAGCTGAAAGACCATTTTTCCGGATATCATCATTACACATCTTCAATGTTGCACGCACTTCTTCACGGATGTTTGACTTTTCATTTTCTGTAAGCGTAACCGGATCATTGCAGCAAATTAACAGCAGTAAAAAGAAACTGCCAATGATAAAACGGATCATAGATGATATTTTTTGATGAGTGGTCTTTGCAAAAGTTAAATTCTGTGTTTCATATCGCCAAATATTATCGGCGAAGCGCCAATAACTTTATTTCTCCGGTAAAATGGTGATATTAACAAGGTGGAAGGAAGCTGTTTGAGTTCTGTCAATTCAAACAGATTCCGCTTTTTTCAGAGCTGGTTCCTGGACCATTTCCTAAAAAAATTGTAATTTCAACACTTATCCAATTGCTTGTTCATGAGTGCTTTTTTGATTCAAAAAAAATGGTTGGTTTTGGGGTTGCTGGTGGCGATAATATTGATTTTTACTTTCAGCACTCACCAAAAACCCGTTGATTACAGCACACAGGTCAAGCCCATCTTCAATAAAAAATGTATTATTTGTCATGGTGGTGTGAGACGTAAGGGAGGATTCAGTGTATTGTTCCGCTCGGAAGCTCTCGCTAAAACAGAATCGGGGAAATTTGCCATCATCCCGGGTGATCCCGATCATAGTGAACTTATCAAGAGAATTACTACAAAGGATCCGGAAGATCGTATGCCTTACAAGCACGAGCCATTGTCGTCTGCTGAGATTAATATTCTAAAACGTTGGATCAAAGAAGGAGCACAATGGGGTGATCACTGGGCCTATGTTGCAGTAAAACCTGTCGAAATACCCAAACCAAGGGGATCATTTTTTGGTTTATTGCCGCCGCCAAAAAAAGATTGGATAAAAAATGATATTGATTATTTTATTTATGACAAACTGCTCCAGGAAAAATTAGAGCCATCTCCCGAAGCTGATAAGCCTACTTTATTGCGCAGGGTGAGCCTGGATCTTACCGGCATGCCATCACCTGATGCCATCGCCAGACAATTTTTAACTGACACTAGTCAGCATGCATATGAAACTTTGGTAGACCAGCTCCTGGCTTCACCACATTTTGGCGAACATTGGGCCACGATGTGGCTCGACCTTGCGAGATATGCTGACACGAAAGGATATGAACGTGATGATAGCCGCAGCATCTGGCGATATCGCGACTGGCTGATCAAGGCATTCAATCGTGATGAACCTTATGATCGTTTTCTGACAGAACAGATTGCAGGGGATCTTTTACCCAATCCTACAGATGCGCAATATATCGCTACCGCATTTCACCGCAACACCATGACCAATGACGAAGGAGGAACCGACAATGAAGAGTTTCGGACGGCAGCCGTAATTGATCGTGTGAACACAACCTGGGAAGCATTGATGGGCACTACATTTGCCTGTGTTCAATGTCATAGCCATCCCTATGATCCATTTACCCATGATGAATATTATCAGTTCATGGCTTTCTTTAATAACAGTCGTGATGAAGATACCTATGCTGATTATCCATTATTACGGCAATACACAACCGAAGATAGCGCCAAACTCAAACTGGTAACCGAATGGATTGAAAAAAACAGCAACCCTGAACGTGCAAAGGAAACATCTCTTTTTCTCAAGACCTGGCAGCCTGCTATCAATTCCCTTTTGGCTGATCAGTTTGTGAATAGTGAATTGGCAGATACGAAATGGCTCATCTTCCGCAATCATGCCATTGCCCGTTTAAAAAAAGTGGATATCAATCATAAAAATTATCTTATTTACCGCTATATCGGTTTTTTAAAAGGAGGAACCTGGACCATCCACCTGGACAAACCCGAAGGGCCTGTGTTAAAAGCAATCCAGGTTCAACAAACAAAAGACTGGACAATTGCGGGGGTTGATATTCCTTCAGCAGGAGGTGTGCACGATCTCTATTTTACCTATAGTAATCCTAATTTGAAAAAACCCGGGGACAATGGCATGCAGTTCGACTGGTTTTATTTCACAGAACATTTTCCCGGAAGAGATAAACCGGGATATGAAACTGCTTATAAAAATTTCCTGCAGTTATTAAATGCCGAATTACCAACAACTCCTATCATGATGGACAATCCGGCCGATATGTATCGTGCATCATATGTATTTGAGAGAGGAAACTGGTTGGTCAAGGGAAAGGAAGTGAAACCAAATGTACCGCACGCCCTGAATCCTTTTCCCGCGGGGGCGCCGCATAATCGGTTAGGGCTTGCTATGTGGTTAACCAGTAAACAAAATCCACTCACATCACGCACCATCGTGAATCGTGTGTGGGAACAGTTATTCGGATCCGGACTTGTTGAAACACTTGAAGACATGGGCACACAGGGCATACCGCCTACTAACAGGGAATTGCTTGATTATCTTTCCTGGAATTTTATGAACGATTACAGATGGAGTATTAAAAGACTGATCCGGGAAATAGTCATGTCGGCAACTTACAGACAGGATTCAAGAATCACACCGGAAATGCTGGAAAAAGATCCTTTTAACAGGTTTTATGCCAGAGGCTCACGGGTACGCCTATCCGCAGAACAGGTTCGCGACCAGGCGCTGGTCATCAGTGGATTGATGAGCAGTAAAATGTATGGGCCCAGCGTCATGCCATATCAGCCCAGGGGTATCTGGCTTTCGCCATGGAATGGTCAGGATTGGGTCGAAAGTAAGGGTGAGGACCAATATCGCCGTGCCTTGTATACTTATTGGAAGCGGACTGCGCCATATCCCTCCATGATGACTTTCGACGGCGCAGCCAGGGAAGTATGTACGGCGAGAAGAATAAGGACCAATACGCCATTGCAAGCCCTCGTCACCTTGAATGATGAAGCTTATGTGGATGCAGCGCGTCATTTTGCATATCGTATGCAACAGGAAGGAGGCAAAGATATCAGGGAGCAAATCAAAAAAGGATATGCCATGGCATTGTATAAACCGATTACAAGTGCTAAATTAGATGTACTCGAAAAATTATATCAGGAGGCTTTTGTCAAATTGAAAAATGATCCGGATAAAACCTGCGAATTGATCGGAATGATGGATGAACATAATAATCCTGAAACAGCAGCCCTGGTAGTAGTTGCAAACGCAATGCTTAACCTGGACGAACTAATAACAAAGAATTAGTAGGCGTTTCCCGAAAATAAATATCGTTGAAAACACTAAATTAAACCCGATGACGAAAGCAGAAATAAAAAAAGATAGCCCCGGCATTTTTGTACCGCCGCCATTGGTCTATGTGGTTGTATTTCTTTTGTCGGTGCTCATTCAAAATATGGTTCCGCTTGATCGTTCTTTTTTTTATTCTACAATAGCAGCAAACCTGGGTATCGTACTCATATTGGTATCGGTAGTATTTTGTATTACTGCTTTTATACAGTTTTTAAGATCGAAAAATTCTATTGTCCCCCTCAGGGCAGCAAGTTCATTGCAAACACATGGTATTTATTCACTCACCAGGAATCCGATGTATTTCGGTTTGTTGATGTTATATCTCGGAATAGCAGTTACGAAGGGAAACTGGTGGACCTTAATGCTGACCCCTTTGCTGATTTTAATCATGCAGGTTTTTATTATAAGAAGAGAGGAAGCATACCTGGAAAGAGCATTCGGACAGGAATATAACAACTACAAAAAAAGAGTGAGAAGATGGATATGAGAGGCGATGTCGTTGGTCGATGGCTGTTGACCGACTTCCAGTGTAAGTTACTTCATAGTTCGACCATCGATGAACAGCCCCCGAAAACATGGAGATATAATTTATGATGAAGAAAGAGCTATACAATCAGCGGATTGTAAAAGAAGCAAATGAGAAAGCGCTTCATTTTGTTACCCGTCGTCATTTTCTTAAAGAAAGTGCTATGGGTTTTGGCGCTCTGGCACTGGGCTCACTGGTTGGATGCCGTTTTGGATCATCTAACGGTATTGCGAATACGCTTTTTGATCCGGCTCATCCGCTGGCGCCTAAATTGCCCATGTTTCCAGGCCGGGCCAAGTCAGTGATTTACCTGCATATGGCCGGAGCTCCTTCACAACTGGAACTATTCGATTATAAGCCCGATTTGATGAAACTGAATGGGCAGGATTGTCCTGCTTCTTTGCTGGAAGGAAAAAGATTTGCATTTATCCGTGGAGTTCCGAAAATGTTGGGACCTCAGGCAAATTTCAGGCAACGCGGACAGTCAGGAGCCTGGGTTTCCGATCATCTCCCACATTTTTCAACAATTGTTGATGAAGTGAGTTTTTTGAAAGCAGTTACTACTGATCAATTCAATCATGCACCCGCACAATTATTGGTTCATACCGGATCGCCACGATTAGGACGGCCAAGCATGGGTTCGTGGGTGACTTATGGATTGGGAACGGAAAATCAAAACCTGCCGGGATTTGTTGTGTTGACTTCGGGTGGTAAATTTCCAGATGCAGGCAAGAGTGTTTGGGGGAGCGGATTTTTACCCAGTGTATACCAGGGAGTGCAGTGTCGTTCGGAAGGAGATCCTGTTTTATTTATTAAAGATCCGGAAGGAATGGATCGTGATTTGCGCAAGGCTTCTATTGATGCAATCAATGAAGTGAATAAACAGGAATATGCTGAATTTAAAGATCCCGAAATTTTATCAAGGATATCACAATATGAAATGGCTTATCGCATGCAGATTTCAGTTCCGGATGTAATGAATATAAATGACGAGCCTCAATATATTCATGACATGTACGGGACGCAACCTAACAAAGCTTGCTTTGCAAATAATGTATTACTTGCAAGAAAGCTGGTGGAAAAAGGAGTTCGTTTTGTGCAGTTATTTGATTGGGGCTGGGATAGCCATGGTAGTGATGCCAACCTTGCGATCGATGTGGGTTTTATAAATAAGTGCAGGCAGGTAGACAAATCTATGACTGCTTTGATTCTTGATTTGAAACAAAGAGGATTGCTGGAAGAAACATTGATTATTTGGGGAGGTGAATTTGGAAGAACACCCATGCAGGAAAACCGCGAAGGAAAACAAAATCCATATAAGGGCAGAGATCATCATACGGATGCATTTACCATCTGGCTGGCAGGAGCCGGCATCAAAAAAGGATTCAGCTATGGAGAAACGGATGAGATCGGGTATTCTACTATCAGCGGGAAAGTAACTCCATTCGATGTGCAGGCAACCATATTAAATCAATTGGGTTTTGATCACGAAAAATTTACTTACCAGTTCCAGGGACGACCATTCAGGCTGACAGACGTGAGTGGTAACGTGATTAATGAAATATTAGGATAGAATTAAACTGAATTATTGAAGTTAACTAGCTGAATAGAATTAGAATGTCTATAAGTACCTATGATCCTATCCGGCAAAGAGCGGGACAAGTTGTGGTGAATATAAAATTTCAAAATCTTGAATCGTAAAAATTTTTTAAAACTTACGGCATCTTCGTCCACAGCCTTATTGTTATCTTCATTGGATACATTTGCTTCTTCCAATAAACCTGAATTCAGTATGCAAGGGAATTTTGAATTAAAGATAATGGCTACCAACTGGGGATTTCCGGGTACCATCGGTGAATATTGTGCGAAAGTTAAAAAAGAAGGATATGATGGAATAGAGATCTGGTGGCAGCAGGAAAAAAAGGCGCAGGATGAATTGTTTGCCGCTCTGAAAAAATATCAGCTCGAAGTTGGTTTTTTATGTGCTGGTTCCGACAGCAATTATCAAAAACATTTTTCGCAGTTCACGGAAATGGTAGATGCAGCAGCTACACAGACGATTCAGCGACCACTCTATATCAATTGTCACTCAGGAAGGGATTATTTCAATTATGATCAGAGTAAAACATTCATTGATCATACCATCGAACTTTCGAAGAAGACCGGAATAATCATCTGCCACGAAACACATCGCTCCAGGATATTATTTGCTGCACCCGTCGCACGACAATATTTGGATAAAATCCCTGATCTCAGAGTTACTTTTGATGTGTCGCACTGGTGTAATGTAAGTGAAACCCTATTGCATGATCAAGAGGAAACAGTAGATCTTACATTGTCACGGGTGGATCATATTCACGCACGTATCGGTCATCCCGAGGGCCCGCAGGTAAATGATCCGAGGGCTCCAGAATGGGACGATGCGATGAAAGCACATTTTTCCTGGTGGGACAGAGTGGTTGAACAAAAAAAGAAAGCAGGTCAGCGACTCACAATATTGACTGAATTCGGTCCCCCGGATTATATGCCGACTCTTCCCTATACACGCGAACCATTGGCGGATCAATGGGCAATCAATGTGCACATGATGCAGTTGCTGCGTAAACGTTATCTTTAAAAATGATCGCAAAGCTATTGTTGTCCATTCCGGAATTCATCGGCCATCTTCATCCCGTACTGGTGCATCTTCCGATTGGTATTTTATTGCTTGCCTCACTTTTTCTGTGGCAGTCCCGAAAAGACAAATCAGAACATCTTCAATCAATCATCAACGTTATATTATTCCTCGGGATGATCAGCGCTATCGCAACCTGTATTACCGGATATATACTTTCGATCACAGGTGAATACGATGAAGACATGGTAAACTGGCATCAGTGGATGGGAATAGGAGTCGCTGTGATTGCTACACTTTTTTATTTTTTTAACAGGAAAAATATTTTATACAGGTGGCATGGGCTTTTGTCAATGATATTGTTACTGATGTTATTCATAACAGGTCATTTGGGAGGTTCTCTTACGCACGGATCAGATTATCTGACGGAGCCTTTAAAAAATTTATCAGGAGATAGTGAAGTCGTGATCAAACGCAAACCCATTCCTAATGTTCAGGAAGCAATTGTATATACAGACATCCTTGAGCCCGTTTTTAAAAGTAAATGTTATCGTTGTCATGGTTCTTCAAAGCAAAAAGGGAAACTGCGCATGGACCAGCCGGCGCTTATCATGAAAGGAGGAAAGGATGGTGTTGTAATCATCCCTGGAAAATCCAAAGAAAGTGAATTGATGAAACGCATATCGCTTCCCCGGGAAGATGAGCACCATATGGCGCCAAAAGAAAAACCGCAATTGACTACTGATGAAGTTTCTTTGATCGGCTGGTGGATCGATAACGGGGCCGATTTTACGAAAAAAGTGAAGGAATTCCAGCAACCTCAAAAAATAAAATCAGAACTGGCAGCATTGCAAAAAGAAGATAACGAACAAAAACCAATCACAGGCATTCCTTCTACACCGGTTGAGAAAGCAGATGAAACAGCAATTGATAAATTAAGAAATAAAGGCGTAATTGTTTTGCCCGTATCTCAAAGCAGTAATTATCTCGAAGCAAATTTTATCACGGCTACTTCCGTGGGAGATTCAGTGATTGCTTTATTGCTCCCTCTGAAAAAGCAATTGGTTTCTGTAAAATTGAGTGGTATACAGATAAATGATTCTGCTCTTTCCATACTTGCCCAATGCAGGAATATTAGTCGCCTGGAACTGGATCATACGAATATCTCTGATAAAGGGCTCGGTTATCTGCTGTTCCTGGAGCAATTACAATCCCTGAATCTCGTTGGCACGAAGATTACAGCGGCAGGTATTATAAAATTAAAGGGCTTGAAAAAACTTCAATCGATTTATTTATACCAGAGCAATGTGTCAAAACAGGACTGGCCCCAGCTAAAAAAAATCTTCCCTGCAGTACAACTTGATTCAGGCGGATACAAGGTACCGCTATTGACAACGGATACACAGATTGTGAAGCCTCCAAAGATAAAATAAGGATTTCAAATTCTGCAAACGGAACCTCCGGGGTTCCTCGGAACCCCGGAGGTTCTCCCAAAAAGGTCTATTACTTGCTTTACAGCAAAACCCAATTATTCAACAGAAATTGATTGGATTCAGGAGCCTGTAAATACTATTGTTATGATAAAGTTTTTCTAAAAGGTATAAGTATAAAAAAGCTGCTAAACAGATTTCAACCTCCGGGGTATCGGCGAACCCCGGAGGTGTTCATTTTATTGAAGATTTAGGAGCGTTTAATTTCCCTTAAAACTCGCTTTCCTTTTTTCCATAAATGCTGCAACTCCTTCCTTCATATCTTCCGTTGCAAAGCATTCCCCAAATGCCTCGACTTCCAGCGAATAACCATCAACGTTAAATTTTTCAGCATTGTTGGCACATTGGATAGATTTGGCGATCGCAATCGGAGCCTTGGAATTGATAACAGTCAAAATTGATTTTGCTTTATTGAGTAATTCTTCTTGAGCAACGACATAATTTACGAGTCCGTATTGGAGTGCTGTTTGTGCATTGATCATATTTCCACTCATAATCAGTTCCAAAGATCTTCCCTTCCCGATTAGTTTTGTCAATCGCTGAGTGCCTCCATAACCGGGTATCAACCCCAGGTTGACTTCCGGTTGTCCAAATTGTGCGTTTTCACTGCATAACCTGAAATGACAGGACATGGCGAGTTCACAACCGCCTCCCAATGCAAATCCATTTACAGCAGCAACCACAGGTTTGGGTGCGTTTTCAATCGAGAAGAAAATATCCTGTCCTTTTTTTGCCATTGCCATACCTTCTTCTTTGGTTAATCCGGAAAAGCCACTGATATCAGCCCCTGCAACAAAGGCTTTCGTGCCTGCACCTGTAATAATTGCGGATTTTATTTCCTCATTTTTATATACCTCCTCAATGACGATTTTTAATTCACTCATCACTGATTTATTCAACGCATTTAATTTATCAGGCCTGTTGATGGTAATCGTTAATATGCCTCCGGAAAGTTCAGTAAGCAGGGATTGGTACATACTATTTTTTTTCAAAAGTAGATAAATGATAATAATTCATCCCCGAAATAAACCGTTCGTTACATTATATGAGCAGTCGTTTTATTTTAACAGCAACGTTTTTTATAAATAAGCTAAAATGACTAAATTGGCGCTCTTAATTTAAATTCAGTCATGAGAAAACTCCGGAATTTTTTAGTTCTGCCTCTGATTATTTTAGTACAATCACTTTTTTCGCAGGACAAATACGCCTGGCAAACAATCACCAGCGCCGGGTATAGTTATAAAACAATCCCGGCCGATCCATTGAAAGCCCGTTTTTATACTTTGAAGAATGGGCTTACTGTTATTCTTAGTGTCAATAAAAAAGAACCAAGGATCAGAGCATTGATTCCCGTGAGAGCAGGCAGTAAAACAGATCCGGCCGATCATACCGGTCTTGCTCATTACCTGGAACACATGATGTTTAAAGGAACAGAAAAATTTGGAAGTCTTGATTGGGCAAAAGAAAAACCATTGCTTGATTCGATTGATGCATTGTATGAAGTATATAATCATACTACGGACACGGCACAACGTGCAGCGATTTACAGGAATATCGATCGCGTAAGTGGCGAAGCTGCGAAATATGCTATTGCCAATGAATATGACAAGATGATGGCCGCTATGGGAGGACGTGGTACCAATGCATTCACGAGTGTCGAAGAAACGGTATATACAGAAAATATTCCTTCCTCTTCCATTGATAAATTTTTGACATTGCAGGCAGAACGTTTTCGGGATCCTGTGTTCCGGATTTTCCATACCGAACTGGAAGCAGTATACGAAGAAAAAAACAGGGGACTTGATAATGATGGCCGAAAAGTAGAGGAAAAATTGATGGCTTCTTTATTTCCAACTCATAATTATGGGCAGCAAACAACCATTGGTACTATTGAACATTTGAAAAACCCTTCATTAAAAGAAATCAGGAAATATTATTATGCAAATTATGTTCCGAATAATATGGCAATTATTCTAGCCGGTGATTTTGATCCTGACTATGTGATCAGACAAATCGATGAGAAATTTGGATACATGAAACAGGTGCCGGTGAAAGAATACAATCCCGCACCTGAAAAACCAATAGCAGAACCAGTGTTCCAGGAAGTATTGGGGCCTGATGCGGAAAGCACCAATATCGGTTTTCGCATGCCGGGAGATATGGATACAAGATCTTCCCTGATACTGAGTACTCTTTCCGGAATTTTATATAATGGCAAAGCAGGGCTGATAGATTTGAACCTGAATAAAAAACAGGTAGTTCTGAATGCTTCAGCATACGTGGATGATATGAAAGATTATTCAGTGCTGAACCTGATTGCAAGAAATAAATCTGATCAAACCCTCGAGCAGGTAAAAGATTTGTTATTGGATCAAATCAATTCAATTAAGCAGGGAAATTTTGACGAAACGTTGATTCAGGCAACTGTTGACAACGCTAAGTTTTCTTTATTACAAGGATTGGAAAGCAACGATAACAGAGCTTTTCGCCTCCTCGATCCCTTTGTAATTTCAAAAGGTGAAACCTGGCCCGCGGAAGTCAGTGAACTGGATGAAATGAGCAAACTGACTAAAAAAGATATTGTAGATTTTGCAAACAAATGGCTTGGAAATAATTATGTGTGTGTATATAAAAGAAAAGGAGAAGATAGATCGGTTGTAAAAGTAACAAAGCCGCCAATCACACCTGTAGAAGTAAACCGCGACGCACAATCTGATTTTTTGAAGATGGTCAATGCAATGCCGGCAACTCCGGTAGCACCTCAGTGGTTGGATTATACAAAAGATTTTCAGAAAAAATCCCTGGACAATACAGAACTTTTATATGTTCAGAATAAGGATAATGAAATATTTCGCCTGAGATATCGTCTCGATATGGGTAGCTATAATAGTAAACTATTGTCGATCGCATCCCAATATCTCCAGTTCCTGGGAACAGATAAATTAAGTGCGGAAGATGTCAGCAAACAGTTCTACAATCTCGCATGCAATTTCAACATTGCCGTAGGCACAGAATTTACTACTGTTACTATTTCCGGTCTGCAAAAAAATATGGATAAGGCTGTAAGCCTCTTTGAAAATATCCTGACGAATTGTAAAGCGGACGAAAAAGCATTGGCCTCACTCAAAGCAAGGATTGCAAAAGCAAGGGCAAATAATAAACTCAATAAAGGAGCGATATTATCCGGTCTCCGGTTTTATGCGATGTACGGAGAGAAAAATCCTTTCAATAATCAATTGAGCGCAGATGAGCTGAATTCATTGAAAGCACAGGATCTTGCAGATTTTCTGCATGGCCTTTTACAATACAAGCATATCATTATCTATTATGGGCCTTTATCCCTTCAGGAGGCCACGGCTTCCATTGTCAAAGTTCATCAACTTCCGCCCGGTTTTGTTCCATATCCGAAGAGCATTGATTTTAAAAAAATTCAACAAGAACACAGTTCAGTTTTATTTACGGACTATGATATGGTTCAGGCAGAGATTTCCTGGGTAAGAAATACGACAAATTATGATCCAGCAAGTGAAACAGTAGTGGAAGTTTTTAATGAATATTATGGTGGTGGAATGGGTTCTGTCGTTTTTCAGACACTCCGCGAATCAAAGGCACTCGCATATAGTACGTTTGCGTTTTATCAGGAACCATCCAAACAACAGGATCAATATTCAATGATCGGTTATATTGGTTGTCAGTCAGATAAATTGAATGAAGCTATTAATGGAATGAATGAATTGTTGAACAACATGCCTGAATCTGAAAAATTGTTGGAGACCTGTAAAAAGAGTATTAAGAATAACCTGGAAACGGAGAGATTTGCCGAAGATGCAGTCATCAACCAATACCTGGCGGATAAGCGTAAGGGTTTGGATAAAGACATACGCAAGGACGTATATGATCATTTCGAGAAAATCAATTTCAATGAGCTGAGACAATTCGCCAGGGAAAATATTTCCGGTAAACCATATACTTATTGCGTTGTGGCATCGGAGAAAAAAATAAAAATGGAAGATTTGTCGAAATATGGTCAGGTAAAGAAACTGACATTGGAAGAGATATTCGGATATTAGTTATTCTCGCCAGAGCCAACAGAGGAAAAAACTTGTATTCTCCTTTTCCCCATCTCGGCTGTCTGTCGCCAATCACTTCAGGGCCTCGGTCATGCCCTTCGAGGCCGGCTTTTGTAACCAAAACCCTGATGGGATAATTTACTCATTTGCTCATGCGAGATGGTAAGTATTCACTATTCAAATGCAAGTCATTATAATGCTTCTAACATTTTATAAATCCTTTGTCCAGTTTCATTTTTTCCAAGAACAGCTGCAATTTCAAATACAGGAGGGCCTTTTTTTTCACCTACCAACATTATTCTGAGTGGCAACTGCAATTCGCCGGCTTTTATTTTTCTGTCTGAAGCAAGATCCTTAAAAACAAATTCTATTTGCTGAGCCTCCCATGATGGCAGAGTTTCTATTTTATTGCCATATTCCTGGAAGAAGCTCTTTTTTTCTTCATTCCATTTTGGTTTTATAGATTCCAGGTCCCACTGAGTCGGCGCTTGAAAGAAAAATTTTCCCTGTTCATAAAAATCAGTGAGCAACGTGCATCTGTCTTTCGTCAATGTAATTACCTTCTCCAATTTAGATTCATCTTTTATTTCAATTCCTTTTTCTTTGAAAATACTTTTTACTTCCGGCTTCAGACTCGCGGCTTCAGACTTCTTTATCCATTCATGGTTGAACCACCTTGCCTTCTCATAATCAAATTTTGCACCTCCCTTGTGCACTCTTTCGATTGAGAATTTTTCTACCAATTCATCCAATGAAAAAATTTCCTGATTAGTACCGTCATTCCATCCAAGCAAGGCCAGCATATTGGCGAAGGCTTCGGGCAAAAATCCTCTTTCACGAAATCCTTTTATCGTTTCACCTGTATTCGGATCTTTCCAATCCATTGCAAAAACGGGAAAGCCCAAACGATCCCCATCACGTTTACTCAGTTTTCCATTGCCATCCGGTTTTAAAATTAGTGGAAGATGAGCCCATTCGGGCATATTTTCTTCTCCAAATAAATACCTCCACAATAAAATATGAACGGGTGCACTGGGAAGCCATTCTTCTCCACGGAATGCATGTGATATCTTCATCAAAAAATCATCAACAACAACTGCAAGATGATAGGTTGGCATTCCATCGGCCTTCAGCAAAACTTTATCATCAATAAGCCCTGTGTTGAATTTAACTTCGCCCCGGATCATATCATGCAATACCACTGTTTCATTTTCCGGCATTTTGATTCGAATCACGTACGGAACTTTGTCTTCCAGCAGGCGTTCTGTTTCTTCTAAAGCCATACTAAGTGAATTGCGCATATCCATCCTGATCCGATGGTCATATTGAGGTGAGGGATTGTCTGCAGTCTTATATCTGCTGCGCATTGTTTCCAGTTCTTCAGGCAATTCAAATGCATAATATGCCTTGTCCGCTTTAACCAATTGCTCTGCATATTGTCTGTATATTTCTTTTCTTTCACTTTGACGATAGGGCGCATAAGGGCCACCGTGAACTGCACTTTCATCAGGCTCAATACCACACCAGCGAAGTGTTTCAAAAATATATTCCTCTGCACCAGGGACAAAACGCGACTGGTCAGTATCTTCGATCCTCAATATAAAATCCCCCTGTTGTTGCCTGGCAAATAAATAATTGTACAAAGCAGTCCGGACTCCGCCTAAATGAAGTCCTCCTGTTGGACTGGGAGCAAACCTTACCCTCACATTTTTATTCATAGGCAGCAAAGATAGAATAAAGAGGGATTTAGGAGGATGGTTTGATGGATGGATTGTTAGATTGCTTGATTGTTGTTTTATTAAAAAAACCTAACAATCAAACCATCAGGCCATCCAGCCATCGATATATTATTCATAAATTTTCCTAAAAGCTTTCATTAACCATTTGTGTTATTTACTTTCGAAGAATTAATCAATCCGTAGTGAAATATTTATTTTTAGCAGGACTCTTTTTCAGTAGCATGGTAGTTTGTGCACAGATTACTTATGAAACCGTTTATGTGGATTATGACAGCGCCTGGCAATACAAAAACCTGAAAATTATTCCCATCAGGCCCAAAGCAGGTTTTGGTCATTCTAATTCTGATATTATTTCATTGAGCCAGGCTCTTCGACAGGGACTTGCAACAGTTTCAGAGAGAGGAACTGCATCTACGGAAAATGTTCATTTTTTACGGATCAA
The DNA here is from genome assembly GCA_035499855.1 of Puia sp. Classification (GTDB taxonomy): domain Bacteria; phylum Bacteroidota; class Bacteroidia; order Chitinophagales; family Chitinophagaceae; genus Puia. Next base: position 58,779 of record DATJXY010000094.1, on the reverse strand, counting down.
TAATAATTCGAATAAATCCCTTTTTATTTCTTCGGGTGAATTGATGGAAGGCGGTCGCCAGGACAGGATCACGGCGAGGGATACCATTTTATCTGCATCAAATAAAGACCAGTATATACCCGTGATGTGTGTGGAAGAAGGTCGATGGAGTGATAAGGAAAAAAAATTTATTTACAGTAATTATGCGAATCCGCATCTGCGAAAAATTCTTGATGAAAATAAAAACCAGGTATTGATATGGAAGGAAATCAGCAACCAGTTGGGGCAGGGGAATATAAAAAATAAAACCTTCAGCTATCTTTCCCGCAATATGGATAAGAAAATTTCCACTGCCAACGATGAATACTTTCGCTATTTTCAAAACAAATTTAAAAATGCAGACAGTTCCATTGTAGGTTTTATATGTGTGTCGGGGGATCGGGTAATCGGTTGCGATATTTTCAGTTCAACAGATTTATTTTATGGGCAACTCGACCCTTTATTGAAAGGATATACAGATGAAGCAGTTTTTTTTGGTGCGACCGTTAGTCTGCCAGATAAATCAGTCAAAGAATATATGGACAAGCTACTGACAAATGAAAAGAGCCAGGAAGAATTTGTGAGAGAGAACGGAAAAATATTTCGTCGGGCAGGAGAGGTTATTCATATCAATACATTTTGATTTAGCCATTATAAAATAAAAAATCCTTCATCGACTGAAGGATACACAAAAATCTATTTCCTATTATGCGGAGGAGAAGGGATTCGAACCCTTGATACCCTTTCGAGTATACACACTTTCCAGGCGTGCCAGTTCAACCACTCCTGCACTCCTCCGGTTATTTTAGATTATCTTTTATAAACAATTTCTCCCGCCTGAGGCGGGACCAGTTCAACCACTCCCGCAATCCTTTGGTTGATAATCAGGGTCGCAAAAATACAATTTCGGGATTTAGCAGCCGAATATTTTTTCCGCGTTTGCGGATGTAATGGCTGCCACTTCTTCCACAGTTATTGATTTTAATTCAGCTAGTTTTACTGCAATAAATTTTATATAGCTGCTTTCATTTCTTTTCCCGCGAAAAGGAACAGGAGCCAGATACGGAGCATCTGTTTCTAACACGAAATGCGCTAAATCAATTTGCCTGACAACATCTGGCAACGTGGAATTTTTGTAAGTAATCACACCTCCGATGCCCATGTAGAATCCAAGGTCGATGATTTCTCTTGCCGAGTCATAACTATCATTGAAACAATGAAAAATGCCCTTGAGCTTACCTTTTTGATGTTCTTTCACCAGCCCGATTGTCTGTTGAATAGAATCCCGTGAATGGATAACAATAGGAATATCATAGTGCAACGCCCATTCAACCTGCTGGTGCATCACCTCGTATTGCTCTTTTTCAAAACTTCTGTCCCAATAAAAATCAAGTCCGATTTCGCCAACGGCAGCAAAACCAGCTTCCGAAAGGTTTTTTTCAACAAATTTCAATTCCTCTTTATAATTCTCCTTGACCGAACATGGATGCAAACCAGCCATAGGAATACATTTTCCGGGGAATTTTTTTTCAAGATCGATTAAAGCTGGAAAGCTGGCACTGTCGATAGCAGGGAGGTAAAACTTCTTAACTCCTTCGTAATCTGCCCTTTGCATTACTTCAAGAATATCATTCGCAAAGTCTTCCGCGTATAAATGACAATGAGTATCAATGAAAATCATCAGCTATAATTTTTTGCAAAATTTAATAATTACTGGCTATTTTATCTTATCCGTCATTCTAAAAATCGCTTTGCTATGGCCGTTAGATATGATTTTTTAAATGAAAATTTTTAAAAAAATGGGATTTCTACTAAGTAAAAACTTTATTAAGAACAAATTTTTTGTTGAAATAAGTCTCACAAAAATTGAAACAAAAATCCCGTCTTCCTCCATGGAGAACCCTTCCCTGAAATTACTTTGCACAAATCAAAAAAAGTTCTACCTTTAAATCAGTTTTCATAGGGTACGGATTAAAAACGGGCCAGGGTGTCTACCCCGGCCCAATTCATTCATAGCCAATCCTGATCTGCTCATCACAAATTTTTTTTCTAATAAATCAAAAGATAGATTCAAAAACATATCCTTTCTCTGAAAATTGATTCAGAACAATTGGTAATGCTATCTCTAATCTCTCAAATGCTTTTGTGCTATCATGAAAAATTACAATTGATCCGGCTTTTGTATGAGCAGTTACATTTTTCGCACATTTTTCGCCTGTAAGAGATTGGTCAAAGTCAGCACTCAACACATCCCACATAATTACTTTATAATTAAATGACGATCGCAAATGAGCAAGTTGAAAATGACTCATCCGCCCATAAGGAGGTCTGAAAAGATTTGAATCTATATGTTTTGACGCAAGTTCTATATCCTTAAAATATTCCTCATCCTTTGTTTTCCAACCATTCAGATGATGATGAGTGTGATTTCCAACCCTATGACCATTGTCTAATATCGTTCTGTAAATTCCTGGCTCGGCCATTACATTTTTACCAATGCAAAAAAAAGTAGCTTTTGCTTTATATTTTTTCAGTTCATTTAAAATAAAAGGAGTTGCTTCCCGGTGCGGGCCGTCATCAAAAGTCAGATAAACAATTTTCTTATCGGTATTTATACTCCATATGCAGCCACTGTAGAATTTTTTCAACAACCAGGGAGTCTTTACAAAATAGAACATTCTGCAAATTACACTTTACCTAAATATCTCAGATCTGAACAATTTCCATTAAATTTCATGTGCAAAAAACAAAATCGTTTATGCCTTTACGTGAAATATCACCCAAAGCTTCTTTTTTGCTTATTTTTCTCAGTCTTTGTTTAATGGAGACCCGCGCGCAGGATTCTGCTAATTCAAAACCAACTCATACCTGGTGGAATGAAGGATTCCATGGATGGCCGCATAAAAGTCAGAAGGCGACATTATTGCCACAGATTCGTGTCGAAAAAAATAAATTCGTCGATTCAAAGGGAGACACGCTTTTATTTCGCGGATTGTCCATTGCCGATCCTGATAAACTTGAAGGACAGGGCCATTGGAATAAAACTCTTTTTGAAAAGGTGAAAGAAATGGGGACCACGCTATTGCGCATTCCGGTTCATCCGGTTGCCTGGAGGGAACGCACACCCGAAAAATATCTTTCATTGCTCGATTCTGCAGTTGAATGGTGTACCGATCTGGGGATGTATATCATTATTGACTGGCATTCGATTGGAAATCTGGAGATGGAGCTGTTCCAGGATCCTATGTACAACACTTCCCGAAAAGAAACCTACGAATTTTGGCGGACCATCTCACGTCATTTCAGCGGTAATCATACCGTCGCTTTTTATGAATTGTTTAATGAGCCGACAACATACAGGGGGCAGCTTGGAAATATCAGCTGGACAGAATGGAAAAAAATAAATGAAGATATCATCCAGCTGATCCGTTCTTATGACAGGCAAACGATTCCTCTTGTTGCAGGTTTCGACTGGGCATATGATCTCACTCCATTGAAAGAAGAACCCATCAATGCAGAAGGAATCGCATATGTTACCCATCCTTATCCCAATAAAAGGCAAATTCCCTGGGAACCCAAATGGGAAGAAGATTTTGGCTTTGCTGCCAGCCAGTATCCAATCATTGCGACTGAAATTGGTTTTGGTATGCAAAAGGGGCAAACTACTGCAGGACCAAATGATTATGGAAATATCATCACCCAATATCTTGAAGGAAGGGGAATCAGTTGGATAGCCTGGGTATTCGATCCCGAATGGCAACCCGCCATGCTGAAATCATGGAATGGTTTTGAACTTTCCGGATCCGGAGAATTCTTTAAAAAAGCCATGCATAATCACGGAAAAAAATAATCGGTTTGCCGAAAAACATTCGCTTCTTCTATACTGTTTTTTAAATTTGCAAATGCCGGATTATGACATGAAGCCTTACCTGTTCATAAATATCATTTTCTTGTTTTCTTTTATCCCCCCCATTTCTACAGATCCGGGTCCTTTATCGATAGAATCGGCACTAAAAACTTATTATAAAAAATATCCTCTCGAAAAAATTTATGTACAAACAGATAAACAGGTTTATTCAATCGGGCAAACTATCTGGTATAAAATATATGCCACGGTATATGGGTCTCCGGCAACTTTCAGTAAAATAGTTTACGTGCAATTGATCAACAGGAATGGTAAGATCATCGCTCAAAATAAACTGCCCCTGGTTGAAGGGAAAGCCAGTGGAGATATTCAAATCCCTGATACTTTGAAAAGCAATACTTACCAGTTAAGATGTTTTACTTCCTGGATGCTGAATTTTGATGAAAATTCCCTCTTCCATAAAGACCTGTATGTAAAAAATATTACAGATAGTACAGGTGCTGTCGCTGCCGCAAAATCGGAGGTCAAAAAATATTCTGTGCAATTTTTTCCTGAAGGCGGAGATCTCATTGATAATATCACTGACAATATTGCTTTTAAAGCAACCGATCAAAATGCAATGCCTGTGAATGTGCATGGTGAAATCAAAAACAATTCCGGCGATTTAATCGATTCCTTCTCTACATTTCATGACGGGATGGGAAAATTCTCTTTGCATGCGGATATCAAACACAGTTATTATGCGATCGTTCATTTCCCTGATCATTCGATGAAAAATATTCCATTACCTTCCATTAAACAATCCGGGATCAATCTTAAAATACTCGAACAAAATCAGGACATGGTAACAATAAAAATTAGCTACCATGAAGCGGAAAAGGATCAATACCGAAATATTATTCTTGCTGCCTGTCAGAATAATGGTAAAGTAGCTACCTATCCCTTGGAACTTGATCCGGGAATTAATTTGTATAATATTCCAAAAAAAGATTTTTCAACAGGGATACTTCGTCTTACCATTTTTGATAATAACAACTTACCTCAGTCCGAGCGATTGGTGTTCATCGATAAAAGAAATCCGCTTCAACTGAAATTAACGAAAGATACCGTGTCATTTACTCCCAAGACGAAATCTGCATTTACCATTCGGATACAAGGGATGGATCCAAAAATTGATAAATCAAATATTTCAGTATCAGTAACGGACGCGGACAGAGCACCGGAAGATTCATTGAGTGATAATATTTGCACGAGATTGTTATTGTCCAATGAATTAAAGGGATATGTACCCAATCCTGCATATTATTTTAGTTATAAGAGCGACAGCGTGCAAACTGCATTGGACCTGGTGATGATGACCAATGGCTGGCGCAATTTCGAATGGAAGCAAATATTGAATGACGAGCCTGTGCAACTGAATCATCCGGTGGAAGATTCACTTTATATCGCAGGAGAATTAGTAGGATATAAAGACAAAAAAATGGATAACCCGTCCTTGAAGATGATCATTACTCAGGGTGACTCCATTCGATTTATCGGATACGTTTCACCCGACAGCAATGGCCGATTCATTTTGAAGGATTATTGGATGCCCGGACTGTCCACGATTTATTTCCAGGATCAAAAAGGTAAAGCAAAGACCAGGCACTATGCGGTAAAATTTTTTACAAACCCACTGGATAGCATCCACAGAACCGAATTTATTGGAATGCCTGCAGGCATTAAAGCTGAAACATTTAACGAATCGATGGCAGAAATCTGGAATATGGAAAGGCAACAATATTTTCCGGACAGGAAGGGTATGTTGAAAGCTGTCACCGTCAAAGCAAATTATGTTTCACAAAAAGAATTGTTGGCCAACAGATATGTGGGTCCGAATTTTCAGGCAGGTCATTTTCATGATCTGGACCTCGTTAATAATTTTTATCCTGACAATATCAGACTTTTTGATTTTTTAAAGGGACAGGTACCGGGGCTCGATGTTACAGGATCTGAAGCCTATCCCAGTTTTTCCTTTCACGGTTCTGCTACGCAGGAGTTATTGCCTGTAAAATCCTCGGATCTTGAGAATGTAATACCAGATGGAGGATCGTCAACAGCAATGCCTTATTTTTACGTCAATGAAGCACACTCAACCTATCAGGACATTATCAATATTCCATTAAGTGACATTGCGCTAATCAGATACATCCCACCTCCGGCTTCCATGGCTCCTTTTAATGGCGGAAAAGTCGGTGTAATCTCCATCTACTTAAAAAAGTATGATGAGGGAATCAAACGCGCATCCATTACTGAAAGCGACAATCATTATGTTTTTCACGGATACAGCGTAACGAGACAATTTTATTCGCCGGAATATGCTGTTAATAGTTCAACACATTCAATTCCTGATAACAGGGAAACGATTTACTGGAATCCGGAACTGAAGACTGATGATAATAACAATATGCATTTCTCATTTTATAATTCAGATCACGCAAAAAGATTTAGGATTGTGGCGGAAGGGATGGATGATCAGGGAAATCTTGTGTATCTGAATCAGGTAATCAGTAATAATTGATGCAGATGATAAATTCTAAATAAAAAATTATTCCATGGAATCTCCTTCACTAAATGATGAAAGCTGGCTGAAAAAATTCAGAGATGGTGACGAAGAAGCATTAAAGGCATTATTTGTCCTATGCGGAGCTCATTTATTTTATTTCGCAAAAACCATCATCGGGGATAAGGATCTTGCCGGTGAAATTGTATCTGCTTCTTTCGTCCGGACATGGCGCAATCGAGCGGGTTTTCAAACATTGGAGATCATAAAAAATGATCTCTGCAGAAATACTAAAAATGCATGTCTGGATCATTTTCAAACCACAGCTGGCAATGATAAAACAAATATTCATCCACTTTTTTTAGAAAACGATTGCTATGAGACCTTACTGCATCGAATCGTTTATGCTGACCTGTTAAAGATTATGTTGGAAGAAATTGAGAAATTGCCAGAACCTGCCAGGAAGATTTTTCAAATGAGTTTTTTCGAAAAACTCCAGCCTGAAGAAATTGCAGAAAAAATGGATATGCTGACCCATCATGTGAAAAGCAATAAGAAGAGGACACTTGAACTGCTGAGACTTTCAATAGCAAAAAAAAATATAGTGCTCAGTATGCCGTTGTTTGAAATAATATGCCTGGCTTTATCTTATAGCTTTGGCTTGTAAAATTTATGTTACAGATTTCAAAAACCTGAACCAAAATACAAATATTTATCATGGCCATCCCTGAATCAGCTAATGAAATAGCTCCCCTGCTTTTAAAATTTCTTCGTAATGAACTCAGCAGCGAGGAAAATGAAAGCCTACATAAATGGGCCTCTGCTTCAAGAGCCAATCGCGTTTTTCTGGACAATATTTCAACAGAAAAAATACTAAGCGTGGATACTGATTTTGATGAAGCATCCGTTTGGTCGAAAATAAAACAGCAGCTTTAGCGGATAATTTTATTGTGGAACAACCAGACGAAATCCATTTCCGTGGATATTCACGATCTCAATATTGGTATCGTCTTTAAGATATTTGCGCAGTTTCGCAATATAAACATCCATGCTTCGGCCATTGAAATAAGTATCACTCCCCCAGATTTTCTTGAGGGCTGTTTCGCGGGGAAGGAGATCATTCATGTGCTCGCAAAGCATTTTCAGCAATTCATTTTCTTTGGGTGAAAGCGTTTGCATCTGACCATCATGACTCAATTCTCTCAGTTTCGGGTTAAAATGATAAAAGCCAAGGTCAAATTCTTTATTCTCTGACTCTTTGTTGACGTCTTCATTTCTTTTGAGAATTGCCTTGATTTTGAGAAGCAATACTTCACTGTCGAAAGGTTTCGTAATATAATCGTCGGCGCCAAGTTTATATCCCTGAATGATATCTTCTTTCATGGTTTTCGCGCTGATGAAGAAAAGAGGAACATCAGGATTGATATCACGTATTTCTTCTGCGAGCGTAAATCCATCCATATGGGGCATCATCACGTCCAAAAGACATAGATCAAAATGTTCGCGTTGAAAAGCGGCCAATCCGAGACGACCATCTCTTTCCAGCGTAACATCAAAGTCGTTCAGTTCGAGATAGTTTTTTAGTACCATGCCCAGGTTCTGATCATCTTCGCACAACAGGATTTTTGACTTTTTTCCCTCCATATTATTCATTTAAGTACAAATAAAATTAAATCATTTGCCCAGAATATGATCTTACGCTGTAATATTTTGTTAAATGAGGCCGGAATGTGAAGTCTGGAGTCCGGAGTCCGGAGTGCGAAGTATTAATTTAAGGTTTGAATAAAAGGCCAATCTCTTGTTTCCTCCGCCCCGGCACTCCGGACTTCAGACTTCGCACTTCAGAATTCGGGCTTCATTATCTTTGCAGCTTAAATAATCGAGATTCATGCATCTTACTCCGGATAATAAATTCAAGAAACTCGTAGTAATCGGGGATCGTGTGTTAATCCGTCCTTCCAAACCTAATGAACGCACAGAAACAGGTTTATATCTGCCACCGGGTGTTCAGGAAAAGGAAAAAGTGCAGCAAGGCTATATTATTAAAACCGGTCCGGGTTATGCTATTCCCATGCCTGTTGATGATGAGCCGTGGAAAAATGAAGATGAGCAGGTCAAATATGTCCCATTGCAAGCCCGCGAAGGAGATATAGCCATCTTTCTTTTAAGCGGAGCGACTGAAGTGATTTATGAAGGCGAAAAATATTTTATAGTTCCTCAAAGCGCCATTTTGATGCTGGAAAGAGAAGAATTGATGTGATAATTAGTCGGACTTTTCTGACTCATGACTTCAGACTTCCGACTTCCAATCGTATCTTTGCCAACCTTAACAAAAAAGAATGGACGCTAATTTTAGTCCCGATAAACAGCACACACTAAGAACTCCGGTTAATATATCTGGCACAGGACTGCACACGGGCATTAAAGTTGATATGTCGCTCAAGCCCGCAAATCCGGGTTTTGGATACCAGTTTCAACGTATTGACCTTCCTGGTCAGCCAATTATCAAAGCCGATTGTGATCTTGTTACCGATACTTCCAGAGGCACAACTCTTGAAGAAAATGAAGTAAAAGTGAGTACGGTCGAACATGTGCTGGCGGCTCTTGTAGGAATGGGAATTGACAATTGCCTGATTGAAATCAATGGTCCCGAAATCCCTATTATTGATGGCAGCTCCGAACCTTTTGTTGAGATCATTGAAGAAGCTGGCGTGATAGAACAGGACGCGGCCAAAGCTTGGTACAGCATCGATACTAATATCACTCACTACGATGAAAAGAAAAGAGTGGAAATGGTTGCAATGCCTTCGATGGAATATAAAGTAACAACGCTGATTGATTTTAATAGCCCCGTTCTTGGTACACAGCATGCAGGATTAAAAAGAATGTCAGATTTCAAATCGGAGATCGCTCCATGCCGTACTTTTTGCTTTTTGCATGAACTGGAAATGTTGCTCGATAATAATCTTATCAAAGGCGGAGATATCAATAATGCTATCGTGGTAGTTGACAAACCGGTGACTGAAGAAGAAATGAGCCGCCTTGCAAAAGTATTTCGTCGTGATAAGATAGAAGTCAAAAGTGAAGGTTATCTGAACAATCTGGAATTGCGTTTTCCCAATGAGCCGGCCCGTCATAAATTACTCGACGTGATCGGAGATCTTGCTTTGATCGGATATCCGGTGAAAGGGCATATTATCGCCAACAGGCCCGGGCATTCTACCAATGTGGAATTTGCAAAAAAGATCAAGCAATATATCAGGAAGAACAAACATCTTAAAAATATTCCTGTGTATGATCCTAACCAGCCTCCGATTTATACCAGCCAGCAGATAGAAAGAACCCTGCCTCACCGTTATCCTTTTTTATTGGTGGATAAGATCATTGAATTGACCAACACCTATATTGTAGGGATCAAGAATATTACTTTCAATGAACCTTTTTTTGTCGGACATTTTCCGGGTAATCCGATTATGCCGGGCGTGTTGCAGATAGAAGCGCTTGCACAAACAGGGGGAATCCTGGCTATCAATGCCATGTCGGGAGGCGAATATGATACTTATTTTCTTAAAATTGATAATTGCAAGTTCAAGCAGAAAGTTGTTCCCGGCGATACTATGATCATGAAAATGGAATTATTGAGTCCGATTCGCCGGGGTATATGCGAAATGAGAGGAACTGTTTATGTGGGAAATAAGGTCGTTACTGAAGCCGATCTGATGGCCCAGTTGGTAAAGAGAAGTTAATTTGCCAGAATTGCGACAAATAAGTTTAATTTTGTGATGCTGGGTCCTGCTCAGCATTTTTTATGAAGCAGTACATAATATCCAATGAAGAAGCAGCCGCTGAGGGACAGGTAAAAAAAATGTCAATTGAACATCGAATGATTCATCCTCATACCTATATCCATGCCAGTGCTCGTCTGGCCACCAATGTAAAAATCGATCCTTTTACAGTCATTCACCAGGATGTTGAAATAGGAGAGGGCACATGGATCGGCTCGAATGTTACCATTATGGAAGGAGCGCGCATTGGAAAAAACTGTCGAATTTTCCCAGGCGCTGTTATCGCGGCAATTCCTCAGGATCTCAAGTTCCAGGGTGAGTATTCGAATGTATTTATTGGAGATAATACCACGATCCGCGAATTTGTAACAGTGAACAGGGGTACAAAGGATCGTGAGAAAACGATGATCGGAAATAATTGTTTAATCCAGGCTTATTGTCATCTGGCTCATGACTGCATTGTAGGGAATAATTGTATTATGAGTAATAACACACAGGTTGCCGGCCACGTATTCATCGACGACTGGGCAATCCTGGGAGGAATGTGTGCAGTTCACCAGTTTGTAAAAGTAGGTCGTCACAGTTTTGTGCAGGGTGGATCACTCGTAGGAAAGGATATTCCTCCATATATTAAAGCCGGACGTTTACCTCTCAGTTATTGTGGCGTCAATTCTGTAGGTTTGAAAAGAAGAGGATTTACAGTTGAAAAGATCAATCAGATCCTCGATGTCTACCGCATTTTATATAATAAAGGAATGAACACTTCGCAGGCTCTTGAATACCTGGAAGAAGAATATCCTGCAACGGATGAGCGTGATGAGATCGTCACTTTTATCCGTGAAAGCAGCAGAGGTATTATTAAACGCTACAGCAAAAGTAGTTTTGATGAAGATTACGCTGACTGATGCCGGCAAACGCTTCAATCTCGACTGGATATTCCGCCATCTCAGTTATACATTTATTTCGGGACAATCATACGCCATTACCGGTCCTAATGGATCAGGAAAATCTACTTTATTACAGGTCATCGCAGGGGCGATGGCGGCGAGTGAAGGCAAGGTGGAATATGAGTTAACCGATGACCGATGGCCGTTGGCTGATCCGGCAGGACAGCTGCCTGCTAACGGTCATATACAGTCGCAAAATGCCTATCGTTATCTGTCTTTTTCTGCTCCTTATATGGAGTTGCTTGAAGAAATGACAGTCACAGAATTCCTTTCCTTTCACCAGACATTCAAACCTTTTATTTCCAAGGTCTCCACTGAAAAAGTGATCGACCTTGTCCAGTTAAAAAATGCAGCGCATAAGCAAATCCGTTATTATTCATCAGGAATGAAGCAGAGAGTGCAACTTGCCCAGGCAATTTTTTCTTCCACACCAGCTGTTTTGCTGGATGAGCCTTGCACCAACTTGGACGCAGATGGCATTGTCTTGTACCGGCAGTTGATAAAGGAATATGGAACAGGACGATTAATTATCATCAGCTCTAATGATGCGCAGGAATACGATTTTTGCGAAGAGAGGATTGATGTAATGAAGTATAAACCTCGGGCCTGACCATCCCGCCCTCGTTTGAGCGTCACGCTCTGACGAAGAATCGCATCCTTATAAATTATTTTTTAATTCTTTTTTCAATTTCTTTTATCGACAGATCCAAACCTGCTATTTTGCCTTCCTTGTCTAATAATATGTTGCTCGGTATTGACCTGATATCATAGAGACTGCTCAACTTTCCATGAGCTCCTTCCACTAACTGCGGCCAATTCAGCTTATCCTCAATAATGGCTTTTTTCCAATAGCCTTTATCCTCATCAGCAGAGATTCCTACTATTTCAAAATTTCTTCGTTTGAATTTATCGTAAAGAATCTTTAAAGAAGGATTAGCCTCTCTGCAAGGGCCACACCAGGAAGCCCAGAATTCTATTAAAGTATATTTCCCCCTGAATTGTTTTGTTTCCATGGCATTACCAGATGTGTCAGGCAATATGACATCGTGAAAAGCAGCTCCCATTGCCCTGTTCGCCATTTTTTCCGGTTTATTGTTGAGCCGCGTCAAAAGTTCCTCGACGGAATTTGTTTCATAAGTATGGTTCAATGAAGTATCAATCAAACTATTTATTTGCATAGCCTGAACATAATCCAGACTGGTTGCCCTGGCAAGCAGAAAAAGGCTTGCCTTGCTTTTCGGATGATCCTCCACAAACCTTAAAAGTTTTTCATAATAATCTTTATTTTTTTCTTTCTCAGGTTTGCCTGATTTTTTCAGTTTATTCAGCCACGTTTCAAACCCGTTTATTAAATCCTGGGTCGGGGAACCTTTCACATCCGATAAGACAAGCTGGTTCAGGGTATCTTTTTCTTTCTTTTTATTTACAGAAATGTTAATTGTATTTATACAATGAACATATATGGAATCATTATCAATATAAAAATCAGCAATCAAAGATTCCTGGTCCAGATGTAGCCTTCCCAGAACAGGCATGATGATATTCCCTTTAAAATAGAATTTTCCATTTTTTATTTCAGAGCTGATACTGTCTCTTTGCCTGTAGTGATTGTCAAAGAACAGGTAAATTTTACTATTGTATTTACCGGTTATCGTACCGAATATTTCGAATTGCCTGGACTGACCAAATAAAAATCCTGAAAATAAGATAAGCGAACCCAAGAGTATTATTTTCATGGATTGAGATATGATTTGAATAAAATAAAATACTTCAGGAGACATTATCATTAACGCTGACTTGCTATCAGCAAGTTCAAATCGGTATATTTCAGGTCAAAGCGCTGGCTTAAATGGAAATTTGTCAAAGCACCTTTGAATAAATAAATCCCGCTACGCAGATGTATTTTATGCCAAACTAAATTTTCGAACCCTCCTTCTTCACCAGCTTCCATCAGAAGTGGCATCAGCACATTGCTGATCGCCTGCGAAGCAGTTCTTGCAAAACCGGAGGGAATATTGGGCACACAATAATGGATTACTCCATATTTCAGGAAAATGGGATGCTCATGTGAAGTAATTTCGGAAGTCTCAAAACAACCACCGCGGTCAATACTAACGTCAATGATCACACTCCCGGGACGCATATTGCTTACCATTTCTTCGGTCACCACTATAGGGGTTCGTCCGCCCTGTGAAGAGAGTGCGCCTACGGCGACCTCACAGGTTTTTAACTGTTTTGATAATATGCGTGGTTCAATAACGGATGTATAGATACGAAAACCGATATTATTTTGAAGCCGCTTTAAACGATATACACTGTTATCAAAAACTTTTACTGAGGCTCCCAATGCGAGTGCGGCCCGGGCAGCATATTCACCCACGATACCGGCACCGAGAATAATCACTTTGGTGGGTGGTACACCCGATATACCTCCTAATAAAACTCCCTTCCCATGGTTGGATGAACTTAAATACTGAGCAGCGACAAGCATCACGGCACTTCCTGCAATCTCACTCATGCTGCGGACAATAGGATAACTGCCGCTATCATCTTTTAAGTTTTCAAATGAGATACCCGTAATTCTTTTCTCCATCATTTTTTCCAGCAGTTCGGCTTTCAATGCTGAAAGATGGATGGGAGAAATAACGGTCTGGTTCATTTGTAAAAGCGGAAGGTCATCCTCCACAACAGGAGCGGATTTTACCAGCAACGGGGCTTTAAATACTTCAGCCTTGTCATACACAATTTTTGCTCCGGCTTCACTGTAGTCTTTATCGCGGTAATGAGCCGCATCCCCGGCATTGTGTTCCATAATTACTTCGTGCCCGTTACTTACCAATACTCCCACTGATTCCGGAGTCAGGGCTATTCGATTTTCCTGGAAAGCGGTTTCCTTTGGGATACCGATATGCAGCTGACTAACCTTGGGTTTGATATCAAGAGTTTCCTCTAAAGTTTCATAACTGAAAGAAGTGCTGATGATTGGTTTTTGCTGCGACATGCTTCAGGGCTTATCAAAAATGATGTTTCAGTACAGTCAGGACGGGTAAATTACAATTTTAAATTGAAATGTTGAAGATTTAGGAAGATGATTCCGTGTGAATTTTTCTTGTATCGCGATCAACAGTATCGATAAATAAATGAATGGTATCAGATGAAAAAATACCCGGAGCTCTTTCAGGCCATTCCACCAGGCATATTTCTCCGGAATAAAGGCAATCTTCAACTCCTGCCCGGATCGCTTCTTCCTCATCCTTCAACCTGTAAAGATCAATATGGAAAATTTTTCCATCTGGACTGATATATTCATTGATGATTGAAAAAGTTGGGCTTCCCACGGGGCTGCTCACCTGCCTGGCTTCACATAAAGCATGTATGAGCGTTGTTTTTCCTGCACCAAGATAACCGTGAAAGGCAAAAACTTTTTTGCCCTGAAACTGTTGCCATATTTTTTTTGCAACAGATTGAATATTTTTTAATGTAACCAGCCATTCCATCATTCAAAGATATACGAACTGTGCGACCTGCTAATTGAGTAAATTTGCATTTGTTTATATAAAATACGGACTAATATTTATGGAGTCAATAAACTGGAAGGTTGAAGGAATGAGTTGCTCCAATTGTGCGCTTACGATTAACAAATACCTGGAGAAGAATGGAATGAAGAATATAAAGGTAAGCCTGACGGGAGGAGATGTGAGTTTTGATATGAATGCAGAGAAAGATCAACAGGAAATAAAAAAAGGAATTGAAGACCTGGGATATAAAGTAGCGAGTGGATCCATATCAGGAAACGTTCACGAAAAAAAAACAATCAATAAATTTCTTCGTTACCTATTAATCTGTTTGCCTTTTACCCTGGTGCTGATGCTGCATATGTCCGAAAAATGGATTCACCTGCATTGGCTGATGAATCCCTGGATACAATTGGCTCTATGTGTTCCCGTATACCTGATCGGAATGGGCTTTTTTGGAAAAAGCGCAATTCAAAGTATTCGCAACGGAATGCCGAATATGAATGTATTGATTGCCATGGGAGCTACCGCAGCTTTTTTATACAGTCTTTCAGGGACCTTATTCCATCTCGGCGAGGACTATTTGTTTTATGAAACTTCAGCCGCCATCATCACTCTTGTTTTTTTTGGAAACTGGCTGGAAGATATATCAATTCATTCCACGCAAAAAGCATTGAACAGTCTGGCCAGGGCGCAGATCGTAATGGCAAATATGATTGCCTTCGATGAACATCATCAGGAATTGGTATTTCCTGTTCCGAATTCACAATTAAGAAGCGGGGATCTGATTTTAATTAAATCAGGTGAGCAGGTGCCGGCCGACTGTAAAATTTTATGGGGAGATGCTTCGGTGAATGAGTCAATTATTACCGGAGAAAGCCTGCCCGTGATAAAAAATGCAAAAGATAAATTAATCGGCGGAAGTATTCTGCTGGATGGTACTGTTAAAGCACAGGTGATAGCCAATGCAAAAGATTCAACACTTTCTACGATCATCAATTTAGTCAAAAGAGCGCAGGGGGATAAGCCGCCGGTACAACAATTAGCCGACAGAATCAGCGCGATTTTTGTTCCGGTGGTTCTTGGAATCGCAGTAATTACATTTTTATTCAATTTCATTTTCTTTCAAGAACTAACGCCATCGATTATGCGCAGTATTGCCGTGTTGGTCATTGCATGTCCGTGCGCGATGGGGCTTGCAACACCGGCAGCAATTGCAGTGGGCCTGGGACGTGCGGCAAAAAATGGAGTTTTATTCCGTAATGCCAGGAGCCTGGAGCTATTTAAAAATATCAAACAGGTAGTCTTTGATAAAACAGGCACGCTGACGACTGGAGAGTTTACGGTTGACAGATGGCAGTTGACAGATGACAGTATAGGAGAAGAAGAGTTTAAGAGAATTACATTTTCTGTTGAAAAATATTCCAATCATCCGATCGCAAAATGTATTGCTGATAACTGGAAGACGAAGAACGAAATCAGGTGGAACCGGGTAGAGGAATTAAAAGGTCTGGGAATGCGGGCCTCAACTGAATCAGGTGATTCATATGAAGTGGGTTCTTATAAACTGGCAATGTCACTGACAACCGAGGACACACACAATGTATATGTCATAAAAAATGGCCAGCTGTCGGGTTGGATAGATGTTCAGGATGAAATACGTTCTGAAGCAAAACTGGTCATTGATTACCTGCATTCGAAAAATATCAGGACTATTTTATTGAGTGGAGATCGCTTGTCAAAATGCAATCAAATCGCTTCAAAGCTTGGAATTAATGAAGTGATAGCAGAACAATCGCCTGAGGAAAAATTAAAAAGGATGGAAATACTGAACGCTCAAACACCTACTGCGATGGTAGGTGATGGAATTAATGATGCCCCGGCCCTGGCTAAAGCGGCAGTTAGTATTTCAATGAGCGATGCTGCGCATATTGCGATTCAAACAGCAGATGTAGTATTGATGAATAACGGAATTAAAAATCTGCCGCTTTCTCTGGGGATTGGCAAGCATACCTTCATTACTATCCGGCAGAATCTTTTCTGGGCTTTTTTCTATAATGTAATTGCAATTCCTTTAGCAGCTTTTGGACTGCTCACTCCTATAATTGGTGCACTCGCAATGGCATTGAGTGATGTTGTGCTGATTATTAATTCAATCAGGTTATTTGTGAAGAAAGTAGTTTGATAATCGTGAAATGTGAAAGGTGAAACGTGAATAATAATTTGTAGCTTAGAATATACTTATCTTATGTTTTACATCCGAAATACTTTCCACATGAATTACAAAATTGTAATAATTAATTACTCAGGTTCCACCTTTCACGTTTCACGTTCGACGACTTATAAATGAATTCTCCTTCCACCATACTCAAAGAATACTGGGATTATGATTCATTCCGCCCTTTGCAGGAAGAAATTATTTTGTCGATACTGGATGGGAAAGATGTATTAGCCCTGTTACCAACAGGCGGAGGTAAATCGATTTGCTTCCAGGTTCCCGCCCTCATGAAAGAAGGATTATGCCTTGTCATCAGTCCCCTGATTGCCCTGATGAAAGACCAGGTACAGAATCTTCGGAGAAAAAATATAACTGCTTTCGCCATCTATTCAGGCATGAGCAGGAAAGAAGTCATCAATATTCTGAAGCTGGCTGCTGAAAGCAACTGCAAATTTTTATATGTTTCTCCCGAACGGCTTGAAACATCTTTGTTCAAGGAATATTTGCCTGCATTCGATATCAATTTAATTGCAGTGGATGAAGCACATTGCATTTCACAGTGGGGTTATGATTTTCGTCCTTCCTATTTGCGGATTTCTGATTTAAGAGATGAATTATCGGGCGTGCCTGTCCTGGCTTTAACAGCTTCAGCTACCAAAATTGTCCAGGAAGATATCTGTAACAAACTTCGGTTTGCAAAGCCTGTTATTTTCCGTCAGTCTTTTGCAAGAAAAAATTTATCGTTCAGTGTTTTTCGCGTGGATTCGAAGATCACTAAGATTACAGAGATACTTCAAAAAGTTTCAGGCAGCGCTATCGTGTATTGTAAAAGCAGGAAACATACAAAGGAGATTAGTAACCTTTTAAACATGCATGGGATTCGGGCCGATTTTTATCATGCCGGATTAAAGCAGGAAGAAAGAAATCAAAAGCAGGATGACTGGATGAAAGGAAATGTTCGTGTCATGATTTGCACCAATGCATTTGGAATGGGAATTGATAAGCCCGATGTTCGGGTGGTCATTCATGCTGATGTGCCGGACTGTCTGGAGAATTATTACCAGGAAGCGGGGCGGGCAGGAAGGGATGAAAAGCGCGCTTATGCCGTGCTGTTATATAGTGAAAAGGAACTGGAGGATCAATCCTTATTGCCTGATGTTCATTTTCCGGCTTTGGAATCTATCCGTGAAGTATACCAGTCATTAATGAACTACCTTCAAATTCCCTTTGGAGCCGAAGGGATATATTATGATTTTGACATCACAGATTTCATAAGGAAATTCAAATTAGACACTAACTTGGTTGTATATGCGCTAAAGGCATTAGAACAGGAAGAGGTTTTCGCTTTTAATGAACAGGTATTTATTCCTTCAACCATTTATTTTATAACCAATAAAGAATACCTGCATGCATTTGAAGCAGCCAATCTGCAATTAGAGCCCCTGATAAAAACGCTGCTGCGAACTTATTCAGGTATTTTTGATCAGCCCGTTTCTGTGCATGAAAAAACAATTGCCGGGCTGTTAAAAAAAGATTTAGAATTCGTGTCGACCGGTCTGACAATGCTTCACAAAGCTGGTATTATTGAATATATTCCCCGCAGAGAAGGCCCTCAATTATATGTTATTCATCCCAGGGCAAAAACAGAAGATCTTCGTATCAATCAGGCTGATTATAAAAAACGAAAAGAACAGTATAAAAAACGCATAGACGAAATTCAGAGATATATCAGAAAAACAGATTGCAGAAGCCAGGTGATCGCAAAATATTTCGGAGAAGAAAAGCCTGAACCATGTGGAATTTGTGATATTTGTTTGCAAAAGAAAACCGTATTACTGAATAGAGACGAGTTTAACAGTATTCATCAACGCATCATCCGTTTACTGGAAAGCTCACAGGTACCGGCTACCGAATTATTACAGCATTTTGAAGGAGTACACACGCAAAAATTGAAGCAGGTAATCGAATACCTGCAATCCGAAAATAAATTAATTGTTGATATAGATGGTTTTGTCAGGACGCAATAGCCGTTTTTTTCTCCGCTAATACTCCGAGATGTGTATGTTTAAAATAATCAGGATATTTCAATCCATATCCAAAAATCCTGTCAAATGATGAGTGTCCAAACAACAACAGCCCCGCAAGCTGCAAATATTCGTTTTGAGTAAGGATACCTGCGATGTAGATCCCAACTGCAATGGCTTTGTGATGAAAAAGATTATATGTCACCGCACCGATTTTTGTGTTGAACAGGTATCCTGCCGCTCCTATATCCGGACTAAGAAAAAGAAGAATATAGAGCCACCAGCTAAGTTGAATGGATAACTTCGATATAAAAAAAGCCGACAAAATAAACATCGCCAGTTCTTCCAGTTTAATGAGTGTTTTCATTGTATTAATTATTCAAAAAAATAAGCGAGTATAGTTGAATGATAAAAGTCTTAAAATTATTATATTTAAATGTGAAATCATTTCTAAAAACTGAATATTATGGACCGAAGACAATTCACGAAATCAATTTTCTTTACTGCTGCAGGAATGAAATGGGCACCTTCGTTCTCCAATCATTTCGCCGCAAAACCTCTGGGGGCCCAACTCTGGACCATACGAGAACCAATAAAAAAGGATTTGCCGGGATCTTTAAAAAAATTGGCGGGGTTAGGTTATAACGAGATCGAATTGTTTGGCTATAATGGAAGCTTTTTTGGTCATTCGGCTAAAGATTTTGGAAAGATGTGTAGCGATGCGGGGCTAACGATTATCAGTTCACATTATGATACCGGCAGGATTGATCATGCAAAGGGTACATTGGTAAACGGATGGGATCAGGCTGTAGAAGATGCAGCTTCATTGAAAATAAAATATATGATCTGTGCCTGGTTATTGCCTGAAGAAAGAGTAAATATGAATTTGTATAAAGAACTTGCGGGCATGCTGAATACAGCAGGAGAAACTTGTAAAAAAGCGCATATTCAATTTGGTTACCATAGTCACAATTTTGAATTCCCTTCATTGAACGGAATAGTTCCTTATGATTATCTGATTGAAAATACAGATCCCAATCTGGTAAAGATGGAGGCCGATTTATATTGGTTTATCAAAGCAAAACAGGATCCTGTAAAATATTTTAATAAATATCCCGGGCGGTTTCCGTTATGGCATGTGAAGGATATGGAAAAAGGAACTGAAGACTTTACTGAAGTGGGGCAGGGCACTATTGATTTTGACCGCATTTTTGCTGCACGTAAAACTGCAGGCCTTCAATATTGGTTTGTCGAACAGGATGAATGTAAACATGATCCTTTCGAAAGCCTGGCGATCAGTCGGGATTATCTCGTGAAAAAGAATTATTAGAAATTGGATTTCGCCAATCTTTCTTTTCAAGTGTCATTTGTAAAACAGTCCAGGTTTCATCTTTTAATTCTCTTTGTTTAAATTTCCCTTCATTGATTGCAAACCCGGCGGTTTTATAACATCTGATTGCCTGGATATTCCAGTCAAAAACATTCAATATTGCTTTTTCTGCCCCAAAAAATTTGAATGAAATTTCAAGTAAA
The DNA here is from genome assembly GCA_035499855.1 of Puia sp. Taxonomy (GTDB): domain Bacteria; phylum Bacteroidota; class Bacteroidia; order Chitinophagales; family Chitinophagaceae; genus Puia. The sequence goes on along the minus strand of DATJXY010000094.1, from coordinate 38,332 downwards.
CGATTCACGATTTGTTTGCATAGTCCTTTGCCCCGATAGGATCGTTCACCGATGATGATCCTTGAAAGTATGACAGTCTTTTCTTCCTGTAAATAAATTTCTGCATAACCAATGACCAGGTTGGCGGGAATGACAACTATTTTATATGTATATCTGTGTTCATCATTTCTGTTCAATAAAATTTGCTGCCTGGTCAGGGGAAAATGGAAACCGGGCCCGGAAAATTGCATCAGCATTTCTTCGCTGTCAATCCAGGAAATGAGGAGGTCTATATCCTTTTCATCGAAAGGCTCAATGGTACAAGCTATATGTGTATCCACTTTTTCAGTTTAGATGGCGCGACGACAAGAAATCAGATTTTAAAATATATTTAAGTAAATTGTCAAAGATTTACTATACCAAAACTAATCACAAATTTTTAGCCCGTTTCAGCATTCATGTCATGACAAAATTATTTGCCTGTCTTATTTTTGCTTGTAATTTATTTTTATTGAATGAAACATTTTCACAAACTATTTCTGTTGGCGCAAAAGCTGGAATCAGTATTCCTAACCTCACTTCCAGCTCAAGCGATCCTTTGAATAATGGATACCATTCGGGCCTGGGTCCGGATGCCGCTGTATTCGGTGAATATCATGTGTCTGATCTTTTTTCACTCGAAGTTTCTGCCGAATATTCTTCCCAGGGAGGTAAAAAAAATGGCAAACAGGCGCTCCCTGTAACTCCTGAGATCGCAGCTTTGTTCCCACCCGGGACTGCTCCCCAATATCTTTGGGCAAACTTTGATGCAGAAGCAAAACTGAGCTACCTGATGATACCCGTCCTCGGAAAATTTGGTTTTGATCTTGGAAGTAACTCTGCTTTCAGAGCATATGCGGACGCGGGCCCTTTTGTGGGATTTCTTTTATCAGCTAAAACAATCACTAAGGGATCGAGCAATGTATATGCAGATGAAGCTATGACGCAACCTCTTTTGCTTGGAGAACTATCTTTTGACAGTACCATGGATATTAAAAGCTCCTTGCAATCTGTGAATTTTGGCATTGAAGCGAATATCGGCCTCGCATATTCTTTTGGTGAGCATAGTATCTTTATCGAGGGGGGAGGCAACTATGGATTTATTTATATTCAGAAGGATAAGGCAGACGGGCAAAATCGGGCAGGTGCAGCCACCATCAGACTCGGGTACTCATATACATTCGGTCAAAAAAGTTCTCATCAAAAAAGTGTAAAAGACCCCAAAGTCTTTAATTAAAAAGGCGGATATACATTTCCGTGAGAGAGAAAACTCTTATTATGCAATTCCAGCCAGCTCCAGGCTTTTTTTCTTTAGCTTCCTGATCTCCACATCTTCTATAATTGTTTCAGGAGCCAGTATCAGGGATGTATTATTTTCTTTCCACCAGTTATTTCTACGTAATTCATCGAAAGGCAATACACCTACCAGGTATTTACGGTCGTTCTCGGCATGCCATTCCTCGATCCATTCAAAATGTTCCTTGGGGATATAAGCCCAATCATCGAAGCTGACATAAACTTTTACATAAAAATCGTTCGTCAACTGGTGAGGTGTATGATGATACAATTTCTTGTATTCATATTTATATTGGTATCGCAGGGCCGACAGGTCACTCAGTACAGCGGATGCAGTCGGAAAACTGCCAGCGCCTTTTCCGTAAAAAAATTGCTTATCTGCAAAACCACTTTCAATGACCACGCCATTGTATTCATTTTTAACAAAGGCAAGATGATCTTCATGTTTGATAAACTGAGGTAATACAAAAGCAGCCACTTTTCCATTTTCCAGTTTTTTTGCCTGGGCTACCAGCTTGATATCATAATGCTTTTCAGAAGCGACTGTTGCATCACTCAATTGTATATTTTGAATTCCATTGAAAACAATTGAATCCGGTTGTTCCACTATTCCATAAGCATGGGTAAGCAGGAAGGTCCACTTATTCACAGCATCATATCCTTCGACATCCAGTGAGGGATCGCTCTCTGCAAATCCCAATTGCTGGGCAAGTAACAAAGCCTGCCGGAAATCGAGTTTATCTTCAAACATTTTTGTTAAAATAAAATTCGTTGATCCATTCACGATAGCTTTGATGGAATGGAGCAGGTCGTTGTCATAATATTCTTCCAGGTTACGGATCACAGGAATAGAAGCGCAGGCAGCTGCTTCATACAGGAATGAATGACCTGTTTGCTTTTGTAATCCGAGAAGCTCAGGCAAATGCTCAGCAATCATTTTTTTGCTGGCGCTCACTACATCCTTTCCATTTTTCAATGCAGTGGAAACAATTTCAAAAGCAGGTTCAGATTCATTGATCACTTCCACAATCACATTGATTTCAGGATCATTCAATAAAACATTTTTGTCGGTAGTAAATAATTCTGCCGGAGCATTTCTTTTTTTAGCAGAGTTCTTGATACAAACTTTCTTGATCGATGCCTTCAGGGAAGGAGTTTGCCGGAGTACTTTATAAAGACCTTCACCCACTACTCCGAATCCGAATAAACCGATGGTTAATTGTTTATGTGCTTCCATTTTTTGAATCTTAATTGTGCCCGGGATTAAGAATATTTTCTTTTGGGGGCACAAAGTTAATTACAAATTCTTATTAAACCGGCATTATAAATTCCTAAAATCAGTTCGTGTTTTCAGGATAGTGCAAAAGTTGTCATTGATTCACTGCCACTATTTTATGCGGAGTTGTCTTTTCTTTCTGCATAAAATTGCTGATTAAAGTTGTGATGGATTCAAATTCAAGCAGGAAACCATCATGGCCATAATCAGAATAAATCGACTGATAGACTGCATGGGGAATATTAGCTGCAATAAATTGTTGTTCTTTCAGTGGAAAAAGGATATCTGTTTCAATCCCGATTGTCAATGTCTTTGCCCTGATCCTGTGCAAGGCATGCTCCATGCTTTTTCTCTCACGGCCTACATTATGCGCATCCATACCCTGGCTCAGTACATAATAACTGAAGGCATTGAATCGAAGGGCCAGTTTTTCACCCTGGTATCGCTGGTAAGAAGCGGCGCCATCCCATCCGTTTCCAAATGGAAAACTATTTGAACGGGGTTGTGCTTTTAAATAGGTTTCATAATGACGATATGAAATCAAGGCCATTGCTCTTGCCGCTTTCATCCCTTCAATCCCTGCCGATTGATTCTTCTCCTTCCATGTCGAGTCTGCTTCGATGCTCATCCTTTGGGAAACATTGAATGCAATCGCCCATGGAGAATGCTGTGCATTGGTAGCGATCGGAAAAATATATTCAAATAATTCCGGTTCTTCAATAGCCCATTCAAGCAATTGTTGTCCGCCCATGGAACCCCCGATGCCAATATGTATCTTTTGTATTCCTAAAAATTTCCTCAATGGCTGATATGCATGCACCATATCCCTGGTCGTGAAAAAAGGAAAATCGTGATAATAAGGTTCATTTGTCGTTGGATTGATATCCAGCGGACCAATGCTTCCATAACAACTACCGGGCATGTTTACACAAACAATAAAATAAATTGAAGGATCGAAGAGTTTTCCTTCTCCCACCAGCCCTGGCCACCATTCCGCAGGATCACTATTAGCGGTCAGCGCATGAAAAATCCAAACCACATTGGTTCCTTCATCATTTAATTTTCCATGAGTTGTATAGGCCAGATGATATTGAGGAAGAACAATTCCTGATTCAAGTGTGAAAGGTGCTGTATTGGAAAATATTTTGTAGGACAAAGTTTTATTTTTTGTTTATTCAGATCGATGATTGCAGATGGATGACCGTTGGCCGATCACCGATTAAATGGTCAGGCTTCACAATTAACAGAAAATTTGTTTGTGTGCCCGGTCATCGATCAACGGTCATCGGTCATCGTACATTCTACACCAATTCCTTAGCAAAGACTTTTTCGAAAGCCTGTTCAAAATCTGCTTTGATATCATCGATATGTTCAATACCAACGCTGATGCGTACCTGATTTGGTTGTACGCCCGCAGCAATCTGTTCTGCTTCACTCAACTGTTCATGTGTAGTGGAAGCAGGATGAATCACTAAAGTTTTTGCATCACCGACATTCGCGAGATGACTCGCCAATTTTAATGAATCAATAAACTTGCTCGCATTTTCTTTTCCGCCTTTTACGCCAAAATTCAAAATTCCTCCGAAACCGTTCTTCAGATATTTTTTTGCGAGTTCATGATATGGACTGCTTTTCAATCCGGGATATTGCACAAAGTCAACCTGCGGATATTTTTCCAGCCACTGAGCTAATTCAAGTGCATTATCGACATGGCGTTGTACGCGTAAAGCCAATGTTTCCAATCCCTGCAGCAGCAGGAAAGAATTGAAAGGAGCCTGTGAAGCGCCAAAATCGCGTAATCCTTCAACACGTGCGCGGATTGCGAAAGCGATATTGGGTAATCCCAAAGGGTTGCCTTCTCCAAATACTTCCCAGAATTTCAATCCATGATATCCTTCGGAAGGTTCAGTGAATTGAGGGAATTTTCCATTGCCCCAATTATAATTACCTGCATCTACAATAACACCACCGATCACGGTGCCATGACCGCCGATCCATTTGGTAGCAGATTCAACAACAACATTCGCACCCCATTCTATTGGACGGAAAAGATATCCGCCGGCTCCGAAAGTATTATCGACAATCAAAGGCAGGTCATATTCTTTTGCCAGGTCAGCGAATTTTTCAAAATCGGGAATATTTAAACGCGGGTTACCAACAGTTTCAAGGTAAATCGCTTTTGTATTTTTATCGATATGCCTTACAAAACTCTCTACATTGTCTCCATCAGCAAAACGAACATCAATACCCAGTCTTTTAAAAGCAACTTTGAACTGATTATAAGTTCCTCCATACAGATAACTGGTGCTGACAAAATTATCACCAGACTGCAGGATATTATTCAGTGCAAGAAATTGAGACGCCTGTCCGGATCCTGTTGCCAGAGCAGCGACACCTCCCTCCAGGGCAGCCATACGCTGTTCAAATACATCTGTAGTTGGATTCATAATTCGGGTATAGATATTTCCGAATTGTCTAAGTCCAAAAAGATTTGCCGCGTGTTCTGAATTATCAAAACCATAGGAAGTCGTTTGATAAATCGGAACTGCTCTTGCTTTAGTAGTTGGGTCGATTTGCTGACCCGCATGCAACTGAAGCGTTTCAAAATGATAATTACTCATACAAATTTAATTTTAGGTTTAATACTTAATTAATAACTAATAACCGGATTTTCACGGGAGACGAGCAGCATGATAGGATGGATAATAGATTAAAGTATGCCCCGGGGCATACAGCAATAACGACAGACGAATATTTGTGTCGGGAAAATAATGGGTGGTTGATGGTCTTGCATAAAATTGTATCTGAACAATAAAGCAGACAAATTTAGTGGGGTTTTCAATATATTCTCCCATTTTAACAGATATTTTTTTGAAATCATTCTGCTGATTTGCAGTCCTGATGCGTGTTTCATTGAATGAATGGTTTGATATTAAGACGGGTGAACGGGATCGACAACAATTTCATTGAACAAACGGTCGGATATGATTTCATGATGATTTGAGTGACCCGAATGATGGGCGGTAAGAATTTTTTCCAGGGCTGTTTTCAAATCATCGATAAGATCTTCCGGTTCTTCGAGCCCAACAGATAAACGTATAAGGCTGTCGGCTACTCCTGCATTCCTTCTATTTTCGGCAGGAATTGATTTGTGAGTCATTGATGCAGGATGGCTGATCAGGCTTTTGATTCCACCCAGGCTTTCGGCCAATTTGAAAAGACAGGTAGACGTTACAAAATTCACGGCTGCATTTTCCGAATCATTTTTTAGTGTGAATGAAACAATGCCTCCAAAACCGCAGGATTGTTTTTTTGCGATGGAATGATTGCAATGTGATTTCAGTCCGGGGTAATACACTTTGCCAACAGCGGGATGATTTTCTAAAAATTCGGCGATTGATTGTGCGCTTCTGCAATGTTGCCGGATACGCAGATGCAGGGTCTCCAGTCCGCGAATCACCAGCCAACTGTCAAAAGGAGCAAGAATAGCACCGGATGCATTCTGATGGAATTTAATTTTTTCTCCCAAAGTTTGATCTTTTGTAACAATAAGCCCGGCTATGAGATCACTGTGACCCCCAAGATATTTTGTTGCAGAGTGGATGATAATATCGGCTCCCAGCGAAAGAGGTTTTTGCAGGGCGGGTGAAGCAAAAGTATTATCTACACAAAGTAAACAGTGATTAGCACTTGCAATTTTTGCAATCGATTCTATATCTGAAATTTTCAGCGTGGGATTGGTAGGCGATTCCAACCATATGAGTTTGGTTGCAGGGTTGATCGCATAAAAAATATTCTCTGCTTTTGTAGTATCGATATAGGTAACTTCAATCCCAAATTTTTTATAAACCTGTTCGAATAGACGGTAAGCGCCTCCATAAATATCATCTACGGCTACTATATGATCTCCCGCACTTAACAGTTTTAATACAGCATCTATTGCTGCAAGGCCGCTTCCAAAAGCAATTCCGACGCTTCCACCTTCCAATTGTGCAATTAGATTTTCCAATGTTGCCCTTGTAGGGTTATTGGTTCTTGCATAATCAAAACCCTTGTTAATACCTGGGGCTTCCTGAACAAATGTGGAGGTTTGATAAATGGGTACAGATACGGAACCGGTTAATGGATCAACGGGAATGCTGTGAATGAATCTTGTTGTCTGTTGCATGATTAAAAATTTATCCCTTCCTGAAAGAGAATTAAAAAATTTTGTTACACGCTTATCAGGAAATCCAAATGAACGAGAAGTTTTTATTTCTCTTCAGGGTGGGAAATAAAAAAGCTCTTCTGACTGTCAGAAGAGCTTTTAATATGATGATAGTTATATTGTCAAGCATTGATCTGACTTATCTGTCTCGTCTTAGACGAGATGGAATTGGCACCTTGTCTCGCCGGAGCAGGACAGGTTGTCAAGGCTTCATCGGGCCATTTCCCTCAGCCTTTCTTGATAAGAGATTATAAAGAACTGTGGCAAAGGTATAAACGCTTATTTGGATTCGCCAAATATTTTTTTTTAAAAGTCTATAGCAAAGATCGACTTTATGCATCCCAAAACAGGCCGTTAACGCCTTATAAAGAAAATAATAAAAATATTCTTCGGTTAACCCTTTTACCAATATCTGTCTCAAAAAATTCCCAAAAATGGAACGGATTGTTTTTCAGACTATAAGCTTAGGCCAATCTAAAAATATTTTTTTTATCCCGGCTTTAGCCGTTGGTTAACATCTTTTGGAACAATATTTGAAAAAAAAATAGTGCTGGACAATTTCTACCTTAAAATTTTACTGATATGAAGACAACTACAAAGTGGCTTGCCGCACTATGCGGTGTTGCAACTGTTATTCTTTTTTTTGCTTGCAGCAAGGAAAATTCTTCCAATTCAAATTCCAACATCCCGCCGGGAAAATCGCAGGTATCTGTTTATTTAATGGATGGTCCTTTGCAGTTTGCAAAAGTTTTGGTTGATATCCGCCAGGTTGCTGTGCTGATTGATACAGCCACCACGCAGAATGCTCCCGATGATCAGCGCGAATGGGATGATGACTGGTGTGGCTGGCATCGTACTCAAAATGACAAATCTGTTATCTGGGACACTCTTTCAATTACGCCCGGAGTTTATGATTTGTTACAATTAAGAAATGGAACTGATTCTTTGTTAGGATCAGGAACTTATCCGACCGGCAAGATTTTAAAAATACGCATCACGCTGGGTTCGGATAATTCGATTTTTACGGATAGTGCTACCAGTTATCCTTTGGTGGTTTTCGGACCTCATCCTTATTTTGATATTAATGTGCAAAGAGAAAATGTAGCTAGTATCAGCAACAATGAATTCAAAATCTGGCTTGATTTTAATCTTCAGAGATCTATATTTTTCTGGAGTGGAACATTCTATCTGAAACCATACGTTGTAGCATTCAATGATCATACTGCAGCAAGAATTCAGGGATTTGTATTGCCTCCCGGTGCATCGCCTCTCATTGAAGCTTTTAATGCAACAGATACAGTATATGCTGTGCCTGGCCCCGGAGGAAATTACCTGATACGAGGTGTCAATGCAGGAACTTATACCGTGACCATTTACGGTCATCATGGATACAATGACACAACCATCGATAATATTGTAGTGAATGCAGGTGCGACTACTAAAGTACCAACGGTTACCCTGCATAAATAGGAATAATTAAGAAATAAGAAAAATAAGGGATGAATTTTTTCATCCCTTATTTTTTTGTTCCGTCTGAATTTCCCGCCCTGACGGGAACTTAAGGATTCTTAATAATTCTCCTTGTCGATCGGGATAATCGGGGCAAGGAGCAATGAACCAATCATCCCCGCTTTTGTTCTTATCTTAGCTTGGTCTGGCGGTCTCCGCCTGACTATGACACGAATAACAAGGACATTATTTTATGCGGATAGGAGAAACAAATGGGAAAGAAAATGTGGAACAATCAGAAAATTTAATTGAAGTATTTGGGGCAAGAGTACACAACCTGAAAAATATTGATATAAAAATTCCAAAGAATAAACTGGTTGTTATTACGGGTATCAGTGGAAGCGGCAAGTCATCACTTGCCTTTGATACGATTTATGCAGAAGGCCAGCGTCGTTATATGGAAAGTTTCGGCGCTTATGCCCGCCAGTTTATTGGAGATATGGAAAGACCTGATGTGGATAAAATTACCGGACTTAGCCCGGTAATTTCTATCGAACAAAAAACGACAAACAGAAATCCACGCAGCACAGTTGGCACCGTGACCGAAGTCTACGATTTTCTCCGTTTACTATATGCGAGGATCGGAGAAGCCTACTCTTATAACACCGGAAAGAAAATGGTGAAATTCAGCGAAGAAGAAATCGTTGAAAATATTTTTCAAAAATATAAGGATAAGAAAATTACTTTACTGGCTCCCCTGGTTCGTGGAAGAAAAGGACATTATCGGGAATTGTTTGAAGACATAAGAAAAAAGGGTTATCTGAAAGTACGAGTGGATGGAGAAATAAAAGATCTTGTTGCAAGGATGCAGGTAGATCGTTATAAGATTCACGATATCGAAGTGGTAATCGATCGGCTGGCTGTGACAAATGATATGAAACTGAGGCTGGGTCAAAGTGTACAAAAATCATTGCAGGTTGGAAAGGACCTGATGTTTTTGCTGATCAATGACAATAATAAAATAATCCAATACAGTAAGCACCTGATGTGCGAGGATACCGGCATCAGTTATGAAGAGCCTTCTCCCAACAGTTTTTCATTTAATTCTCCCTATGGAGCCTGTCCCACCTGTAAAGGATTGGGTTCTGTATACCAGATAAACCTGGAAGCCATTATACCTGATCGTGCAAAGACGATTAATGAAGGCGCAATTATTCCACTCGGAGAAGAACGTGAATCCTATATATTCAAACAAGTACAACAGCTCGCTAGGAAAAATAAATTTAGTCTCGATATTCCTGTAAAGGATATGCCGGCCCGGGCGCTGAACCTGGTTCTTTATGGTAACGAAAACGGATCCGGGGAATCCAATTTGGATTTTGAATCGACAAACACTAACGGGAATATATATTCGACAGAATACGAAGGATTGGTTAATCAGTTGAAAAGATGGTTTGCAGGAAGTTCTAACGATAATCTGCACGACTGGGTGGAAAGATTTATGGAATTAAAAGCCTGTCCCACCTGCGGGGGCGCCAGGTTGAAAAAAGAGAGTCTATGGTTCAGGGTGGATGGAAAAAATATTTCTGAATTGAGTGAGATGAGTCTGGATGCCCTGATGAATTGGTTTAATGGCATAGAAAAAAGACTAAGTGTTAAACAAAACTCAATTGCAAGGGATGTATTGAAAGAGATCAGGGAACGATTGCAATTTTTGCTGGATGTCGGATTAACATATTTAACATTGAATCGTCCTTCGCGGACATTGAGCGGTGGAGAGTCGCAACGCATCAGGCTTGCAACGCAAATCGGATCTCAATTGCAGGGAATAACCTATATCCTGGATGAACCAAGCATTGGACTTCATCAGAGGGATAATCACCGTTTGATAGAAGCCCTGAAAAATCTTCGCAATATCGGCAACAGTGTGCTGGTCGTGGAGCATGATAAAGACATTATGCTCGCTGCAGATTATCTCGTGGATATTGGTCCACGTGCAGGTTTTCACGGAGGAAGGATTGTGGCGGAAGGTGATCCGGAAGCACTGCTGGATTTAAATACGCTCACTTCATCTTACCTGAACGGGCATAAAAAAATCCCAATTCCGGCAGAGAGGAGAAACGGAAATGGAAAGGTTTTGGAATTAAAAGGAGCGAAGGGAAATAATCTGAAAAATGTGGATGTAAAATTCCCTTTAGGAAAATTTATTGTGGTCACCGGAGTGAGCGGGAGCGGCAAGTCAACCCTTATCGATGAAACCTTGTATCCGATTTTAAGTAAACATGCATACGGTTCACGTACAAATCCACTGGCATATAAAAGCATTAAGGGGCTGGAACATGTAGATAAAGTGATTGAAATAGATCAGTCACCCATTGGTCGCACACCCAGAAGCAATCCTGCCACATATTGTGGTTTCTTCACGGATATCAGAACATTATTTGCTTCTGTGCCTGAAGCAAAGATTCGCGGGTATACGGCCGGCCGGTTTTCTTTTAATGTGAAAAGCGGTCGTTGTGATGTATGTGAAGGAGGAGGAATGCGTGTGATCGAGATGAATTTTCTGCCGGATGTCTATGTGCATTGTGAAAAATGTAATGGAAAAAGATATAACAGGGAAACATTGGAGATCCGGTATAAAGGAAAATCCATCAGTGATGTGCTGGATATGACAGTGGATGAAGCCGTTGAATTTTTTCAGAATGTCCCTTATCTGTATAGGAAAATAAAAGTGTTGCAGGAAGTCGGGTTGGGATATATTACTCTTGGTCAGTCTGCAGTTACACTCAGTGGAGGAGAAGCCCAACGGGTCAAACTCGGTACAGAACTTTCAAAAAGAGAGACAGGCAAAACTTTTTATATTCTCGATGAGCCGACAACCGGTTTACATTTTGAGGATATCCAGCATTTGCTGGATGTTTTGAACAAATTGGTCGACAGGGGCAATACAGTTCTTGTCATTGAACACAACCTGGATGTAATTAAAGTTGCAGATCATATCATTGACCTGGGGCCCGAAGGAGGGGATGGGGGAGGGAGAATTTTATTCGAAGGAACGCCGGAGGATCTGGTTAAGAATAAAGAAAGTTTTACTGCAGAATTTTTGAAAAATGAATTTAGTGTTTCGAATGGAAGGCGATCAAAATAAATTAAGGGAACCAAGATTAATGAAATATGGAAAGAATTATTGTTGATATGGATGAAGTGATGGCTGATCCGATGGGCGATATGATCAACTGGTATAAAAAAGAATATGGACTGGATGTCGATTATCAGAAAATGTTGGGTGGTTCCTGGGTCAGGGGCTTTCCGGAGCATCATCAACCCATTGTTCGGGAAAGATTATTTTCAGAAGGTTTTTTCAGGCGCCTTTCTGTGATGAAAGACAGTGTTGATGTATTGAAGGAAATGAATAAAAAGTACGAAGTGTTCATTGTTTCTGCAGCGACTGAATTTCCGAATTCTTTAAAAGATAAATTGGAATGGCTGATTGAGAATTTTCCTTTTTTTACCTGGAAGCAGCTGGTGCTCTGCGGCGACAAGCGATTGGTTCAGGGAGATTATATGATTGATGATCACGTAAGAAATCTGCAACATTTTAACGGGAAAAAATATTTATTTACTTCAGCGCATAATCTGGATGTCAGCGGATATGATCGTATCAATAACTGGCTTGAAGCAGGAAAGATCTTCCTTTAGTTTAGAGTTTGGAGTTTTCAGGTTACAGTTGCCCGGAGATTAGGTTCATTGAATACTTAAAATAAAATAACCCGAAACTAAAAACAAATAGCCGGCAACTACTCATCACCGGCTATTGAAGATATTGGAAGAAAACCAGAAAGTTGAAAGAACCAATAAGCGTTAGCGGGAAGTGATTAATAAAATCGTTAGGGTACCTAAGTATAGGGAACGGATCAGGTTTACTTAACCTTCGGATATTCGGATTTTACCAATTTCCCCGCTGCTTATTGGTCGTTAGTTATAGCTTTTCAATTTTTTATTTTATCGTCAATTTTCCACTCTCGATTTGTTCATCATCGATGAGTACCTGGAAAAGGTAGCTTCCTTTCGATATATTATTCAGCGCCGAGGTTTCACCATTATAGGTATTCACCTGAGTTACAAGCCTGCTGTCCATATCGAATATATACAGCTGGTATTTTTTCCCTTCTACACCATTTACAGTAAATAAAATATTTTGCCGGCCGGCATCAGTATAAAGCCGGACCTTATGTTTTTTGCTGTTTTGGGTTTTGTTTACCACTACAAAATAACGCGTGTTATTTTTCTCTGATAATATTGGTTTACTAGCGGCGAATGTGGGAGGATTCGCCATCATGAATAGGATTGCAACAATAATGCTGCAAAGGGATTTGGGTACAGTTTTCATAGTTTTATTGATTGGTTTAAAATCAATAACAAAAGGGTACGGATCAAACGAATATCTTAGAATCGTAACAACGGACAACGTGTTGAATTATCCCACTCACGGTCGGTGCCTAAACGAAATCCCAGCTTAAATCCAAAAGTGAAATAAGCGTCTGTCTGGGAAGGATCACCTCTTTTAGCGCCAGGTCCATAATTGGCCGGATCAGTATTCCTCAATGGGCTCTTATTATAAATTTGATCTGCTATCTGAGCCTGTCCTGCCGGTAAGTACTTATAGAAAAGACTGGGATCTATATAAGTGGTACTAACATCATCGATATAGTCTGTGAATGTTTTACGATAAAGTAATTCAACAGACAAATTCAATTTATCACTGAAATAATATTTTATACCAACACCCATTGGAATATTTAATTGTGTAAGCGAATACTCTTTCCTGTTAGGATATTCAGGAAATCCTTGTCCCTCAGTATGCAAAGGTTGGAGATATACCCAGCTTGTTTGGCCGGTATTAGGATCAACATAGCTGCCCTGAGGATTAAAATGAAAAACGCCTACACCAATCACTCCATAAGGTCTGAGCCTTCCTGTTACATCAGTAGGCTGGTCTTCAAATAATACAGTCGGGTATACTTCTGCCGCGAAATATGCTTCGGTAATATTTGATTTGAAATCCAGGTTACGATTGTAGCGGGCTATTTCTTCACCACCTTTTGGATCAATGTATGCATCAGCACCTTCCAGCTGACCCCAATTAATAGCGAGACGAAAACCTAATAATTCTGAAGGGTGAGCTGCCAGATATGCACCAAAAGATAATTTGGTTGCTTTCATGTTATAGTCCTTGATAAAAGAAGTACCCCGGCCAAAATGACCACCAAGGTCGCCCATGAAAACCATGGGGCCAACGGTGAAGCCACCTTCAAAATAATTTCCTGCTGATAACTGGCTGTATGAGGGGAAATTCAGGGTCAAAATTATGACCAGCACACAGAGACACTTATGTAACAAGGAGTGTAAACCTTTTTTCATGGAATATTGATTTAGTTTTCCGACGGTTTGGATTCCAGCTCTAATTTAATAAAGAACTGGTAACGATACAAGAACGGGAAAAAGAGTTTTATTGGTGTGTATCAGAAGAGAATATTATTTGGAATCGTTCCAAATTATGGAAAGATATTTTGTTTCATTCGTGCAACAACATTTCTATGTGTTGAATATCATCTTCTATATATATGTTGCTGGTTTGCCTGAATGAAAAAGATTCGTAGAACTTTTTTAAATAAAATTGTGCCCCTATTTTGATTGGGACTTTGCCATATAAGTGATACAATGCATCGATGCTGGTTTGCATTAATATTTTTCCGATGCCTTTGTTTCTCATCGATGGGGAAGTTACGACACGACCAATAGAAGTTTCCACATAGGAAATTCCCGCAGGCACAATTCTCGCATAGGCATAGAGTTTATGATCTTCAAATCCCATCACATGATGGCAGAGCTGATCCTTATTATCTGCATCCTGGAACACGCAATTTTGTTCAACTACAAATACTTCATTCCGCAACTGGAGAATCGCATACAGTTCATAAGGAGAAAGCGCATCAAATTTTCTATAAGACCAGGTCATGTGCAGTTTTCAGTTTATAGTTTACAGTTTGGATCATGGACCGTGAAACGTCAGACCTGAAATGTGAAACGAAAGAATACTAAATCACTTGTTAATTTATATCAATCATGTTTGACATTTCACGTTTCATGACTTCAATATCCATATTTTTCCTTCCAAAGTTTTTTTAAAAATTTTCGCAGTTCATCTTCTCTTGCATTCAGTCCGGGGTTATAAAAAGAGATACCGCTGATTTCTTTTGGTAAATATTCCTGCGGAGAAAAATTATTTTCATAATCATGACTGTATTCATATCCTTTCCCATAATCCAGTCTTTTCATTAATTGCGTTGGTGCATTCCTGATATGAAGAGGAACGGAAAGATCGCCATGATCTCTTACGGCTGACTGTGCAGCCACGATAGCAACGGTTGCCGAATTACTTTTGGGAGATGATGCCAGGTAAATAGCGCATTGCGACAAAATAAGGCTGGATTCGGGGTACCCGATTTTGTTGACAGCTTCAAAACATGCATTCGCAAGTAACAATGCATTTGGATTTGCATTGCCAATATCTTCACTTGCCAGTATCAACATTCTTCTCGCGATAAATTTGACGTCTTCTCCTCCTTCAATCATCCTCGCTAACCAATATACTGCTCCATTCGGATCGCTTCCACGCATGGATTTTATAAAAGCGGAGATGATATCATAATGTTGTTCTCCTTTTTTATCGTAGAGGGCTATGCGCTGTTGAGCAACAGTCATAACCAGTTCATCGGTTATTTCAAGTGTTACAGAAGGATCACTTGCATCTGCCACCAGTTCAAGAAGGTTCAGTAATTTTCTTGCATCACCACCTGAAATATTGATCAATGCTTCAGTCTCTTTCAGGATGATTTTTCTTTTTACAAGCTCAGTATCATTTTTAATAGCATCATTCAATAATTTTAATAAGTCTTTTGTGTCTAATGGTTTTAGAATATAAACCTGGCATCTGCTGAGCAGGGCGCTGTTCACTTCAAAGGAAGGATTTTCAGTAGTTGCGCCTATCAGTGTAATAATACCTTTTTCAACAGCTCCTAATAATGCATCCTGCTGGCCTTTATTGAAGCGGTGGATTTCATCTATGAATAAAATGGCTTTTTCTTTTTGCCTGGCTTCTTCGATCGCCTCTCTCACATCTTTCACTCCGGAAGAGATAGCGCTGAGGGTATAAAAAGGGATATGCAATGTGTGTGCGATGATATTTGCAATGGTGGTTTTTCCTGTTCCGGGCGGTCCCCATAAAATCATGGAAGGAACTTTACCCAATTCAATAGCAGTCCGCAAAATGCTACCTTTGCCGGTGAGATGCTGTTGCCCGACAAGCTGATCGAGTGTTTGGGGGCGAAGCCGCTCTGCTAAAGGAGCCCGAGGAACAGTCATATCAAGAAATTTAACAGCAATACTACAACAAGTTAACTTTTTTTGGGTTTTAATGTAAAGCGGATCGTACCATGCAAAAGCACTTTTTAAAAGCAGGAACTAATTTTTTGTTTTTTTTGATTGCAGTCTGCAATATTGGTCATGCGCAAAAATTTACCGCTGTTCAAAATTATGCTATGAACAGGCCAGGTGTTGTCATGATCAAAACGGTATTTTCTGCAGATGTCTATGTGAACAAGATGATGATGGATACAAAAAATTTCAACAAATTGCTCGATTCATTGCAAAGTGTTGACAGTAGTGGTGTGATATATTCCGCGGAGCAGAAACTGGATATCGTACTTCAGGATATTAATAATAACCCCAATCGTTTTTTTAAAGCAACACTCGATTATATTAAGCAACCAGAAGAAATTACATCGACCGGAACCGGATTTTTTATTACCGGAAATGGATATGTAGCAACAAACTGTCACCTGATTGACCGTGATAATGCTTATATCCGTCGTCAGTTCATACTTTCTGCATTTCAGCAAATCACAGAAGCTAATATTGCAGCATTGGAGACTTCGTGGGCAACAAAATTTAACGAACAGCAACGCAATCTTCTTTACAATACGTATGCCTCTGTTTATTCCCGGCTTTTTTCGATGGTCTTATATGACCTTAAAAAAGATATCTATGTAGTATACGCATCTGATGGCAGAAATAAGGATACTAACAGCGAAAAAAGGGCTGCAACCATTATTATTAAAGGCCAGCCTATGCCGGGTAAGGATATTGCTGTATTAAAAATAGATGGGGATTCTTCATTGCCTACCTTGAAAGTTTCATCCAGTGATTTGCCCAATGTGGGCGAACAATTATATGTTTACGGATATCCGGGACCGGTAACAAACAATAATTTTTTAGCGATTGAATCGGCCATTGAACCAACACTCACAACCGGTATTGTAAGTGCGATTAAAAAATCTGTTGAAGGATGGCCGCTGATGCAAATGGATGCCAATATCAATCGCGGAAGCAGCGGCGGGCCGGTTTGTAATGAAAAAGGAGAAGTGATTGGACTGACTACTTTCGGAAGTATTGAAAATACAGGCGGACTAGCTGCAGGATTAAATTTTGCGATACCTGTTGGTATCCTGAATGAATATCTTGACACTGCCGGCATATCACCTCGTATGAGCGATGCTTCTGTATTGTTTTTGAAGGGAATGGAAGCATTTGAAAGAGAAAGCTATCGCGAGGCTATGAAGAAGTTTGAAGAAGTTAAAATGCTGAATAAAAATTATCCCGGTGTGAATTCATATATCAGTAATTGTGTGAATTACCTTGGAAAAACCAAAGACAGGGAGGCTTCCATGGTTTGGTACGACCTGCTGGGATTTAGCATATTATTGACACTGGCTTTAATCTTTTTTCTGATTTTCAAAAAAAGAAACAGCCTCTGAAAGACCGGAATAAAATCCATGCCCTGTTTCAATTCAAACTTTTTAAAAGAGAATAACTAATTTTCGCCAGCACCCGGAATATTTTTTTTATCCAACTGAATAAACAGTTCTTTCAACTGCTTTTCATCAATTGATGAAGGCGCATCCAGCATCATATCGCGGCCACTATTGTTTTTTGGAAATGCAATAAAATCACGGATGCTTTCACTTCCCCCAAGTATAGCGCACAATCTGTCGAAGCCATATGCAATACCTCCATGTGGTGGAGCTCCATATTCGAAAGCACCCAGCAGGAATCCGAATTTGTGCATGGATTCTTCCTTACTCATGCCCAATGCAGTAAACATTTTTTCCTGCAAATCGCGCTGAAAAATCCGGATGGAACCACCCCCAATTTCATTTCCATTCAGGACCATATCATATGCATTGGCTTTAATGCCCGCATAAGGATGCTTCAGGTATTCTGCTGCATTCTCAATGACCGGATTGTTATTTATCATTATTGCAATATGATCCGGTTTTGGCGCGGTGAAAGGATGATGTCTCGCGACCCATCGGTTGTCTTCCTCACTGTATTCGAACAATGGGAAATCGATCACCCATAATAATTTAAATTCATCTGACTTTCTAAAACCCAGTCTTTTTCCCATTTCCAGTCTCAATTCGCTGATTGCTTTTCTCGTTCTTTCTTCCTTTCCGGCCAATATCAAAATAAGATCACTGCGTTGCGCCTTGCAAAAAGCCGCAATTGATTTTAATTTTTCCTCATTGTAGAATTTATCAACACTGCTCTTATAACTGCCATCACTATTATACCGGATGGTTACCAGTCCCTGCATGCCAATCTGGGGGCGTTTAACCCATTCTGTTAGTTCATCCGTTTGTTTACGCGTATACGATGCGGCGCCGGGAATAGTAATTGCAACGACTGTTTCAGCATTGTCGAATACGCCAAAACCAGCGCCAGTAATCAGTTCTCCATCAGCCAGAATCTTTCCTCCTTTTGTAAAAGCCGACTTAAGATTTGATATCTTCATCTCAAAACGGATATCGGGTTTATCATTTCCATAATCCCACATCGCATCTTCCCATGTCATTCTTTCAATCCTGTCAGTGTATTCGATGCCCTTCACTTTTTTAAAGACATGCCTGATCATCCCCTCAAACATGATCAAGATATCTTCCTGTTCTGCAAAACTCATTTCGCAGTCTATCTGCGTAAATTCCGGCTGTCTGTCCGCGCGAAGGTCTTCATCACGAAAACATTTTACCACCTGATAATAACGGTCATACCCACTCACCATCAGCAATTGTTTGAAGGTTTGGGGGGATTGCGGCAAAGCATAAAATTGTCCGGCATTCATTCTGGATGGCACAACAAAATCCCTTGCCCCTTCAGGAGTGGATTTTATCAGAAAAGGAGTTTCGATATCCATAAAACCCTGTTCATGCAGATAATTTCTTGCTGCACGGTTGACAGCATAACGGAGCTCCAGGTTTTTTTTGACTTCATTTCTTCTCAGGTCAAGGTAGCGAAATTTCATCCGCAAATCATCTCCCCCATCCGTATCATCCTGTATGGTGAAAGGAGGCGTGATGGATTTATTCAGAATAGTAAAGGAAGAGACTTTAACCTCTATATCACCAGTAGTCAGATTTGGGTTTTTATTAGCCCTCTCTGAAACGATCCCTTCGGCTTGTAAAACAAACTCTCTTCCCATGGGATTTTCGTTCAATTTGGCATTCAATTCATCGCCTAATAACAGCTGGGTAATTCCATACCGGTCACGCAGGTCTATAAAAGTGATGCTTCCGAATTTCCGGACAGTTTGAACCCATCCGGCCAGGATTACCTTCCTGCCGATATCTGTTGATCTTAATTCCCCGCATGTATTCGTCCTGTACATTCTTAAGTTTTTTCGATAGTAATAATTCTGTTGATACTTCTTTTATAAGAGCTGCAAAGGTATAGTAAAACGGGTCAGGACCTTCCATTTTCTGGAACAATTGTAGTGGTTTTGGCAGCCTTTTGCCAGGCTAAAATCTATATAGGGGTCCTGTTTTTGTATCGTCAAAAAAGGCATACGATAAAAGCCAAGAAAATTTATGAAAATCAGATACAAAGGCTTTTATATTTTAAAAATAATTTTTACCTTGTAATTATCCGTACTATTCACTCCTCATGAATTAAACCTCTTTAGCTTTTATCCCTCTTACCAGGAAAGCCGAGTCTTTATCCAACACCCCATGTAAGGCCAATATTGTTGTTCGATGCCCCTGATTTCAAAAAGGAAAAAAGAGCCTTATGGAAATTTTAATTATTTCTTCCCTGGTAGCGGCGGTCCTTCTTCTGCATCGTCCTGTTTCTATTCTGGGTCATAAATTGTATGTGAAGCAGCAATTCCGAAAATTTGTTGTAAAAGAGACTTTTTACCACTCTGTGGTTTCCAGGTATATTAAATATTATAACAGGCTGAGCTTGGAAGAGCAAAGAAAATTCCTGTTCAGGACACATCTTTTTAAAAAATCAAGGCGGTTTCACTATATCGAAGTCAATGAGAGTGCAGAAATGCCGATTCTGATCAGCGCTGTTGCAGTGCAGCTGACTTTCGGCTTGGAAAAATACATGCTGAATTATTTCAACGATATTTTTATTTTGAAAGATGATTATCATTATGGATTTTATTCGCGTCCGTTCATGGGACATGTGGACCAAACGGGAATATATCTATCCTGGGATAATTTTATCAAAGGTATTTCGGGTCAGACATTGAATTGTAATGTAGGTCTGCATGAAATGGGCCATGCATTGGCTTATGTAACATTTATTACTGAAACGGAAGAAGATAAACATTTCAAAAAAGAATTTAAAAATTACTCCAAAGTAGCCCGTCCAATTTTTACGTCTATGCAGGAAGGAAGCAAGAATTTACTGGGTGAATATGCTGCTACGAATTATCATGAATTTTGGGCAGTATGCGTGGAAACTTTTTTTGAGAATCCTGTTCGTTTCAAACATGATTTGCCTGATTTGTACAATGCGATGGTGCGTTTACTCAATCAGGATCCCCTTAATCAGCTTGCAAACGGGAAAATGACTGTTATGTTCAGAAACAAAATGGCTTCGGCTTAATATTTCATTGAACAGTCTTTATCACACGACTATTTCCACTGGTTTAAATTGACTACTTCAATTTCAACACCCGATTGTTCGTTCAATTTCTCTTTCCTTTTTTCTTTGGGAAGTATGTACAGGTAATAAGTGCCTATAAAAAATAGTCCTATAAAAAATGGGATGGCAGTATATTTTCTGTATTGCTCATCATATCCGGTAAATTCGAGGATCATCCACAGAGCATTGGCAATGATCCAGAATACAACTGCGAGATTATGAAATAACTCTGCTTTGATTTTGCGAGTCTGCCAGGTAATCAGTAATGCGACGCTGATGGTAGGAATAATCATAAATATCCCAATAGGTTTCCATAACATTGCCCAGCTTACATCTTTCATTAACCAGAAAAGAATATGCAGGTTTTCTGTTTTCCTGAATTTATCAGGGATACAATACATCTTCATCTTTGGTATGGTCATATTGATCGGATGATAATTTTATAAAATTATTTTTATTCAGTTTCGCAAAAATAACTTTTCCGGACTTTAACGGGTAAGAATTCTGCTGAACCTTTTGATATCCGCTTCGGGATGGATCGGAGTGGCATTCAAATAATGCCCGACCAATTGCTTTGCGAAATAAGGAGCGAGTGAACAACCTTTTGTTCCCATTCCATTCAATATGCCAATATTTGAATGAGTTGGATGAAAGCCAACGAATGGTCTTCGTTCGAGAGTGGCCGGACGGACTGCAGCGAAATGATCCACAATTTTGAAAGGAGTTTTGATCCATTGTTCTAAAATACTTTCTGTTCTTTCCCGGAATAGTTCAGTAGGCTTGTCATCCTGAAATTTCCATTCATAAGAAGAACCTACCCAAAACAAATCATCTTTCCAGGGAACAATATTGATTCCTTTTTTATAGATATTATTTTCAGGAAAGTCTTTTGCTTGAATAATTAAAACCTCGCCTTTATTAGGAGCGAAAGGAAGATTTTTAAAATAAGGATTATTATAACTCCCGATTCCGTCGCAAAAAATAATGCGGGAGGCTTCCAATTCACGATAATTTATTTTGTTTTTATGCAACACCAGCTGTTCAATTGAAAAATGCTCTTCTGATAACTGTTGACGCTCCACGAATTTTTTTCTGTATGCCGAAAGGATGGTCTGCACATCAACCAGATAACATGGCGCTATTTCTCCAAAGCCAAATTCATACGTGAAATATTCTTCCCATGACCGTTCTTCTGAAGGCAGGTACAGGTATTGGCTTTGCTCTTCATGTCTTTTTATAAAAGCAAGCCGCATTTGCGCAGATGGGAAGAAGTCGATAATCTTTTTTTCTGATATGCAGGAAATATTCAAATGATTTCCGATGGATTGGTATTCCTTCCAGGAAAAATTCATTAATTCATCGGTCATCCAGGTTTTTACCATGCGCCTCCCCGTTATGGGATTAATAATTCCTGATGCAGTTTTCGATGCAGTAAATAACTTCGGTTCATCTATGATGAGAAAAGATAGTCCTGCTTCTTCCAGATAATGGCCCAGCAGGGTTCCTGAAATTCCCTGGCCAATAACGATCATATCTACGCGCATGGAGCAAAAATAATCTCTATTATATATTAGTGATGATCCATTCAACAATTGTTTTTATCACTGAGAGGATCTGAAAGTTTTTCCAAAAACCTGGATTAGAATGGTATAAAGGCTTTAACAGGGTTATAACTATTATTATTTAAACAGGAGAAATGGTAAAGAGTCTTATTTCTGTACTCAATATTTGCTAACAATTAAAACAAAATGTATGAAACTGAAATTTACAATACTCCTTGCTGCGGGATTATTTTTTGCAGCTGCTTCGCAGGCGCAGAGCCGTTATGCCTATAATAACAGGGCCGATATGCGCCACGACAGGATAGATATGCGACATGATCGCGCCGATTTATTGAATGATAAAAGAGATTTTTATTTTGATGAACGTTTTGGAAATTCCCGCGATTTACGCCACGATTCCCGTGACCTGATTCACGATCGCAGGGATTTTATCCATGATCGTCGTGACCTTAGATTTGATCGCAGACATTTTTATAATGATGAATGCAGGTAAATCTGTACAATAACTTTTCCGGGGTTTTAAATCCCGGAAGAGTTATTTCAATATTTTGGCCATGGTAGCGCCAATATCTGCGGGGCTCTCCACCACCTGAATGCCACATTCGGCCATAATTTTCATTTTAGCAGCTGCAGTATCATCTGCACCTCCAATGATCGCGCCTGCATGACCCATACGGCGACCGGGTGGCGCAGTTTGTCCGGCAATAAATCCTACCACTGGTTTTTTGCTGTTTTGTTTTATCCATCTTGCAGCTTCAGCTTCCATACTTCCGCCAATTTCTCCGATCATGACTATGCCTTCTGTTCCGGGATCATTCATCAATAATTCTACTGCTTCTTTTGTCGGTGTTCCGATAATTGGATCACCTCCAATTCCAACTGCAGTGGATATTCCCAAACCGGCTTTACCAACCTGGTCTGCTGCTTCGTAAGTAAGAGTTCCTGATTTCGAAACGATGCCTACTTTTCCTTTTTTGAAAACGAATCCTGGCATAATACCCACTTTACATTCGCCTGCTGTAATTACGCCAGGACAATTCGGTCCGATCAATCTGGTAGATTTTCCCAATAAATAATTCTTTGCTTTCACCATATCCTGAACAGGAATTCCTTCTGTAATGCAAACCACCAATTCCATTCCGGCCTCAGCTGATTCCATAATAGCATCAGCAGCAAATGCCGGTGGAACAAAAATGATTGAAACATTCGCCCCGGTAGATTTAATTGCATCAGCTACTGTGTTGAATACGGGGCGTTCAAGATGAGTGGTGCCCCCTTTTCCCGGAGTAACGCCGCCTACTACCTGCGTGCCATATTCTATCATCTGCGTTGCGTGAAAGCTGCCTTCAGTTCCTGTGAAACCCTGGACAATGATTTTGGAATTTTTATTTACTAAAATAGCCATTAGAATTGATTTAGCTGCTGCGCAAAAATAGGGGAAATGCAGGAGAATATACCGATGAGGCTGCTTGTTACTTTGTAGGGGATCAGTTTTGGAAAATCATTTTGATCCCGGATTGATTAAATTTTTTTTTGAATTTTTAATCTTTAGCCATGAATATCCTGCCCGTTTTAATTTCTATTGAATCATTTTACGGTTAAAGGATGCAATAATACTTTTTAGCAGCTAAAAGAAATTATTTTGTGATTGCTCTTAAATGTTTTAATAAGCGGTTTGTGATGTTATTGAATTCAAAAAGAATAAGAACAAACAGAATTTTACTGATCAGATTTTGCGATATAAATCTTGTCAACTTAATTTTCGCTTCACTATTGATTTTTTCAACCAATCCATCCAGGGCCCAACAGTTCAATTCAGATAGCTGGCTTTCAAAAGCCAAGGGAACGATCACTATTATTCCGACTTATGGGAAAAGAAATGCGATGATTATGAATACCTATTCACTTTTTTCCAGATGGGAATTCACGATGGCGGCTTACCTGTACAACAATGATAATGATCCAACAACAAACGATGGTTATTCCACCTCTTTCTATGCAAAATATATGTTTTATGAGAACAAAGCACAGACGGGGGGCGCAGCAGTGAAAGCAGGCACAGGAATGTTTCCGGGAACAATCGATAACGAACTAAGAGTGAAAGATGCTTTCAAAACTTTTTGGATGAATGTTCCGGTTACTATTCCTTTTTTCGACAATAAATTATCATGGGACCTGATGCCTGGTGCAAGTATAACCGTACATAATAATGAAAGTAAAACAACGGGATGGGCATTTACTTATTCTACCCGAGTAGCCTGGTATCCTTTTAATCCGAATGCCTCATTAGTTGGAGAGGTATTTGGTTCCGCAGGCGCTACTGGCACTATTCCTGAATACAAAATTGGTTTGCGTTGGGAACCGAGTCAATACGCAGTTTTTGCATTTACGTATGGACAGGAATTTGCAGGTACCCAGGGAGCTGGGTTTGAAATAGGAGTGATGTTATTTACTCCTCCTTTTGCATGTCTGGGTGGCTGTGGTATTCCAAAAAAACAGTTGTGAAATATATATTACTATTTCAGAAGTTCATCCATATTCCTGTCATTATCGATCTTCCCTTTTGCTTCCAGCATCCGCATATCTTTTGCATCCTGCAAAAACTCAGAGGCAAAAATGAAATCATTCAATCTTTTATTTTTACTGAAAATAATTTCCTTATTGTTGCCTTCCCATTCTTTCAATCCCTGGTACATATAAACGATATGATCTCCAATTTCCATTACACTATTCATATCGTGTGTATTCACCACTGTTGTAATATTAAATTCTGTGGTGATTTCCTTAATTAATTTATCGATCAAAAGAGAAGTCTGCGGATCAAGGCCTGAATTCGGTTCATCACAAAATAAATATTTGGGATTCAAAACGATGGCCCTTGCAATTCCCACTCTTTTCTTCATCCCGCCTGAAAGTTCGGCCGGGAATTTTTTATTGGCGTCTTTAAGATTTACCCGGTCCAATACTTCATTTACGCGCTTCAACTTTTCGGGAAATGTTTTTTTAGTGAACATATCCAGAGGGAACATGATATTCTGCTCTACGGTCATGCTGTCAAAGAGAGCCGATCCCTGGAACAGCATACCGATTTGTTGTCTTAGTTCTTTTCGTTCATCAGTATTCATTTCGAGGAAATTCTTTCCGCTATAATGAATTTCGCCGTGATCAGGAACAAACAATCCTACCATACATTTCATCAGCACTGTTTTGCCGCTGCCGCTGGTACCAATGATCAGATTGCATTTGCCGGTTTCCATGATTGCACTCACATCATCGATGACAATCTTCCCTTCGAATCCTTTTTTTATGTTTTTTACTTCAATCATGTATCAGGCTCCTGGTGTGTTTAGTAAAATTTGCGCCAGTATATAATCTGAAAATAAAATCAACACACAACTAACGACTACGGATTTTGTACTTGCTCTGCCGATTTCAAGAGCACCTCCCTTTACATAATAGCCATGATAAGCTGATACACTGGCGATGATAAAAGCAAATGTGTATGACTTGACTAACGCAAAGAAAACATTATAGGGTTGGAAATTCTGAAGTAGTCCTTTATCATAAGCATTGGTTGAAAGTACTCCGGTTGCTACGCTTGCAACCCGGCCTCCCCAGATACCAAGCACTGCGGAAATGATTACCAACATTGGGATCACTAATAGTGCCGCCAGGATTTTCGGTAATATCAAATAGGTTTTTGTATTGATACCCATAATTTCCAACGCATCGATCTGTTCACTGACCCGCATATTTCCTAATTCACCCGCGATCTTACTTCCTATCACACCGGCGAGCACAATACAAACCAGTGTGGGTGCAAATTCAAGAATGACAGTATCTCTCACTATTTGTGCAATCGTTGAAAGAGGAATAAAAGGAGTGACGAGCTGGTATGCGGTTTGCAGTGCAGACACAGCACCCATGAATACAGAAATAATCACCACAATACCCAGTGAACCGATACCGATTTCTGAACATTGATGCATGAATTCCTTCCAATACATTTTGCCGTTTTCTGGTTTGGAAAACATGCCTTTCAGCATCAGCATAAAACGGCCAAATTCAGTAAATATAGACATGTGTCGGAATAGTTCTGGTCATGAAGTCAGGATATCATGCATCCTCCACTGCAGACTGAATAATAAAAATGAAAATACAATTTTCTTCGCTAGTTTTTAGTTCTTTTCCACCAGGAAGATTTCTTCATGGCTTCTTCCGTTGAAATTTTGCACTTGATCTGTGCGTCAATTACAGCAATGAGCGCCATATTATAAATACTACGAACGGAACTACCCAGTTGTAATACATGCACTGGTTTTTTCAGTCCGAGTAAAATAGGACCTATCGCATCTGCTCCTCCCACTTCTTTCAGTAAATTATATGCAACATTTCCCGCAGCAAGATTGGGGAATATCAATGTATTTACTTCCTGGTCGACCAATGCACTGAACGGATAATTTTCTTTGAGAATATCATTGTTCAATGCAATGCTGGCCTGCATTTCTCCGTCTACAATCAACCCCGGGTTTTGTTCTTTGACCAGTTTTGTCGCTTCCGCTACGAGCCGGGCCTCGGGTGAATCACTGGTACCAAAATTCGAATAGCTAAGCATCGCTATTCTTGGAGTAAGATTAAAATTGCGGACTTCTTTCGCAACCAGCATCGTGATATCTGCCAGTTCTTTAGCTGTCGGATTAAAATTAACAGTCGTGTCTGCAAGAAACAATGGTCCTTTTTTTGTTAACAGCAGGTACATGCCTGCAATTTTTTGTACTCCTTCCTCCGTGCCGATGACCTGGATGGCGGGCCGGATAGTATCGGGATAATTTCTGGTAAGACCTGAAATCATTCCATCCGCTTCCCCTGTTTCAACCATCATGCAGCCGAAATAGTTCCGGTCGCGCATCATTTTCAGAGATTCATGTTTGTTCACTCCTCTTCTCTGACGTTTTTTAAAGAATAATTCGCCGTAAGATCTCCGACGTTCTTCCTCTTCATCGCTGCGCGGATCAATAATCGGAATTTCTTCGATATCAATATTATTTTTTTCGGCAATTCCCCTGATTTTCTTCTGATCACCTAACAGCATAGGATATGCGATTTCTTCCTCATAGAGTATCTGTGCTACTTTAAGGATTTTGAGATTGTCTGCTTCTGCAAAAACCAGTCTTTTTGGATCCCGGCGCGCCTTGCTGCCCAGGGCACGAATCAACTGGTTATCGAGCCCGAGTCTTTTATTCAATTCTATCGCATAGGCATCCCAGTTATCAATCTTAGTTTGTGCAATGCCACTCTCCATCGCTGCTCTTGCGACCGCCGGAGCAACAGTGGAGAGTAAACGTGGATCAAGGGGTTTGGGAATGATATAACCCGGACCAAACACAATATTTTTTTCGTTGTAAGCCATATTGACAATATCCGGTACCGGACTCTTGGTGAGCTCGGCCAAAGCCCTCACTGCTGCCAGTTTCATGGCCTCATTGATTTGTGTTGCTCTCACATCCAATGCTCCGCGGAAAATGAAAGGGAATCCCAATACATTATTCACCTGATTCGGATAATCGCTCCTGCCAGTGGCCATGATGATATCATCTCTTACTTCTGTTGCAGCATCATATGAGATCTCGGGATCGGGGTTGGCCATCGCAAAAACAATGGGCTTACGCGCCATGCTTTTCACCATTTCTTTCGTAACCACATTGCCAACACTTAATCCCACAAAAACATCAGCATCTTTCATAGCTCTTTCCAAATTCATATCCGCCTTGTCGATGGCAAATTTCTTTTTGTCTTCATCGAGATCCGTTCTTCCTTTATGCAACACTCCGTCTTTATCGAATAAAATAAAATGATCATGTTTCGCACCCAGTGCCGTATATAATTTGACACAGGCCATGGCGGCAGCACCTGCTCCGTTAACGACGAACCTGACTCTGTCAATTTTTTTCTTTTGCAATTCAAGAGCATTGATCAGTGCAGCGCTGCTGATGATAGCAGTGCCATGCTGGTCATCGTGCATCACCGGAATTTTCAATGATTCGCGCAGCTGGGTTTCAATATAAAAACATTCAGGAGCTTTAATATCTTCCAGGTTGATTCCGCCAAATGTGGGTTCCAATGATTTGACGATATGCACAAATTTTCCGGGATCCTTTTCATTGATTTCAATATCGAACACATCGATGTCGGCGAAAATTTTAAATAAGACTCCCTTTCCCTCCATGACGGGTTTTGATGCAGCGGGGCCGATATCTCCCAACCCCAATACGGCTGTGCCATTACTTATAACCGCAACCAGGTTTCCCTTTGCTGTATACTTGTATACATCTTCCGGATTCTTTTCAATCTCTTTACAGGGTTCTGCAACTCCGGGTGAATAAGCAAGAGATAAGTCGCGTTGAGTCTTGGCAGCCTTGGTAGGAACTACTTCAATTTTGCCCGGCCTGCCTTTGGAGTGATATTCAAGAGCCTGTTCTCTTCTCAGTTGCTTTTTTTGCATACAGCGTTTTTATCTAAGGGACAGTGATAGCTGTCATGGCATTCAACACTAATCAGCAAATCCATTGCAAAATACGAAAATGTGAATAGATGGATAACCGGGTTTTTGAAAAGCCTTGCAGTTTAGCAGAAACCTTTATTGCTTCATGAATCATTTGTATTTCGGCGATTGTCTCGATGTATTGAAAGAACTTGTAGCAAACAACCCCGAACCAATTATTGATCTGATATATATTGACCCACCCTTTAATAGCAAACGCAATTACAATGTATTATTTGAGAGCATTGATATGAAGGACGCCAATGCACAGAAGCAGGCATTTGCAGACACATGGAGTAATGTGAGCTATGTGGATGAATTGGGCATGTTGGCAGATTTAAATAAGGATTTGTATGAAGTGCTGAGCGTGTTTCACAAAACCAAAAGCATCAGCGATAGCGCAGTAGCTTATTTAACGACCATGGCCCACCGCATTTGGTATATGCACAAATTATTAAAAGATACAGGCAGTTTTTATTTGCATTGTGATCCGACCATGAGTCATCATTTGAATTTGATTAGTCACAGTTTGTTTGATTAGGCTGATATCTGAAAAAAATAAAATTTATTTATTGGCTCCATGAGATTACATTTTTTTTTCAAAATAGTAAAACTTACCCCGTCAGGGGTAAAATGTCGGTAGAAAAAAATTAAGAAGGATATTGCCCTGTAAGGGCAAAACCTTATTCGGGAGGTTTAAATATATATCGATGATCATATTTAATTTCAAATTGATTCAGGCAATCTTTATATTCTTCCAAAAAAGTTTTTTTCCGGTGATGTTCTTCCTGATTTTCTATGTACTGAGCAACAGCTTTTATTTGTGAACGCGCATATGAAAAAGCGCCATAACCTTCCTGCCATCTGAATACTGAAGGTGTAAAGTGTTGTTTGTTGATCCATTCCGAAGATTCACCTTTTACTAATCTCATCAGGTCTGATAATGATTGATCAGGTCTGAAGCCAATCAGGAGATGCAAATGATCAGGCATGCTGTTTATTGATAACATTTTATGATTATGATTTTGTACAATACCCGTAATGTATTGATGCAACCTGCTCTTCCATGATGGTTGAATACATGCGAGACGAAATTTAACAGCTGCAATACAATGAATATGGAGTTGGGTATATGTATTTGCCATGATTCTTAATTAAAAGAGTGATGCCCCCACGGGGCATAAACGAAAAACATTTTTTTGCTACCGATATTTTGCTCCTACGGAGCAATTTGATTTTATATCACAAATGAAAAAACAATAGACAATATTTTAAAGAATGTCATTTATCAATTGCGTATTATGAATTGCTTGGAGTATATCGATCATTCCCTGCTACCGATATTTTGCTCCTACGGAGCAATTTGATTTTATATCACAAATGAAATAACAATAGACAATATTCTAAAGAATGTCATTTATCAATTGCGTATTATGAATTGCTTGGAGTATATCGATCATTCCCTTAAATCAGGCCCCCAGGGGCCATAGATCGGTTGAATAATTACAAAATTTTATCGTTGCGCCCTAGGTGCAAAAGATTTCGTATATGCGTCTGATGACATATCTAATGTATGTTTTGGGTTCTCCCTATGTACCCATTCTACGGAGCAGATGATACAAATTCTTTCAAATCAAATATCCAGAAATTCCAATAAAATTTTAAAGTAGAAAAACTACTTTTTGATGGTTATTTGACCTTTGAAATATCGCAGGAAATCGCATTAAAGCAATAAATGATTGTTGGAGGGCTAAGCAAATTATATATTCACCGTACTTGCCAACCAGGCCATCATGCCCATGCCAATACTGATAGCAGATTCGTCTATATTAAAAGTAGGAGTATGCACACCTGAAGTAATTCCTTTCTCAACATTCATCACTCCCAGCCGGTAAAAACAACCGGGAATTAACTGTGTATAGTAGCCGAAATCTTCTGAACCCATTCGAATTTCTGTTTCCAAAACGTTCTCCTTTCCCATGAATTCCTCAGCTCTTATGCGTGCAACCGCATTCAGCTGCTCGTTATTGTAAACAACGGGATAACCTACATCGATATGCAAATCAATCTCGGCTCCCATGGAATGAACAAGCTCAAGAGATATCTTACGGATAAGCTCATGCGCTTTAAAACGCCAGTTTTCTTCCATTGCACGAAATGTCCCCATCAGTTTTACTTCACTCGGAATGACATTGGTAGTATGACCACCTTGTACCGAGGTTATGGAGAGCACTGATGGAGAAAAAGGATTCCTGTTCCGGCTGATGATTTGTTGCAAAGCAAGGATAAGATGAGAAGCAATCAAGATTGTATCAACTGTAGTATGAGGAGCCGCTGCATGTCCTCCTTTTCCTTTGATTGTAAAATATAATTCGTCTGCACTTGCCATGACCATTCCCTGTCGGAAACTCAATTTCCCGATTTCAAGTCCGGGATGAACATGCAGTCCAAAAATTGCAGAAGGTTTGGGGTTTTCTAATGCACCTTCTTTGATCAGGAGACTGGCGCCACCCGGGTTTCTTTCCTCCCCCGGCTGGAAAATTAGTTTGATGGTTCCTTCCCATTCATTTTTTAATTCATTCAATATTTTCGATGCACCCAGTAAAATGCTGGTGTGCACATCATGCCCGCAGGCATGCATTACACCCGGATTTTTTGATTTATAAGAAATATTATTTTCTTCCTGGATTGGCAGTGCATCCATATCCGCCCTTAATGCAATAATTCTTTTATCCGGATTCTTTCCTTTAATCAGACCGATAACACCGGTGGAAGCTTTGATATCAAAGGGGATCGACCAATCACTCAATTTTTTTTGAATGAATGCAGAAGTTTCAAATTCCTTATAACTCAATTCAGGATGTGCGTGTAAATGATGTCGGATATCAATGAAGTCCGGTGCATATTGCTCAGAGAGTTGCCTGATTTTTTCTTTTAGCATATTGCACAAATTAAAAAGAATTCATTGTTTGTAAGAATCCGGCTTAATTTATATCTGTCTTTTCGGGTTTTACATCAATGATGTCGTGAACCAGGTAAACTCCGGTGGGAAAGAGTTTCAACAATTGCTTCAAATAAGGATCTGCTTCTTCAGGAGTTTTGAAATTCCCTACATTCAATTTATAATAGGGAGCCTGGTATACCAGATAGGGCTTTAACTCTGGAAAATCCTGATAAATTTTTGTTTTGACTTCAAATACTTTATTCCTGTCTTTCGAGTTGATTACCTGGATACGATATCCGGGAATATGACTCCGGGAATCACGAGTGGTTTCGTCATTGATCTGGATTTGCTTTTTAATCAATAAATCTATGCGTGGGTCTTTATGAACGACGACTGCTGAATCTGCCTGAGCGAATAATTTTCCTGAGAATACTGTTAAGATGAATATCAATATCAATTTCATTTTCTAATGAATTATAGCATTTGATTATTGAACATTTTCTGTCCATCCATTTGAATGGCCATTAATAATCATGTTCTTGTTCTTTCATTGCATTTTCGACAATCGCTATACTTGCACTGCATCCTAATCTTGATGCGCCTGCTTCGATCAACTGACTTGCAAATTCATAAGTTCTGATTCCCCCTGAAGCCTTTATTCCAATGGAAAAAGGCAGGTTTTCACGCATTAGCTTTACTGCTTCGATGGATGCCCCTTTTTCTGAATAACCGGTGGAAGTTTTCAAAAAATCGGCCCCAAGCTCACTATATAACTGGCAGCATTGAACGATTTCGGCATTTGTAAGCATCCCGCTTTCAATAATTATTTTCACCAGTTTCTGATGCATATGAGCCAAATCAATCAATTCTTTTATTTCTTTTTCAAGATAGGACCAGGATCCGCTTTTCAATTCAAGCAGGTTAATAACAATATCCAGTTCATCGGCTCCATCAGCTATTGCCTGTTCTGTTTCAGTTTGTTTGGCTTCAGCAACTTCATATCCAAAGGGAAACCCGATAACGGTAGCTACTTTTACTGTCGACCCATTCGTCCAATCTTTTGCCTTCTTTACTGCGGTTGGAGGAATGCAAACCGCTGCAAATCTGTATTGGATGGCTTCTTCACAAATCTTCTCGATATCTTTAAATGTACAGAGAGGCTTCAATAAAGTGTGATCGATGTATGATGATATATCCCGCACGTTGATTGCCGCTTATAAAATTGTAAAGCCGAAATTACTCCATTTCAGTAAATTCGGAATTCATTTTTAACCACTAAAACTATACACATGAGAATTTTGAGGCTGTTTCCTAAGGAAAAATTCTTTTTCCTGACAGCATATCTTATGGCATGTATTTTTTCCATCCATGCGCAGGAGACTTTTCCCGTGAATGGAGTCGCTGATCCCCGCGAAAAGATATATGCATTTATTCATGCGACCATCGTCAAAGATGGACAGACTACGCTTACAGATGCGACACTGCTCATCAAAGATGGCAAAATAACGGGCATTGGGAATAATGTTTCAGTTCCCGCCAATGCAGTAACCATCAACTGTACAGGAAAATATATCTATCCTTCATTTATCGATATCTATAGCGACTATGGCGTGGCTATTCCCCAAAGGCAGGCCACAGGTTTTAATTTTTATGGAGGTCCGACACAATTTAATTCAAACACAAAAGGAGCTTATGGATGGAACCAGGCTATCAAACCTGAAACCGATGCTTCTAAAATTTTTGTAACCGATGATTCAAAAGCAAAACCTCTGCGTGAGATCGGTTTTGGAACTGTGCTCACACATCAGAAAGATGGTATAGCACGTGGCACAGGTACTGTAGTTACTCTGGCCAATCGCAAAGAAAACCTGGTGATCATAAAAGAAAAAGCTTCGGCTCATTATTCGATGAGCAAAGGTATATCGGTGCAAAGCTACCCCAGCTCTATGATGGGAGTGATTGCATTATTGAGGCAGACTTACCTCGATGCACAATGGTATAAATCCCAGCCTGACCATGAAGGCGTGAACCTGAGTTTGCAGGCATGGAACGATAATCAGAACCTGCCTCAGATATTCGAAGCAAATGATAAATGGAATGATTTGCGTGCAAACAGAATTGGAAATGAATTTGGAGTTCATTATATCATTAAAGGAGGTGGAAATGAATACCAGCGCATCAATGAAATCAAAGCTATTAATACTTCTTTTATTCTGCCTTTGAATTATCCTCAGGCAATGGATGTGGAAGATCCCAATGAAGCGAGGTTTGTATCCTTGGGTGATATGAAGCACTGGGAACTGGCGCCCACAAATCCTGCAGCATTCGAAAAGGCAAATATTAATTTCTGCCTCACGACTTCTGATTTGAGAGATATCAAACAGTTCCTGCCGAACCTGCGAAAAGCATTGGAAAATGGGCTGACAGAATCAAAAGCATTCGAAGCATTGACAAAAACTCCGGCTGAATTATTACACATTTATGATAAGGTGGGAAGTCTTGATGCAGGTAAACTTGCCAATTTCCTGATCACTACCGGCCCGGTTTTTAATGAAAAGACTTCTATTCTTGAAAACTGGATACAGGGAGAGAAATATGAAGTGAAGAATGAAGAATGGAATTCTATCAGGGGCATTTATAATCTCGTTATTAATGAACCGAACGGTCCTTTGAATTATACACTCGATGTACAAAGCAACAATGCCGCCAATATTGTTGGAAAAGATACGATCAATACAAAATTTGAATATGATGGCAAGCTTGTCACGCTGAGTTTTTCACCTGCGGCAGTTAATCGGAAAAAACAGCAGCCAGATTCAACGAGTAACCATGGAGGTCAGGCTGGAAGGAGAAAAGAACCTGGTGCGAAAACAGGAGCTTATTTTCGGTTAAGCGGTGTCGTTAGTGACGGTATATGGAATGGAAACGGGGAAGATAGCTCAGGCAACCGGATTACCTGGACAGCCGCTTTTGTAAAAGCAGGATCGGCCGCCGTTGATTCTGCTAAAAAGAAACCACCCGTCATGGTTGGGAAGGTTTTATATCCTTTTGATGGATATGGATGGGAGGAATTGCCGAAAGCAGAAAATTTCCTGATTAAAAATGCGACTGTATGGACCAATGAAAATGAAGGTAAACTGGAGAATACTGATGTGCTGGTAAAGAATGGAAAAATTGCGCAGGTAGGAAAAAATCTTTCTGATGCCGGAGTTGTTATTATCGATGGAACAGGAAAACATCTTACTCCCGGTATTATAGACGAACATTCGCATATCGCAGCAATGTCGATCAATGAAGGAGCTCAATCTGTCACATCCGAAGTCAGGATCGGCGACAATCTCAATCCTGAAGATATCAGCATTTACCGCGAGTTGAGCGGCGGCGTTACTTCTGCGCATATCCTTCATGGTTCAGCGAATACGATCGGGGGGCAAACGCAGCTGATTAAATTGAGATGGGGTGTCGATGATGAAGGACTGAAATTCAAAAACTGGGACCCCTTTATCAAGTTTGCATTGGGTGAAAATGTAAAGCGCACCACTTCTTCTGCCAATAACCGGTTCCCGGATACAAGAATGGGCGTTGAAGAGGTATTGATGGATGGTTTTCAGAGAGCGAAGGATTATGAGAATGAGATGAAGGCATTTAAGAGCGGAAAACCCGGCGCAACTCCTGTGAGAAGGGATCTTGAACTGGATGCTCTTGTGCAGATCATGAATAAGCAAATGTTTATCACCTGCCATTCCTATGTACAAAGCGAAATCACTGCCCTGATGCGGGTAGCAGAAAAATTCGGGTTCCGGGTCAATACATTTACGCATGTACTTGAAGGTTATAAAGTGGCTGATAAAATCAAAGCGCATGGAGCCAATGTCTCCACCTTCTCAGATTGGTGGGCGTATAAGGTAGAAGTGCAGGATGCCATTGCCTACAATGCCACAATAATGCAAAGAGTTGGATTGAATGTCTGCATCAATTCTGATGATGCGGAAATGGCAAGACGCCTCAACCAGGAAGCAGCAAAAAGTGTGAAATACGGAGGGATGAGTGAAGAAGATGCGCTGAAAATGGTTACTCTGAATCCTGCAAAAGCCCTGCATGTGGATGACCGGGTAGGAAGTATCAGGGTCGGAAAGGATGCGGACCTTGTTTTATGGAGCGATCATCCACTCAGCATTTATGCAAAACCGATAAAGACGATTGTAGATGGAATTGTTTATTATGATATGGGCAGGGATTCGGCTATGCGTAAACGTATTATTGAAGAGCGAAACAGGCTCGTCCAAAAAATGCTGGGAGAAAAAAAATCAGGTAGTCCGGTTTCTCCGGCAACACCCAGCTACCAGGTGATACTGGAATGCGGTGACCACCGGCATGATGACAACCTGATCACTGTCTATTTAAATGATGAAGACATATTCAACGGAAAATAAAAAACAATGAAAAAATATTTAATCATATTCTTAGTTTCTTCTTTTAGTTCAACAGTTTTTGCGCAGGATGATATTTATCCTGCGAAAGAAGACAAGGGACTACTTTTCATAATCAATGGAAAGATTCATGTGGGGAATGGACAAGTTATAGAAAATGGATCTATTAAAATTGAAAATGGTAAAATCGTACAGGTAGGACAGAATATTCCTGTTCCCGCAGACAATGTAAAAGTGATCAATGCGCAGGGAGAAGAGGTTTATCCCGGTCTCATCCTTCCTGTCACTGATGTCGGCTTAAAAGAAATTGCGCTGAGTGTGAGAGGCTCTAATGATTACGAGGAATTGGGCGATCTCAATCCCAATATCCGTTCCATTGTTGCATATAATACCGATTCCAAAATCATCAATACCCTAAAAGCAAATGGTATTTTGCTGGCAGGGATTACACCACAGGGAGGAGATATCAGTGGTTCATCCAGCGTGGTTCAATTCGATGCATGGAACTGGGAAGATGCTGCTTATAAAATGGATGTAGGCATTCATTTGAATATGCCGTCTTTTATCGTTCGGCCGAGACGTTTTGCAGCTTTAGCGGGAGCTCAACCACCCACTGATCCGACAAAAGAATCATTGGAAAAAATTGAAAGATTGAAATCTTTTTTCCGTCAGGCTAAAGCTTATTTACAGGAATCGACACATAAAGAGATCAACCTGAAATTTGAAGCAGTCAGGGGTTTATTCGACAAAAAGCAAAAACTATTTGTTCATGGTGACCAGGTGAAACAAATGCTGATTGCCATTGATTTTGCAAAAGAGTTTGGATTTGATGTGGTGATTGTTGGAGGAAGCGAAAGCTTTATGATTGCGGACCTGCTCAGGCAAAATAATATTGCTGTCATTTTGCAGGAAGAACATTCTCTGCCAGCCATGGAAGATGATGACGTGGATCAGCCATATAAAACGCCCGCCCGTTTGCAACAGGCAGGCGTGCTTTTTGCTTTAAATGACAGTCATGAGGAAAGCCGTTACAGAAACCTGATGTTTAATGCGGGAACTGCAGCAGCTTATGGATTGACTAAAGAGCAGGCGCTTGAGGCAATTACCTTAAACAGCGCTAAAATATTAGGCATTGACGACAGAACAGGATCCATTGAGCCCGGTAAGGACGCGAATATTGTGATCAGTAAAGGAGATATACTGGATATGAGGACCAGCATCATTACTCATGCGTTTATACAAGGCCGTGAGACAAGCCTTGATAATAAGCAAACACAATTGTATCAAAGATATTTATATAAATATGGATTAAAATAGGGACTGGATCTACGTTTTTAATAAATTCAATGTGATGAAAAAAAACCTGTTTCTTATTCTGACTATTTTTTTCTTATTCCTCCTGAATAATTTTGAGGTGATGGCACAGGAAAAATTAGACAGTCTGTTACCTATACGGGGCCTTTGTATTAATGTACCGAGGCCTCCGCAATTAGATTCCTTCGTTCAGTTCATTGAAAATGAATTGCCCCCGAGAAAAGTGAATACACTTATCCTGCAGGTGGAATATTTTTATCAGTTCAAATCTCATCCCGAACTCGAGGATAGTTTTGCTTTGTCGAAGGCAGATGTGAAGAAAATCGTAAAGGCCTGCAAAAAGAATGGGATCAGGATCATTCCGCAAATTGATTTTCTCGGGCATCAGTCCTGGGCAGGACGTATCGGCAAATTATTGAAACAATATCCCGAATTCGATGAAACGCCCTATATCAAGATGCCGGAAAAATATGTCTGGCCCAATCCGGATAATTTATATTGCAAAAGTTATTGTCCCCTCCATCCAGACCTGCACAAAGTGATTTTTGATGTGATAGATGAACTCTGTGATGTTTTTGAAACAAATGCCTTTCATGCAGGCATGGATGAAGTTTTTTTTATAGGAGAAGACAAATGTCCGCGATGTGGTGGGAGGGATAAGGCAGAATTGTTTGCCGGTGAAGTTCGCGCCATCCACGATCATCTTGCACAAAAGGGAAGGGAATTGTGGATCTGGGGGGATCGTTTGTTGGATGGAAAAACAACCGGAATCGGGCAATGGGAGGCAAGTTATAATAATACTTATCGTGCAATTGATATGATTCCAAAAGATGTGCTGATTTGTGACTGGCATTATGAGCGACCGGACAAAACCGCCATTTACTTTGCCATGAAAGGATTTCGCGTCGTTACTTGTCCATGGAGAGATCCCCAGATTGCAATTACACAAATCAATGATATGGTTGCTTTCAGGCAACAGGCAACTCCTGAGATGAGAGATCGTTTATTAGGAATCGTAGAAACGGCCTGGTCATTTACAGCAAATTTTTTGCGGGGATTTTATCAGCAACCCAAAACGCCGAATGAAAATACTTCCTGGAATTGTTTCAAGCTGATGTATGATGCGATTGGGAAGTTGAATTAGGTGGATTGATGGTTGAATGGTTAGATTGTTTGACTGTTTGATTGTTGAACTGTCTATTATTAATAACCATCAAACAATCAAATCATGTAACCATCATGACATC
>DATJXY010000093.1:0-8649 GCA_035499855.1 Puia sp. | reverse complement strand
TAACATGATGGTGGGCTTCAGGATCAGTGTTCTTGCGATACCGATACGTTTTTTCTGCCCTCCGGAAAGTTCAGCAGGCATTTGGTTGATGGTCTGCAAAAGTCCTACATCATGCAAGACCTGCTCAACTGCCTGCTCAATCTGCTTTTTGTTTAATCCCCGCTTATTTCTTACGAGAGGAAACTCAAGGTTTTCACGAACAGTCATACCATCGTACAAGGCGCTGCTTTGAAAGGAAAATCCGATAAGCAGCCGAAGCTCCTGTAATTGTTTTGTACTTAAAGTTTCGATCTCTTTGCCGAGTACATTCACCAGGCCGCTGTCTTTTTTTATGAGCCCTGAAACAATTTTTATTAATACCGATTTACCGCTTCCTGATCTACCGAGTACAACTACATTTTCGCCCTTATACACTTCAAGGTTTACTCCTCCAAGCACATTTAATTTGCCAAATGATTTAAAAAGACCCTCTATCGAAATCACTTTTTCTTTGCTATATGAAATATTTGTTTCCATGGACGCCTATTATAAACTCATCGAAGCGTATTCACAATTTGTACAATAAACATTTCTTCAATAAAAATTAGAAACATTGAAACGACTACAGCCGAATTTGCGGCTCTTCCCACGCCGACGGTTCCCTGTGTAGCCTTATATCCCAAAAAACAACCAGTAATGCCAATCGTAAAACCATAAGTCAACGATTTAAAAACTGATGCGAAAATGTCGAGAAAACCTATACGGGTAAATGCAGCATGGATAAATGAAGTGAAACTTGTCAATTCATTTTGATGAACATTGAGGTAAGCGCCCATCAGTCCGATAAAGCCTGCATAGATCATCAGGATAGGCAGCATGAATGTGGTGGCAAGCACTCGGCTCACAACGAGAAAACGAAAGGGGTTTGTTCCCGAAACTTCCATTGCGTCAATTTGTTCTGTTACATTCATTGAGCCGAGCTCGGCTCCAATATTTGACCCGATTTTACCTGCAGCGATCAATGCGGTTATTAATGGAGCAAGCGCCCGGATAATAGCAATCGAGATCAAAGAGGGCAACCATGAAGTAGCTCCAAATTCGGATAGGGATGGCCGTGATTGTTTCGTAAAAACAATGCCGGTGATAAAACCGGTTAATGTTATAATGGCAAGCGATTTATACCCGATATTGAAACTTTGTTTTATCGTTTCCGATATTTCAAACGGTGGTACAAAAGCTTCTTTGAAAAAACGGATAATAAATCGATAAACGGCAAAAACATTTTCGAAGAATTGCATGAAGCCATCAATCAGTTTATTGCTATTTTCAGTTTGCCGGTCAATTTTTGTTTCGTCTGCCACAGAATGATAATAAATGATACAACTATACCAGCTTTATTTTTTTTGTTCAATGATACATATTTCTATCAGAACTGATTTTTATCAGGCGGCCCGGATAAAGCCTGATATTGTAGGGATAAAAATCTTCAGTAATCTCATTCGATGAATAATACGATTGTGCTCTTGATCACTATCACAATCCAGGCTGACTGGAATCATTACCACGAAAAGCGTCAATGTTTAAGTTCGCTGTGTATAATAAATAAAATCAATTTTATAACAGTAAAAAGATAATTATGAAGAAATCAACCAAGTTACTGGCGGCTGCAAGTCTTGCAGCAGGCAGCGCTCTCGGAGTATTATTTGCACCCGGCAAAGGGTCTGAGACGAGAAAAAAATTAAATAAAAAATTAAAAAAATTGTCCAGCTCCATGAACGGTGAATACGGGGTTGAAAAACTGATCATGGTCAGGGATAAGCTGGAAAAACACAGACAGCGTGTCGAAAAACATCTGGAAAAAATAAATTCGCGAATTGCAGAATATGAGTCAGTGGGCACGGATGAAGAAAGCTAATATAAGATGTGCAGATATTGTTTAAAAAGATATTCTTGAGATGGGAATATCTTTTTGCTTTTAATAATATAGCCTCATCTATGCATGCAGTGCAAGCACTGGCACATGGCTATGTAAGGCGAATTGCTTGGTATGACTTTTATGCGATATTCTATAAAGAAGATTATGCTGCCGCGGTAATACAACTAACAAATCGAAATGCTGAATTTTTGCAAACTCCAGAATACCCTGGTCAGTATCTTCCCCAACAATAAAATGATAGTCCGGTTTAGTTCCAGCAAACATTTCCTGCATCATGCCCGACTCGAATACGAGTTCAGGGCTGTGTTTATCACTCTTGTCAATGTTGATGATATGTAATTCGGCATTTAAGTCATCGAGCAATCTTCTAATTTCATTGATTGGGACTAAGTCAACAACGTTTTCAAAATCGCAGGCGAGCCCAATCTTTTTAATTGGTGAAAATTTGGCAAGCGGGGGCACCCCTATAACAGGCCATGGAAGGTGCTGCAATATATAAGCAGCATGCGAGCCCAACAGTAGCCGCTCTGCTTTTGTTTTTCCCTGCGTACCGATGATTACCATATAGGGTTTAATTTCCGCACAGCTGTCTTTCAGGAATGGGAATAACAATTTTTCTTCAACTGCGTATTCAATATTGACCCGGTTATTAGATCTGTTCGTCAGTTCATTTTTCAGTGCGAGCATATTTTTTTCTGCACTTCGTATGATTTCTTCCGGATCGATCACAACAGTTATTTCACTGGCATTGGCAGGAATAGCCACAGCATGCAAAATGAATAAATCGGCATGAAGTGTTTCGGCCATGTCTACAGCATATTCCGCTGCATTATTTGCTGCATCGGAGAAGTCGGTTGCAAAAAGAATTTTTTTCATATTGCTTGGTTCAATTTTTTTAAAGTTCATTTTTTACTTTACTTAAATGGATGACTGTGATCATCATAATAGTTGATATTGATTAATTGATAAGAGGAATTGTCCAAATATTGAGTGATGAAATCGTATGCAGAAATTTGAAATGTATGTCAAGCATTTTGCCGATATTCTTATTAAATATCTACCAGGCAATTATTATCAAAACAAAAATTATTGAAAAGAGTATTTCCTTTTTTTGCAAATTCCTAAACAGATCCCTTCATCACCAAAACTGCAGCTCCATGTATTTTTCCATTTCTTAGGTTTGAAATTGCTTTATTTGCAGCTTCCAGTGGATAGACCTGTACTTCGGTCTTCACAGGTATGCGCACAGCTAATTTCAGAAAATCCTCACCATCTTTTCTTGTTAGATTGGCAACCGAACGAATTGTTCGTTCTTCCCAAAAAATATGATATGAAAAACCGGGGATATCGCTCATATGTATACCACCACACACAATCGTGCTTCCCTTATCAGAATCTTCGAGAGCTTTGGGAACAAGGCTTCCGACAGGGGCAAAAATTATAGATGCATCGAGCTTTACCGGTGATGGTTTTGATGAATCTCCTGCCCATACCGCTCCGAGCTTCATAGCAAATTCCTGCGACAGACTATCACCGTCACGGGTAAACGCATATATTTTTTTCCCCTGATAAATAGCGACCTGTATGAGGATATGTGCCGCGGCTCCAAACCCATAAATGCCAATATTTTTTGCATCCTGATCAATCATGCTGTACGATCGATAACCTATTAGCCCGGCACAAAGCAGGGGAGAGCCTGATGGGTTTGCGAAAATGTTTGCAACAGGAAAACAATATTTCTCATGCGCAACGGTAAATTCGGCAAAGCCACCATCAATTGTATAACCGGTAAATAATGCATTGTCGCAAAGATTTTCATGATTGGCCATGCAATATTTGCATTTCCCGCAGGTGTATCCCAGCCAGGGTATTCCCACGATATCACCTTCTTTTAGTGATGATACAGCAGATCCGGACTTGACGACAGTGCCAATTATTTCATGTCCTAAAATAAGTGGGAGCTTCGGGCGTTTGAGGTCGCCATCAATGATATGAAGATCGGTCCTGCAAACTCCACAGGAAATTATTTTTACAAGCACCTGTTCTTTCGCCGGCTGTGGAATGGGAATTGTTTTTAAAACGAGCGGCTTTCCAACTTGCTCAAAAATCATCGCGCGCATCATATCAGTCAGGTTTATTTCGAAAATTAATTCGATCTGAAATATCCGACGAATGCTTATTGTCAGGGTTTAAAGTTCAGGTTGAGCAATAAGCTTGCTGCAAAATTAATCATGTATTGGTTGATGTCATATAATAATGATTATTGATATGCTCCATGCATGATGCAAATTTATTCCGGTATACTTACTTATATATGCAAACGAGAAATTTTTAATTCCATCATTTTTGAATATCACTCATGCTAAAATTGCGGATAGGTTTCGGGGAGGGGATCCATTTTTCGCTTCACAAGGCTTTCAATTTCCGGAATGATGCAAAGTTCTGTTTCCCCATCAGTTCGACCCGCAGATTTTAAGATATCCATAGCCTTATTGAGATTATCATCATCAAGACTTTTTCCCTCTTTTATTTTGTTCAATGCATCCAGACCGATGGCAGCAATCACTGATAAGTCTTTTGAATGCTCCCGGACATTTTTTGCAATAGATGATTTTGCAAATAACCCGGCCAATCCATCATTATTATCTTTCCATCTTGTTAAATAACTCCTGATAATGCTTTCGGAAATGCTGTCTTTGTTTTTCAGAAAGGATGCAACAGCCCATCGGAATATCCATTTTACTTTTGAATCTACCGGCACAATATCCGAGACTTGAATCAAGGGAGTAGTCTGAAAACTCATGCTTTCCGGTTTCATCAATACTGCAAATAATTTTTTGTAACCTTTTATGGGTGTCAACACATCGGTCAGAGTTTTGAACGAAATATAATCTTCAGTCGCGATCCGGCGAAGAGATCTTTCATATTCGGAAATGTGTTGTAATCCGGCTTCATCGAGTTGTTCACTAAGTTTGAACAGTCTCCTGTATAAATCATCTTCTCCTCTTACTGAGGCAGATGACCACAACCTTTCTGCAACGGCTGCGGCTCTTGGCCAGATGCGGGTTTCGATATTGTTTTGATCAGCCATCTCGGACCATTGAGCTGCTTCACCTCCTCTCAAATTAGCTCGGAATGAATCAGGCAATTCAATGGGAAGGTCAGGATTATTATAATGAATATAGGCGGGCATGAACAAATCAAGATAAAATCCTTTGGATATAAGCACCGGATTTCCATTTTCAATAGCCTGCTTGGAAAAAGCAGCATTCTGCCAAACCTGAACAGTTACATCTTTAGAAATTTCTTTTGAAAACAATTCTTCCCATCCAATCATTCGCTTATGATATTTGTCAAGAATTTTTTTTACTCGTGCTACAAAGTAGGCTTGCAGAGCATGCGTATTGGGAATATTGTTCTTTTTCATGAATTCAACAATCGAAGGATTGTTCTTCCAAACCACTCCGTTATTTTCATCGGCGCCGATATGGAAATAAGGTGAAGGAAAAAGTGCTGACATTTCCCTGATGAACTTATCTAAAAATACATAAGTGGCTTCTTTGGAGGGGTCCATCGCCGGGAATGGGGTCGTATTCATTATCTGTACGATGGAACCCAGATTCAACTTTTCTTCCCGGTGAAAATTTACCGGAGGTCCCGGCTCATAAGGTCCTGGTGCGCTTGAGAGTTCGGGATATCCGGCGAACCAGCTTTTTGAATGCCCGGGCATATCGAATTCGGGAACGATCATAATTCCTCTTGATTCCGCAAATGAAATGAGTTCTTTCATTTGAGATTGCGTATAGTATTCACCGTTAGAACCCTTGGTTTGGAGTCCCGGGAGGCTTTTCGATTCAATGCGGAAACCTTCATTGTCGCTTAGATGCAGGTGCAGCACATTCATTTTAACGGCGGCCATCGCATCGATATTTCTTTCGAGCACATCGACAGGAATAAAATGCCTGGACACATCGATCATTAATCCACGCCAGGCGAAGCGGGGCTCATCCTGGATTGTCACAGAGGGAAAATAAAAACCATCATTTTTTTGGGCAAG
The DNA here is from genome assembly GCA_035499855.1 of Puia sp. Taxonomy (GTDB): domain Bacteria; phylum Bacteroidota; class Bacteroidia; order Chitinophagales; family Chitinophagaceae; genus Puia. The sequence goes on along the minus strand of DATJXY010000093.1, from coordinate 2,677 downwards.
CAATTGCAGGAGGGTTTCGAGTCCTCTGAAAGCTCCGGGAGTTGTGGCTGCGCGAAGCTGAATTTGACTTTCTGTCACGGTGAGTGAATAGGATTCATCCGCTCCGATAGAAGGCAATTGGGTTTTCTTCACTGTTATTTGAAAGACTGCTGTATCACTGTTATCACCGGCGCTTATACGTTGATGTTTGAAATAAATACCGGATTTCCTGTTGAGCGATTGATAAATTCTGTTCACGTAATGTAATAAAAGGGTATCCGGAGCAGGGATATGAAGGCCTACACTGAAGTCATCCGAAAGCCGGAATGTACCATCCTGGATGATTATGCTTTTGGGAACTGGTAAGAGATTAAGTTTTTCCTGGGCCTCGACAAAGCTGTAGGACAACAGGCACACAATAACGATGATTTTTTTAAGATGCATGATTTCTGTTAATAATTTGATGATTAAACAATTTTATTCAGGACAGTCAGACCTTTTTGAGTACATATCCCCCTGATATAGGCATCGACAGTGTTTTGCATGAGCGCTCTAGTAGACAAATTGAATTGCTTGAACTGACCGGTTCTTGTGATAGATGAATACAGGATGCTAATAACCTCAGGAATAAGAGCAGGTACAATTTCTTTTCTCAGATAGCCTTTTTGGATACAACCGGCTATAAGTTGGTTGAGAACACGAATATTTCTTTTTGAAAATTTCTTTAGCACAGAGTCCTGAAGTTGCGGATAATAATAGTTCAGGTCATGATAAAAAATATGATTGACGCCAAAGTCCAGTTCTATCGCCTGATGCCATAACTCGACCAGGGCTGCCAATGGATTGTTGGTCTCCTTTCGAAGGGAAGTCAGCCGCTCAGATAGCTCAGCATAATGCCTGATCAGGCAATGCCTGAGGATATCTTCTTTATCCTCGAAGTATTTATAAAAAGTTTTTGTGGAGATGCCGATGCCAGCCACCAATTTTTGAACGGTTGTTTTTCGCATCCCGTGCCTGAGGAATTCCTGAAGAGATATATCAATGATTTTGTCCTTCAAAATAGGGAGGAAAATATTTTTTAGAAAATATTTTCCTGCAAAGGAAAGGAAAATATTTTAAATAAACAATTTTCCAACTTGAATTTAAGTCGTTAAAGATTTCTATGGTTGCAGGAAAAGGTTTGTTCAGGCAAAGATGATCTCTCTGTCCGTCGGGAGGCTGAAAACAAATTAAAGATATCCCTGTCTTCCTTGAACTTAAGTTTAGCTAATTTTTTAAGGTGAATGATTTGAGTTGAACCGTTTTAATTTCCCGGCTCATATTTTTTATTTTGGACCTGGCATTCTTAAGTTTCGATGATTTTTTTTAAGCGATTAGAACCATGGGACTGCTAATTATCTTAACTTAAAATAGGAGATCAACACTCAGTAAAGGTGAAAAAACGCTGTATGTTACCCTGCTGGGTTTTAATGCCGTTGCAGTGCCTGACGCAGACAAAGGAATTACCATAAGGTTGATACCAACCGGTTGGGGCCCTGCAAAACTGCAGCTTAGCAAAGATGAAAAAGAGATATTAGTGATTACCTGCCCCAGTATGACGCAACTGTAAGTCTTTTACTTGATTTTTTTACTGACAAGCCTGATTATCGCCCCTAGACTTTTGGTGTCCTATCCAAAACTGTTTTCGATCCGGAAATAGTTATAAAAAAATACAATAGGATTATTGACCGGAGAAGAGTTATGAAGACCCGGAAATGGATAATGAGGATGAACTGAGAAACGAGCATTACAAACAGAAGAATTTCATAGAAAATACGAAGAAGGATTGATTTCCATGGTATGTCTTTCTTTTTCCGGGAGGGTGGTTTAGCTTTATTTAGGATGCCGGTTCAGTCGATAATAGATTCATCATTATATTTGAGAAAGTAAACAATCATTTATTATGAAAAAGACCAATCAACTGTTTTTAGGATTATTTATCCTGTTGCTATCCTTCAATGTTCATGCACAGTCAAAATCGGGCGGAGATTATTTTACGGGTAAATGGAATATACTCGTTAAAGGTTTACCAGATGGAGATACCAAAATGTCTGTCAATCTTGCTAAAACGGATACATCTTATGCCGGTGCACTGAATGATTCAACAGGAAAAGAAATTGCAAAATTTTCGAAAGTGGAAATGAAGGATACAACGGTAACAGTTTATTTTACAGCCCAGGGTTACGATGTATATCTCCGGTTGAATAGAAAAGACGACGATCATGTAAGCGGCACGATGTTGGATATGTTTGATGCTGAAGGGGACCGGGTTAAAATAAAATAGAAGGATTTTTTTTATTTCCTGATTCTTGCCGGATATCATTAGGATTTTGGAATTTTGCAATGTGTTGATGTCAGAACCACTTTTTTCAAAAAATTAATAATTTATTTTATGGTAAAGAAAAAGAAGAAAGTATGGGGAAATCCAGATTATCCGGCGAGTGAGGATATCTATTCCAAAAATAAAAAAGTAGAAGCCGAAGATGAGACTACCCAAGTTCCGAAAGGCCTTGATGTACCAGGATCAGAACTTGATGACGAAAATGAGAAAATCGGTGAAGAGGATGAAGAAAATAATTATTACAGTCTCGGCGGCGATGATCACAATGATTTGGATGAAAGAGAAGATAATGAGGGTGTCTAGTTAGCCAATAGTGCC
>DATJXY010000092.1:0-49923 GCA_035499855.1 Puia sp. | reverse complement strand
CGGAATTCGAATTGAGCGTCCCGAAGAACTTAAATTGTCCGTTAATGGAGAACGGCTCAATGATTATGAAATGTTTTTCAATGATCTTTACTTCGACCCCATTAGTAAAGCCGTAGGGCATGATAAGTGGGGAGTATGGTTTAAGCAAATAGATGAGTTTAAGCCTAAATTTATCATTGATATTTATCCTGTTGATTTGAAAAATCTTCATGATTACTTACTTATTAGAAACATTATTGAGATAAATCCTCCTCGTGATATGGAGATTGAAATAATGGCCCCTTATTGGGATTTTGAACGATTTGTTACAGAGACAGGATAGCTATTTCTTTTCCTACTACTTCTCCCTTTCTTTCCGCCGACAAATGACAAAGAATTTTATTTATGTATAGTTTCTTTCTTTCTTCCTCAGTTAAGGAGGAAACATAAATAATGAACTCTTTTGTTGCTTCTTCTAAATGCGACCAAATAAACTCCTTCGCCCTCCCTACGTCTTGTCCCTCATCCTTGATTGTTGCCATCTATAAACTTATTATGCCATTCAATGTACTATGTATTGCATAGTACATATCAAAACAGTTATCTTTGTTATGTCAACAAGCTTAAAACATTCAAAACAAAAAACTTATAAAAATGAAAAAGACAATTTTAATTGGAACCTTACTGCTGATAGCAGTCATTGGGACCAGTTTTGCAGCCGGAACTGACGACGGAACATGGTTCGCTAAGAACTCGTTCAAAAAGGAATTCAGCAATGCATCTCTCATTCGCTGGGACAATTATAAAGCCTTTACAAAAGCTACTTTTACCATGAATGGAAGGGTACTATATGCATACTATACCAATGGAGGGGAATTACTCGCCGTTGCTGGAAATATTCTTTCGGATCGTTTGCCGGTCACACTTCAGACCGAGTTGAGAAAGAATTACTCAGGTTACTGGGTTACTGATTTGTTCGAAGTAGCCAGTGAAGGAGAAACAGACTATTACATTACTATTGAAAACCCCGATTATGTTTTAGTGCTGAAATCAAATGCTTCTGATGGATGGGAAATGTACAGCAGGAAAAAGAAGAATGTTGAATAAAGTAGTCTGGTTTTACAGAAAAGTCCGCTTTCGCGGACTTTTCTGTATTGAGAAATATTTAATCAGGTCAGTCCTACTTCAGAGTGCCTTTCAGGTATCTCTACATCCTGAAAATCTTTTTTAAGCAAGCGATCCCTGAAAGCCTGCTGTACTTCATATTCGCCGTGCACGATGAATAATTTTTTTACTTTTCTCGGATCCTGACAGGCGAGGAATTGAGTGAGATCTTTATAATCACCATGAGCACTCATGCTCCTGATACTTCCTATCTCAGCATGCACTTCATGCTGTATTCCGAAAATATTCACTTCCTTCGCTCCTGCCAGCAGCCGGCCTCCTAATGAATTCGGTTCACAATATCCAACCATCAAAACAGTATTGCGGCTGTTTTCGATATTGTTGCTGATATGATGTTTCACCCGACCTGCTTCTGCCATTCCGCTTGCAGATATGATCACGCAGGGATCATTCCGGAAATTGAGTGATTTGGATTCATCCACGGATTTTATGTATCTGAGCCCCTTGAAAGAAAATGGATCTGCATCTGACTCTAATATTTTCTGAACGTTCTTATTGAATAGATGAGGATATTTTTTTACGGTTTCTGTTACTGCAGTGCTCAGAGGACTATCAACAAAATAATCCAGGTCCGGCAATTTTTTTTCTATTTCCAGTTGGTTCAATGAAAAAAGAATTTCCTGTGTGCGTCCGACACTGAAAGCAGGTATAATGAGTTTACCTTTTTTCTGCATGCAGGTTTTCTCAATCCATTCAAGCAAGAGGCCTGGTGTATTGACTTCTGCATCATGCAAACTATTTCCATAGGTAGATTCAATCAGGATATAATCTGCCTGGGGAAAATTCTCAGGAGATTTCAGGATCACATCCCGGTAACGACCTACATCCCCGCTAAATGTCAGCCTGGTTTCTTTTTCATTTTCTTTGATGACCAGGTGCACAGAAGCGCTTCCAACAATATGTCCTGCATCAGCAAACATCACCTGAACATTTTCATCAATGGCGTGCCAGTTATCATATTCCACGGTTTGAAAAAAAGTGATAGCAATTTTAGCATCTTCCTCATCATATAAAGGACGCAGGTACTCATGCCCTTCTACGATCTTTTTTTTATTGGCGTACTTCAAATCTTCCTGCTGGATTTTGGCAGAATCTTCAAGAAGAATATCTGTCAATTCTTTAGTAGCCGGTGTACAAAAAACCTTGCCTTTAAATCCATCTTTAACAAGTTTTGGAATTAACCCACAGTGATCAATATGCGCATGTGAGAGAATAAGGAAATCAATTTCGGGAGGATTAAATCCCCAGGTCCTGTTCAGATTGTCGGTTTCCGGACCCAGTCCCTGAAACATGCCGCAATCCAGTAAATATTTTCTTCCGCTTTTTAAAGTGATTAAATGCTTTGACCCGGTAACCGTACGGGCTGCTCCATGAAAAGCAATTTTCATATCATCGATTTGAATGTAAGATAGAGAATAGAAAGTAATAATGGGCAGACTTAGAATTGAGTTCTTATTTTCCCTGTGGCTTTCTTGCCTTGAACGACCAGGTAATAAAAAACTCTGCTACTAACTCACCGGCCTGGTTGGTTCCGGTTGATTTCGCCCTGATCGTTTGTCCTTCTCCGGTAGCAATGGCTTTTTCAATAGCTGATTCAATGAGTGACCCGTCTTCACAGGTGAAGTTTGTAATACCTGTTGCTTTTTTAAAATAATTCGCTTCGAGTTTAGTCACAAGCATAGAGATGGTCGGACTGCTTTTGTATGTGTGTGCCATGGCCAGCACGCCGGTACTCATTTCGGCCGCCATGGCCAGGCATGCAAAATAGGTAGACCGAAAGGGATTTTTCGAAAACCATTTATAAGGAACCGTTGTTACAGACCTGTTTTGATCCAATTCTTTTATCCTTACTCCTGAAAAAAATGCGCTGGGCAGCTGGTTGAATAAAAAAACTCTCAGCTTTACAGGATTTTTCAGAGATTTTATTAATGTTTCGGCATTGGGGTTCATGAGAGACTTATTTTTGTGAGACCTCAGACGTGAAACGTGAGAGAGTCCTGGAAATTTCTGAAATGCCACTATTCAACATTCGTGTTTGACCATTGACATTTTACGACGGGCGTCTCACGATAAATTTATTTATCAACTTCCACCACGCAGGCAACAATGCTGTTATTATCTTCCTCTGTTTTGAACTGCATATTTCCTTTTGAGGAAGTCTGGAAATGAACATTGCGGATCAATTTGTTTGCCAGAGCTGCATTCAACCTCGCTGCATAATCTTTTTGCGGATCCTGACTGATTTCTTTGTTGAGGGAATACCAGTTTAATGTATCCTTGCTGATTACCACTGCCATATAATCTTTATGACCGATGCTATCGGGAACCATGCTTTTATTTTTCGGGAACAACCTGTATCCGGCAATTCCGCAAAAAGGAGAATATTTCGTTTTAGTAGGATCATCAGGATTGGGGTAAGGAAACAGCGTATAGCTGGTGCCGTCAGTTTCTTTACCAAAAACATAAATATAACACTCTGTAGAATTTTTGATTTCCATTTTAAATTTTGTTCCCGCCCGAACCGGTGAAACGGTTTCAAAAACATTATTCCCCGAAAGTTTTAACGGGATATAATCACCAGCTACTGTTTTCGTCCCGTTATAATTAACCTGCACCAGTCCGATTTCACAATCGAAAGGAGCTTTGGCGGCAAGTCCTGCTTTTTGCATTGGCTCAAGCCCATATGCTTCCCGGACAAAATATTTGAAATCACGGTAACGGACCCACGCAAATCCATTGTTGCCCCATTGAGGACCCCAGCTGTTCATAATCAAAAAAGCGCCTCCGTATTTGGTATCATCATATCCGACAACACATTGGGCATGTCCTCCAAATCCCATCATACTTTTATCATCTCCCGTTGGATTCCATACATCCTGTCCCATCATCGGCTGCATATAACTGCCTCCAACCATCATTCCTATCACTACCGGCGCACCCTGAGAAAGATTTTCTTTGATGGCTCTCAAGTCGATCAGATCTGTTCTGTCGCCAACTGTAAGGCGATTCGAACCTCGCATACGGAACTGCTGCGCTTCAGTCAATAGTTGCTGAGTAGGCTGCTGCGAACAATCCTGATCCGTGTAGGGAAACCGATCATAGGGAACAGATCCCCGCTTTGTCATAAACTCCATCGCACGATTGATATAAGAACCGTCACATCCATTCAATCCAATCTGGTTATATAAAAATGAGGGACTAAATTTCAGATTGTTTGGATCTTCTCCCGTACGGGCAGCTTCCAGAATTGTTCTTGCCCCATATGCGCTGCTCCATGCAACACAGCTTCCCTGCTTTCCCTGGTCGCCAACTGCAGGTGCATATTTTTGGAGATTGGCAGATTCTGGTAAGGGATTTTTGGAATCGTCATCAGCAAGTGGCTCGTAAATATTGGACTTTTCAAATTGTCTTGGATCCAATATGCCACCTGTTGCAAGCTGCGCTACATTTTGAACAATTGAACTGTTGCAACCACCACGACCAAAGAAAAAATACCCTGCGATTACAATGACCACCAATACCACCAGGCCCTTGGGCCCGCGGAATAACATTAATAACAAAGGAATCAATCCAAATAAGCCACCACCTCCGCCACTTCCACCCCCGAAACCACCACCACCTTCTGAACTACTTTCATCCTGCTGATCAGGATCGTCTTGCATACGTATAGGCATAGGAATAAAGTTTTGATTATTTAAAATTAAGAAGAAAAAAAACTTAATGTGCGGATTTGCAAATGTTCGGATTAGTCTAATCAGTGCTTTCCTTTTCAAAACTATTCAGGAAAACTATGTGAACCCATGCTCCTATTGTGTCTATGTAGTTAAATATCCAAAATCAATTTAGCATTATAATCCGCACATTTGCAAATTCGCAAATCCGCACATTATAAAATTTCTATCTGATTCTTTAACAAATCTTCGAACACGTCTCTTTTTCTGATTAAATGTGCCTTGCCATCCTTGATGAAAACTTCGGCGGGTTTAAAGCGGGAATTAAAATTAGATGACATTTCAAATCCATATGCCCCTGCATTATAAAAAACAAGATAATCTCCTTCACGGACTTCATTCAGCATGCGATCCCAGGCAAAAGTATCGGTTTCGCAAATATTGCCAACAACTGAATATTTTTTAAGCTCTCCATTTGGGTTGCTGATATTTTCTATCTCATGATATGCATCGTAGAACATGGGCCTTATCAAATGATTGAACCCGCTGTCGACACTGACGAATGTTGCTGAAGCAGTTTCCTTCATCACATTTACGTTCGTAACAAAATAGCCACATTCACTAACCAGGAATTTACCTGGTTCAAACCAGATTTGAAGAGAACGGTGATACGGATCGGGATGATCTGCAAATGTTTTTCTTACTTTCTCTGCAAGCAGTCCGATATCCGTGCCTCCATCATCCTTTTTATGCGGAACTTTAAATCCTCCACCCAGATCAATGAATTCAAGTTCTTTAAAGTGAGGAACGATATCAAACAAAACTTCAATTCCTTTTACAAAAACATCTGCATCTTTTATTTCACTTCCCGTATGGATGTGCAAATCGGTGATATGAAGATGATACTTTTCTACTACAGAAAGGATCTGATCGATCTGGTCGACAGGAATACCAAATTTGCTTTTGTCGTGACCAGTAGAAATCTTGAGATTACCTCCTGCCATAATATTTGGCCGCAGACGAATTCCAACCGGATAATCATGACCGAATTTTTTTCCAAATTTTTCCAGGTTGGAGAGACTGTCGATATTGATAATAACTCCAAGATTTTTTGCTTCTTCGATTTCGCTAAATCCAATCCCGTTTGAAGTATATAAAATTCTTTGGGGAGGGAACCCTGCATGAAGCGCCAGTTTCACTTCATTTACGGAACTGCAGTCAACATTGGCTCCGAGTGATTTGATATAACGGAGAATATTGATATTCGTGAGTGCCTTGCAGGCATAAAAAAATACTGTATTTGTATTCCTGAAAGCTGAAGTGAGTTTATTGTATTGCTCTTTAATTTTTTCTGCGTGATAAACGTATAATGGAGTTCCAAATTCCCGGCCTAATTGAATCAAATATTCACTCGACAATTTTGATGACATAAGTTGCAAATATAAAGCTGAAAACAAAGCAGATTGAAAATTCCAGGTTTATATTAAAGCCACGGATGCGCGGAATAATTCTTCCGTGTTCCCGTGGCTTTAAAAAACATGATGATAAAGTCGGTTGAATTATTCTCCCGCTTCAGGAGTTGTCTGATCATCTGCACCTTCATCTCCTGTTTGTTCGTTATTTTCTACAAGTTCACCTTCTTCACTGACAAGAAAAGCTGATTCAGATTCTTCTTCCCCGGCAGGAACATGTCGAACCAGGGTAGGCTCAACCAGGTTTTCACCAAATACTTCTTTCAGTCTTGGAAGTTCTGCTGGTGAATTGATACCGAAATAATCCATGAACGACCTCGATGTCGCATACAATAAGGGTTTTCCCGGCATCTCTTCATTGCGGCCTGTTATCACGATCAATTCTTTTTCCAATAATTTCTGTATGGAATAATCACTGTTCACACCGCGAATGGATTCAATGTCTGATTTGGTAACGGGCTGTTTATAGGCAATAATCGCCAATGCTTCCAAAGCCGCAGTGGACAAACGCTTCAGAAATTTTTCTCCATTGAGCTGGGCAATCGTTTTGTGAAATTCTTTTTTTGTGAGGAATTGCCATCCGCCTCCACTCTCCCTGATTTCAAAAGGATAGATTGCATCTGCATATTTATCTGCGATTTCATTGATCGCTGTCTGTATCTGGCCTATCTCCAGTTTATCTTCCATGAAACCAAAAGCGTTATTGATCAGTTCGGTGATTTCGCTTGCGTTCAATGGTTTTTCGCTGGCAAAGATCAGCGCTTCCACATGTTGAGTCAGATTAGAAACTTCCATACCCCATCCCCTAAAGGGGAGTTATAAGATTTATTTAATAATTAATTTGAAAGATCAAAAAAACAGCACTCATTCAATCCCCTTTAGGGGGAAGGGGGTGTTTTATCCCTGCAATGCCGCTGCTCCACTCACAATTTCTGTCAATTCTGTTGTGATCGCTGCCTGTCTTGCGCGATTATAAGATATGCGCAATGTGCGCAATATTTCATTCGCGTTTTCAGTGGCTTTATCCATCGCAGTCATACGCGCGCCATGCTCAGAAGCATTAGCATCCAGGATCGCCTTATACAATTGCACATTCAATAATTTCGGCATCAATTCTTCTATCAATCTATTCTGGTCGGGCTCGAAGATAAAATCAACGCTCTTTGCGGCGGCCCTGGCTTCAATTTTGGACACAGGCAAAAACTGTTCTACAATGAAGCGTTGAGTAGCTGCATTCTTGAATTCACTGTACACGAGTTCTACCACATCAAATTCTTTATTCTTAAACCCATTGAGAGCAGTCTGGGCACAGTCACGAACCTGATCCAGTGTGAGGTGCAGGAGCATATCCCTGTATGTGCTGCTTACCTTAAATTTATTTTTAGCAAAATGCTCATATCCTTTTTTGCCGATGCTCCATATTTGTACCTCACCCTTTGCAGCCTGTGCAGAATATTTTTCCTGAATCCTCGATTTAGTCAGCTTAATGAGGTTGGAATTATAAGCTCCGCAGGAAGCCCTGTCGCTGGTAATGACGATCAATAATACTTTTCCCACAGGTCTCACTACTGAAAGCTCGGAATTGATATTTCCCTCGGCATTGCTCACAATATTATTCAATACCTGTTTCATCTTTTTTGCAAAAGGGCGCATTTGCAAAATAGATTCCTGTGCCTTGCGCAATTTTGTAGCGCTGATCATCTTCATCGCCTTTGTGATCTGCTGGGTGCTTTGGATAGATTTGATCCTGTTACGAACTTCTTTGAGTTGTCCTCCTGCCATATTTCGGATTTAAAATCGGCTGCAAAGGTAACAGAATAGTGCTGAAATTCCTTAGCTGGGGAAAAATCGTTGTTCGATGGCCGGCGAACGATGACCGACCTTGTAATTAATGTCCGCCTGAGATCGGCCATCAGCCATCGACCAACGATCATCGTTGATAGTCATCGGCGAAAAACATTATTTTTGCTACTCTCCATGGCTAAATTAAAAAAGAAGGACCAACCCGTAATACTGATAACCAACGACGATGGCGTAGCGGCACCGGGTATACGAAACCTGGTAGAAGCAGTAAAAGATCTTGGAAAAATTGTTGTGGTAGCTCCGGATAAACCCCAATCAGGCATGGGACATGCTATTACGATTGGAGTACCATTAAGGCTTCATCCGGTATCTATTTTTGAAGATGTAGAAGCCTGGCAGTGTTCAGGAACACCTGTCGATTGTGTGAAACTGGCAGTGGACAAAATTCTTCGCCGTAAACCAGATCTTTGTCTGAGTGGCATCAATCATGGTTCCAATCACTCGATCAATGTGATCTATTCCGGAACCATGTCTGCGGCAGTGGAAGCTGCCATTGAAAGTATTCCTTCGGTTGGATTTTCCCTGCTGGATTACAGCGTGGAAGCAGATTTCAGCGGCGCAAAAAAATATGCTCGCATCATTGTAGAACATTTATTACACAATTCCCTGGATAAGCACCTGGTATTAAATGTAAATATTCCTGCTGTTCCTACCGAGCTGATTGGCGGAATGAAAATATGCCGCCAGGCATATGCGAAATACGAAGAGGATTTCCTGGAAAGGAACGATCCATCAGGAAGAAAATATTATTGGCTGACCGGGGAATTCGTCAATTTCGATAAAGGAAAAGATACCGATGTCTGGGCACTCGAACATAATTATGTTAGTGTGGTTCCTGTGCAATTTGATTTGACGAATTACGTTCTTCTAAGCAAACTAAAAAAAATGTGGAAATTGTGATATTCAAAAAAGACAACCTCAAACTTGGAATCGTTATCGGGCTTATTGCTCCGCTGATTGCAATGATTATTTATTATTTCTGGAATTTTTCAAGATCAATCTCCATGACGGAATATATTTACCTGCTCAGGACGAATAAATCCCTCCTCACCGGAGTCAGTAGTATTTGCCTGGTTGCGAATGCTGTTTTTTTTACAATTTATATCAATACCAATCGTGACAAGACTGCCAAAGGAATTTTTGTTGCTACACTGGCTTATGGTATCGCTGTGTTGGTTTACAAACTGATCAGCTGATTTTTATTGCCTTTAAGAATCTTAGATATTTCTATGCTTACCAGTGTCCAGATTGACAAACAAAGGATTGTCATTTCAACTTTTCTATCTTTGCTCGTCATCCTTATACTGAATGAAGTATTATATCATCGCCGGCGAAGCTTCAGGAGATCTTCATGGAAGCAACCTGATCAAAGAATTAAAAAAACTGGATCAGCAGGCGGATATTCGTTGCTGGGGCGGCGACCTGATGCATGAACAGGGAGCAACCATAGTAAAGAATTATAAGGATTTAGCATTTATGGGATTTATTGAGGTCGCAAAAAATCTTCCTACGATCCTTCGCAATATTAAATTCTGTAAAAAAGACATTTTATCATTTCAACCGGATGCACTTATCCTGATCGATTATCCGGGTTTTAATCTTCGCATCGCGGAATGGGCCAGAAAACAAAAGTTGAAAGTGATTTATTATATCTCGCCCCAAGTCTGGGCCTGGAAAGAAAGCCGCGTAAAGTTGATCAAAGAATGTGTTGATAAGATGCTTGTCATTCTTCCTTTTGAAAAAGAATTTTATAAAAAATGGAATTATGATGTAGACTATGTCGGACATCCATTGGTTGAAGTGGTGGATGAAGTTAAGAGTCGTCAATCATCGGTCGTCAGTCGTGGGTATGATTCAGACTCCCGACTGCAGAGTCCCGACCTGCCAATCGTTGCGCTGCTCCCCGGTAGCCGCAAACAGGAAATTCTAAAAAAATTACCAGTGATGCTGGAAGTGAGCAGGATGTTTCCGGAATACCAGTTTGTAGTGGCACAGGCACCAGGACAGGAGGATGGTTTTTATCAACAAATTCTTCGGAATTATCCGAATGTAAAATCTGTAAAAAATCAGACTTACGATTTATTGGTTCGGGCAAAAGCGGCCTGTGTTACATCGGGAACAGCAACATTGGAAACAGCATTATTTGGCGTTCCGGAAGTGATCTGTTATAAAGGAAGTGCCGTATCCTATCAAATTGCCAAAAGGCTGATTAAGGTGAAATATATTTCTCTTGTCAACCTCATCATGGATAAACCGGTCGTGAAGGAATTGATACAGGATGAATTAACGGTAGATAATCTCCGAAAAGAATTGAAAGAATTATTGAATGACGAAACCCGCCGCGAACAACTTCAATCCGATTATAAAGATTTAAGAGATAAACTCAGCGAAGGAGGACATGCTTCAGCGAACGCCGCAAGAATTATTGTACAGTTTTTAAGGCACTAATGTTTCCTGAAAAAAATTAATCTGATCAAAATAACAATCAGGGCAAAGAGGAACATGAAAATGGAAATGCGGTTGATTCCATGCATATATCGCATCCATTTGCTATGCGGCGCATTCGGATCTCTTTTTTTGATATAGAGGTATTCGGCGATTTGTCTCCATACTCCCATTTTTCTTATCCTCCTTTTTATTTGATCTTTTTATAATATTCGCAAACCTTGTTCATGAGACATCCTTCGCACTTTGGTTTAGGCCTGCAAATTTCGCGCCCGAGAAATGACATGGCCATACCGGCATCCCATTGGCTCTGAGGTAAAACTTCCATCAGCTCTTTTTCAATTTTTTTCGGATCTTCTGTCTGGGAAACAATACCAAGCCGCGGGGCTACGCGAACAACATGCAGATCAACGATCAAACCTTGCGGTTTTTTTCCCGATTCACGAAGAATCACGTTAGCAGATTTTCGTCCGATACCTGGTAGTGCGGTCAGTTCATCGAGTGTTAGCGGGATATTACTGTCGGACTTAACCTTCTGCGAAATTTCCATCAGCCATTTTGTTTTATTTGCAAAGTTTCGAACCTTACCGATAAAAGGATATAAGTCGGATGAAGATGCTTTGGATAAAGCTTTCACTGTTGGGAAGGCCTTGAAAAGTGCAGGCGCCAGCTGATTGATATGTGCATCGGAATCCTGTGCCGACAGTACAACCATCACTACGAGCTGGTAAGTATTGCCATAATCAAGCGGATGTTTTGTTTTCTTATATTTTTTGAGCAGGGGTTTGATGGCCTCTGGCCAATCTGTTTTGCCAGGCATACTGAGCGATTTTGGAAAATAAATCTACGATAATTGAGGAGATTTTTTGCACAGGACTGACAGAGAAAAAGAGATTAGCTTGTCATGGATTCTATCTTATCATATAGTGATGCGAGGTTTAATGGTTTACCAATAAAATCATTAGCGGGGCATTTATTTATTATTTCTTTTATATCCGTATCGGCAGAGATCATCAGGATAGGAATATCTTTCGTGTCGGTATTGTGTTTTAACTGGTAGCAAATATCCCTTCCGTCTATATTTACCAAATGAACGTCGAGTACAATCAGATCAGGACGAAAATCAGGAACCACGGCCGTGGCTTTGGCACCATCGGAAAGAGTTTTAATTTCATATCCCTTATTGACGAGTAAAGCATTCAGTACTTTCAGCAGATCTTTGTCATCATCGATGATCAGCAATTTTTTCATATCATCCATAGTTGTACATAATTCAGTTTAATTCCGGTTCAGCTGGTTTCGTAAAATAATATCCTGATAAATTCCGGAAGAAATATTTGTCTTATTGAGCCATGTTCATGTTTTTTAAATCTGAGAATAAAAGTAGTGCCGATGTTCAGTTTTGTTTTTACTTCGACAGTTGCCTTATTTGAATTAAGAATATTATAGGTTGAAACCAATCCAAGTCCTAAGCCATTTCTTTTTGATGTAAAGTAGGGTCAAAAAGTCTGCCTAAGTTTTCAGAGCTGATACTGCATCTGTTATCCTGGATATAACTTAATTGATTTAAATTTTATACTGCAAAGTAATCATGCAAATTTTACAGACGTAGAAACATGGGATCTATTATCAAATTCCCCGAATTGTTGAAAATTTTCCCCGGCTGAGTTTTGATATACCGGTTGTTGTGATAGTATAAATCAAGAGCTATTGGTTTAATATAGCGACAGTGTCATACTAAGCATATTTTTGATTTTGTCGGAAATAACGGAATCGAACTCACTATTGTCTTGGTCGCGACCATAATCAGTATCAGCTAAAATATTCTCTTTTTAAGTTTCCAGGCAGCACAACGCATCATAGTTATTCATTCTTCAATACCCTCGCCGGGTTAGCCCTCACAATTTTCAGGGTTTGTATACCAATCATGACAAATGAAATGGCAGCAACAACCAGCAGGCCGATAAATATCTCGCCAAAAGCAATCGGCCGGTGATAAGCGAATCTTGCCAACACGACTTTATCAAAAAACAACCAGGTCAACGGCAATGCAATCAAAGTTGCAATCAGCAGCAGCGCTAAAAAACTCTTGCTCAGCAAATACATCAGCATGCCTTCGCTTGCTCCAAGAACTTTTCTGATACTCATTTCTTTCAATCGCTTTTCCATTGTATAAATCACCATTCCGAACATGCCGAGTGATGAAATGCAAATGGCAAGAAAAGCAAAGAAGCCAATTATTTTTAGTATTACTGAAAACTGGCTATATGCCTCTTCTATCTGGTCATCATAAAATTTTGCATCAATCGGGTGCACTTTGTCTATCTTTTTCCAAATTGCTCCAATACTGGTAAGCACAGCAGACATATTTCCCGTCTCGATCTTTGCGTTGATATATCCATCAGGCTCGGGTGAATATTCAAATGCAACAGGGTCGATTTTATTTTCCAGCGTTCCATAATGAAAATCTTTCAACACACCGATTATCATTAGTTTTTTATTTTCAATGTTTATTATTTGACCGATTGCCTTTTCAGGATTGTTGTGCCCGATATTAAATCGCCTGATCATTTGTTCATTCACCAGCACTTCCGTCTCTGGCGAATTCCTGGGTTTAGCTGTAAAATTCCTCCCTGCCAACAATTTATAATTATGGAGGGGCAGGTAATGTTCGTCAATAGTGTTTAATTCAACGTTGGATGAATCCAACGGATCATTGTACTTCACAGTACCACCATAAATAGATCCGATGCTGCTCACCATTAATGATTTTGAAATGCCTTTTACAGCTGGCAGAGCTGATAATTCCTTCACAAAGACATCGTCTTTATTGCCCTGTAATCTTATGTTCAATACATTTTCTGTAGTAAACCCCAGGTCAAAACGCAAAAAACCTTTGTATTGATCATATCCAATAACGGTTGCCGTAATGAAAATAAGCGAGAATGTATATTGAATTATGATCAATGCTTTTCTCAGGCTGACATGCTTAAACACTTTTATTGAAGAAGCATCCTTGAGCACCTGGACAGCATTTATTTTCGAATAAAACAGCGCAGGCAAAAACCCTGCGATCGCGCCAACGACAATTGCCAGCAGGATAAAATAGGAGATAAGTTTAGGAGAAAGTTCAAGTGAAAATAATTTTTCCACTTCCGGGTGAAAAGAAAGGAATTGAACACGAAGCAAGAGAAAAATAAAAAAGGCAAAGAACAATGCGCAAAGTGATATGATTACCGATTCGGCGATAAACTGCCCTATCACCTGGCTTCGCACAGCGCCGATGACTTTTCTTATGCCAACCTCACGTGAACGCCTGAGCGAACGCGCGATGGAAAGATTGGTATAATTAAAACATGCCGAAATAATGATCACAAAAGCGAGAGCTGCCATTGTAATCACCGCGACACTACTCATAACATTGCCAATTTCATTGCCTTTCGGTTTGCCAACAGGTATTGTTTTCAAAGCCTGTATCGAGAGCAATATCTTCCGGTTTTTGAGTGAGGCATTCTCGTCATTATCCAATTTATTTAATGCTGTTATCACAGACTTTGGGTCCGTGTTTTTCGAAAACAGCATATATACATAATTCGAATAAATATTTGTCCAGTCTAAATAGCCTCCGTCCCACTCTGGTTTTTTTGTATCGATCGATGACAGGGAAACCAGCATTTCAAAGCTGATATGTGAAAGTTTCGGGATGTCTTTCATTAAGCCGGTCACGATATAATTTGTCGAATCAAACTTCACCACCCTGCCAATCACCTCCTGGCTGCCGAATAATTTTTTTGCAGTGGTTTCAGTAAGCACCAGTGAGTGAGGCTCCTTCAATGCCGTGCCGGCAATGCCATTTAGCAACGGGAAGCTGAACACATCGAAAAAATTTTCGTCGGCATACAAACCTGTTACGGGAATGACGAGATCTCCGATTTTTGCATCGCCGCGAAACTCTCTTCGTAAAATGGTCATGGATTCAATGCCGGGTACTTTTTGTTTGACAAGTTCGCCAGCCTTCCACGACGTACTGGCAAGTTCCCTATTCGGTTGCCCGGCGTATTCATCAATTGTTGTAATACGAAAAATCCTTTCCCTGTTTTTAAGCGAACTGTCGTACGAATACAGATCCGAAACCAATGCAATAATCAACATCCCTACCGACATGCTGATAGCCAGTCCAACGATATTGATCCCCGAAAACAATTTACTGCGCATAATCACGCGGGCCGATGTTTTAATATAATTACCTAACATAACTTTCCTGATAAACGGGTTATTAAATGATGGTTTACGAATGGTATATGATCTTAAAAATTTAATCACATCGATGATATAAATGATTCTTGCAATAAAAGCCGCTTTTGTTCTGAGGTTGCGTTCAAAAAATTCGTTGAGGTCGCCCTGCAGATCCTCAAACAATTCAGGCCGGCAATACCAATGCAGGAACCTTGTTGCCCATGCCGGCGGATTCACTATTTTTTTCTTTTTCATCAGCGTAGTTTTAAGATAAGCTTAGGAATCTTTTGCCATAGCTGGTCGCGTATTTCCTTTGTGCGCACCAGTGAGGCCTTTCCTGCCCCGGTAAGAAAATAAAAACGTTTTCTTTTACCGCCGCGTGTTGCTGTGGCTTCACCGAGTTCACTTTTTACCAGGCCTTTTTCTTCGAGGCGGTTCAATACAGCATGGACAACCCCCAGTTTAACGCTGCGCCTGGCATGTTTGGAAAGCTCATCACAAATCGCTACGCTATAGGCTTCATTAACCAGCGAAGCAATGCTGAGCAATACCAGTTCTTCAAATTCACCAAGATGAGTTCCTTTCATAATGACGATTAATTCACTAAATGTATGTAAAATAGGTGTGGCAAGCCAAATTTATTATTTGAATGGTAGAGATGCTTTAGCCGACGACTAAAGTATATAATACGAAAAAACATAAAAAAAGCGCACTAATATGTGAGCCTTTTTATCTAGTGGAGAATATCGGAGTCCCGTATGTACGGGACGACCTTCCCGGCATGCACCTGGACGCACCAACCACCTGAACCGATAAGCCATTCAATATATTTCCTGCTTTTTTCTTCTTGATTTCAATTTCTTTTCTGACTGATTCGGATCTTGTTCGGAATTCTTTTGGATAAACTCGTTTCCAATCATTCGCTTTTTTTGTTGATTTATTTCCGGAATTGTTGTGCCGGAATAGTCTGTTATTTAAGTTTTCTGTATGGCCGACATAATATGGATCCTCTGAGATGGAATAAATAATGTAAACAAAAAGGGCATAAAAAAAAGCTCTGTTTAAAGAGCCTTACACTTTTGTGGAGGATATCGGATTCGAACCGACGACCTATAGCGTGCCACGCTAGCGCTCTAGCCAACTGAGCTAATCCCCCAAATATTGAAATTGGATTGCAAATATATAATTTTGAATTCAATTATATGGTTGATATTGACGAATTCAGACAATGGGCGCTTTCTTTCCCCGACACTGTTGAGTTGCCGCATTTTGACCTCGTATCATTCCGCAGAAATAAAAAAATATTTTCGACCTGGTGGCCAAAGCAAAACAGGGCCATGCTTAAACTCTCATTGGTTGATCAATCCGTTTTTTGTGCTTATGATAACAAGATTTTTTTTCCCGTCCCGGGTGGCTGGGGAAAGAGAGGCGCCACTTTTGTGGAACTGAAAAAAGTAAGAAAAGACATGTTCAAAGATGCATTGAAGCTTGCTTATGAACTGGCCGGTTCAAAAAAATAGCCATTAAATAATTTCTTTCGATCTGTTTTATTTAAAAAATAAGTAGGAATTTCAATGAGGAAAGCTAAATCAATTCAAATCTTTATTCATGCCAGTCAAAAAAATATTATTCTTTTTTTTCTGGAGTATCCAGTCGTTCGCGCAGAAGCCAAATTCGCTCCCCATCAGTAACCCCGAAGCGCAGGGAGTAGTTTCAGATTCCATCACACACTTCCTGGATGCCATTGCTCAAACCAATCATGAGTTTCACAGTTTCATGATACTTAGACATGGCAAAATCATTGCCGAGGGATGGTGGAACCCATATCGTTCGGACCTGAAACATACCATGTATTCAGTAAGTAAAAGTTTTACGGCTACTGCGGTTGGATTTGCAGTGACAGAAAAAAAACTTTCCGTTGACGATAAAGTAATTTCTTTTTTCCCAAATGACCTGCCCGACACCGTTAGTCCATACCTGTCGGAGTTAAGAGTAAAAGATTTGCTGAGCATGAGTGTTGGAATGCAACCGGATCCTACCGCCGAAATAGGTAGTAATTATGATAATTGGGTAAAAGCATTTTTGAAAACTCCGATCATTAATGAACCCGGAACAAAATTTCTATACAATTCAATGGGAACCTATATGCTTTCGGCGATTGTTCAAAAAGTTACCGGTAAAAAAGTATTTGATTATTTAAAGCCCCGTTTGTTTCAGCCACTGGGAATTTCAGGAATAGATTGGGAATATAGTCCCCAGGGAATTAATACCGGCGGTTGGGGATTGAGATTAAAAACAGAGGACATGGCCAAATTCGGACAATTATTCCTGCAAAAAGGAATCTGGAATGGAAAACAGGTTTTATCGAAACAATGGATCGCTGAAGCTTCTACCAAAAAAATTGACCAGGATCCGAATGCTCCTCAATCGAGAAAGGATTCGAGCGACTGGCTACAGGGTTATTGTTACCAGATGTGGCGTTGTCGCAACAATGGATTCAGGGCCGATGGGGCAATGGGTCAGTTTATTATCATATTGCCAGATAAAGATGCAGTGATCGCGATCACTTCGGAAACGCGCAATATGCAGTCGGAATTCAATCTTGTCTGGAAATATATTTTTCCTGCTTTTCAATCTAAAAAATTACCCGCCAACCCTCATGCACTTGCAAGATTAAAAAGCAAATCATCTTCTTTGATGTTGACACCAGGCAAAGGCGGCCATTCGGATTTGGAATCTGCTGTCGGAGGCAAAACATTTAATGTGGATTCGGGAAGTTTTAAAGGAATTCGCCTTGATTTTAAAAATGGAATCTGCAATCTCACGCTCAAAACAGATTCTGCTGTACACCAGATTTCTTTCGGCGCAGGAAAGTGGATCAATGGTCAAACCACAAAACGAGGGCCATATCTTGTTGCTTCCATCAGGGGAAATCGCCAGGGATTGACTTCATATAAAGTAGCGGGGTCTTATCAATGGCTGGATGAAAAAAATTTGGAACTTACGCTTCGTTATACCGAGAGTCCGCATACGGAAATCATCAGTTGCATTTTTGACGGATCCAATATATTAGTGGATTTCAGAAATCCTTTCAATGAAGCGCTGAAAAGAACCATTTATAAAGGAGTGATGGCAGAAAGTAAAGTTGAATAATTAGACCTCCGGCGTTCCTGACAACCTCCGGGGTTCCCTACAACCTCCGGGGTTCTCTAGAACCCCGGAGGTTGTAACGTTCTTATACCATAATAAACTGTTCATACACAAACAATATCTTTTCATATCCTTTTTACCTGCAACAATTGTTTTTTACGAATTTTATAGTCCATGAAAAGGGTTTTATTTCATATTTCTTTTTGGGTGGTATACCTGTTTCAGGATATTGTTTTGATTTATCTCGTGGATGCCCCGCAGTTAGGAAATTTTTCCGAAAAAGAAAGGATCATCGTGGCTACCGAAGCCTGCCTGGTTTTTTTGATTCCAAAATTGTTGCTTACTTATTTCTTGTTGTATGTCATACTCGATAAAATAGTCAGACAAAATGCACAAATAAAAATTAATATTCTTTATTCACTGCTTGCAATAACCGCCGCAGTATGTCTTTATCGTGCTTTGATAATCTATTTTATTCATCCTGTAATTTATCATTGGCCTGATAATTTTCCCTCTTACTTTAACATAATCAGTTTTCTTGTAGCCTTAATGGATATTGGCTTTGCTTCCGGTGCCGCTATTACCATCAAACAGATCAGACTTCAAATGGCAGCTAAAGAAATGGAAAAAAACTTAATCCGGGAGAAGCTGGAAACAGAATTAAAATTTCTCCGTAACCAGACTAACCCTCATTTCCTTTTTAATACGCTGAACAATATTTATGCATTAGCCAGAAAAAAATCAGATGAAGCGCCCGAAGCGGTCATGAAACTGTCAAAGCTTTTGCGCTTTATGTTGTATGAAACAAAAAAATCTTCCATCAGAATCGGAGATGAGATCAGAATGCTGGATAATTATATTGAGCTGGAGAAAATACGATATAACGGCAGGCTGACCATTGATTTTAAAAAAAAAATTGACAACGAAGCAGAACCGATTTCTCCATTGCTGTTATTGCCTTTTGTAGAAAATGCTTTCAAGCACGGAGCGAGTGAGAACCGGTTTAAGTCTTATATCCATATCGACATGCAATTGCAAAACAGTTTGCTTGATTTTAATATTGAAAACACCAAAGAAAATAATGGAATAAATCCGGTCTCTGAAAATATCGGTCTGACGAATGTAAAAAGACAATTAGAACTGACTTATAAGGATTATGACATGCGGGCAGAGAATGAAGCTTCTCTTTTTAAAGTGCATCTAAAAATAAATCTTAAAAGCCATGCAAAAATATAATTGCCTGATTGTGGAAGATGAGCCACTCGCTGCCGAAGTGCTGGGAGAATATATCAGCCAGGTGCCTTTTCTGGAGTTGAAAGCAATATGCAGCGATGCTATTTACGCCATAGACCTGCTGCAGCGGGAAACCATCGATCTTATTTTCCTTGACATTCATTTGCCTAAATTGAAAGGCCTTGATTTTATTAAATCCATAAAAAATCCTCCACGAATTATTATTACCTCTGCTTACCATGAATATGCATTACAGGGTTACGAATTGAATGTGGTCGACTATCTGCTCAAGCCAATTGAATTTAGCCGTTTTTTAACCGCAGTCAATAAAATGATACTGCAACAGGAAATTGTTTCAACCGTGGAACCGGGTTTTGGATCTAACGGAAGAGCCTATCTTTTTTTTAGCGTGAGCAAGAAGAAGATCAAAGTCTTCCTGGATGAAATTCTCTATATCGAAAGCCTGAAAGAATATATCCGGATCACTTCAAAAAACAAATCGATCCTCACAAAAATTCAATTGGGACAGGTGGAAGAACTCTTATCGAAAAATAATTTCCTCCGCATCCATCGTTCTTTTATTGTGGCAAAGGATAAGATAGATGCGTTCACTGCGACCGATATCGAAATAAATGGCAAACAAATACCCATCGGAAGAAGTTATAAAGAACAAGTGTTTTCTGCACTGGAATAAAATGTTTTCTGTTTCTTGTGCGAAACCAGGTTCTAACCTATTGGTATCCGTTATCTATTGACATAAACTGGTTGTTCGTTGATTCTTTTATCGCAGTATCTTTTTTTTAATGAACTTACCAGTGAAATTCATAACCCCGTATGCAAAATTTGTACAAAACAGCGCGCATTTTTTATGGCATTGGCATACTCTGTATCGGAATACAGCAATTCATATACGGAGATTTCCGTCCGATGATCCTGCAGGAATGGCCCGCATGGATTCATGCATCACCCATCTGGGCTTATATTGTCGGAGTAATTTGGCTTCTCTCAGGAGCCGCAATCATTGTTGGCAAAAATGTGAGAACAGTATCACTTCTTTTCGGAGGATTTCTTTTTTTATGCTTCGTTTTTTTTCATCTTCCATACAATTTAATTTTCAGTCCCAATTTAGCTAAACATGTGGGCCTGTGGGTAAATCCATTGAAAGAGCTGGCGCTGTCAGGAGGAGCTTTTGTGATGGCAGGTTTTTTTACTAATGAGAGAGGTGCATGGAATAATAATTCCCTGATCAGGTTCTTAGAAAATTTTATTCCTTTGGGGCGCATTTTCTTTTCAATCACCATGATCATTTTCGGATATAGTCATTTTTTATATGCTGAATTTGTATCTGCACTTGTTCCTGCCTGGATCGGCGCGCAAATGTTCTGGACTTATTTTGCTGCCGTGGCTTTGATTTGTTCCGGCATCGCAATCATTTTAAAATTCCAGATAAGATTGGTGAGCCTCCTGCTTGGAATCATGTTATTTCTATGGGTGATTCTTCTTCATATACCAAGAGCTATTGCTGATCCTTATGTTGACAAGGGGAATGAAGTCACGAGTGTGTTTGAAGCATTGGCTTTTAGCGGTATCGCATTTGTAATTTCAGGTTTATACAAAGAAAAATTGCCGGCGATTAAAACCGCCCTCTCTTAAACATTGCTCAAAATGAAAAGGCTTAGCAGTATCGATATCATGAGAGGCATTGTCATGATCCTTATGGCGCTTGATCATGTCCGTGACCTGATGCATACTGACTCGATCACTCAAAATCCCACCAATTTAACAACGACTACTCCCCTGCTCTTTTTTACAAGATGGATAACGCATCTATGCGCGCCAACCTTTGTTTTTCTTTCTGGCGCTTCTGCATGGCTGTCTTTTAAAAACAGTACTAATCCCGATGTAAGCAGGCGTTTTTTATTGACGAGGGGACTCTGGTTAGTCGTATTGGAGTTTACCCTGGTTAATTTCGCATTATGGTTTGACATTCATTTCAGCACTTTCATTTTTGATGTCATTGCAACCATCGGTTTCGGGTTTATCATACTGTCTTTTTTATTGAAGGCTTCCGGCAAAACAATTGTTATCATCGGACTAATCATTATCTGTTTTCATAACCTCATACAATTTCTGCCGATGATCAATGGTCCTGTTATCCGGATCGTTGCTCTTTTCTTTCAACCGGGTGTCATCAATATAAGCCCGAAGACAATTTTTGTCATGGCCTATCCACCCATTCCCTGGTTAGGAATTATGCTGATTGGTTTCGCTGCAGGCAGATTTTTCGAAATTCCGGGAACAGAAAGGAAAAAATTATTTTTAAAAATCGGAATAAGCGCACTGGCAATCTTCGTCGTCATCCGTTTCATCAATGTCTACGGCGATTCATTTCCTTGGGCAGTTCAGAAAAATGGATTATATACTTTTCTTTCTTTCATCAATATCACAAAATATCCGCCTTCACTTATATTTTGCCTGGTAACACTGGGAATCATGTTTATTATTCTCTTTTTCATTGAAGGAAAGAAAAATAAATTCACGGATATCGCAATCGTGTTTGGCCGGACACCCTTGTTTTACTTCGTACTTCACTTTTACATCATACATATCCTGATGTTTGCGATGGTTTTCATGCAGGGATTCAAAAGATCTGACCTGGTATTTGGATTTAATTTCGGAAGACCAAAATCCGGAAGCGGTATCGGTCTCTGGGCAATTTACCTGGTATGGATCGGGATAGTGATCGTCATGTATCCGCTTTGCAAATGGTATGGAAAATACAAGGCGAATCATACCGAAAAAAAATGGTTAAGATATTTATGATACAGATTCTTCCCTGAAAAATATCCTTTCATCAAAAAAAATCACAGGTTTTGAATAAGGGCTGGAAAATTTGTTATTATTTCCTGATATTGCAATCATGCCGGTCATGGATTTGCAGAATATTGAAAAAAGAATTAGGGAAATGGAAGCATATCATATCCGCCTGCTTTCTTATGCAGGAAAACCAGGTTATAACCATGAACTAACTGGACTGATCAAACAGGATCTTGACTGGTTGAGGCAGCAGAGAGCAGATATCGCAGGCATATCCCCGGATGAAAAAAAATCACAGCCATGATACCTTCCGCCTCTGGCCCCCTTATCGGGATTCGACTAAGATTTTTGCTTGATTTCGTTTGCAAAAGCAAGCCTCACTATTTAAAATCTCCGATTTTTAAAATGAAAACCTTAGCTGGAACCCTTGTCTTTTTTCTTCTCTCACTGCAATCTTTTGCACAGGGCAAACTAATCACCAGTATTAATGATGTATATCCTTCCGTATCCCCGGATGGGAAATGGATAGTTTTTAGTTCTGACCGGTCAGGGAAAAGAGCACTTTATATTATCGACAGTTCTGGAAATAATTTAAAACAATTGACTCATCTTGGTTGGAATGAAGTCTCTCCAAAATGGTCTCCCGACGGATCAAAAATCGTTTTTGCTGCAGAACCTGATTCTGATAATTCAGAGATATTTGTTATTAATAAAGATGGATCGAATCTCATAAGACTTACCAATGCTAAGGGAGATGACTCCCATCCGAACTGGTCGCCGGATGGAAAAAAGATAATCTTTAATTCAGCAAGAACATCCCCCGATTTAACCATTCCCTGGAGCAAGCAGTTCCTGGAAATTTTTGAGATGAATAGCGATGGAAGCAATCTCCGGCAGATCACAAATAACAAAACGATTTCTACCTACCCTTGCTATGCTCCCGATGGAAAAAAGATTGTGTTTCGAAAAGTAACCAATGATCCCGGGTATCAATGGGATTTTACAACAGGAACCAGGAACTCTGAAATATTTATTTGCAATCCTGATGGCAGCAATGAGATGAACCTGTCCAAAAATGCTTCCTATGATGGATGGCCTGTCTGGTCGCCGGATGGACATTTTATTATCTTTTCTTCCAACAGGGAAGGTCCGGCCAATTCGGGAGCGCTCTATTCGATCAGGCCCGATGGAACAGGTTTAAAAAGAATTTCTTCCGGGAATATGGAATTTGTTCAGGCGGCATTTTCACCCGACGGCAAATATATTTATGCACATATGGGAGTAGAAACCGAAGAATATGAATACGGTTTTATCCAAAGAATTCCTTTCAATCCATAACTTTCCATATTAATGTATTCCATGATGAAGGGACCGGTTACCGGATTCAGGATTTTATATCAATTCCAGAAAAATGAAAAAAATATTTTTATTCAGCAATTGCCTGATTGTTTCTCTTTTTGCCCTCCTGTTTATCAATATTAACTGCCATGCACAACCGCTACGAGTGGGCATAGCAGGACTCAACCATGATCATGTACTCGGCATCATGAATCAATATAAGAAGGGAGAAGTAGTCATCCTGGGTATTGCAGAATCTGACGACCAGCTCGTGCAGCGCTATAAAAAAAATTATCAGTTGCCGGATTCGCTTTTCTATAAGAATGTATCGGCCATGCTGGATCATATCAAACCGGATGCTGTACTTGCTTTCAATGCTATTGCAGACCACTTATCTGTCGTGGAAGCCTGTGCACCGAGAAGAATTTCCGTGATGGTGGAAAAACCATTGGCAACAACAGTAAAACAGGCAGACCGGATCGCTTCACTGGCGAAACAATACAATATCCTGGTATTGACAAATTATGAAACGACATGGTATTCGAGTAACCAGCAGGTTTATGAAATGGTTCATCAGCAAAAAGCGATTGGGGATATCCGGAAAATGGTGGTGCATATGGGCCACCAGGGTCCGAAGGAAATCGGATGCAGTCCGGATTTTTTGCGTTGGCTGACTGATCCTGAAAAAAATGGCGGAGGCGCATTGATTGATTTTGGCTGTTATGGCGCCAACCTCATGACCTGGCTCATGAATGGAAAAGCTCCTGTTTCTGTAACCGCAGTTACGAAGCATATCAAACCAGCTATCTATCCTAAGGTAGATGATGACGCCACAATTTTACTGGAATATCCCGATGCGACAGGAATCATTGAAGCATCCTGGAACTGGCCATTCGGAATCAAGGATCTGGAAGTTTTTGGTGAGAAAAGTTATCTGCATGCATTGAACAGCAATACACTTGAAAAAAGGGATACGAATACTTATTATAGTGTAACGGTGAAGCCTACCCTATTCCAGGGGAGCCTGTCCTATCTCGCAGCGGTATTGAGAAAACAAATTCAACCGGGCAATGACCTTTCTTCACTTGAAAATAATTTGATTGTGGTAAGGATTCTGGAAGCGGCAAGGCAATCGGCGAAAGAAGGCAGAAAAATTCCGTTTCCAGAGTTTTAAACTTTGGAAAACAAATTACCCGCTCATCTCAGGTCAATTAACTGTGCATTCTCCCATCCTTCCGGATCGGTATCATTGGGAAGCGTATTAGGAAAAACATCATGACAGGATCCTGAAAGAATATACTGACCCGCTACGCTGATCAGGTAGTAATCCTGTAAAAAAAAAGGAGTAATAATTATTTTTTTGGTGACCAGGTCGGAGGCAGAAAAAAGACCCAAAGCAACATCATTCGAATCAGCCTGGTTGTAAACATTACCAGTTAAGGAAGCGGGAAGAGGATCCAGGATGCTTCCTGTGCGGTTTGTCTGCGCCTCGTATTGTTCCCAGAACTGATATATTTTTTGGCTGATAGAAAACTGGCTGATCTCTATAAAATGTTTTCCCTGCCAATAAAGCGGGGAATAAAAAACCGGCTGTATGATTTCCTTTCCGTTTATATACTGATCGGATAATATATTGATCTGATTATTTTCAAGCAACTGCTCACAAAAAGCATTGCAATTACAAAGCAGTCCACAAGTCGGGGGACTGGAACCGCAAGGACCGCCGATAGATTTACGCGGAATATATCCGTAGGAAGTCCACCGGTAATAATTCTGTGCGCCTGCAGGATCATGCGTATTAATAGATATGATCAATTGCGTGGGTCGCACATCCGTAATAAAAGTGCTATCGTATACGATGGAGACGCTATCGATCGGAGGAACTGCGGTTATGGGTTCGGGTGAGGAAATATATGTTTTTCCATTGGATAAATAAACCTTCAATGTATAAGAACGTCCCACTACTCCTCTGAAATTAGAATCCACTGACTCATAAGTTCCATTGCCTGTCCATTTGCATACAGTACTATCACCCTGATCGTCCTGAATGGTTACATTGGCATCCGTAATAAATAATTCTTCCGGAACCCGGTAAGCATTTGTATAATTCCCGGAATAGCTTAGCTGAATGGCGTAAGGAGGCGTACCTGTATTTACTGATCCTTCCACCACCAGAATGGGTTCCACAGTTCTGATCGGAGGATTGACGGATCTTATACAGGAAGAAAAAAAGCATAAGCTCACAAAAACAACAACACAACCAACTAAAGCCCGTCTCATATATTTAAAAATAAAAACTCAAAGTAACCGAAGGGATGATGGTTCCTAACACAGAAAGTTCATAAGCATAGAGTACATTGCCGCTTCTTTGGAAATAAACAGAGTAAGGATTTTTTCTCGCATATACATTATAGATAGAGAAATTAATGATCCAATATTTTTTTTGATCTGCCGTTACCCTGGAATCATGAGAGAAAGAAATATCAAGCCTGTTGTAATCAGGTATCCTGTCGGCATTGCGGACAGAATAATTGGTGACAACCGTATTGTTGATCACATAAGTTCCGTCAGGATAAGTGGCAGGGCGGCCGGTAATATACACAAAAGTGCATCCGAATTCCCAACCCTCTCCCAATTTGATTCCTCCTGTCAGGCTCAGATTGAACGGTCTGTCATAGCTGGAAGGATAATATTCACCCCCATTCACCTGCTCAGATGGGTAAGAAGTGACATCCGCAATCAGTGATCTCGACCAGGTATAAGCTAATTGTCCCGTATATTTTCCTCTTGTTTTTCTGACATTGAATTCAACACCATATGCTTTTCCCTTTGCAGGAAGCAGGTCGGCATCTATGTACGGATTCATCGATAAGGATGCCCCGTTTTTATAATCGAGGAGATTATCAGATTTTTTATAGAAGCCTTCGATGGATGATTCGATTTCATCATTTCTGAAATTCCGGAATATTCCGGCCGATAACTGGTCTGCAACCGCCGGTTTGATCAGCGGATCGCTGAGTTTCCAGTAGTCGACAGGCGTGATTGCAATGGTGTTAGAAACCAACTGCAGGTATTGTTGCGTTCTTATATAACTGAGCTTGATGGAAGTCTGTTCATTCAACCCGATCTTCAATAATAACCTGGGTTCCCATCCTCCATATTTTTGAATCGTGTGCCCCTTCGGGTAAGTAATACTGTCGACAATTGTTTCTTTTGACAAAGGAAGTCCCGGCGCATACTGGTAGACGGTATTAGGGCCCCTGTAAGCAAAATCCGCATATCGCATCCCTGCTTCGAAGCTGATCAGCTTTGTGATATCAAAACGTCCCAGCAAATAATAATTATTTTCATCCCCGAATTCCTCGTTCAAAGTCATCGCATTGATCTGGCTCTTGCTATTTGTCGGTGTCAATTCACCCGGACTCACAACATGCCTGATAAAATTATATCCTCCTTCAAAATAGATTTTTTCTGCTGCCTGGTAATGCAGGCTGAGTTTTGCTTCCAGGTTTTTAATTGTGCTTCTTAACCTGAATTCGTAATCAGGCTGAGTGCCATTGATATCAGACGAATAATAACTGATGTTGCCGTTATAATAAAGAGAGAGTTTTTTTGAAAGCTGCGATCTTCCATTCAATGCAACAATATTGGATTGCCAGGTATAGCTGGTGTCACCGGGAAACTTAAAAATATCATAGCTGCGGTAAAAAGAAATTCCCACTTGGTTCCTCTCGTCGAAACGATAGACTAATTTTCCAACGACATCATAAAAAAAAGCATTGCTGTTGCTGACAGATCCGGGGAATTGATTCATCAGAAATTTAGGATATGCAAGCCTGCCATCCACCGAAAAAGTCAATTTCTTTTTTTTGATTGGTCCTTCAGCAAATAAATGCACACTTACGGGGCTTACGCTTCCTCCATAATGAAGAGTATCTTCATTGCCCGGCCGGATATTGAGTGAAACGAATGACGACAATCTTCCTCCATAAGAAGCGGGAATCGCTCCCTTGTACAATGTGAAATCCTGGACTGACTCCGGACTGATGGTGGAATAAAATCCCAGCAGGTGCGATGTATTGAAAACCGGAGCGCCATCCAGCAATATCAGGTTCTGATCGGCACTACCTCCGCGAACACTGAATCCGCCTGCTCCTTCGCCGATCGTCGTAATCCCGGTCTGCAAAGTCAATGCTTTCAATATATCTGCTTCTCCAAATACAAGCGGTGTTTTTCTAAGATGGGAAATATTAATATTGACCGTACTCATTTTCGGGTCGGAGACATTCGCATCTTTTTTTCTTGTCTCTACAGTGACTTCGGGCAATTCCGTAGGCAATTTTCGTCTAAGCTCCACCGTAATAAATTTTTCATCCAGGAGATAGACGTGGTGGGTCGTTGTTTTATATTCAACCGAAGTAAAAGAAATATAGTAATCATCAATTTCTAAAGAGAATGAAAACTTACCGGCTTTGTCTGTTGCCGTAGATTTATTAATGGATGGAATGGTAACTGTTACACCTGCAACGGGCGCCTTTGTATCAAAGTCAATTACTTTTCCCGAAAATTCAATTTTTTGAGCCGTTGAAGGGAAAGATAATGCCAGAAAAACTGCCAGGCTCAATATGCTGAGGCGGGTCTTAGAAATTTGAGCAATCATTCCGGCAGTCATCAATAAACAGTTTAGTAATTAGAAATCTTTTCCAGATTTTATATATAAACCCATTAGTATTTTTTTCATATCGGTCAGGGCTAAACGCAGATTCGTCTTTAAAAAAACTATTGAAGGTCGATCTCCTGCGCGCCCCCCCACCCCTGCGGATCCGTATCATTTTCCAGCGAATTCGGAAATACGCCATGACAACTTCCTTTCGGAATAAATTGACCGGCGACGCTTTCCAGCCAGTATTTCTGCATATTCTTTGGCACGATAACTATTTTTTTTGAGACCACATCGGATGCCGAGAATAATCCCAGCGCAACATCATTGCTATTCGCCTGGTTGTAAATATTTCCGGTTAACGAGGCAGGCAAAGGATCCAAAATGCTGCCCGTTCGATTGGTTTGGGCCAGGTATTGTTCCCAAAAAAGATAAGCAGTACGACTCAACGAATATTGTTTGATTTCTATAAAATGGCTGCCAAACCAATATAATGGCGAATAAAAAACCGGATGCATCAAAATATTTTTTCCATCGAGGTATTGATCAGACATGACATTGATCTGGTTATTTGACTGAAATTGCTCGCAATACGCTGCACAATCGCAGGCAAAAGGCCCTGGACAGGGTCCGGCAAAATTTTTGCAGGAATCTCCCCAGGATTTGCGAGGGACATATCCCGAAGCCGTCCACCTGTAAAAATTCGAAACACCGCCCGGATCTTTCAGATTAACGGATACGATCAACTGGTTTGGCCTCACATCAGTAATTACACTGCTGTCATAAGTGATGGATACACTGTCAATCGGTGGCACAGGCTCTATTTTTTCAGCACTTGAGATATAGACATTCCCGTCTGATAAATAAATTTTGAGTGTATATGATCTCCCGACCTTCCCTATGAAATTCGAATCAGCACTCTGGTAGGATCCATTACCTACCCAGATACATTCCGTCGAGTCGCCCAAATCGTCAATGATCGACATTTTAGCATCCGTTATAAAAGATTCTTCCGCGACCTGGGATGCGTTGGTGAATTTCCCGGAATAACTCAGGTTAACTGTATAAGGAGGAGGATCTGTTGTAATCCATCCCTCCACTACAAGTTTGGGAGGGACCGTTCGTATCGGCGGATCAACATTTCTTATACATGAAAAAGGGATCAGCAAGATGAACAAACAGATATATCTGGTAAAGCCTTTCCTCATCAGGCTCTAAAATAAAAAGTTGAGATAGGGCGAATATTTACCATCGCATAAAGATAGGGTTTTTGAAGAAATGTATCATTGTATATATACCCATATGCAAGCTAAAATTTCCGTTGATCATTTTTTTATTTTTTTCGCTTTGCCATCTCCGTTAGCTGGAATAAAATATCAGCCCAATCCTAAAATATGTGTGCGGTCAGAAGGGGGATTGAAATGAATAAATGCTTCTGCAATTTTTACGCCTGCTTCCAGACCCCTGAATTCTTCCATCGGCTTAAAGAATGTCGTATAAGTTTCTTCCGGAGATTGAGTCTTATGAGCAAACATGGCTGTTTTTTTCCTTTCATGGGAGCTGGCAATGTCTACATAATCTGTTGGGTTGAATCCCATGGTTTCACTTCCGGTATTGACTTCATAAAAATAAAGATGGAATTGTCTCCCGCTTTTTATCCAGCAGGTCAATGCCAATAAACCTGTTACCTGGTGATCCGGATGTGCGTCAACCGGCCATTGTGAAAAAAGAATATCCGGTTTTAGTTCCAGGATCATTTTATACAGCTCTTCATTTTTCTCTTTGTTCAAAACCGTATTGCCATCTATCTGTCCTGCAAACATTGGTTTTGCATTGATGATTTTACAGGAATCTTCAGCTTCTCTGGTTCGCAAAGCAGCCATTTCAGAAAAAGTTTTGGAGGAATCACTTGCCTCTCCGCGTGTGAGATAGAGAAAGCTTACAAAATGTCCCGCATCACTGTATTGAATCATGGTTCCACCGCAACCAAATTCCGGATCGCCCGGATGAGCTCCCATGCAAACAATGTGGAGTTTCTTTTGATCTTTTTGTTTGACAGAATGAGGAATGACCATTGTGTTCGCTCCCGGGCCCGCAAGTGCTGCACCCCCGATTCCCATCGCAGATCGCCTGATGAAGTCCCTTCTGCCTTTTGTAAGATGACTCATTGCCTCGATATTAAAAGTAAATTAATACTAAAGATCCGATAACTTATATAATCAAATTCAGCACAACAATTGCTCATTTGAAAAGAAGTGATTAAGTTGATGAAGTTTTTATCAAAATCAGGATGCATATGGCTGTTCTGAAACCTGCAGGAATATTCAAATTATTGAAAAAAGCTTTTCAGGAATTTCGACAGAATGATCCATTAAGAATGGCAGCAGCTACTGCTTTCTTTGCCAATTTTGCCCTCCCTCCTATTCTGATTATCCTGGTAGAGATATTTGGATTGTTTGCAAATCCCCGGACCATCAGGCGCAACCTTTTTGATCAGCTTGGAAAAGTACTCGGTAATAATATTTTGTCCCAGATACGCGAAACGATGCATAATGTGAGGAATTTAAAGATGAGTTGGCTGATTGCGGCAGGAGGTTTTCTCTTCCTGATATTTATAGCTACCACTCTTTTTGCCATAATCAGGGATTCCATCAACCAGATATGGAAAATACAATTAAAAAAGAAACCCGGAATTGGATTTGTTCTCGCATATCGCGCAAAATCCGTGGCGATCATTATGGCTGCAGGGATTTTATTTTTTGGCGTCACAGTTGCAGAAGCAACGGGTACATTCATCAAAGAGCAAATCAGTGAAGGAGGATATGGGCCCGCTATTTTTTTTATAAATCTTTTCAAGCAATTTACTACGATGCTCCTGGTGATGGTGTGGTTTACTCTCATCTTTAAATTTCTTGCAGATGGAAGGCCTAACTGGAAAGTAGCGGGTGCAGGCGGAATTTTTACCGGATTATTATTCACTGCCGGGAAATTATTGCTACGGTCCCTTCTTTTACACAGCAATATGCAAACTATTTACGGCGCATCAGCTTCCGTTGTCCTCCTTTTGCTTTTTGTGTTTTATTCTTCTTTTATTTTTTATTATGGCGCAAGCTTTACAAAAGTCTGGGCGGAACATTTTAATCAGCCAATCCATCCAACCCGCCATGCCATACAATATACACTGGAATGGAAGAAAGTAAATGATGAGGTCTGATTTTTTTATATCCTGATTTTGATAAGCGGTTAGTTTTGACCGATCCAATGATTTAAGTTTGATAAGGCAGCCAAAAATAATTTGCAAGACTTCATTCTTCGCTCTTCACACTTAAAACATAGCTCATGTTTAAAAACTACTTCAAAGTTGCATTCAGAAATCTTTGGAATGATAAAGTCTCTTCTGTCATTAATCTCCTCGGCCTGGCTATTGGCATGACCTGCTGCATACTGATCCTGATTTATATTAAAGATGAACTCAGCTACAATGAATTTAATTACAATATTGAAAATATTTATAGAGTAAAATGGAATACGGATGTAAACGGAGAAAAGAATGTAGATGCCACCACACCGCTTACTCTTGGCCCGGTTATTTCAAAAGATATCTCGCAGGTCACAGGAGTTTGCAGGATGTACCAGAGAAGCGGCCAGATGCAGGGCCGGGATAATCAGCAAAATATTCAATCCCAAAAAAGATTCCAGGAACAGAAAGTCTATTTCTCCGATAATGATCTGTTCCGGGTTTTCAGCATCCCCTTTGTCGAAGGCAATCCCGAATCTGCTCTCAGCTCTGTTAATTCAATCGTCATTACTGATGAGATGGCAAAAAAATATTTCGGGTCTCAAAATGCAGTCGGCAAGACCTTGTTTTACGATAATAAGGTTCTATTAAACGTGAGCGCTGTCGTGAAGAAAATGCCTGCTAATTCGGATATCAGCTTTGATTTCCTGATTTCTTTCGAAACTCTTTTTTCTGTCGAGGTTGAATCCATTGCCAATTTTCTCAAAACCGACTGGAACTACAATTCTTCTTATACATATATCCTTTTAAAACCGGGCGCCCATCCCGGACAGGTGGCGAATGCTATTACTCAGCTCATAAAAAAATATGGGGACGACAGAGCCAGGGCTTTGTATACTGTGTCCATTGACCCTTTGCGCAAAATGCATTTATATTCAGCATCTGTGACAGGGAATCCAAGTACAAGCAGCATTGTATACGTGTATATTTTTCTGACGATCGCAATACTAATACTTCTCATTGCCAATCTTAATTTCGTCAACCTGGCCACTGCCCGTTCGATTAACCGTTCCCGTGAGGTAGGCATGCGGAAAGTGTTGGGAGCTGATAAAAGGCAATTAGTTATTCAATTCATGGGAGAAAACCTTTTATCCGGTTTTATTTCTTTTGTATTGGCGCTTATTCTTACCAACCTCGCTCTCCCGGTGTTGAACCAGCTCACAAATAAACAACTGGCAGGTTTTTCCTGGATCACCTGGCCGAATATTTTATTTTTCACATTCATCTTTCTATGCAGCAGTATCCTGGCCGGAATCTATCCCGCTTTTTTTATTACGCGTTTTAGTCTTGTGCAAACCATTAAAAGAAAATCCGGTGAAAGCGGGTCAAAAAATATTTTGAGAAAAGTATTACTCGTTACACAATTCTGCATTTGTGCACTGCTCATTATCGGAACCATTCTCATCTATCAGCAGGTTCAATACCTGCGAAATAAACCGCTCGGATTTCAGAAAGAACAAATGGTTACTGTTCCGATTTTCGGGAGTGGCTCCTCCACTATCGGGTATGGTGTAGATTCATCCATTCGCCGAAGAATGATTTTATTCACGAATGAATTGAAACAATATAGCAGGATCAAAGCTGCAACTGCCGCTTCGGCATTACCCGGACAGGGGTTTGTGTTGGGGCTTGTCATACCCCAGGGCCGTTCCGACAATGATAATATTTTTGTTCCCTGGGTGTCGGTCGATTATAATTTTCTCTCTACACTAAAAATTCCTATAGTAGCAGGAAGAGATTTTTCGAAGGCGACCGGCACGGATCATTTGAAGGCATTTATTATAAGTGAATCCGCAGTGAAATATTTTAATTGGAAGAGTCCGCAGGATGCAATTGGGAAAAATATTATCCGGGGAAATTCGCAGGATGGTAAAAAAGGGCAGATTATCGGAGTCGTTAAAGATTTTAATTTCAATCCCCTTGACCAGCCGATGCAACCCCTGATCATTGATGTTGGTGTGCCCCGCTTCACCCAGTTTGCAGTCAGTATCCAGTCTGATCACATTCCTCAAACCATCGCATTCATAAAACAAAAATGGGGCGAAATATTTCCAGAGCGCGTATTCGAATACAGTTTTCTCGACAAGGATATCAATGCACAATACAGGGACAAGGAAAACTTAAGCAAAATGATCGGATACTTTGCCATGATTGCCGTATTGCTTTCATGTACAGGATTGTTCAGCCTGACATCTTTTTTAACCTTACAGCGTACAAGAGAAATTGGAATCCGAAAAGTGCTTGGAGCAAGTGTACTCAATATCATCGGACTCTTATCGCGCGACTTTTTGTTCCTGGTTCTTCTGGCATTTCTGATCGCATCCCCCATCGGATGGTATTTGATGAATCGATGGCTGCAACAATATTCCTTCAGGATTCATATCAACGGTTGGGTATTCCTGGCTGCAGGCATCTTTATTTTTCTGATCACTGCGCTTACTCTGAGCTTTCAGGCCATCCGATCTGCTCTTGCAAATCCTGTGGACAGCCTCAGAACAGAATAATCTAAAAATCTTTTTTTAGAAATTATACCCGGCCATAAAAACAAGAGCGAGGTTTTTATCATTGAGATGGGTAGAATAAAAAAACTTTGTTTCGGCACCAATTGAAAACCTATTCTTCAAATGATGTCTGTATCCCAGAGCTGCTCCGATATCTGCGAATGACCAGGACGTTGCACTAAAATCCCCACTATTGGAACTGGTGGCATGGTTCAGAATTATTGACTGTCCCATGGAAAAATTAAAATAGCAACGCTGCAGAAATTTCATTGATACAACTATCTGGATGGGAATTGCAGTATTTATGATATGCGCATTTCCCTCTGTCGCTGATGAGACGCTTACTGTATACAAACGATTATATCCTGTTTCAAGACCGAGACTGAGAAAATGCTCCGGCTCCCACATAAATCTTCCTACAAAAGAATAATTAAACTCATTCACCTTGTTTTTTGCAATAACGAGGTTATTGAAATAAATATTCGGGCCAAAACCCGCATAAAATGAGAATGGATGCTTTTTTGCCTTCTGAGCTTTGCTGGTCTGCGCTGTTGCACTAACAGAAAAAAAACAAATCAGAATTATTATATATGATCTCAAAAAAAACATGTCTTTTAATTTCATCATTGACGATCAGTTCAATTAAAACATAGTATAATAATCATACACGACATATGCCGGATAGTCTGTTATAAAGCCATCAAATTTTCCATTTTGCAAATAGTCGGTAATGATAGAGCTTGCATTCAGTGTCCAGCTGAATGCTTTTATTCCAAGATTATGTGCCTTTTCTACATCATCCAGTAATAATCCTCTCGAATATCTTGGTCCCCAGTATTTGCAATTAAGATCAATACAATCCTGTAATTCCAGTTCGCACATAGTGGGTAGGTCTGCATAGGTTGGTTGGTTTTTATATTCATCAATTACTTTTTGTGAAGGCAAATCTGCAAAAATTACAACCTCCCTATTTACCGCCGCTGCATGTGCATAGGCATTTCTTACAATGGGCTCCATGTATTTAAAAATATCCGGATCTCCTTTGACATCCATCCAAAAATATTTCAAGGTGGTCGAATCAATGAATGCATTCAGTACCTGTTCCAGTGATGGAATTCTTTCACCATCGGTCAGCACGACATATTTTTCCAGAAAGTCAAAATCATACTGAATATAATTTCCGGATATCGGGCCCTTATCGGTTACACGGATATTGATGGAGGCATCATGTGCACAAATTGGCACATGGTCTTTCGTGAGATGTACATCAAATTCCAGTCCGGTTACTCCATAGTCCTGGTCATGAATTGCGCCATTCAATGAATTTTCTGTGTATGGAGGATCAGCAGTAGTCTGAACTCCATGATGTGCAAAAATTACAAATTCATTATGGAGGGTATATGGGGAAAATGGCCGTTCAAAAACCAATTGCATGGACTGCATCTCACCATTTCCATTATTCAGGATACCCTTAATAATTAAACCCGAAGGTGATCCGGTTTGAAGAAATTCTGCAGCGCCTTCCGCCTTGGCAATAGAAAAATTGATCAGCCCCTGTGTTTTACTTTCGGAATATCTCCAGAAACCTGCAAACTGAATCGAACTGTCAGTTGTATTCAATCCATAGTTCAAAATGATAAAAATTCCTGAGTTGTTACTAAAAAATGAAAGTTTATATTTGGATACTTTACAAACAAATTCAGTCCCAAGGCTTTCTACTCCACCATTTAGGCTGTATATACCTTCCATGTTCTTCATCACGGTGTCGGTCAGCGGTTTGCTTCCTATGAGATTTTCGTCTGAATTGATAAGAGGAACAGTAATTTCACTTTTTTTGCAGGAAAAAAATGCCAGGGAAACCAGAGGAAAATAATATTTAAGCAGCCTGATCATGCGTTTTTTTTAAAATTTTAATCCCAATTGAAATTCAGGTACGATATAACGGTATTGATTAACCGGGAATGCAGGCCATGCCAAAAAATGATACCTAAGCTGGCTGACCTTTACACCAAACGTCATCAGTTTATTCCTGTATAATCTTTGCTCAAAAGTTGCAGTAATACCAAATCCATTGATAAAAGGATTGGTAGTCGGAATAGTATGTCCTCCTTCATCCACATCAAGAGAAGTTGTCCAATACAAGTCTCCGCGAAGGGTGAGAGCTGTTTTTTTGAAACTATAACCAAGAACGAGTGAGGGTTGCTGTTCCCATCCAAGAATGGCTGTTTCATATCCGAACGTGCCCAGGTATCCAAAAAGAAAAGCGACCTGGTATCCAATGCCCAAGTGATAATTATTAAAGGAATGATTCCAAAACGGTCCAAAATTTAATCGGTTTGAAACGAATAGAGTGGACAACCCTGCCTGAAAATTAAAACCATATGGAAGCGTATATTTCCCGTTATACATCAACATCGGCACATTGATTACATCCAGTGTCCAGTCTTTTGGAAGAACAACATAGGATACTCCTATGGAATGAGAATATTTCCATGCAGGAAGAGGAAGAGGTAAAATGAAGCTTGATTTTTTTATGTCGAAACTATCATCTTTCTGTTGAGCAGATGAATATTCCCAGCTCATTAAAAAAATGAATGACATTAAAATAATCTCCTGGCGACAAAATTTTAAAAACATTCTCATAGCAAGTTGTTTTCAAATCGGGAGACCGGATTGTGAATATGATTCTTTAAATAAGGCGGATTGATTGGAACAGAGACAGTTTTTGAGGCAGGAACGGATCATTCATGATTGCCTGTACAAATATAACCATTCACAATAACATCTTGTTAGCAAAAACCAAGACGAATAGTATCAGCATTTTAGTTCATGCACGTTTATTATTTACCGATTTTAGGGTTTTATTTTCTATATGCCATATTATATTGGCGGCAAAAATTAATATGAGATTTATTCTCTGCTTATTGAAAAAGGGCTATTTACTTTTTTTAGTGTCATTTATTTTCTTTAGTTGCTCCAGCAAAATGGCTCCCGAAGGTCATTTCCAGCAAACTCCTGTCGTTGCCGATGGCAGTACAGATGATTGGAAGCTACCGCTTCGTTTCACCAATGAAAAATATACCTTCCAGTATAATGTCACCAATGATGATAAGAATATTTATATCTGTGTTTTGTCGAGAGACCCCGCTACACAAACAAGGATATTGAGATCCGGCATGAGTATCTATTTTGATACGAAGGGAAAAAAGAATAAGAATATTTCTATTAGTTTTCCTTTCCGCAAACAATCGGGCCAGGATTATCGCAACAGGAACGGAAACCCGGTCTACAATACCAGCATAAATTCAAGAAAAGAAGAATGGCTGCTGCAATCTGATTATTACAGCACCGGCGGGTT
The DNA here is from genome assembly GCA_035499855.1 of Puia sp. GTDB lineage: Bacteria > Bacteroidota > Bacteroidia > Chitinophagales > Chitinophagaceae > Puia. The sequence continues at coordinate 12,717 of DATJXY010000092.1, read as the reverse complement.
TATCAATATCGAGAATGGCCAATTTGATATCGCGGATAAAAATTCCCCGATCCATATTGCAATGAAATTAAATAACAACGATAGTATACTCGTTTATGAAGTAGTGGTGCCTGTGAAAAATATTTTTGGAGCCGATCTAAATCCAAAGTCCACGCAAAAAGATTTCAGCGTGGGTCTTGTATTGAGTGCGGTGAGCGGACAGGGAGGTGGAAATGGTTATCATGCAAGACCTTCGATGGGCATGGGAGGAATGGGAATGCATGGGGGAATGGGAATGGGTGGAGCCCATGGATATCATTCTTCCGGAAATAGTCAGGGTGCGAAGGAAGAAGAGACATGGTATACGTTCAGGCTGGTTGCGAAATAAATATTTTTCAGGCAATCGCCGCTTCTTTATTGTATTTATTCCTGTAGCCGACCGGCGACAAGCCGGTGAATTTTTTAAAGATGGAGCGGAATGCCTTACTGTCAATATATCCTACTTCATACATCACTTCACTCACATTCATCGGACTGGTCTCGAGTTTCTTTTTGGCCGCTTCAATTTTTACGCGTTGAATATATTCGAAAGGTGTGTTATTCGTCGCTTTTTTAAATCGCCTTTCGAAATGTCTTCTCCCGATAGCGAATTTAACCGCAAGTTCTTCCACGGAAATTTTTTCGGTCACATTGTTTTCGATATACTCCTGCGCTTTCTTAATGGGTTCATCAGCATGTTTTTTCTGTCCATTGAACATGATAAATGGCGATTGACTTTTCCTGTCAATTTCCAATGCATAGACTTTGGAAGCCATGATTGCCATTTCACGACCTGCATATTTTTCCACCAGGTGCAATAAAAGATTCCAATAAGAAGTAGCTCCACCACTTGAATAAAGTCCTTTTTGTTCTGTTACAATTCTTCCATCCACCAGAGTTACTTCGGGAAACATTTCCCTGAACAAGCCTGCTGTAAGCCAATGACTGGAACATTCTTTCCCATTCAGCAAACCGGTTGAAGCAAGTAAAAAAGCGCCCACGCAAAGACTTGCAACTTCAGCGCCTTTTTTATGTTGCTGAACAATCCAGGGCAGATAATCCTTATTCTTTTGAATCGCTTTTCTAAAATCGCCACTGATCGCCGGGACGATGATGAGATCGGTTTTTTTCAGATCCTTTACCAGGATATCTGCATTGACAGTGAAAACACCGCCGTGCAGCTTCACATGTTTCGAAAGACCTACCAATTGCACTTTGAATAAAGGGGGTTTACCCGCGTTTTCCAAAAATTCATTAACGCCTGTAAAGATGACGCGCGGATCAGCAACACTCACCGCAACAGCGTCATAAGGAATCAGGATAGAAACATGTATCATAACCAATCGAATTTAATTTCGGGATCGTTAGGAACATAAAGATAAAAAAAATGAAAAAGTCGCAAACAACCCAGTATAAGTCTTTAATACACCTTATTAAATGGGCACAAGCTGTATAGATTTGCTGTGGAAACTTCTGCGTTCATGAAAAAAATAATTGTGTCGATGAATTTGACGCTGGATGGATTTATATCCGGGCCATCCTCTGAACTCGAATGGCATTTTAAGAGCTGGAATAATGAAATGGCTGAATCACTGGCCGAAGAATTAAGCGGATCTGACAGCATTTTAATGGGCCGCATTACCTACCAGGCAATGGAAAAATTCTGGACTTCTTTGGCTGCCGGGCCATCTTCTTCCCATGAAGATATTTTATTTGTTTACCTGATCAATCAATATCATAAAATCGTTTTTTCAAAAACACTCAAAAAAGTTGAGTGGAATAATTCAGAACTCTTGAAAGGAGATTTGAACGATGAGATATTAAAACTGAAAAAAAGACCCGGGAAAAATATTATGATGTATGGAAGCGGACAACTGGTCAATTCTCTGATAAAACTAAACCTTGTCGATGAATATCAACTCTGGATACATCCGACTCTCCTTGGGCGGGGCATACCATTGTTCAGCAGCCTGTCTCATACAATGGATTTGACATTATACAAATCAAAAATTTTCAGCTCAGGGGTAGTGTTGCTCAAATACCGATTGAAATAAATCCGGAAAAACCATATGAATGTCAGTACCTGACTGACCGGCATTTTTTATGCATATTAAAAAAAAGCAAGATTTCTAAGCCGATTGCAACGGATGAGGAATATATTGGGACAATAATTTTTGATATGAAAAAACCCGTTTCCTTCCTTATAACAGGGATTTTTTGTTGCCTCTACCTACTGCCTGTTGCACAGGTTTCGTACTCAGACAGCCTGAAATTCAGTAAAAAGATTTTAGAGATTGAACAGAACCTGATGAATGTGCTTGCATCCGGAGATACCGCTACCTGGAGTCAATATCTCGATCAAAATTTTTATATCATTACGGAAGATGGAAGCGGATATAATAAAAAAGAGTTCCTCGCAAATTTTACCGCATTGCCCAAAGGATTTGCCGGCCATATCAATGTGATCAATCCTCATTTTGTGTTCAGAAGAAACACGGCTGTTCTTCACTATGTCGCTGATGAATATGAATCCGTTTTTGGTCAGAACCTGCATACCACCTATGCTACCATGAGTACCTATTATCCTACGGATACGTCATGGAAGATGATTGCCTGCCAGGTATTTGAAATACCCCAGCTGCCTCGTTCCATAAAAGTCCCGGATGAAATTTTGCAAAAATATACCGGTATATACCATCTAACGGATACCATTAGTTGTGAAATCAGTATCGAAAACAACAGTTTGTTTATGCATAAAAAGGGCCGGCAAAAAGAAGAATTATTGCCTGAAACAAATAATGTATTTTTCCGGAAAAGCGATACGAGGGGAAGGAAAATATTTCTGGAAGACGATGATGGCAGGATGCTGATTCTCGAAAGAAGAAATGGCCAGGATGTGGTTTGGAAAAGATCAGGCTCACCCAATAAAGAATCGTATTAAAACATGTATTATGGCTGCATATATTATTGTAGATGTCTCTATCAACGATCCAAAAGAATATGAAGAATATAAAAAACTCACGCCGGCCTCCATCAAGGCTTATGATGGGAAATTCATTATACGCGGAGGGAAATCAGAAACCCTGGAAGGAGAATGGAACCCTGAGCGGATCGTCGTATTGGAATTTCCCAGCGTTGCAAGAGCGAGAGAATGGTGGGAGTCCGATCTTTATTTACCTGCAAAAAAAATCAGGCAGAGAGTAGCAAAAACTAAAATGATATTGATTGAAGGTGTTTAATTGTTAATCGAAAAAATTATACAATGGAAAAAAAAGAACTATTGATGAATGCATGGGATAATGCATATGACAAAGAAGGCTGGTATTCTCCCCTGAAGGATGCATTGAGGGAAGTGAGTGCCCGGGAGGCAAGCTGGAAATCTCCGGGCAAATCCTCTCATTCTATATGGGAATTAGTGAATCATCTGCTATTTTATAAAGAAAGATTTTTAACTTATTTGAAAGGAAAGGAATTCAATTCATCAATTACTACCAATGATGAAACATTTCTCGTATTGAATACAGCACCCGAATATTGGGAGACTGTTCTTCATCAAATGAAAGCGGTTCATCATGAAATAAGAAAAAAAATAAGCATAATGACAGATGATGAACTGAACCAGGTTTTGCCGAAAATTTCTGTTGACAGCCAGCTCATGGACCTGATAACGCACGACGCCTACCATACCGGGCAAATTATTTTTATTCGAAAATTATATGGCTCCTGGCCGATATAGATGTGCAGGAACTTTTAACCGGGAATCATTTTATTCACTGATCCGATTTCGATGAGATTTTGTTCCAGTATATGGTTTAAAGTTTTTGCAGATTCTTTTTCGGAGTTGGTAAAATCATAAAGCGTCACTTTATCCAGCAACTGATCCACTGTAAACTGAATCATTTGCCATAAGGAGCGGGCAGAACAATCGACAGAATTGGTGCAGAGTTTTAATGAGCCGGCATGCATACCGCAAAAATCTTTATCGAATAATACTCCTCCCAATGCTTTGAGTACATTTTTAATTCCAATCTGTCTGGAAGGTTTGGCCAACACATATCCGCCTTTATAACCCGGCGTGCTATTGATAAATCCTGCCATCCGGAGAATTCTTGTCAGTTTCGCAATATAATGAGGACTGAGTCCTTCCGCTTCGCTTAATTGCGGAATACTCATTCCCTCTGCAGTCTGACAGCGGGCGATACGTATCAGTATACGCAAACCATATTCTTCCTGTGCAGTAATTTTCATAATTTCTAATTTATTTATTTCAAAGCATTCCTAATTCCAACTGAGCTGCTTCGGACATCATACTTTTATCCCATGGTGGATTCCAGGTTACAGCAACATGAACATCATTCACTCCTTCAATTTCCCTCAGTTTCTGATCCACTTCAACAGGCAATGTTTGTGCTGCAGGACAGCCCGGCGCTGTGAGCGTCATTACGATCTGCACATTGTTCAAAGGCAGGATTTCGATCTCGTATATCAATCCCATTTCGTAAATACTCACAGGTATTTCCGGGTCGTAGATCGTCTTCAAACAATCAACTATTTTTTGTTTCAATACTTCTGTGTCCATGACCATTTAGAGATTGATCATTTTTTAATTTATATGCCAGCGCAAAATTCTTCATTTGTTTAACCATCGACAGTAATCCATTCGATCTTGTTTGTGCCAGATGCGTCGTCATCCCGATTTCCTGGATAAAAGCAAGTTTGGCTGATATGATTTCATCGGGCGTATGCCCGGATAAAACACGAATCAGCATACTGATTAGTCCTTTTACAATCATGGCATCACTGTCTGCTTTAAAAAAAATTCTTCCATTCTTATCATCAGCAACCAGCCATACGGTGGATTGGCAGCCCCTCACCTTGTTATCATCCTTTTTAAACTGATCTTCCAGTTCCGGCAGCTTCTTTCCCAGGTCAATGATATATTCGTATTTATCGTCCCAGGAATCGAACAATGAAAATTCTTCTACTATTTCTTTTTCTGTTTCCTGTATGGTCTTAAATTTCTGATCCACTATGACAATATTTTTATCGCTTTTGTTACACCCAGCACCAATTCATCGATTTCTTCCCTTGTATTATACATGGCCAGGGAAACGCGGACAGTTCCCGGAATACCGAAACGATGCATCAAAGGCTGAGCGCAATGATGGCCTGTCCTGACTGCAATCCCACGATTATCCAGCAGGATCCCGATATCCTGCGGATGTGTCTTTTCTATCACAAAAGATATCACGCTAATTTTTTCCTTTGCCTTTCCAATGATTTTTAATCCTGGAATCTGTTCCAATTGTTTTGTCGCATATGCCAGCAACTCATTTTCATGATTGCGGACTATTTCTTTTCCGGTCTTATTTACAAACTCAATCGCAGCTTTTAATGCGATGATATCTGCAATATTGGGCGTTCCGGCTTCATACTTATAGGGTAGATCATTATAAGTCGTTTTTTCAAATGTCACTTCCCTGATCATTTCTCCCCCGCCCTGGAAAACGGGCATCGATTCCAGCAGATTCTTTTTCCCGTACAATACACCAATTCCTGTCGGACCATATACTTTATGCGAGGAGAAAACAAAGAAATCGCAATCCATATCCTGAACATCAATATCCAGATGAACGGTAGATTGCGCTCCATCTACCAAAACGACAGCTCCTTCTTTATGTGCTGAATCAATAATCTGTTTTACCGGATTAATGGTTCCAAGTGCATTTGATACATGAACGATGGAAACCAGTTTGGTTTTTTTGCTGAGCAGTTTTCTATACTCATCCATCAGCAACTCTCCTTTGTCGTTGACCGGAATTACTTTTAATATTGCTTTCTTTTCTTCACAGAGGATTTGCCAGGGAACAATATTTGAATGATGTTCCATTGCAGAGATGATGATCTCATCTCCTGCTTTTATATTTTGCCTTCCCCATGTATATGAAACCAGGTTGATTCCTTCGGTGGTACCGCGGGTAAAAATTATCTCTTCCCTGGACCTTGCGTGAATGAAATGCTGTACAGCCTCACGGGTTGATTCCATTGCTGCCGTCGCTTCTTCAGCAAGTGTATGAATTCCCCGATGCACATTCGCATTGTAGCCAGTATAATAATTTACAAGCGCATCGATTACCACCTGTGGTTTTTGTGAAGTAGCTGCATTATCGAAATAGATCAGGGGTCTGCCCTTGACTTCCCGGCTGAGTATCGGGAATTGTTTGCGAACAGCGGCTACATTCAAAGTTTTTTGTATACCGGTAGTCTCTATCATGCTATTTCAAATTCTAATCTTTCCGAAATTAATTGATCGATATATGCACGGAGGGGTTCTGATTTTATTTTTTCAAGGATATCCATGGCAAAACCGCGAAGCAATAATGATTTAGCTATTTTCTCACTCACGCCTCTCGATCTCAGATAAAACAAACTTTCTTCATCCAATTGTCCGATTGTACAACCATGTGAGCATTTGACATCATCAGCAAAAATCTCCAACTGAGGTTTGGTGTTGACGCTTGCTTCATTGGACAATAAAATATTTTTATTTGATTGGTATGCATTTGTTTTTTGAGCCAGTTGCTGCACAAATATTTTTCCGTTAAATACTCCCGTGGCTTCATCGTCCATAATTCCTTTATATAATTCGTTGCTCAGGCAATTTGGACTCACATTATCGACGATTGTATGATTGTCGATATGGCTTCTTCCTGCCGCCAGATACAATCCATACAAATGCGCTTCACAGTAAGGCGCTTCCAATACTACATTCATATTATTTCTTACTATTCCTCCATCGAGTGAAATAGTAACAGCATGAGTATAACTTTTTCCTACCTGGCGGATATGAGTCGTGCTCACCTGGCTGGCGCGACTGCTGTCATTCTGAATTTTATAATATTCTACCATTGCGTCTCTTTCAACGATGATTTCCATGACCTGGTTGGTGAGACTTTCCTGTAATCCGAATGTTGCAAAGGTTTCTGCAATTTGTATCTGTGCACCTTCCCCTACATGCACAAGACTCCGCGGCTGAGATAAAACATTTACCGATCTCGCATCTGTCAAATGATAAATGTAGACGGGATGTTCAGTAATCAGGCCTTTTCTCACATGAATAAAAACGGCATCCTGGACAAATGCAGTGTTGAGTGCATTGATTCCATCTTTCAAATAATTACTGCTATGTCCAAAATGTTTTAAAACGATATCATGATATTCATTTCTTGAAGCTTCTTCAAGAGATAATACCTGCAATTCTTCAGAAAGGATAACAGAAAGTTCTGAAGAAAACAAACCATTAATAAATACCAGTTCATTGGCCTGTTCGTGACCCGGCAAACGAATTGGCCGGAGGTCTGCTTCGGTAATGGATGATTTATTTTTATTGGCAGGAAACTGGTATTCTTTATTGAATAGTCCGCTGATGCGGGTATATTTCCATTCTTCATTCCTCAGAGTAGGAATCCCCATCCTGCTAAAATCAGAAAAAGCATTGCGTCTGATAATACCCAATCCATTCAAATCATTGGATGATTGCAACTGATCAAAATGCTCTTTAAAATATTCTATCGTATTCATTCCTTTATTTATTGGTCAACTTTGCTTTTTTTTTGCCACAGAAACCGGGAGAAGTAATTATACTTCCAGATCAACTTCGTTCTTTATAAAATCATATCCCTTTGCTTCCAATTCCAATGCAAGGTCCTTGGTTCCGGATTTTACAATTCTTCCATTGTACAATACATGAACAAAATCCGGAACGATATAATTGAGGAGGCGCTGATAGTGTGTGACCACTAAAACAGCATTGTCCTTATTTCTTAATTTATTCACCCCATTTGCAACAATGCGAATCGCATCGATGTCCAATCCTGAATCTGTTTCGTCGAGAATAGCAAGTTTGGGTTGGAGCATAGCCATCTGGAAAATTTCATTGCGTTTTTTTTCTCCTCCTGAAAATCCTTCATTCAATGAACGGTTTAGCAATGATCTTTCCATATTCATTAAAGCCATTTTTTCATTCATCAGTTTGAGAAATGCAACAGCATCCAGAGGTTCTTCGCCGCGATACTTGCGAATTTCATTCACTGCCGTCTTAATAAAATTGACCGTGCTTAATCCTGGTATTTCAACCGGGTATTGAAAAGCGAGAAATAATCCTTCACCCGCACGCGCTTCAGGTGATAATTCAAGAAGATCCTTTCCCAGAAATTCGACTGAACCATCAGTCACTTCATAATTTTCCCGGCCGGCCAATACGGATGCCAATGTACTTTTACCAGACCCATTAGGTCCCATGATCGCATGCACTTCACCCCGGTTTATTTCGAGATTGATTCCTTTTAAAATTTTCTTTTCTTCTATGCCTGCATGTAAATTCTGAATGGATAACATTGATTTATTTTTTGATTCGATATGTAATAATCGTGAGCCGCGAATCGCCAGACTTGAAAGACCCAATTATAGTTTGAGGTTTCGCATTTGACATTTCACAATACTCATCCGACACTGCCCTCCAAACTGATGGCTAGTAATTTTTGCGCTTCGATTGCAAATTCCATCGGCAACTTGTTCATCACTTCTTTTGCAAAACCATTAATGATCAACGCCACTGCAGCTTCGGTACTGATTCCTCTCTGGTTACAATAAAAGATCTGATCCTCTCCTATTTTTGAAGTGGTTGCTTCGTGTTCCACTACAGCTGAATTATTTTTTACCTCGATATATGGAAATGTATTTGCGCCGCATTTGTCGCCCAGGAGCAGGGAATCGCACTGAGAAAAATTTCTGGCATTGGCTGCTTTTTTGTTGACATGAACCAATCCGCGATAGCTGTTATTGCTATGTCCGGCAGAAATCCCTTTGGAGACGATCCGGCTCTTTGTATTTTTTCCTATATGCATCATCTTGGTACCAGTGTCTGCCTGCTGGTAATTATTCGTGACTGCCACTGAATAAAATTCACCGACAGAGTTGTCTCCTTTCAAAATAACACTGGGATATTTCCAGGTAATTGCAGATCCTGTCTCCACCTGGGTCCAGGAAATTTTGGAATTATCACCATGACAAATACCACGCTTGGTTACAAAATTGTAAATCCCGCCCCTTCCCTGTTTGTCACCCGGATACCAGTTCTGTACCGTTGAATATTTGATTTCAGCATTATCTAATGCCACAAGTTCCACCACGGCAGCATGCAATTGATTTTCGTCGCGAATCGGAGCAGTACATCCTTCCAGGTAACTCACATAACTTCCCTCTTCTGCTACGATCAATGTTCTTTCGAATTGTCCTGTGTTTTCGGCGTTGATGCGGAAATAAGTCGATAATTCCATCGGACAACGGGTTCCTTTTGGAATATAACAGAATGAACCATCACTGAATACTGCAGCATTCAGCGCAGCAAAATAATTATCGGTAAATGGAACAACAGAACCCAGGTATTTTTTTACCAGATCGGGGTGATCCTGGATCGCCTCACTCATTGAACAAAAGATAATTCCCAACTCTGCAAGTTGTGCCTTAAAAGTAGTCCCGATGGAAACACTGTCAATCACTGCATCAACGGCAACTCCTGCGAGCCTCTTCTGTTCATCCAATGAAATGCCCAGTTTTTCGAATGTTCTTCTCAGTTCCGGATCGATTTCATCCAGGCTTTTCAGATTAGGCTTTTGCTTGGGAGCAGAATAATAAATGATATCCTGGTAATCGATGGGTTCATGCTTTATATTCGCCCATTTCGGTTCTTCCATATTACGCCAATGCCTGTACGCTTTTAACCTCCACTCCAACATCCATTCCGGCTCCTTCTTCTTTGCAGAAATGAAATGAATGATATCTTCCCTTAGTCCCTTGGGCGCTTCATCGGCTTCGATATCGGTCACAAAACCATATTTGTAATCACTCAGAACGGTTCTCTCAATAGTACTCAGGCTGTCATTCATGATGAATAGTCTTTTTGATTGGTATCCGGTTAATCCGCAAAGTTACGAATGAATTTATACAAAAGAGTATAAATAATGATTCTTCACTAAATTTTCGCCTTCACAGACGATGCAGAAACCAATTTTTATTACGCCTTGTTTTCTAAAGATTTAGAGCCCGGTTAAAATCTTTATATGAAATTATTTCAACCAAAACCGAAGATTTTGGATATTTTCCGTTGAGCATTTCAAAAAAATCCCTGATTTCGAAAGGCCTGTTTACCTGAATCCGGCCATTATAATTCAATGCAATCATGAAAATAGTGATCACCGACGGCTATACTGTCAATCCCGGCGACCTGAACTGGAATATTATTGCTTCATTCGGAGACCTGGTTGTTTACGACAGAACTCTGCCGGATCAGGTCCCTGAAAGATGCAAGGAAGCTGACATTATTTTGACTAATAAAGTTCCGATTGACAGGAATACTATTTTGCAATTGCCTCTTTTAAAACTGATCCATGTAACTGCGACCGGATATAATGTGGTTGATACCGTGGCTGCAAAAGAAAAAAATATTCTTGTTTGCAATGTTCCTGCTTATGGCACTTCATCGGTCGCCCAGCATGCCATTGCTTTGTTACTCGAATTGACTAACCATGTGGGGCTGCACGCAATTTCTGTAGCTGAAGGAGAATGGCAGCGTTCAGTTGATTGGAGTTATGCAAAGACTCCTTTGATTGAACTGGATGGAAAAATTTTAGGCATCGTTGGCTTTGGAAATATCGGAAAACAAACTGCCCGCATTGCAAACGCGATGGGAATGAAAATAATCTATTATAATACCACTCCTAAAAAAAATGATCTCGCAGAATTCAGAAATCCTGAATCTTTATTTGCTGAAAGTGATTTTATCTCTCTTCACTGCCCTCTGAAGGCGGATAATGCGGAGTTTGTCAATCAGAAAATGATTGGACTAATGAAATCCTCGGCATTCCTCATCAATACAGCTCGTGGTCAGTTGATCAATGAAAAAGATCTGGCCGAGGCTTTAAATAATGGAAGGATAGCAGGAGCTGCTCTCGATGTATTGTCGGCCGAGCCCCCATCCGAAAATAATCCTTTGTTGACCGCGAAGAATTGCATTATCACTCCGCACAATGCATGGAAGAGCAAAGAAGCAAGGCAAAGAATAATTGATATCACTGCAAACAATATCGAATGTTTTCTTAAGAATAAGCCAGCGAATGTCGTGAACTGATTTTTTATTAGGGCAGATTTTCTCTGACAAAATTCCGGCAATAGTCTTTTATTTGCTGCCTGACCTCCCGGAATTGCTCTTTAATTTTTTCTTCTGTTCCTTTTGCTTTTGCGGGATCCGGAAAATTATGATGAAACTTTTCTGCAGTAGTCGGGAAGAATGGACATTGTTCTTTTGCATTGTCACAAACTGTAATAACAAAATCGAAGTCGACTTTAAGATATTCGTTAATGTTATTTGATGTCTGATTTGAAATGTCAATTCCGTCCTCTTTCATTGTTTCGATGGCTTTTGGATTTACGCCATGAGTTTCCACACCTGCGCTATAAACTTCTGCTTTGTCGCCTGCAAAATGTTTCAGGTAGCCCTCTGCAATCTGACTTCTGCAGCTGTTACCTGTACAAAGCACTAATATTTTTTTCTTTGCCATAATTAAACAAATAGCCAAATAATGTTGATGATGCAAAACTTGGGGTCGAATCCGAAAATGAGCTGCAATACGGTTACTGATATTGTTATAACAATCGGTTTCCGATATTTTTTCATAAAACTTTTAATTGCAACAATCTGTTCCGCAACCACAGGTTTTAGGTTTTTCTGCGTAAACTGTAATACTGAATATTCCTGTGTCGCCCGATTTGAAACTTCGCAATTCAGTCTCATCCAGATACTTTTTCAGAATGTCGTCGGGGATATTGATTGGCTTTTCTTTTTGTACTACGATGTTGGAAAAACCATTTATCCTGATAAGTTCTAAATAAACCTCTTTCTGAATAGCCCCGGCCACACAACCTGCATACATTTCAGCGTCTTTACTTAAAGCTTGAGGAAGATTACCCATCAGAACAACATCGGAAATGCTAAAATGGCCGCCCGGCTTCAGTACACGAAATATTTCTTTGAACACTTTGTCCTTATCCGGAACGAGATTTAAAACGCAGTTACTCACAATTACGTCGGCAATATTTGCTGAAACAGGAATATTTTCAATATCTCCATGCCTGAACTCAACATTCGAAAAACCCAGCTTTATTGCGTTGGCCCTTGCCTTCTCTAACATTGCAGGAGTGAAATCAATCCCGATGACCCTGCCATCTTCCCCTGTTTCATTTCTTGCTACGAAACAATCATTTCCTGCCCCACTTCCCAAGTCAATAACAATGTCGCCCTTTTTTATTCTGGCAAACTGAGTCGGCAAGCCGCAGCCCAAACCCAAATCAGCTTCCTGGTTGTATCCTTCAACTGTGCTATAATCATCGGTCATAATATTGCTAACTTCCGTTGAACAATTGCCCGAACCACAACAGGATGATTGATTGGATTCCTTGTCCTGCAAGGCAATTTCACTGTATTTTTTTCTTACGATTTCTTTGATTTGTTCAGGATTTTCCATTGGAAAGTATTTATTAGCAACAATTATTTTTCTTGTTTGTGAGTTTGGTTGAAATATTGCCAAAATAGTTTTGCAGTTTTGCTATCGCTTTTTCGTCAATGCAATAACAAATAGCATT
>DATJXY010000091.1:0-14446 GCA_035499855.1 Puia sp. | reverse complement strand
AGACGAAATGGCTTCTAACCCAACAATGGCACCATCTGGTGTCCAGAGTTCAGATTGTTCTGCATAATCTTTCATAAGTTCGTCCATGTCATTTTTTCCTAAGGCTTCTAAATGATGTTGGAAAACTTTTTCTGGATTGATCTGTGTTGTATGCATAAAAAATGTTTTTGAATGTCAAAATGTAAGCCTGTGTACTTGAAAGTTTGCTGCCAACGGTAAAGTATTTGTGAAGGCAGGTGCTGTATTATATTCTTCATCTAATAAAACCCTACTTTTCCTTTTACCGATTCAAACAAGAGTTTCGAATTGTAACCTACACCGTTTTTAAAAACCGTAACTACCTTTTGAATATCATTTATATTTTTCGATGGATCTCCATCTACAATTAACAAGTCGGCAGATTTGCCTATGTCAATAGTTCCAATGGTTTTATCTAAACCCAAACCGATTGCTCCGTTTAATGTTGCAATTTTAATGGCTTGTAGTGGCGTAAAACCATCCGCTTTTACCAATAATTTTATTGCGTCCCAATCGCCATAACCGGCAAGTGTGCCGCCATTGCCGGTTGGGTCTGTTCCCACTTCCAGTAAACCACCCATGTCATAAAACATCTTTTCCATTTTTGTTCCATTTGCCCAGTAGTCCGCAACAGTTTTTTCAAACTCTTTTGGAACAGAAAAAAGTACACTGTTTGTTAGATAATAATTTCTTGTGTCGGGAGACATGGCATCGAGCGCTTCTTCTGAAGGTGTAGAAAGATTAAATTCGCTTGATAGTACAGCTAACGTAGATGTTACGCCAACTTTCTTATCAATTAAATATTGCAAAAACTGTTTTACAGTATCGCTTTTTATATTCAGGTTTGCCAAAGATTGTAATGAGGTGAGAAAACTTGGAGCTGTATTTTCTTTTTTATTTCTTACAAAATCAGTGCTTACAAAAAATCCGTGTTCTAAATTATCAATACCTAAATCCGCAGCTTCTTTGTAAGTAACCGCGCCTATATGACCTGTAATTTTTAATTTTCTTTTATGCGCGGCATCAATGGCTGCTTTTAAAGTTTTTTTGTCGATGCCCATATAAGCTTTGAAAGATGTAAATCCCTGGTCTGCCCAATAATTTACAAATGCAGCGGCTTCTTCAGGTGTTTTGTTTTCTTTCATTTGCGGGAATACGGCAGAATTTCCTTCAATATATGGAGCTGTTAATTCGAGTGATGGACCCGGTATTATTCCTGAGTCAATATCTTTTTTCAATCTTAAATCTGAATAAGGCTCAATGCTTCCGCAGGTTCTTATAGTAGTAGCCCCTGAAGCCAAATAAAGGCGCGGAAAAGTAACGGCCAATTGTCTTAAGTTAGGATAATATCCTGTAGTTTCACTTTCAGCATTTGCAGAAATAAACATATGCTCATGTAACATTACGAAGCCAGGCATAAGAGCCTTACCATTCAAATCTATAATGTTTGCATTTTTTGGAATGTTAGCTGCCGAAGCGTTTCCTATCCAACTGATTTTTCCATTACTGATTATAACTGTTTGATGAGGCTTGGCAGAATCGCCCTTACCATCAATCAATAACGCGTTTTTAAAAACAGTAACACTATCATTGTATTGAATAAATTTTTTTGTCTCATTACTAAACTTTTTTTGCGAAAAAGTAAGTGTCGTTAAACAGCATGTAAAGAAGAAAGAGAAGACTATTGTTTTCATGTTTAAATGATGTCTTAAAACTTAATTCGGTTCTCAAATATATAGCAGCCAACCGAATGTTGGCGGTTCTTCGTTTATTGTCCTGATGACTCATTGTAAAATGTAACGCTCCTGTCGCAGGATCTTATTTCACTGCTTCAAGTAACGAAGCGCAACACTTCCTGATTTGAAAGTCTTTGTCTCAACAAGTTTTAATTGTGATTTCTCCTGTAGGGTAATGCCTTCCAGCAACCGTCTCCCTGCTCCTCCAAATACCGGAAAAATGACAAAACGATATTCATCCACGAGGCCAAGTTGTGTAAGTTGCGAGGGTATATCTACACCGCCGGTCAGTATGCTTTTGCCTTGTTCCTGTTTTAATTTTTGTATTTCGTCTTTAAGGTTCGTACGCACAATTTCCGTTTTATTCCCTTCTGCCTTGTCCAGTGTTTTTGAAAAAACAATAATTTTCTTGACGGAGACAAACGCCTGTGCAAATTCGACATCTGTTTTTGTCTCACTGGAAGGGTTCTTTGCGATGTCGGGCCAATAAGGAACCATCAACTGAAACGTTTTCCGGCCATAGACGAACGCATCGGCATTTCGCACAAGGTCTATATGGTAGTCAAACAAGTCTTCATCAGGAGCGCCCACTTTTGTATGGTCGCAGCAACCGTCGATAGTAAGGTTGATCACGTAGATTAGATTTCTCATTTGAATGAATTTAAATTGTCTGTTTTTTTGATTGCTTGCGGTATGTTTCGTAACAATGACCACCAACGAAAAAGTATTGCCGAAGTGCAGGAAATCGAAGTCCGTCAAGCCCGGCAACTGAAACCAAATTTATATTTAAAAGACGATGATTTGCGCTTAGCTAAATTTATAATGTCCAGCCCGATATGCAGCCAAATTGAAAAACAAAAGTTGAAACACGCATTCCGTCAGACTGCATTTTGGTATTTCCATGTTAGCGGCTCGTTGCTGTTACTGCTAGTCTGTTGGGTTTGTTTTGTTGAAAGTCTTCGCCCCTTGTGAAATATTCAATTGTCAAAACTAATAACATAAAACAAAGAAACGTGACCTTTTGCATCACAGCTAACAATTCCCAATCTCCTGCCCCATACAGGTACAAAGTGGCGTAGAATATAAGCAGGCTTCCAATACAAAAAAACTTCAGCCAATGAAGCTTCGTCTTCAGGATAGAGACAGTAATGTAAAACAACCCAATCATGGTCAGAGTACTTGAAACCGTCACCATGATGTCATGCAAGGGTGTCGCGATTAGAAAGGTAAAAAGCATGTTGACAACACCAATAGATTTTAAAACCAACTCTGTATGTTTTTGGAGTATTTTTCGCGAGGTATGAATAAAGAAAAGTCCATAACCAATTGAATTGAAGACCATACCGATGAGTGCCCAAATCCTTGATGGGTTCGCAGTACCATTGAGGGCCTTCGCTAAAAATAAATTGCTGAAAAAATTCTTTGACCAATCAAACCCTACAGAATTTTTGTCAAGGATTGAACCGCCCGGATAAAGCAATGTGGCAGTTATCAAAAAAAGGACAGAGATGCCTATGCATATGAGAACTGAATATTTTCGCATTAGTTGTCAGGATTTAGCTATCTCCTTTTTTTGATGTGTTTACAAACGTCAGTTGCAATGACCGCTAACGGCTAAGGCTTGGCGATGTGGCGGCATTTGAAAATCGTCAGCCCGTAACCGATGCTAAATTTATAAATAAAAGTTCATTGTTTATTCTATTGCTTGGTGTTATTCGTCGGCTGGACCTGAAGCCGAATAGCGAACAAAAAGTTGAGAATTTATTCGTCGCCCCGCCATATTGCCAACCGACTGTTACCTGCTGCATATTGTCCGCCCGAAGTTATGTACGTCCGGGTTTGCAGTCATTGCGTTTATACTAATGCTTTGTTCAAATCGTCAAATTCTTTTTCAGTCAGTACTTGTTTAATTACTTGTATTCCTTCATTGAAGAAAGGTTCAGGAGCCATTTTCTTAAATCCTGTCAAAAGCCCAACCCTTTCTTTATGACTTTGTGCAGGAATTACAAACCTGAACCATGTCAGCAAAGTTTGCGGTGGATTCTTCGCCATTATTTTTCCTCTGTGAGATGCTAATTCATCATCAGTAAAATATTTCCAAAGAATTGCTTGTGTTACCCGTTCTTCTTCGGCTGTGTGTTCCAAATATGTTCCGTGAAACTCACTGAACGCTAAATAAAATTCCTCTCCGTCTTCCGTTACATCCTGTCCTGCTTTGGAGTTGGCGTAAACACTTGCAAGAAGTTTTTCCAACTTGTCTTGTCCAAGATGAATTTGTTCGTGGTCTTCAATGTCGTGTTGCGAACAACCTGTGCAACGCAGTTCCAATTCTGCAAGCGTTATTTCATTCTCGTCAGTTGCATGAATGGTGAGGATTTTAAAAACATCTTCACCCAACTTATAAAGTTGTTCTACTTCGTTTTGATTGGAGTAGTCGGTTTTACCTGCAAGGAATTGCACTTGTGATAAAGCGTTCCTCAAACCTTTGTGGGGAACATCATAAGATTTCATTCGTTTCATTTTTATTTTTTTAATTGTTAAACGATTTGTTGAATTACGATGCAAAACTGTGACTAATGCAATACCTGTAATTGTAAAAAATCGTTTTTCTACTTTTTGTCTGAAAAGTATTTTTCCGGAGTGTCGCCCGTAAAGGTTTTGAATTCTTTGATAAAATGTGCCTGGTCATAGAATCCTGTTTCGTATCCTAACTCTGTTAATGAGTTTACAGAGTCATATTGCTGAATAACATTTTTGAGGCGAACAATAGAAGCAAACTTTTTTGGTGATGCCCCAAGTGCTTGCCGAAATCTTTTTTCTAAAGGACTTTGACTAATGAATAATTGCTCTGTCAATTCTTTTATTCGGATGTTGCCTTTGCTTTTATGAATGAGTGCAAGTGCCGCCAATACTAACTTGTCGGGTTCGGTGTTAGTCATTCTGCTAATTAAAAAATGTTCAACTGATGCAATGCGTTGTGTGTCTGTCATGGCTTCTGCTAATTGCTCTTCTAAGAAAATAAGTTCGGAACGAAGCATAAAGTTGTCAAGCGAAACGCTCTCTCTGAAAAGTTCGTGCAATGGTTGTCTGAAAAACTGTGTCGCACCCGCCTCTTTGAAAAAAATTAAGACTGTCCCGATGTCGGGAGAGTTTTTGAAAGTTCTGCTGTGGTCAGCTAAACCCGATACCCCTGAAATTGAAAGAGGAGTTTCTGTTTCGTTTTGAAGTCGGGATAATTTGCCTTTGTATTGAAAACCGATAACCAAACCTGTGTCGGGCAAAACTTTGTAAGTATTTTCTTCTGTTGTTTCCTGAACAGCAAATGACTTCACAAAAGGTTTAAGAATGTCGCAAGGTATGTAAGTGTTAAACTTCATTCAGTTGTCTGTTCGTTTAATGCAGTCAGTTTCATGTTAGCACGGTCGCCATAGGGTTGCAGGTAACGGCCAGGGCTATCTGCTGTGCTGATATTCTGTGATTCGTCAGCCCGAACCGCTGATGAGTAAAGTTAATGAAGATGAGAATATATTCTGTTGCTTGGTTTTATTCGTTTAGCCCGAACTGTAGCTGATAAGCGAACAGGATGATGAGAATTTATTCTTCAGCCAGCATAGGAGAAAACCCCATGTTCTAGCCAGTGCATTTCAATAATCCTTTAGTTGTAATCCGTTATCTTTAAATTGATTTAAAGCCAAGCTCGAGATAAGCGGCAATGATATTAGTTTAAACGCTTTATTTCTTAACCAAATACTGAAATTGCTTTTTGGTACAAATGATTTTGCAAAGGTTTGAGCTGACTTTTGTTTTTTGTTCATAAATGGTTTCAATATTTTTTCATAATTGTCAAACGCAATTTTGTAATTTCCATCAGCTTCTTTTAACTCACCAGCCAGAATATATGAACCTACCATTGCAAGTGTTGAACCTTTCCCTGATAGTAAAGATGGGCAATCGCAAGCGTCACCAACTAATGTTATTCGACCTTTTGACCACTCTTCCATTTTTATTTGACTGACTGAATCGAAATAAAAATCCTTCGTTGTTTCAATTTCAGAAAGCAACTCTTTGCATTTCCAACCAATGTTTATAAATTCATTTTTCAAAATTTGCTTTTGTTTTTCAATGTCGTAATGTTCAAATTTTAGCTTTTCTGAAGAAGCGAAGATGAAAAAAGTTGTCGTCTTATTTTCACTTGACGAATAAATGGCAACTTGTTTATTGGGAACATTATACATTGAAAAGACTCTATTTTCATAAGAGAAATTATCTATCGTAAAAGAAGAAGTGTAATAGCCAAAATATTTTTCAAATTGTGATTCACTTCCAAAGGTCAAATTTCTAACATTAGAATGTAATCCATCAGCACCAACAACCAAATCAAAACTACGTTTTGTTCCGCTTTTAAAGGTTACAATTACTTTTTCGCCATCTTGTACTATTTCACTGATGGTGTCGCCAAAAATTATTTCTATTCCTTTGTCAAGGTGATGATATATAACTTGTGCCAAATCGCTACGCAGTAAAGTAAGCGCTCGGTTATTCATCAATTTTTTAATTTTCTGATAGTTCATACTGCCCTTTTCAATGTCATTTTCGTCAACCAATGAAAGTTTTGAAATATTTAAATCAACTTTTTCGAGTTCACTCACCATTTCCATTTTTTCCGCTACATCAAAACCAGCTCCCATAAAGTCAATAGCATAGCCACCTTCTCTAAGTGTGGGCGAAATTTCAATTACAGTTGGGTTAAAGCCAAATCTTTTAAGCCAAAAAGCAAGTGATGTTCCAGCAATTCCAGCTCCTGATATTAGAATGTTCTTATTGTTCACGGTGTGTCATTTTGCATTGGCTATAACGGGCAGGGCTTGCTGCTTTGCTGGCATTTTATAATTGTCAGCCGAGAACTGAAGCCGATTAAAATTACTAATGCTGAAGTTAAGGACAAATGCTGAGTGAATTCCGTCCGCCCGATCTTAGCTGATAGAATTACAAATGCTCATTTTTATTCCGTCGCGACAGCATGGCAGCAAACAGCATGTTAGCAGCAGTCATAGGTCAGGTATGAAGTTTATGTCAATGTCTGAGGCTTTCAGTGAGAAACTTAAAAACATCTGATTCCCATGTCGCAATACTTTTAAATATCATATTGTGTCCTTCCTGTGCCGTTTCCCCAAACTTTGGATATATCTTTAAAACATGTGGTTTGTTGAGCTTATTCATCACACTATCCAATGCATAACCGGGTGTAGTGGAGTAGTCGTTTTGGTCGTGGATGATCATGATAGGGACACTTATATTTTTAACAGCCATGATTAAACGTGCACGAAGCGGGGGAGACGAATTCCAGCTATAACCTCCCGCTGAAAAAACAATAACAGCTTTTAAACGGGGATCATGCTCCGCAACCAGCAAAGTAAGTGACCCTCCGAAAGAATGCCCTACTATCACGATACGATTAGTATCCACATCTTTTCTTCCTCTCAGGTACTTGAGGCCGGAAACCATATCCTGTAATTGATCCGTTAGCATCTGTTGTAACTGCACCTCATTGCGCCCTTCCTGCCCTCTTTCTTTAAATGCACTATCCATAAGATCAGCACTGTTCACACCTTGTCCGGCTGAAAGACCCACACCTCTGCGAAAAAGACCAAAATAGATAAAACCATGACTGGCAAAAGCTGGCCCGATTGAAGATATTTGTTGAACAGGATTATATATTTTATCCGTGTCCCTATAGCTTCCATGGCAAAAAATAATAGTTGGGAAAGGGCCATGGCCAGTAGGATGCCATAATAAACCTTTCAATGTTAATTTACCGGATTGCACGGATACAGTATCGGGGCCATTGAAGTCTTGCGCATGAACCTGCTCAACTGAAAAGCAAGCGAGAATAATTACAATTTTAATGATCTTAATCATCTAATCTTTGCGATTATTTTTGACTTACAAAATTGCTGCTAACGGCTCAGCATTGCTGAAGGCGTGGTGTTAGCATTCCTGTCAGCTGATAGCTGAAGCCAAATTGAAATACAATAGTTGAAGATAAAAATAAAAACTCAATAGCGTTCGGTCAAGCTGGATATGCAACTGATTAGAATTACATATGCTGATGCAGCATAATGTCAGCCACGCTTTTAGCAATGCCGTTGTTAGCAGCAGACTTATTTTTTAACTTGTACAATGTGCAATAAAACAGGAGCAATTAAAAATGAAAAACAACGTTTCGTGTTAAGCCCCATCTTGCGGAATTCTTTTTCATACTCACTGGTGTACATAAAGTCTGAAATCAAGGCTATCCCATCTGTTTTCAAAACTCTAGCGATTTCTTTGCAAGCAATAACACGACCTTCCTTTGTCTTAATATTATGGATACATAAGTTAGAGAGAACATACTCAAAAGAGTTATCTGGAAAAGGAATGTTTTGTGCGTCAGCATTTATGATTTCTATTTTATTTTTCACGCCTTCAATCTCTGCATTCTGCATCGCTGCCGCATACGAATTATTACTTAGGTCAGATTTGTTCCAAATGTCAATGCCGAAACTTTTGCCGATTGTTAGTCGTTTAGCGACACCAATCATCAGCAAACCTTTTCCTGTTCCGATGTCAAGCACTTGTTCATCACCTTTCCATGTAAGCATATTGATCATTCTGTCACGATGCCGGAACTTTTCAACAGTTATATAAAGTATAATCAACAGAAGTATTATAATTCCAGTTGGAGCAATTGAAAAAATTATTCCTGAAATTGATTTGAAAGTTTCGTTATTACTTGTCTTTAAATAAAAACCCATCACAATAATAGCAATAACAAGAATCGCGATTGCTATCCCCATTTTTGGAGCATCAATGCCATAATTAGGTTTTCGGTTTTTAGAGATCATAACTGATATGCAGTTGAATGATTAAATTATTTTGATGTTATGAAAGTTTGCGGCTAACGGCTCGGCATTTGTGCTGTTGGGGCATTTTTATATTCGTCGCCCATGGCAGCTGAAGCTGAGCATTGTTATTAAAGATAAAAATTTATTCTGTAGTGAATAGAATTACATCGCGCTTGGACTAAAACCGAGCAGAATTACAAAAGTTGAAAGACGCTGTTCATGACGATTGTACTATTGTGAGGTAGGTAAGTCCATATTGTGCATGACAGTGATAAGCCATGTGTTGCTATTCTTGGTTATGATAAAATTCAAAAGTCCTTTTCTTGCGGGCATATCCTGACCTTCAGGGTTTTTCATTCCTGTCATCTCCCACCATGCGTCTACCGCTGCCACATCTGGTTTAATGAACCGGATTTTGCTTTGTGTTATTTTTTGATATGAGTCCTTGAATGTTGTTATAAAACGTGGAGCATGAAACTTCTCAACTTCACTGCGTCCATGGGCAGATGTGCCACGTACATTAGTAAAGTCGGCGTCTTCAGAAAAAACGTTTGAGAAGGCTTTAGCATCATGCTTATTCCATGCATCTGTGAAATCGGTCAATACTTTCTTGATGAGTTCTTCGTCTTTCGTATTTACGCTATCTGTTGTTTGTCCCTTAGAATCAGATAAAACCATCAGTGATAAAAGAGCAATAAAGAAGTATCTCATAAATCAAGTTTTAGTGAATAGTTATGCTTGCCGCCAATGCTTCCGGCTTGCTGCTGTGCTGGCATTTTTTAATTGTCAGCCCAGAACCAATGCCAAATAAAGTTAGTTAGTTGAGATTAATAATCCAAAGCTTGATCTATAATGTCCCGCTGGGACTGAAGATGATTTTTTGCTGATGCCGAGAACTTTATTGTCCGCCGGCATAACGCCAATGCAATGTTAGCAGCATACGAACCCTATGTCGGTTGTGTCATTTGTTTTTGTTGATAATGTCAAACGGGATTTTTGTGTCTGCATATACTTGCCATAACTTGATTTTATTATTGTTCACTAAAACTTTCCATGCTGCGGGGAGCCGCCAGTAGTTGTCGTTCTTGTCAGTCTTTATGCCTTTAAATGTCCCGCTTGCAAAACCAAGAGCAGCAAGCGTGTCGCCATTCGAAAAAATGTCTGTTATCTCGATCTTGTAATCAGGGAACCATTGAAAGTATCCTGTCCAGCCTGCCTTCATTTTGTCTTTGCTGGATACTTCGTTGCCATGTGCGTCGATGAATTTATAGTCATCTGCCATTAGTGAATAAATCTTGTCAACGTTGCGCTCATTGATTGCATTGACAAAGTCATAAAAAATTTTTTTGCTCATATTACTTTTGTCGTGAGGATTTGCTTGCCCGAAAGTAGCAAGTCCTATTAATAGAAGTGCAAGTATTGAAATCATTTTTGTCATGAGCAACAATTTGATCTATCTGTCTGATAGGGCTGAGCCAATTGCTGCTAACGCTTCCGGCTTACCGCATTACGGTTAATAGAATTCCGTCCGCTGGCTTGGCCGAACTTTCGTTTACTTCGACCAAACCTGCTTGTAGCAGACAAGTTACAAAAGATGATAAGAACCTGCCTGCCGGCAGGTTACAAATGATGATAAGCCATACCTGCCTGCCGCAGGCAGGTTCGTCAGCCGTATTGCGGCAAGCCATTGTTGGCTGCCGTGGCTTGTTGTTTACTTGTCGGCATTTATCGTATGAGATTAACTAAATGCGAGGTATACCCATCAGGATAAGGGTATGAACCGACAAGAGATAAACTATCTTCGGTCAAGTCTGAAATGATGAATATGTCACCTGCGTTTGGGGAGTTAGTTTGAATTGAATCCGGAGAAGCATAATAATATGTAGCGGTGTAGTGATACAATCCTTCGCGCACGAAAAGATTGCCGTTAGCCATAAATTCGTAGTAGTCACCTGGCTGGCCGAGGTAAATCGAGTCGTGGGTCTGAGAGGTAAAAGCATTGGTCCAAGACCATTCTTCATTTACAACACTCCATTTCCCCAAAATTTTTGTCAATATTTCTGGTGGCCGCGACCGCGTCGACACATCTTTCTTGCACGACATTGCGAGCATTGATGCAAAAAGGACCAAGAAGACAAAATTTGTGAATTTCATTTGCTAATCGCCTTTATTAAACGACATCAAAGAGTTCAAGAATGCTGCTTGTACAAATCTGCTGTGTGCCATGGCAGCCAACGGCCAGGACTTTCTGCTGTGCTGGTATTCCGTGATTCGTCAGCCCGAACCGAAGCTGAACAAAGTTAATGCAGTTGATGTTATATTCTCTTGCTCGATTTTATTCGTACAGCCCGGACTGCAGATGATAAGCGAATGGGACGATGAGAATATACTCTTCAGCCAGCATAGCAGCAAACCCAATGTTGGCGGTAGTGATTATAAGACGTTATTCAGATGTCGAAGGTCTTTTGTCAACCCAATCAAAAATGAGTTTACGTTTTGCAAAAAGCCAGTCATTATTTCTGCGAACGTAAGTGTCATAATAACGGATGCCCATTACCATCAGCATTCGTTTTCCATTTTCTGACCATAAATGATGAGCAAGACAATATACTTCACCGGTAGCAGAATCTCCATTTATGTGAATTATACTTTGTCCGTTGAAATGCATTGTTACGTCGTATTTTTTTAGGGTTTCAAAACCAGTAATGAATTCCGCTTTTCCATGTAATATCGTGTCAGGCTTATTGTTACCGGGTTCGCTATGGTAAATTTCTATTGTTGCATTGTCGGTAAAAAGATTTGCCTGTTTTTGTGGCTCACGTCTGTCTGCAAAATGAGAATAATCATTAATTAATTGGCTAATTGCAATTCTGTCTGTTAATTCCTTTGTCGTCACTTTTTTTGAAGAGTCATTCGTTCTTTGTCCATTTGCATGAAAGGAAAATAAAGCAAGGGTAATAATAATTAGTCTGTTTTTCATGCAATTAGTTTATGATTAGATAAGGTTGCCGTCATTTCATTACCGCCAACGGTTCGGTATTTATACAGGCAGGGCAGTTAGCGTTATGTCAGCCCGGACTGCTGCTCATTTGAAAAACAAAAGTTGAAGTTATCAATAAAAATACAATATCGCTGTGTCAGGCGGAACAAAAGCTGAATAGCGAACCTGCTGCCGAAGCGAGCAGTGTCAGCCCTGCCTGCATAAATACTTTTGTTGGCGGTAGTGCTTTATTTCTTTAGGTAAATAAGTAACTATAAACATTATGTAAACGCAAGGCTTTATTTAGTCAATTCTTTTAATAAAGCATTAGCCTCTGCATTATCTGGATCAAGTTTTAATGCAGTAGTAATGTTCTTAATTGCAAATTGTTTATTTCCTTCCTGCGAATAGGCTTTACCTGAAAGATAATAAACAAAAGATGAAGACGGGTATTTTTTGACAACTTTTTCGGCTAAGTTAATTGCAACCTGATTTCTGTTTATTTCAATCATGAAATCTATTGCATTACACCAATCTTTTAGAGTGAAGGAATTTTCATTTATCAACCCGCTTATTTCAAGATGATTGTGTAAACAATAAAATGCTGGTAAATTTTCTTTCCACTGAGAATTTTCAGCCATTGCTTTCTGAATAACAGAAACGGCTTTTTGCTCATCACCTAACAGTATATAAGCCATTGCTATTTTACCATAGATCCCATTCCAGCCATCCAACATTTTTTCTGATTGATGTACTAAATCTTCCCCACGAGTTTTATTCATCATTTTTATAGCATAGACAGCTTGATTTAACCTTATCCTGCCGTAATGATAGTTCAATAATTTTTGCAGGTCATCAAATGGAGATTTTGAATTATCTACTCGTAAATCAATTTGATTATACCATTCATTATTGCTTCCTTTCACAACTAAAGCTGCAGATTGCTTACCTGTAATTTGTCCGCCGGCACTTTGTCCCGCAATCAGGCTTTTCAAAAGTCTTTCTGCAAGAGTGCCTGAACTGTTTTGATACGTGTCCTTCATTTTAATGAGTACACTATCTGCCAGTTGGTTACCCATTACAACGAAGCCTTTCCCTAATATATGAGTTGATGTTCCCTGCCAGTATTTTAAAGCTGCGCCGGTAAAAGCATAAACATTTCCCTTTGCATCAATTCCGGATACCTGCCTGTTATACCATTCTTTATCTTTCTGTTTAGTAAATTCAATAGCTTGTTGAATTGACTTACCTTTTTGAAGTTCTTGAAATCCATTGATAGCATAAGATGGTTCAGTTTCGGCAATAACAGAAAAGGCACCCACTCCCGGCTGAATATAGATAGTTGAATTACCAACATAAATATTATTTGTTGCCACAGCAATGCCCCATTCCTTAGCGGGTGAATCATAAGCAAGAATAGAAAAGGTTGAATTTATATTCCGGTTAAGCAAAAGACTTGGCAAGTTTTGCGAGTAAACAATATTAAACACGCATAAAAACAAAAGCAAAAATTTTACCCTGTATCTCATTGTTTGGTTATTGTTAGGTTTGCAAAGTCCCCCTCCGAATTATTACCTACCCATAAGCCAAATTTACCGATAGTCCGTTTATTTAATTGCTGAACAGTTAAACAGGCTTCTGTATGTTATTCGCAAAGACTTTTATTTGAGGATATGTCACAACTATTTTTACATGAAACCATGCATTTGGATTGGGAGCGGGAGAGATTGATTTTTCATACTGACCCGAAAATTGATCCCTTAAAACAGCCCAAGGATATTCAGGATGCGAAGCATATTGAACGGCATACGACCTGTGAATTGTATCTCTGCTTTTAAAATTGAAGGGACGGAAATAAACAACATCGAGCGTCTTTTCATCAACACCATGAAAAGCAATGCCTATAAAACTTGGATGAAAAATATCTTTCCCTTTCGTATCTATCTCAATTATACCGTTAGAAAACTCAAGTCCTTCAATCCATGCAACCCCGTCACTTTCGTTTGATGAAAGATGAATAATGTTGATACTATCATTGGCAGAAGTTCTAAGTTCTCTATTAACGACCTTAATGTTGTTTTGTACAGATAACTTGGTTAAATTATAATGCGTTGTTTGTGAATTGGCATTTAGAATTGAAATAATAAACAAAGTAAACTAAACAAAAATGCTTCTTCCCGTCATAGTTTTGATTTTATACGTATACGTTTCTTATTAAAAAAAGTTACACTTAAAATTTTTAGGGTACAATCGCATTACCGCCAACGCTTCCGTCTTGCTGCTGTGCTGGGATTTCATATTCGTCAGCCTACAACCGAACCCGAATAAAATTTTCTGATGTTGAAGTTAAGAACAAATGCTCAATAGAAATTCGTCTGCCCGATGTTAGCCGATAGTTTTACAAAAGCAAATTGTTATTCCGTCGCGCCAGCATTGCAGCAAACCGAATGTTGTAGGCAGCCTAGTTTAATTTCTTGACCTAAGCCATTTTATGGCTTCCAACACTTTTTTATCGTTTTTAATATCATTAAAGTTGTCAGGTGCTTTATTATAAATGTCTGGCGTGATCGAATCTTTATAAGTTTGTCCTGTCCTGTCTCGCCCATAGCCAGTTGATAAAAGTAGATACAACGCATCATTTATTTGAAATCCTTGTGTCGTTGTTATATAGCCCGCAGTGTTAGTCCCGATAAAAATTGTGTTTTCTCTTTTCTTAAATGCTATTGTAAGAAACTCCCCAGAACTGCCAGTACCATTGCCAATCAAAACAGCGACAGGGATATTTTTATTTGGAATGCTACATTTCGGAGTTATCGAATTTAATAGTA
>DATJXY010000090.1:0-3545 GCA_035499855.1 Puia sp. | reverse complement strand
GTCCAAAAAATGGGTGAGCATAAGAAAGAAGATGAAATGAAAGGAGTGCAGAAAAAATCTGAAGGCCCGGAGAAAGAGAAAGAGAAACCTGTCCAAAAAATGGCTGAGCATAAGAAAGAAGATGAAATGAAAGGAGTGCAGAAAAAATCTGAAGGCGCGGAGAAAGAGAAGGAGAAATCTACCCAAAAAATGGATGAGCATGAAAAAGAAAATGATAAAAAAGGCGCTTCGGCTGCCATTCAAAAAAAAGAAAGCGGAAACACCCCAAAGGCATCTCAGAGAGTAAATCATGGCATAGAAAATTCAGCTGGAAAAGGAGCGGTATTACCTACGAAAACATTGAAGGAGATGAATTCTTCTTTTGGAACTGATTTCAGAAATGTCCGCATTCATAACGATAATGAAGCAGCGGGGATGAATAAAGATCTGCAGGCCCAGGCCTTTACCCATGGGAATGATATTTATTTCAATTCAGGAAAATATGACCCTGAAACTGCTTCAGGAAAATTTTTACTCGCTCATGAATTAACCCATGTTGTTCAACAAAACGGCATGATTTCGAGGCAGGCCGCCCCGGCTCCTAAAATCAGGAGATTCAATCATCATGGTGTTGCAGTGATCATCAGGGCAACTTGTGATGCAGATGATTTTGGGCTTGATACCGTTGAGACGGCTTTCAAATCGGCGCTTGATAAAATATTTGATAGTGATTGCATCGAAAAAACAAGAAGAATTGCAATCCAGAGCAATTTGAGGAAGCACGGATATGATGTACGTTGCGCAGATTCTGCGAATCTTGTAAATGCAGGCGCTTGTGCAGAATCAACAGGCTTTTCTATCCCTGCAAATATCATGACGCTCGGAAGCGAAGCATTTGGAGCAGATTGCGGTGATCTTGGATCTACTATTCTCCATGAGATTATTCATGTAACACGCGGACAAGCCGGAGAAGACGTATCCGATTCATGCGAAGCTTCTTGCTTTGGAAGTGGTGGTGATCCTGATCTTTGCAAAAATGTAGATGTCTTTGGAAACCGTCACGATAACTAAATGAAATAAACTTATCAACTATAAATTATGAATGAAGAAGCATATGATAGCTATAGGGAGGGAGATGAAGTTCCCCCTTCCTCCGAACACAAATTTTTACCAGAAGAACTCATCTACCTTGAAGAGTTTGTCATATACCGTATCAGGAAAAGTCTTCACAATGATAAAGATGCTCCGGAGCCCGCAATGCCTGCATTACAGGCATGGAAACTCCCATTAGGAAAATATATAAAAGATAACAAACTTAGTAAGGAAGAGACCCTCTTGCTGCTATTTGCTTTAGCTCCCCATGTTCACCCTGATCTTTTGGATAACGCCATCAATTCGAGCATAAAAAATTCCGGGCAGTTTCCTCAATTAGGCGGAGTAAGGTCAGAAGGCAAAAACTTCCGTGGTTTTCTTGCTACCGGCCAAACGGCGCTTTTTTTTATCGGGGATGATGAATGCGACAAACAGCTGAAAATAAGGGAGCTGTTTTCGGCCGATCATTTTTTTAGCAGAAAAAAAATACTATGGCTGGAAGAAATGCCTCATGGAGACCCGGTGATGAGCGGAAGAATCTTGATGTCCCAGGATTATATCGATACTTTTATTATCGGAAAACCTTCTGCTCCTCATTTCAGCGCAAATTTCCCTGCAAAAAAAATTGAAGAAAAAAGGACCAGGGAAAAATCCCTGGTGATCAATGAAGAATTAAATAAACAGGTGGATGAAATCAGTACCTGGGTCAAATACAATAACAGCCTCATGAATAAATGGGGGATGTCTGACAGATTCAGAAAAGGTTACCGGGCTTTATTTTTTGGTCCCCCGGGTACCGGTAAAACCCTCACAGCAGGAATTTTGGGAAATGAATTGGAAAAAGAGGTTTACAAAATTGATATTTCAATGGTGGTATCGAAATATATCGGCGAAACAGAAAAAAACCTGGAATTGCTTTTTGCAAGAGCCGAAGACAAGGGGTGGATTTTATTTTTTGATGAAGCTGATGCTTTGTTCGGAAAAAGAACGGATGTCAGGGATGCTCATGACAAATATGCCAACCAGGAAGTATCCTATCTTTTGCAAAGAATAGAAGATTATGATGGATTGATCATTCTTGCAACCAACAAAAAAAATAATATCGACGATGCTTTTATCAGGAGGTTCAATGCGGTTTTGAAATTCTCATTCCCTGAGGCCGGAGAAAGAGCAGAGATTTGGAAAAAATCCTTCCCCGAAAACGTGATTTTCGTAAAAGAAAAAATTAAGCCGGAGGATCAGCGAATTGATATCGAGGAGATAGAAAAAAAGAACACATTCGGCATGTTGAAAAAATACGAATTATCCGGGGGTAACATTATTAATGTAGTTCATTATGCCTGCCTCAAAGCGACGGAAAGAAAAAAAGAGGCATTCAGAAAGGCACTTGAGAATATCGCCGGAATTAAGTTTACAGTTATTCAGGAACAATGCAGGCCCTATCGCAGCATGCTTTTACAATCGCCTATGAAAATATTTTTTCCAGATATATTAAAAGGCATCCGGAAAGAATTGACAAAAGAAGGAAAGCCATTTATAGAACAAACTGAAAGAAATAAGCCTGTTGCAATCCCACGTGATGAATTGCTTCAGAGCCCTGCATTGCAATAGCGTTTCATCTATTGTATCAATAAATTTTTTTATTTGGAGATAGCATACTTCACTCCTTCTGTAACTCCTTTCCATTGATCCGTTCGGAAAGGAACTGTGGGGAAACCTTCATTGTTGAATAAATTCGCATCGCCTGCATCATCAGCCCAGGCATAACGCACTTCAATTGGCTCACTGACTGTTTCATTATACACTACCACACGATTCCCATCCATATATGCTTTTGCATAATGAAAATGCTGATCCTTTCCTGCAATTTCAAATCCTTTGATATATCCGTATTTGTCTTTCACCATCAGACCATTGTTTGCATGAGTAAAGGTCAGGATGATCTTATTTCCATCTGTTTTTATGGATTGATATACGGGGCCGCTGTACTCCATCGGTTGTCCATAAACGTTATTAAATGCAATGGCAGCAAGCCTTTTGCCCACATCCTGTTTATCCTTGGGATGAATATCACGGGAATTGCCAATATCGACAGTCACTGCCATCCCTGTATTGGGCAGGGAAAGTGTCATTGTTTGAGCTTCGCGAAGTTCTGCCCAGCCACTTCCATTCTCACTGTTACCATTATTCGCATTAAAGCTGGCCAGCTGAACAAAATAAAAGGGGAAATCTCCTTCGCCCCAATGCTGTCTCCAGTCATTGATCATAAGCGGAAAAGCTTGCCGGTATTCATATGAACGGCCTGCATTGGCTTCTCCCTGATACCAGAGCACTCCACGCATGGAAAATGGAATCAGCGGATTGACCATTGCATTGAAGAGCAGGGTTGGATAACTATTTGGTCCCACTCCTGCATTAGTCCCGGATACAGTAGCAATCTTAAATGACCAGTTCCCTGCCAACGAGTAGACCCT
>DATJXY010000089.1:0-172555 GCA_035499855.1 Puia sp. | reverse complement strand
ATCGTGCATGGAAGCTTGTACACCATCCACGATTATCAGCGGGTAGGTATTACCGAAAGAACTGATACCCCTGATGAAAATGTTTGCTTGTGAACCAGGAGAACCTGAACCGATGACGGTAACACCGGCTGCCTGGCCTTGTAGCATCTGGTCGGGACTACCAAGAGGCACAGCTTTCATTTCGTTCACATTAACTACAGAAACGGCACCAGTGATGTCCTTTTTTCTCTGGGCTGTGTAACCTGTGACCACGACATCATTAAGAGAAGTGGCAGAGAGTGAAAGAACAACATCACCAACAGTGGGTCTTCCTGAAACAGGAATTTGAAGGGATTCAAACCCAACTACGGTGATAATAATGGTTCCGATTTCTTTTGAAGAAGTGATGGAGAAGGTTCCATCTGCACCAGTCTGAGTTGCAACTTTTGTTCCTTTTACCTGAACGGTTGCTCCAACAATCGGTTGTTTGTCGGCGTTACTGATGACTCTACCAGTAACGGTTTTCTGAGCTAGCAGACTGCTACTCAATAGCAAAAACAGTACTACACAGCAGCAGCTGGCAAGTACGTTAGTTTTGAATGGCATAAGCAGGATAGTTGTTTGAAATGATTAAAAAACAATTAAAACGCAACGTGAATTTACATATAAAATGAAATAAAAATAATATTTTTTTAACATTTTATAGGCAATTTGCTTAAATGAATAATGTGTATCTTAAACACATTCAGCTGAATTGTCTAAAAAAGAAAGAAGCATGCCAGGAAAAAAATATTCTCCTCGCATGCTTCTGAATTATTTTTTTTTAAAAAAAATTTTCTAAGTAGCCCAGGCTTTATCTCCTTTTTTGTAAGGAACACATCCATCATATCTTCCAGGTACAGCAATATAACGGAGAACCTTAGTCGCACCTGGCTCAGAAGTAAAAAATCCCCATAATGTCAGTTCTTTCATCATCCTGAAATAATGTGCAGGCTCTTCGGGTTTCTTCCTGCTCATGTAATCTTTCTGCTCTTTATCTAAATCCACAAGCAGATTATGTCTTTGCTCGGGAGTTGATTCGAGAAATGATTTGCCATTTTTCGTTTTGCTTGCGGCATCGAGTTTTTTCATGCCTTCCAAAAATATCTGTTGATCTTTTGGCTCGTAGCAATCTGTTACAATGGTTTTCATAAACTCACCAATCTTGGCTTCTTTTGCGCCCGGTGTGGAAGTGGCAGGTATGATGGTTTCTCCTACTTCATCGAGGAAAGAAATATCATCTGGAGAAAAACTCAATCCTCCTTCACCAATTTTTTTATCGCTGGTCGTACATCCCGATAAAAAAGCTTCAGCCCCGATAATGGTACCACCTAACAGCAGCGCCACGCTGGATAATGCTTCTCTTCTGTTCATATAAGTGAATGTTTTGTCCCTGGTCTTCGTGCAAGTTAAGGAATACAGGGATCGGTTATAAAATTAAACTTACAATTTTAAAAAATTTATTCTTTTATAAGGCCAAAGTGCAATGGACAAAGTACAAAGTAGAAATATTGATTGGACCTTTGAACCCTGGCCATTGTCCTTCTCACAAATTCCCTTTCTTCAACTCTTCTATGGCATGATTAGCCGCTCTTGCCGTAAATGCCATATATAAAATTGAAGGACTTCCGTACCCGGTACTTGTCATACAAGCCCCATCTGTTACAAAAACATTTTTACATTGATGAAACTGATTCCATTTATTCAGCAAAGATGTTTTGGGATCCTTGCCCATCCTGCACCCTCCCATTTCATGAATATCTCTTCCGGGCGCCCAATGATTGTCGTGATGACGAACATTTTCAATTCCGACATTATGAAACATTTCCTCGCCCTGAACTAAAAAATCTTTTAATAATTTTTCATCATTGTCATCGTAACCTACATCTGTTACCAGCAAAGGAATTCCCCATTGATCATTTTTATCCTTGCTTAGTGCAACATGATTTTTTTCCTTAGGAATCGTTTCTCCCTGGATATACATGTACATATGCCACTGTCCTGCTTCTGCCATAGCTTCTTTATACGCAGAACCGATTTGCACCTCCAAATGATCGGCTGCTCCTCTTTCACGCCACGCACCCATGAAAGCCATATATCCTCCTACAAAATCTGTATCCTGTTTATGAAGATTCCTGAAATTGGGCATCATGCATTCAACTGTCCTTCGACCATAATAATATTTGTCTTCAAATCCGTCTACTTCTCCACGCAGATGTCCCCGATAATTCTGAAAACAAACATATTTTCCCAATAACCCATTATCATTTCCAAAACCATTTGGAAAGCGGCTGGAGACAGAATTCAGAAGAATCAGATTACTGTTAAGTGCGGATGCATTCACAAAAATTATTTTCGAAAAAAAATCTTCTTCCTTCTTTGTTTCAGCATCAATAATTTTTACTCCTACTGCCTTTCCCTTTTTTTCATCATAGATGATGGAATGAACCACAGAGAAAGGGCGAATAGTCAGATTACCGGTTTTTGCAGCCCAGGGCAGCGTAGATGATACAGAGCTGAAATATCCCCCGAAAGGACAGCCCCGCATGCACAGATCCCTTGCCTGGCACTTTCCTCTTCCCTGCCGCAAATGAATTTCATTTGGCCTGGTCAACTGGGCCCAGCGGCCCTGAATCATAAATCTGTCCTTATACTTTGATTCTATTCTTTGTTTGATTTCTTTTTCCACGCAATTAAAATCGAATGGCGGAAGATATTCTCCGTCTGGCATCGCTTCAATTCCATCCTTATTTCCACAGATGCCTGCAAATGTTTCCGCATGCGAATACCACGGTGCGATCTCACTGTATTCAATCGGCCATTCTATTCCATATCCATATCTCGCAGGAGCGGTGAATTCAAAATGACTCCATCTTGGACAGGCGCGTCCCCAGATGAGTGATTTTCCGCCAACCTGGTATCCCCTTATCCATTCAAAAGGTTTTTCCTGCACATAAGGATGATCGTTATCTTTTATAAAAAAATGTGCCGTGCTTTCATCAAAGCCTGCTGCTTCTGTGATCAATGGGTTTGCATCGACGAAATTCCTGGTCATTCTTCCTCGGTGCGGGAAATCCCAGGGATTCATATTCGCTGTTGGATAATCTTTGAGATGTACCACATTTCTTCCTCTTTCCAATACAAGAGTCTTCAATCCATGCTCACATAATTCTTTAGCTGCCCATCCGCCGCTTATGCCGGAGCCAATTACGATGGCATCATAGGTGTTTTGTGCATTTGCTTTGTTGTTGATATTAACTGTATCTCCCGGCATTATTTTTTTTGCTGATCTATTTCAATATAAGGTCAAAGTGCAATAGACAAAGTTCAAAGTGGAAATAGTAATTTGACCTTTGAACTTTGGCCCTTGTCCTTCTCATAAATTCATTTTTTTCAATTCTTCTGCTGCATGATTCGCCGCACGTGCTGTAAGAGCCATATAAGTCAATGATGGATTCTGACAAGCAGCTGAAACCATGCATGCTCCATCCGTTACAAAAACATTTTTTGCATCCCATACCTGGTTCCATTTATTCAACACAGAAGTTTTTGGATCGAGCCCCATTCGTGCAGATCCCATTTCATGAATACCGTCTCCGATCTCGTGTCCCCCATCCCAGGTCCGGATATTTTTCACTCCGGCTATTTCAAACATTTCTTTTGCTTCTTCCAGAATAGCTTTCCGCATTTTCTTTTCATTGTCTTTTAGCTCCGCATCCATTGCCAGAATTGGCAATCCCCATTTATCTTTTCTGGTCTTGTCCAGTGTAATTTTATTTTCGTGATAAGGAAGCAATTCTCCAAAACCAGTCATCCCGATTGTCCATTGACCTGGTTCTGTCAATGCTTCTTTGAATTCTTTTCCTACGGTTAATTCAGCAACATCCCTGCTCCATCCCTCGCGGGTCGCGCTTCCCTGATAACCGAATCCACGAAGAAAATCTCTTTTTTTATCACCGGGTAAATTGGCAAAACGAACTACATAAATTCCATTGGGTCGCCGGCCATAATAATATTTGTCTTCATATCCTTCCACTGATCCTGCCGCACCAAGATTGTAATGGTGATCCATGATATTGTGTCCCAGTTCGCCGCTGCTGCTTCCCAATCCATCCGGCCAGATATCTGTTGCAGAATTCATCAATACCCATGCGCTGTTTAATGCAGATGCATTCAGGAAAACAATTCTGGAATAAAATGTATAGGTCTGATTTGTTTCTGCATCTAGCACTTCAACTCCCTTTGCTTTTTTGGAATCCTTATCGTAAATAATTTTTGTAACGATAGACCATGGACGAACTGTGAGTTTACCTGTTTGCATGGCTGCAGGCAAGGTAGAAGATTGCGTACTGAAATATCCGCCAAAAGGGCAACCTTCCCAGCAACGGTTCCGGAACTGGCATTGCGTTCTGCCCGGAATAGGTGCAGTGAGATTTGCGCTTCTCCCAATGATCATATGTCGTGTCCCTTTGTAATATTCTTTCAACCTTGCTGCAACATCTTTTTCCACGCAGGTCATATCCATGGGTGGAAGAAAATGTCCATCGGGTAATTGGGGGAGATTTTCGAGAGAACCGCTTACACCGATAAATTTTTCCACGTGATCATACCAGGAACTGATATCACGGTAACGTATAGGCCAGTCTACTGCAATGCCATCTTTTATATTGGCATTAAAATCAAAATCACTCCAGCGATAACTCTGGCGGCCCCATAAAATAGATCGTCCTCCCAATTGATAAGAACGCCACCATTTGAAAGGTTTTATTTCCGTATATGGAACATCAATGTCTTTGGCCCAATAATCCATGATGGGTTCAACTTTTCCCCAGGTTCTTGCGATGATGGGACGTTCTTTCAGTTGTTCCTGTGTTGCTCTTCCTCTGTGCGGGAAATCCCAGGGATTTTTATTGGCAGATTTATAATCTTTGAGATGCTCAAAATTGCGACCACGCTCAAGCATCAATACTTTTAATCCGTTTTCCGTTAATTCTTTTGCAGCCCATCCGCCACTGATACCTGATCCGACCACAATGGCATCATAAGTGTTTTGTGCGTTTGCTTTGTTGTTGATATTGACTGTATCTCCAGGCATTGATTTTTGATGATTTATTTCAATATAAGTTCAAAGTACAATGGACAAAGTACAAAGTGGAAATAATAGTTTGACCTTTGGCCTTTTCCCTTCTTACAAATTCCCTTTCTTTAATTCTTCCACTGCATGATTTGCTGCCCTCGCCGTGATCGCCATAAAAGTGAGAGACGGATTCTGATTTCCTACGGAAGTCATGCAGGCTCCATCAGTCACAAATACATTCTGACAACTATGCAACTGGTTCCATTTATTGAGCAAAGAAGTTTTTGGATCCTTACCCATTCTCACGCCACCCATTTCATGAATATCCAGTCCGGGAGCCTGTTTGCTGTCACGGTGACGAATATTTTTACAACCTGCTCTTTCCAGCATCTCGGAACCTTGTTCCAAAAAGTCTTTTATAACTTTTTCATCATTATCATCATACCCAACCGATGTAATCAATTGTGGAATGCCCCATTCATCTTTCAAATCTTTGCTGAGCCTCACATGATTCTCATGTTTGGGAATTGTTTCTCCCTGCATGCCCATGAAAATTCCCCATCCACCGGCTTCTGATATCGAGTCCTTCCATTCATTTCCAATCCCATCTTTCCAAGACCCCTGCTGCCATCCGGAACGATAGGCGCCGAAATAACCAAGATATCCACGCAAAAAATCTGTTTCCTGTTTGTATACATTTCTGAATGATGGAATGAATGCCTCCGTAGGTCTTCTGCCATAATAATATCCGTCTTCATATCCTTCGAAAGTAGCGCTTATGCTTCCCCGGTAGTTATGAAATGCTACAAACCTTCCAAGAAGCCCGTTGTCATTTCCCAATCCATTCGGGAAACGATGAGAAGCAGAATTAAGCAAAACTAAATTGGTATTGAGACATGCCGCATTTACAAAAATGATGCGCGCATAATATGCAGTTTCTTTTTTTGTGTGTGCATCAATCACTTTCACTCCGGTTGCTTTTCCTTTTTTCTCATCATAGATGATTGAATGAACAACTGAATCCGGTTGCAGAGTGAGGTTGCCCGTTTTTTGTGCCCATGGAATTGTTGCTGAATTGGAACTGAAATAACCACCAAAAGGACAACCGCGTTCGCATAAACTTCTTGCCTGGCACTGGCCTCTGCCCTGCTGCAAATGAATGTCATTAGGTTTAGTTAAATGTGCACAGCGACCGATGATCACATGCCTGTCGGGGTAATTTTCTTTTACTTTATCACGGATATGCTGCTCTACGCAATTCAATTCCCAGGGAGGCAAAAATTCTCCATCCGGAAGATTGGGAATTCCATCTTTATTTCCGCTGATACCTGCAAATTTTTCAACATGACTATACCATGGTGCAATATCTTCATAACTCAAGGGCCAGTCTACCGCGAAACCATCTCTTGCGGGCGCTTCGAATTCATACCGGCTCCATCTTTGCGTTTGCCTCGCCCATAATAAGGATTTTCCACCGACCTGGTATCCTCTTATCCAGTCGAATGGCTTTTCCTGCACATAAGGATGCTCGTTATCTTTTACAAAAAAATGAGCAGTTGATTCGCCGAATGCATAACACCGGCTGACAATGGGATTTTTGTCGGTAACAGCAACTGGCAATTCTCCGCGATGCGGAAAATCCCAGGGATTTTTTAAGGCAGTAGGATAATCTTTCAGATGCACCACATTTCTTCCTCTTTCCAAGACCAATGTCTTCAATCCATGTTCGCATAATTCTTTTGCCGCCCATCCGCCACTGATGCCAGAGCCAATTACAATTGCATCGTAAGTGTTTTGAGATTTCGCTTTGTTATTGATATTAGTTGTATCTCCCGGCATTGATTTTTTGGTGATCTATTTCAATATAAGGTCAAAGTGCAATGGACAAAGGAAGAACAATCATTTGCCCTTTGTCCATTGACCTTTGTACTTTCTATCCTAAATTTCTTTTTTTCAATTCTTCGACTGCATGATTTGCTGCGCGTGCTGTAAATGCCATATATGTGAGCGAAGGATTCTGGCAGGCAGCAGATGCCATGAATGCACCATCCGTCACAAACACATTGGGTGCATCCCAAACCTGGTTCCACTTATTCAGCACAGATGTTTTTGGATCCTTACCCATGCGGGCAGCACCCATCTCATGAATACCACGACCAAGATATGGATCACTGTCACCGCCCTGTACATGTTTTACCCCTGCGGCTTCCATCATTTCAATTCCATCATTGAGCATATCTTTGCGCATCTTCAATTCGTTTTCTTTCAACTCGCAGTCGAATGCCAGTACATTCAATCCCCATTTGTCTTTTTTATTTTTATCCAGCGTAATTTTATTTTCGTGATAAGGAAGTGTTTCACCAAAGCCGCCAACACCCACCTGCCAAACTCCCGGTTCCGAAATAGCATCTTTATATTCTTTACCAAGACTGTATTCGGCTACATCATGCCCCCATCCTTCACGACTGGCTCCGCCCTGGTAACCGAAACCGCGCAGATAATCTCTTTTATCGCCAAAAAAATTCCGGTAACGCGGGATATAAACCCCATTCGCTCTTCTGCCAAAAGTGTATTTGTCTTCATATCCTTCATAAATTCCTCCCGCATAAACTCCCAAATGATGATCCATAATATTATGGCCTAATTCTCCGCTGCTGCTTCCTAAACCATCCGGCCAGATATTGGTAGCAGAGTTCATCAGTATCCATGCACTGTTCAAAGTGGATGCGTTTAAGAAAATAATTTTCGCATTGAATGTATATGTCTTATTTGTTTCTGCATCCAATACTTCAACACCAGTGGCTCTTTTCTTATCCTTGTCGTATAATACTTTCGTTACAATACTCCATGGTCTCACAGTCAGATTTCCTGTTTTCATAGCTGCAGGTAAAGTGACGGACTGTGTACTGAAATAACCACCAAAAGGACAACCATACCAGCATTTATCACGATACATACATTGCCTGTTATTCAAAGGAACTGTTGCGTGCGCACAACGACCAATAATCATTTTCCTTACTCCTTTATAATGCTCTTTAATCCTTGCTGCCACATCTTTCTCCACACAATTCATTTCCATCGGGGGAAGGAATTCGCTGTCCGGTAATTCAGCCAGACCTTCTTTTGATCCGCTGATACCTGCAATTTTTTCTACATAACTATACCAGGGCTCAATATCTTTGTAACGTACGGGCCAGTCAACACCGATCCCCTGTTTTCCATTTTCTTCAAAATATAAATCACTCCAGCGATAACTCTGTCTGCCCCAAAGCAACGATCGTCCACCCACATGATAACCGCGGAACCAGTCGAAGCGTTTGATTTCTGTGTAGGGAGAATCCTGATCACTTGCCCACCAGGAAAGGTTTCTTTCATTCAGTGGGTAATCTCTTTTCAGTACAGGATAATTTTTTATCATTTGCTGTGTTCTCTCTCCACGATGCGGATAATCCCACGCTTCTTTATTTGCTTCAGTATAATCTTTCACATGTTCAATATTCATTCCACGTTCAAGCATGATTGTCTTCAGGCCTTTTTCTGTCAGTTCTTTTGCAGCCCATCCGCCGCTGATTCCCGAGCCAACTACAATGGCATCGTAAGTGTTGTCCGCCATGAAAATTTTAATTTAAATTTTTCTTGAAATATTTTTATCAAAGGTCAAAATCGAATGGACAAAGGAAGAACAATCATTGCCCTTTGTCTATTGACCTTTGTATTTTCTATCCTAAATTTCTTTTTTTCAATTCTCCCACTGCATGGTCCACTGCTCTTGCAGTAAAAGCCATATAAGTCAGTGAGGGGTTTACGCATGCAGAAGACACCATGAATGAACCATCGGTAACAAATACATTCGGAGCATCCCAAACCTGGTTCCATTTATTCAAGACTGATGTTTTAGGATCCTTGCCCATACGTGCAGATCCCATTTCATGAATGCCTCTTCCCAAAGTGCCATCGCCTTCGCGCCCCTTTACATTTTTTACGCCTGCCGCTTCAAGCATTTCAATTGCATCCACCTTCATATCCTTGCGCATCTTCTTTTCATTGTCTTTGTATTCTACGTCGATCGCGAGTACATTCAATCCCCATTTATCCTTTACATTTTTATCCAGCGATAATTTATTTTCATGATAGGGAAGTGTTTCACCAAAACCGCCGATGCTCATAGTCCAGTGCCCCGGTTCACTTAATGCTTCTTTTAAATCTGCACCGATTGATAACTCTTCGGCTGAACGGTTGTATCCCTGTCTTCCGCTTCCACCCTGGTAACCAAATCCCCGCAGGTAATCCCTTTTATCGCCAAATAAATTCCTGTAACGGGGGATATAAATGCCATTGGCCCTTCGCCCATAAATATATTTATCTTCATAACCCTCTACCATACCCGAAGCTCCTACTCCCAGGTGATGGTCCATGATATTATGACCCAATTCGCCGCTGCTGCTTCCCAATCCGCCAGGCCATATATCTGTTGCTGAATTCATGAGAATCCAGGCGCTGTTGAGTGTGGATGCATTCAAAAAAATAATACTCGCATTGTACACATAGGTCTGATTCGTTTCCGCATCCAGCACTTCCACACCGGTTGCTTTTTTCTTATCCTTGTCGTACAAAATTTTTGTTACGATACTCCATGGACGAACCGTAAGATTACCGGTTTTCATCGCAGCAGGTAATGTAGATGATTGTGTACTGAAATATCCCCCGAAAGGACAACCCAGCCAGCATTTATTCCTGAACTGGCAATTTGTTCTTCCCTCATGCGGCACCGTTAGATTGGCTACACGTCCAATAATCATTGAGCGCATTCCTTTATAATGTTCTTTTAATCTCGCTGAAACATCTTTTTCCACGCAGGTCATATCCATCGGTGGAAGAAATTGCCCATCCGGTAACTGCGGCAATTTCTCAAGAGAGCCGCTGATGCCGGCAAATTTTTCTGCGTGATCATACCAGGGTGCAATTTCATTATAACGAACAGGCCAGTCGATGGCAATTCCTTCCCTGGCATTGGCTCCAAAATCAAAATCGCTCCAGCGATAGCTTTGTCTTCCCCACATCAGCGAACGGCCACCTACATGATACCCCCTGAACCAGTCGAAGCGTTTAATTTCTACATAAGGGCTTTCTTTTTCATTCACCCAATAATCAAGATTGGATTCATTCAAAGGATAATCTCTTTTCAACACCGGGTAATCCTTTTTCATTTGTTGTGTTGCCCTCATGTGATGAGGAAAATCCCAGGCTTCTTTGTTTGCGTTCACATAATCCTTAATATGCTCAATATTGCGCCCGCGCTCCAACATGATTGTCTTCAATCCTTTTTCGCACAATTCTTTTGCGGCCCATCCGCCGCTGATTCCTGAGCCGATTACAATTGCATCATATTTGTTGTCTGCCATGATCTGTTTTTTATTTGCGATTTATTTTTTGTCAAAGGTCAAATGTGAGACGTGAAACGCCAGTCGTGAGCCAAGAGTCGTGAGTCGGCACTGAAAGTTTATTTTCACATCTCACGACTCACAATTCACTCAGTTCAATATCGATTTCACACATCACAAATCTTCACTGCTTTTTTTAAGGAAGCGACTTTATCTTCTGCTGCAGGAATGAATTCCTGCGCAACATATCCTTTAAAACCTGTTTCCACAATTGCCCTCATCACCGCCGGATAATACAATTCCTGTGATTCATCGATTTCATGACGTCCCGGAACACCTCCCGTATGATAGTGTCCAAAATATTTTACATTCTCCCTGATCGTGCGGATAACATCTCCTTCGTCAATCTGCATATGATAGATATCATACAGGAGTTTGAAATTTTCAGAACCTAATCGTTTACACAGTTCAACCCCCCAGGGTGTTTTATCACACATATAATCTTTATGATCCACTTTGCTGTTGAGCAATTCCATTTGTATCGTAATCCCGTTTTTTTCTGCCAGAGGCAAAATTTTTTGCAAACCTT
Organism: Puia sp.; assembly: GCA_035499855.1. Classification (GTDB taxonomy): domain Bacteria; phylum Bacteroidota; class Bacteroidia; order Chitinophagales; family Chitinophagaceae; genus Puia. The sequence continues at coordinate 161,490 of DATJXY010000089.1, read as the reverse complement.
CCACAGAATTTTTCAAACCGGTTTCATCATCCATACCACGACGGCTTCCACTGAAACAAATCACATCTTTATATCCGGCTTTTACCATCAGAGGAATTACATCAGTATAATCTTTGATCAATTGTTCATGATATTGTTTATCATTAAATCCATTGGTCAAACTAACCGTGCCGCCATGATAACACATGGAAGAATAAATTCCGTATTTCTGTAAAGTGGGCCAGTCTTTGGGGGCCATCAGGTCGATCGCACTGAAGCCAATTTTTTTAACCACTTTGCAGAGCTCTTCTACTGAAAGAAAGCCATATGTCCACTGACAAACAGAGTGATTGATATTTCCTTTAAACTTCAATTTTCGATCAGATTTATCCGAACTGGAAGCGAGTACATTGTTCCCAACCACAAGTGCTGCAGATCCGGCTACAAAATTTTTGATGACAGTACGGCGTGAATGTTTATCTGGCATAGCAGATCTATTAAAAGGCGGAAATTACTAAATCAATTAATACGACTCACCAAATATTTTATGGCTGTCAAATAAAAATAAACAGACGGTTCAATGAAATATCTGTCTTATGCAGGAGTAGTACTTGCCTTATGTGCAGCATAATGCTTCCTGCGTGCAAGATATATAATTATAAATACCACAAATACGATGGCAGGCATGATTGCTACTTTCATAAATGTGTTTGAACTGGCTATATTATTTGCATCAGCTGCAGTTGCGCCTGTATTGATAGCAGCCTGTTTGAAATCATCAAACCATTTCCCCATTTTCGGAAGAATAAATGCTACAGACAACATTCCTCCGCCACCCATCAGTGATAAACCTAATGCACCTGTATTGGGAAGATATTCTGAAACAAAGCCAAGCATTGTGGGCCAGAAGAAACAAATGCCGATGGCAAAAACAAAAGCCGCTCCAAAAGCAGCATTGCCACTCGCTTTACTTAACAAAATCAGTCCTATTCCTGCGAATAATGCAGAAAAAATAAGCATCCCGTTTGGATTCAATCTGTGGACAACAGGCCCGGCAAAGGCACGGGCAAGAGCCATCACACCATTAATTAACACCAAAACAAGGATTCCTGAAACACCAGCGTTTTCCAAAAATCCGGGAAGCCATTGATTGGTTCCCAATTCTGTTGCTGCAGTTAAAAACATACAGGCCAGCATGATCAGAAAAAGAGGATTCAGACAGGAGGCAAACATATTACTGGTACTCACACCTTTTGTAACTCTTTCTGTTTGCGGGAAAGTCAGACTGAAAAACATATATCCATAAATAATTGCAGGAATAAATAAAGTTGCAATCATGATATGCCAATCTAATTTGAGAATATCCAATAGAAGATAAGAAACAAGACCGCCTATTACAATGCCTCCCGGAAACCAGACATGAAAGCGATTCAGCATGGTAGTTTTATTGTCTGGATAAAGTGTAACTGTAAGTGGATTGCAAGCGGCTTCCACCATTCCATTTCCAATGCCGATGCAAACCGTACCGACAAATAACATTGTTGCATCCTTAGCCAGCAGGTAAACTATAACACCTGCGATATGGCCGATAAATGCAAACACGAGCAAACGTTTCATTCCAAGCACATCACATAAAGGACCTCCAATAATCATAGCAAGCGTAAAGCCCCAGAAAGCCGGACCAAATATCCATCCAAGTTGTTCTTTGGTTAGATTGAATGCAGGCCCCCACACACCTTCCAGAGAAGCTCGAAAGGCAAATGTCATGGCCGTAAAAATTAGTGCAACACGGCTGGCAAGAAAAAGTTTGTCGCGATGAATAGTTTGTGACATGGCAAGTCAGTTTTTTGAATGGTAAAGAAATCGTTAGTAGATGAGTGGACCACTGCACATGCGGAGTGGTCGACTCATCGGAGCTCCTCAATATTTTCGCTGATTCAATTTTAATAAATAGCTTCGTAAATGTAATTTTTTATTTTAAAATAAAAAACCGAATTAACTGTTGAGATGACAATTTTCATTATCAGTTATTAATATTTATTAAAATTGCATCCCGAAATTTTATACAAAACGGAAATCTATGAATAGAAAATTAAGAATGGGAATGGTTGGCGGAGGCAAGGACGCCTTCATCGGTGCCATTCATCGTATTGCAGCCAATATGGATGGACTGATTGAACTGGCCTGCGGAGCGCTCAGCATCAATCCTGAAATTGCAAAGGATTCAGGTCAATCGCTTTTTTTACCTGCGGAGAGGACTTATCTGAACTATGAAGAAATGATGGAAAAAGAAAGCAAAATGCCCGCAGATAAAAAAATAGATTTTGTAACCATCGTTACTCCCAATTTCGCACATTTTGCTCCTGCAATGCTTGCATTGGATAAGGGTTTCAATGTAGTGATCGAAAAACCGATCACTTTTACCATTGATGAAGCAAAGCAACTGAAGAAAAAAGTTGAATCAACCGGATTGGTTTTATGTCTGACACATACTTATTCCGGTTATCCGATGGTAAAGCAGGCAAAGCAAATGGTTCAGGGCGGCGTTTTGGGAAAGGTCAGAAAAGTTTGGGTTGAATATCCGCAGGGATGGTTGAGCAAATTAACAGAACGCGAAGGAAACGCACAGGCTGCATGGAGAACAGATCCAAAAAAATCAGGGAAAAGCGGTTGCATGGGTGATATCGGAACACATGCGGCCCATCTTTCAGAATATATAACAGGATTAAAGATCACTCATCTTTGTGCCGACCTGAATGTGATGGTCGAAGGAAGAGCATTGGATGATGATGGAAATGTTTTGTTGAAATTCGATAATGGCGCAGCGGGAGTGCTGATGGCTTCACAGGTTGCAGCAGGAGAAGAAAATGCACTGAAGATTCGTATCTATGGTGAAAAAGGCGGCATTGAATGGGCACAGCAGGAGCCAAATACATTATTGGTAAAATGGCTCGATCAGCCTACGCAAATCCTGCGCGCAGGAGTCGGGTATAAGGACCCGTTGTCAAATTTCGCGCGGCATAATTTCAGAACTCCCGGAGGGCATCCTGAAGGTTATCTCGAAGCATTTGGAAATATCTATCGCAATTTTGCGCTGACACTATCTTCAAAAATCGACGGAAAAGAACCGACGAAAGAAATGCTGGATTTTCCAAAAGTAGATGAAGGCATCCGCGGAATGGCATTTATTGATAACGTCGTTCGCAGTGCGGCAAGCAAGGAAAAATGGACAGCATTCGAAATGTAAAATACGTTGATCGATAGCCGTTGTTCATTGGCCGATTGCTAATACAGGTTCAAAATCAAATTCGGTCATCGAAAAACGGCCAAGGGCCATCGAAAAGAGGTATTATAAAAATATGAAGCAATGAAAACAATCAAAGGTCCCGGAATTTTTTTGGCGCAATTCATGGGAGATGAAGCGCCATTCAATTCATTACAATCTATTTGCCAGTGGGCAAAAAGTATTGGCTTTGCTGGTGTGCAGATTCCTTCCTGGGACAGTCGCTGCATCGATCTGCAAAAAGCAGCGGAAAGTAAAACGTACGCAGATGAAATAAAAGGGATCGTCAATGGTGCAGGCCTGCAGATTACAGAACTGTCGACTCATTTACAGGGGCAATTGATCGCTGTACATCCTGCATACGATGCATTGTTCGATGGCTTTGCTCCGGTTGCTGTTCATAACAATCCGAAAGCAAGGACCGAATGGGCTGCACAACAGTTGAGATATGCCGCCAAAGCATCTCAGAATCTCGGACTAAATGCCCATGCTACTTTCAGCGGCGCATTATTATGGCCTAACGTCTATCCATGGCCGCAAAGACCCGCCGGTTTGGTAGAGACGGGTTTCAAAGAATTAGCTGGCAGATGGATTCCCATTCTCAATGAATTTGATAAACACGGGGTCGACCTTTGTTATGAAATTCATCCGGGAGAAGATCTTCATGATGGAGCTACTTACGAAATGTTTCTAAAGCATACCAACAATCATCCGAGAGCCTGTTTATTGTACGATCCCTCGCATTTTGTATTGCAATGCCTGGATTATCTGACCTATATCGACAATTATCACGAAAGAATAAAAATGTTTCATGTAAAAGATGCTGAATTCAATCCCACCGGAAAACAGGGAGTATACGGAGGTTATCAAAGCTGGATTGACAGAGCTGGCCGCTTTCGCTCACTGGGAGATGGACAGGTAAATTTCAAATCCATTTTCAGCAAACTGACTGCTTATGATTTTGCCGGCTGGGCCGTGCTCGAATGGGAATGTTGCATCAAACATCCTGAAGATGGAGCAAGAGAAGGTTCTGTATTCATCCGAAATCATATCATACGCGTTACTGAAAAAGCATTCGATGATTTTGCAGGAACAGGTTCAGATGAAAAGTTTAACCGTTCTGTTTTAGGATTGAAATAATCCTGAAAAATGATAGCTTTGAGCAACCGGAATAAATATCTTTTTTTATTATCATTTTATTTCACATCATGAAAAAAACAATTATTATTCTCTTTTGCAGTTCACTGGCAGTTGCCTGTGGAAATTCAAGTGACAATTCATCTGCAGCTAAAAAAGACTCTTCTGCCACGACAAACACCTCTGTTTCTTCAGCGGAAAATGAAAAAGGATTGGAATTGATCGGGTCTAGCGACTGTACCACCTGCCATAGACTTCATACTGAAGATGCCGGTTCCGTAATCGGTCCCGCTTATAGTCAGGTTGCTGCAAAGTATGCACCTGCTGCTGATTCTACTGTAAACCGTCTCGTAAAAAAAATCATTACCGGAGGTACAGGTGTCTGGGGGCAGGTTCCAATGACCGGGCATCCCTTGTTACCCGAAGCCGATGTAAGAGAAATGGTAAAGTATATTTTATCGCTAAAAAAATAAACCAACATGAAACGGATTGCTTCTATGAGCATGGCAGTTTTACTGCTATCAATGAATCTTTTTGCGCAGACTGAAAACACGCTTACCGATCAGGAAAAAGCGGATGGATGGAAATTACTTTTTGACGGAAAAACAACCAATGGCTGGCATCAATTCGGAAAAAAGTCTGTGAGTTCCCGCTGGAAAGCAGAAAATGGCGCCCTCCATATCGATGCTACCCAAAAATCGGGGGCCGGGGATATTACTACCGACCATACATATGCGAACTTTGATTTAAAACTGGAATGGAAAATTTCTAAAAATGGAAACAGCGGCATCATGTTTTATGTGAATGAAGACACGATGTATAAGGAACCATTTGTGACGGGCCCTGAAATGCAGGTATTGGACAATGACGGACACCCGGATGGAAAAATCAAGAAGCATCGTGCGGGCGATTTGTATGACCTGATTTCTTCTTCTTCTGAACCAGTAAAAGCGGTCGGAGAATGGAACCAGGCAGAAATCAAAGCAGACCATGGCAAACTGGATTTGTACCTGAATGGAGTCAATGTTGTTTCAACCACTTTATGGAATGATAGTTGGTGGGCTCTCGTGAAGGGAAGCAAATTCAAATCATGGTCAGGGTTTTCAAAATACAAATCCGGACATATCGATCTACAGGATCATGGAAACGAAGTTTGGTTCAGAAATATTAAAATCAAAGAACTGAAATAGGATCAAGTCCCGGATTCATAGATTCTATCAAGAAGATAATATGAAAAAAATCCTGAGAGGTGCATTGTTTGTTCTCATTAGTGCATTCCTGATAAGTGCATTAACACATCGTGCAAAACCGAGAGTATTAATTTTTTCAAAAACAAATGGATTCCGCCACTCCTGCATTCCTGCAGGAATTGCTGCCATCAAAAAGCTGGGCGCTGAAAACGGGTTCGAAGTAGATGCAACAGAAGATTCAACCTGGTTCAGGAAAAAAATTCTGAAAAAATATGCTGCATTGGTTTTTTTATGCCCGACCGGAAAAGTTTTCGGTCCTGATGAAGAAAAAGCTTTGCAGGAGTATATTCATAATGGAGGCGGATTTATGGGAATCCATGCCGCGACTGACTGCGAGTACAATTGGCCATGGTACGGCGAATTGGTCGGCGCTTATTTCAAGACCCATCCAAAACAGCAACAGGCAAAACTGATTATCGTTGATAAAAATAATCCTGCTACCAGTTCATTGCCAGATCCCTGGGTGAGATTTGACGAATGGTATAATTTCAGGAATATCAGTACATCTATTCATGTGCTGATAAAAATTGACGAAACATCTTATACAGGTGGCGAAAATGGCGACAACCATCCAATGGCCTGGTATCATGAGTATGATGGCGGAAGATCCTTCTATACTGAAATGGGGCATACCGATGAATCCTATAGTGATACCAATTACCTGCATCATATTCTTGGCGGAATCCAGTACGCAATGGGAAAGAAATAATTATACTAACGGTAACTTATAGCCGTTGTGATATTCTTTCATTAAGTAAGCAGTATTAATGGAATCATCCGTAAATTTTTCAGAAGACGGATCCCATGCAAGTCTTTGTCCGCTCCGGAAACTGATATTTCCCATCTGAGCCACGGTAGCGACATGTGCACCATCCTGAATTGAACAATGCAGATCTTCCATTTTTCTTGATCGAACCACATCAATAAAATTCACCCAGTGCTTTTCGAGTCCGTTATCAGAAGGCATGGCGAGTGGTTTGCTAACTTTGTTCTTGCTGTTTTTTTCTTCGATTACTTCCCATCCCCACCTCCCTAATACCAATGTTGCATTATTCCCGATAAAAGCAATTCCGTGGTCCCGTCCATAAGATCCATTGTCAATTCCCATGGCATGATCCCAAACAAGGTTGAAATGATCAAACTCATAAAGAGTGGTGAGCGTATCGGGAGTTTCCTGGGATAGATCAGGATAGGCAAAACGTCCGCCCAGTGCAGCAATTGTCCTGGGAGTTCCTGCCTTCATTCCCATCAGCCCATAATCGAGCAGATGCACGCCCCAGTCGGTCATCAATCCTCCTGCATAATCCCAGAACCACCGGAAATTGAAATGAAAGCGGCTTGCATTGAAAGGCTTTTTGATAGCAGGTCCCAGCCATTGGTCATAATCGACTCCCGGCGGAGGCGCTGAATCCGGGCGAACAATATCCGGTTTCATCCAGCCCTGATAGCACCAGACCTTTACTGTACGGATATTTCCTAACTGTCCCGTACAAACGAAATCAATCGCATCTTTGAAATGCTGCTGGCTTCGCTGCCACTGCCCTGCCTGTACAGCCCGATTATATTTTTTTTGCGCTGCCATCATCGCCCTGCATTCGCCAATGGAATTTCCAACCGGTTTCTCAACATAAACATCTTTTCCTGCCTCGCAGGCATTTATCATAATCAGCGCATGCCAGTGATCCGGTGTGCCAATGATCACAACATCAATATCTTTCCTATCGAGCAACTGACGGTAATCCCCATACGCTTTTACTTTCGAGGCATCCTTCTTCATTTTAGATAATTCCCCCATCCTTTTGTCCAGCACATTCTTGTCGACATCGCACAGAGCCACGAGGTTCACACCGGGAACCTTTAATGCAGCAGTCAGGTCGGCCCATCCCATTCCGTTGATGCCAATAGCTCCGATATTGATCTGGTCGCTTGGAGCTATCCGCTTTTGTAACCCTGCAAGAACTTTATTATCGAAAGCTGATATCAGTACCGTTCCTCCTATCAATGCTCCTGATTTCTGAAGAAATGAACGCCGATTACTCATATATTAGATTTGAAAGTGAGCAATATTTGCAGACTGAAATTACAAAAAAGAAATAATCTTAAATGAGAACCGGCTTTAAATGGAAACAATAGATATGAAATGATTAATTGGATATTAAATGATTAATTGATATCTATGAACAGACTCCATAAGCGCCGTAGTATGCCGCCCCCAAAAGTGCCGTCTTACTATTGAGAATAATTTTTACGGGGACTTTCCTGACCAGGTTTTGCATCCGGTCACAGTCCAAAAAATTATCGTAAAAAACATTTTGCTGTAGTATAGAAGTAATTTTAGGTGGAATGCCCCCTCCAAGAAAAAGCCCACCGGTGGCTTTCATTTTCAAAACCAGATTAGAAGACTCCCGCGCGAGATAACGTATATAAAGCTGCATCGTTTCAATACATGTTGCATCTTTTTCTTCCAGTGCCGACTGGCTAATGACAGCTGAAGGATCATTTTTTTCGATTGCTTCCTTTAACCATTCGGCCATTGTTCTATTTTTTATTTCACATAAAAACCGGTAGATATCATAGATACCGGGTCCTGCAATTACTCTTTCACAACTGACGATATCATATTCTTTTTGAAGGTATTGATACAACTCGATGTCCAATTCAGTACGGGGAGCGAAGTCTGCGTGTCCGCCTTCAGTTGGAAAAGGATGATAATAAGATCCATCCCAATATACTCCTGCTTCTCCCAAACCGGTTCCGGGTGCCAGGATCGCTAAATTGCCTTCATGCTTGCCAGTCCCCTCATGAATTGTAATAAAATCATCGGGTCCTAATCCGGCAAGCCCATATGCCGTCGCTTCCAGATCATTGATGAGAAAAACATTTTTTATTTTCAATATCCGGCTTATTTCTTCACTGTCGAGATTCCAGGAAAGATTGGTTAACTCAACTTTCCCCTGGAATACGGGTCCTGCAACGCCCATGCATAACCGATCTGGTCTGGCATGAGGATGACCAGATAAATATTGATTTAGTATATCAATAAAGGATGAATATTTCGAAGAATGATAATCTTCTTCATGAACCAATTCAATATTTTTTTTTGTTGCTTTAAAAAGTGCCATGTTGGTCTTGGTTCCCCCAACATCACCGGCTAGCACAAGAACAGATTTATCCTTTAACTCTGGCTGTCCCGGAAACCAGAAAGGAATTTTTGATTGATTAGTCATATCCCGAATTTAGTAATTAAGAGGGATATGAGATTGGGGATAGGGGATTTGGGATATGAGATTGGAGACTCGAGATTTGGGATATGTGATTGGGGATTGATGATAATTGCATTCCAGATCTTTGATCCCCTATCTCTAATTATGAATTCCGTTATTGAATATTATGGCTTGTATGAAAAACTTGTTTTTTTATCTCCGATCATTATGTCAAAATCTCCTGCTTCTGTAACTGTTTTCAAGGACGCATTTACAAATGCAAGATCATTTCTATCTAATACAAAACTGACGGATTTACTTTCTCCTGCTTTCAGGAAGATTTTCTTGAATGCACGCAAACGCTGCATACAGGGAGTGATGCTCGCATATTGCTGATGAGTATATAATTCCACGGTGTGTTTTCCGTCGCGGTTTCCTGTATTTTTTATGTTGACAGTTACTGTGAGTTTACCAGTTGCATTGAGAGAATTTGAGCTCAGTTGAATCGGGCTATATTCAAAACTCGTGTAACTGAGTCCATAACCAAATGGGAATAATGGATGATATCCATCCCAGGTCATGTTCTCATTGAATATTTCACGCACATCTTCTGTATGCTTGCGATCATACAAAACCATTTCACCCATACTGCGCGGATAACTGAAAGGCAGGCGGCCGTCAGGATTATAATCACCGAATAAAACATCAGCCACAGCTTCAGCTGTTTTTTTACCCGACCAATAAGCCATCAGGATTCCATTTAACTGCGGCTCAATACCAGTGATCAGTCGCGGTCTTCCTTCTGCAAGCACTACTACAACAGGTTTTCCTGTACTGATTGCTGCTTTTGCGAGTGCCAGTTGGTTTTCGGGCAATGCGAGATCCATGGTATTCCCAGGGCTTTCAGCATAAGCATCTTCACCCAGGCACAATACAATAATATCGACCCCTGCAGCAGATGCTTTTATTTTTTCAGCGTCATAATTATCAGGATTGTCGAATCCTTTTGCCCCAATAACTGTTACATTTCCGCTGGCTGTTTTTTCGATGATCGTTTGAGCGATGGTTTTACTGTCGGCCGGATACCAGCGTTCATCCTTACCCTGCCAGGTATAAGACCAGCAGCCATTGAGAGCGCTGATGCTTTGTGCAGCAGGACCCGCAACCAATATCTTTTTATCTTTCGATAAAGGCAGAATATTATTTTCGTTTTTAAGCAGGGTCATTGCTTCATGAGCCGCATCCAGTGCTACATTCTGATATTCAGGTTTTCCAAAATTAGCCGTTGCCGCTTTTTCCGGATATGGATCATCAAATAATCCCAATTTCATTTTCAGCGTGAGTATGCGCCTGACTGCATCATCAATACGACTCATGGAAACTTCACCTTTCTGTACTGCTTCTTTGAGGAGATCAAAAAAAGAAAAATCACCGGGCACCATGCTCATATCAATACCGGCGTTGATCGCCAGAACAACAGCCTGCCTCGGTGTGTTGGCAACAAGATGACGTGTATGAAGACGGATAATATCTTCCCAATCAGTAACGATCACACCTTCAAAACCGAGTTCTTTACGCAAAACATCAGTCAGTAAATATTTGCTCGCGTGAACAGGTGTGCCATTAATATCTCCTGAGTTGATCATAATTGTGGCAGCGCCGGCTTTCACTGCTTCTCGAAATTGCGGCAGATAATATTCTCTCAATTCTATTTCCGGGAGGTAAGACGGAGTCCGGTCCTTTCCCGTTCTTGCAGCAGAATATCCAAGATAATGTTTGATACAACAGGCAACTGCTGTAGGGCTCTTTAATCCATCTTCCTGGAATGCACGAACGACTGATGCGCCCATAATTTTACCGATATAAACATCTTCTCCATAAGTTTCCGGGAAACGTGACCATAAGGCCTGCCTTCCGCAATCCAGCACCGGTGCAAAGCTCCAGCGAACACCTGACGCACGAAGCTCTTTGGCGGCTATCTTCGTCAGAGTGCCTGCCAACTCCGGATTGCGCGTGGCAGCCATGGCAATGCTCTGGGGAAATAGTGTTGCATTCAGCGTATAGGTCTGACCGTGAATACAATCGAGTCCGTATATAACGGGTATCTTTAAACGCGTATTCTTAGCTTCATCCTGAATCTGTGTTTGCACCTGACGCCAGGTTTCTGCTGACAAAGCGTGGGCTGTCGTATTCAAAATGGATCCCACTTTATAATCCTGCACTGCTTTTTTCAAAGCAACCGGATCTACCGATCCATCCTGGTTACCCCATCCGCCCTTAGTGATCAGGGCCATGGTGACCTGTGTCATCTGTCCCACTTTTTCTTCCAGGGTCATCTGTTTGATGAGTGCATCCACTTTTTCCCGGATATTGTCAGTTTTTTGTGCAAATGATAGAAATGCCAGGGCAAGGCCCGAAAGAATTAGCGTCAATCGTTTCATGTTAGCTTGGTTGATGATGAAGAAAAGGTGAATAAAAATACAGGTTCTTTACAAGAATCAATTAACACGAGGTAATTTTTTTAATGCGGAAGCAAAAGCCACCCCAATTCGTGATGGTTCTACAGATATTATTTGAAAAGAACAATAAAAAGGCCAGTGTAGACACACCGGCCTTATGAGAAAAACTTCAGTTATGATAATCACTTGACTTAATAACGCAGACTGTAAAATTTTATTTTGCGAAGCTTCTATGAATTGCAGGTCGACTGAACTGAAAAAACCATTAGAGGAATCAATATCCCGAAATTTTTAAGATCCTGAAAGCAAAAAATGGGAGAGAATTAAACAGAAACCGGTAATGAAAATAGAGGAATAATTCATCACCGGTTTCAAAAATTCATCCAGGAAATGGTTTAAAAGTTAATGGTATCGGGATAACAAATTTAGTTCATCCGTCAGCTGAGGGCGTTAAGCGATGGTTACCTTTAAGTTAAAGCCGAGTGAAAATTAATCAGTCAAGTCTGAAGATATAAGCATTCAATCCGGCATAATATCCATTTAAAAACAACGTTTTACAGAGATACATCCAAAATATCCTATATGTGCATATTCAATGATTATATCCGGTTACAGGATGAACTGAAAGAGATGCAGAAAAATATCATTACTGTAAGCAAAAACTATAATAACGAGCTCAGACTTTTTCAAAAAGGAAATATCATCGACTCCATTAACGCAGAAAAAGTAAAAGAGAAATACGACGATCTGCAAAAAGCAAATACAGACATTGAATCCAAGCAGAAAGAGATCGATACTGCAGAAAAGGAAATCCAGGATTATTTAACTGCGATGAATGGTATGGCTATTCGATATACACATAATTACCAGGGAATAAATCAGTCAATGATATTTGATATGGAAATTAACAGCTATGGTGAGCCGAAAGTAAAAATAGTGAGAGAAGGTTAAATTTTCCCGGGAATTCAAATGAAAAACCCAGGGAAGATTTTTTTATTCTTCCTGTACTCGAATAAATGAAATCATAACTGAAGTAAGCCGGATATTGCTTCAGGCTTTTTTGAGAGATGAAAACATAACTACTCGTACGAGGTATGAAAGGATCCCCCGGGATTTGTAATTTGCTCAAGCCAGACTTCCACGAGCAAATGATATCCGATATCGATATATTTTATGATTCTTCTTTCGGGCGTTTCCTGTTCATTTGCTCCCGGCTTCTGCATCACTTCAAAATAGTGTAGCTCTGATTTAACTACTTCATAAGGCCTTTCACCAAAGGTGGATTTTGACAGCGATGATATATGTCTGATGGTGTCGCCAATCGTTACCCGGTCTCCGGGTTTTAAGGATTTCCACATGATATTTGGATTATAGTTTTAAAAGTTTTTGCTTAGGGGTTGAGTAAGACTATAATCAGTCAAATATTAAAAACGAATCAATTTGATTTATGAGAATGGGTTAGTAGACGAATGATCTCTGAATTATTTATTTAGAGGGGTTGTAAGCTGCTATAATAAATCAAATATTATACCAATGCAATCAAAATCCATTGCATTTGCGGGCTAAATCAGAGAAATTGAAATGTTTTATCGCAATAAATGTCCACACTTAGTAATAGTACTATGGCTGCCCGTTTCTTTACGATCGAATCATTTTATTTTTTATTCAATGAATCAAATTTCTTTAATGCATCGCTCATAATCTGCATGGCTTCTTTTTGCGTCATGCAATTAGCAACAGTATCATGATCGATCACTACGAGGTGCTGAGCAGAATCATTATAGATCCACCATTGAGCTTCCCCCATAATCTGCCTGCGTGAGGGAACTCCCATAAGACTAATTACTTCGGTCGATTTCATCCCTTTTTTAACCGATTTAAAATCAGGTTTTGCTTTGCATCCAGGCATTCCGGTAATGAATACAATCAAAAATATCTTTTTCACCCGCCGATTTTTTATAAAGCTACAGAAATGAATTCGTTAATTTTAAGATGAATATTTTGTCATTTCAATTATTTTATATGAAACAGGAAATTATCAATCTCTTTGATGAGTATACACATAAGCCACTCCCTCGCGATGAATTTATCCGTCGTCTTGCCCGGATTACAGGAAGCATCACCGCAGCAATGGCTATCCTGCCAATGCTGGAAGTCAACTATGCAAGTGCAGAAACAGTAAAAAAACAGGATGACCGTATCATCACTGAAAATATTACATATACCGGTGATGATTGTACGATGAAGGGATATGTTGCCCGGCCTAAGGAAAACGGAAAATATGCCGCAGTTGTTGTCATCCACGAGAATCGCGGTCTGAATCCACATATTGAGGATGTGACGAGAAGAGCTGCGCTTGCCGGTTACCTGGCTTTAGCACCAGATGCCCTTTCGCCACAGGGAGGCACACCCCCAAACGAGGACGAGGCGAGAGGAATGTTCGGTCAACTGGATGCTAAAAAGAATTTGAATAATTTCATCAAAGCATTTGACTATCTCAAAACAAGAACAGATTATAATGGCAAATCAGGTTGTGTTGGTTTTTGCTGGGGAGGTGGAATGGCGAATGATCTGGCCGTTAATGTCCCCGACCTGAAAGCTGCCGTAGCATTTTATGGACGACAGCCTGATCCAGCCGATGTTTCCAAAATCAAAGCAGCAGTGCAACTGCATTATGCCGGACTCGATGAACGAATTGATGCTGGTATTCCTGCTTATGAAGATGCATTGAAAAAAGCAGGAATAAAATATGAATTGTATATGTATGAAGGCGTACAACATGCTTTTCATAATGACACTGCACCGACAAGATATAATGAAGCTGCTGCAAAATTGGCGTGGGAGAGAACACTGAAATTCTTCAGCGATCATCTCAAATAAATTTCTTTTATAAGAAAATTCAATCAGAATATGCAAAAAATAAAAGATTTTTTATCCGCTTTCTGTTGGATGATGACCTGTGATATCATTGGAAGAGACCTGGGAATTTTATCTTCCAATAGACCGGTATCGGACAAATACATTACACCAGTTGTTTTTGGGCTTTTATGGGCATTTTATTTCGGAAATCTTCAAAGAAAAAGAAGGGCGGCACTCGCTGAGAAACCTATAGGTGAAAATACTTAGCAATAATTCCTTGCAGGAACCGTTTAGGGATATGTAATAAAAGAGCTCTTATCCAAACAAAGTACTGAATGCATAATGCCAAAGTTGTGCATTATGCATTCGGCGTTTACCGTTAAAAGCCAAAGATATTTTCTGCCGTTGTCGGTGTTCTCGCGAGGGCAAACTAACCTCTGAGTTTAGCTCTTGGTGGGGACATCAACTACGGCAGACAGCTTCAAAAATTCATTTTTTCCAATCACCTTTTATTCTTTTCAAAATTGATCTTCTTCTGAATTTCCCGGATTTTTAAATATTGCTTTTTTAAAACAGTTAATTCAGCATTATTATCCAGCGCCAGTTGATAGGCATTTAATTCAAGAATAAGTTGTTCACGCAATTGATACAGCTTATCCTGCTCAGCAGGTGATTGTATATTATTCATATATAATTTTAAGAGTAAAAATTATTCTGTGCTTTTCGAAGCAGCAATCCTGGTTGAGTTGAGGGCGATAAGCGGTAGTTAGAGAGTGATATAAAAGTGGATCAGTCCCGGATGATTTCCGTACGATACAATCTAATTCGAATAACAGATAAGATGAAGTTAAAATTATGTGCCCCGAGAAGTTTTCGGTGAATTACGAAAATTTTGATGCGAAAAAAATGATTGTTAACATCAAATAGCTACTCGACCTTCCCGAAATAGTGGAAAACTAAATTACCAAAGAAGACCAGAGCGGCTCCCAAATATATATAGGCCCAGGTTTTCATGCTCAGGAAGAAAAATTCATTTACGGTATCTACCTTCTTTTTATTCCCATCCCTGTCTTTGTAGTAGCTGTCTTTAGTAAAATATGTCCATACTGAGGAAAACAGAAAAGAGAAGCCAATGGTGGTATAGAAGTCAATATTGGAAAAAAAGCCCGTTGTATTTCGGTGCAGTATTCCAACAATTTCAGCCGTCACGAAAACACAAATGATAAAGTATAATAGAACAAGAAGTCCTTTATTTTTCCAAAATAAGTAAACCATGTTTGCGGTTTAGCAGGGTTATAAAATATCAGGGATCTTATATGTGGACTGTACTGGGCTCGAACCAGTGGCCTCTGCTCTGTCAAAGCAGCGCTCTGAACCAACTGAGCTAACAGTCCAGAAGAACTAGTAAAATAAGGACTGCAAAAGTAGTTTAAATTTTACAATCAGTTTGAGCTTCTTCTCTCAATTTCTTTTTTTATCAAACCCAATTCCCTTCCTGTCTGCCCGCTGATGGAGCTGTTTTCCTCTGCACGACGCATGAGATAGGGGATCACATCTTCGATCGGACCAAAAGGGAGATATTTACTCACAGCACATCCTGCTTTCGCAAGGTTAAATGTGATATTATCACTCATGCCATATAGCTGGGAAAAATGAACATGAGGGTGATTCAATGGCAACCCGTTCAACTGTAGCAATTGGGTAGCATAAAGATTACTGAATTCATTATGCGTAGCTACAATCATCGCAATTCTGTCGATATGTTCAATGCAAAATCCTACACTGTTATTATAATCCAGATCGGTTGCATCCTTATCTTGTTGTATCGGCGAAGGATATTTCATTTCGTCTGCGCGTCTCCGTTCTTTTTCCATATATGCTCCGCGTACGAGTTTAGCGCCCAAAATAAAATCTCTCAACTCCGCAGCTTCCAATGAATCTTTCAGGAATGCCAGCCTGTCTGTACGATATAATTGCACCGTGTTATAGACAATTGCTTTTTGTTTATTAAATTGTTCCATCATCAGAATCGTCAGCACATCCACCGGATCCTGTATCCAGGTTTCTTCTGCATCTACGAGCACACCGATATTTTTTTCCGCAGCTACCTTACAAATTTTCAGCATGCGTTCATGCACCCTTTTCCATTCAGATTGTTCTTCTTCAGTTAATTCTTCCACGGCTTTTTTATATCTCTTCATGAGACTGCCAGGATTCAATTCAACTGAACGGTCCAGTTTCTCAAGCAAACCGAATCTGGCAAAACCGGTCACCTTGATACTCATAAAGGGGATATTCGGTTGTGTCGCTGCATATTCGATGACGCGGATAAATTCATCGCATGCGTGATCAAAGCCTGCTTCGCCATCATCACCACCTTCCACTCCATAATCCAGGATGACCTGCACATGGTAATTGCCCAGCTTCCTGGCAACCATCGCCGTTTCTTCCAGTGTTTCTCCACCTACAAATTGTGAAAAAATCGTATTCCGGATAATCCCTTTCACTGGTAATCCCTTGCGTATAACCCAGGGAGTTAGTTTCTTACCAAGATTTACCAGGAAAGAAGAACGCATGGAAGAAAAAAGAAAACGAGCTTTCCTTAGTTCCTTATCTGATTTATAAGCGAAAGCATTTTCCGTATTGTCGAAGGAAATTCCGTTTTGTAATCCGTTCATAATTCCGCCAAATGTAAGAAGGAATTTTTATCGATGAGCAGTGGTATAACGGTATAAATACAAGATATTTCTTACTTTCGGCTTCAATCATTTATTATGAGAAAAACTATCTTCCTCCTTTCTTATTTATCGATTGCTTTTCTTTCATGCAATCATAAACAAGGATATGATACCATTATCCGCAACGGTATGATTTATGATGGTAATGGCGGAGACCCTTACTCTGCTGATATCGCCATCAATGCAGATACAATAGCTTTTATCGGCGACCTGAAAAATAGTTCTGCAAAAAATGAAATCGATGCAAAAGGAATGGCCGTTGCTCCGGGTTTTATCAATATGCTAGGACAGGCAACGGAAACACTGATAGAAGACGGCCGTTCACAGAGCGATATCCGCCAGGGTGTGACACTGGAAGTTTTCGGAGAGGGATGGAGCATGGGCCCGCTCAATGCTAAAATGAAGGAAGAGCTACAATCTGATCAGCCTTTGTTCAAATACAAAGTAGGATGGAACTCATTGAAAGAATATCTTGATTTTCTTGTTCAAAAAGGAGTATCCTGCAATGTAGCATCTTTTGTAGGAGCGACGACTGTTCGGATGTATGTGATCGGAGAAGACAATCGTGCACCTACCCCTGCAGAAATGGACAGCATGCGTGTATTGGTGAGAAAGGCAATGGAAGATGGGGCCATGGGTGTAGGATCTTCATTAATTTATCCGCCTGCTTTTTTTGCAAAGACCGATGAACTGGTAGCCTTATGCAAAGAAGCTTCTGCATATGGTGGATCCTATATTAGTCATATGCGCAGCGAAGGAAATAAATTATATGAAGGTGTCGAGGAGCTGATCACCATCGCAAAACAAGCGAATATTCACGCTGAGATTTATCACCTCAAAGCTGCCGGGAAAGACAACTGGAATAAAATGGACAGCGTAATTCGCCGGGTGGAGAGAGCCCGAAAAGAAGGACTCGATATTACAGCAAACATGTATACATATACCGCAGGCGCAACGGGCCTCACTGCTTCTTTCCCTCCTACTCTTCAGGATGGGGGCTTCGGGAAATTGTGGAAGCGTTTACATGACCCCGTTATAAGGAGCCAAATGAAAAAAGCAATGAACACGAATGCCACCGATTGGGAGAATCTATATTATGGTGCAGGTGGCGCCGATAAAGTACTGATCCTGGGATTCAGGACCGATTCATTGAGAAAATATCTTGGTAAAACGCTGACCGAAATTGCAAAATTAAAAGGCAAGTCTGTCGAAGAAACAGCGATGGATCTGATCATTGAAGATAGTAGTCGCGTGGATGTTGCTTATTTTCTCATGAACGAAGATAATGTAAAGAAGCAGGTAGCGTTACCCTGGGTCAGTTTTGGTTCTGATGAAGCATCTTACGCACCTGAAGGAGTTTTCTTAAAAGTTCACCCGCATCCGAGGGCCTATGGAAATTTTGCAAAAGTGATCGGACATTATGTGAATGAAGAAAAAGTTTTGTCCCTCGCATCAGCCATTCATAAACTGGCCAAACTTCCAGCAGACAATCTGAAAATAAAAAAGAGAGGAGAAATAAAAACCGGTAACTATGCGGATATTCTCGTCTTTGATCCTGCGAAATTCAAAGATCATGCAACATATGACGAGCCCCAGCAATATGCAACCGGAATGTTGGATGTATTTGTGAATGGTGTACAGGTCATCAAAGATGGAGAACATACCGGAGCAAAACCGGGAAGAGCGGTTTATGGACCGGGAAGGTCGGGGAAGTCCGAAAGTCAGTAAAGTCGGAAAGAATTTTCATACTAAAATTACGGACTTCCTGATTTTCGGAGTTCCGACTTTAAAAAATCGCTGCATGAAAATCACGAAAACTGAAATATATAAATTCAGCATTCCCATGCAACCGTTCACGATTGCAACGGGGACAATGGATTTCGCACAGAATGTATTTATCAGGATTCATGTTTCGGATAATTTACATGGTGTGGGTGAATGTTCGGCTTTCCCGATGATTGTTGGTGAAACGCAGTCTACCTGTTTTGAAATGGCCCGTGATTTTGCTGCACTATGGAAAAATAAAAATGCCGATGATATCGAAGAGCGCATGAATGAATTGCACGGTTACACTGCTTTTAATTCAACAATCAAAAGCGCTTTTGATATGGCGCTGCATGATCTGGCCGCAAAAAAAGCAAAGCAGCCATTGTATATTTTTTTGGGAGGAAGCAGGAAAGAAATTGAAACCGACCTCACCATCGGAATTGATTCTCCGGATGTCATGGCAAAAACAGCTCTTCAGTTTAAAAAAAATGGTGTTCGCTTCATCAAAATTAAGTTAGGAAAAAATGGAAGGCAGGATATTGAGAGAGTAAAGCAGATCCGTGAAGCTGTGGGCGAAGAAATAATCCTGCGTATTGATGCCAACCAGGGATGGCATTTCGACGAAGCCGCAGATGCATTACAGAAGATGGGAAAATACAATATCCAGTTTTGTGAACAACCTATCAGGTATTGGGATGATGATAAATTGCCTGCCTTAAAAAAAATATCTCCCATTCAGATCATGGCAGATGAAAGTGTCTTTGATCATCATGATGCGGAAAGGCTGATAAGAAACAAAGCCTGTGATTATATCAATATAAAATTTGCAAAATCAGGAGGAATCTTAGAAGCGAAGAAAATAAATTCGGTTTGTGAGCGAAACAAAATCCCCTGCATGATGGGTGGCATGTTGGAGAGCAGACTGGCATTGACTGCCTTTGTCCATTTTGCTTTGGCGCATAACAATATTATTTTTTACGATATGGATACCTGCCTGCTCGGACATAAACTCGATCCTGTAAGCGGTGGAATAAAATACAGGGGATATTTTCTGGAAATACCCGATGCTCCGGGAATCGGCAGCGATGCAGATAATGATTTCCTGAAGCAATGTGAGAAAATCATCATTTAAAATCTTCTAATTTTACCAATCAATCACCTGTTATGAAATCACCCAAAGACACGGAAATTATAATGACAGAACTGGTTTTACCCAATGATACAAATGTACATGGCAATCTGATGGGAGGACGCCTGATGTATTGGATGGATATTGCTGCCGCCCTGGCTGCTATCAAACATTGTAATACTCCGGTAGTAACTGCATCAGTAGACAATATTTCATTTGAAAGTCCGATCAAGCTGGGCAATGTAGTGCATATTGAAGCAAAACTCAGTCGCACATTCAAAACTTCAATGGAAGTACATCTGAAAGTATGGGGAGAAGATCTGAACCAGCAATACAGGTATAAAAGTAATGAAGCCTATTTTACATTCGTATCGCTTGACCCTAACCGTAAGCCAAGGCCCGTGCCCGTACTTACCCCTGAAACGGAAGAAGAAAAAAAACTTTTCGATGGAGCATTCTGGAGAAGGCAACTGCGGCTTATTCTTGGCGGAAAAATAAAACCGGAAGATGCAGATGAACTGAAATCTTTGTTTGTAAAAGGAAGCGCGAAGACCGAAGACTAGATTAGCAGTCGCAAGTCAACAGTTTGGAGTCGGTATTGAAAATGTTTATTAGAAATTTTTTAGAGCAGGTCCAAATTCAAAGGCAGGCTTCTGACTACTGACTATTGACTCCCAACTTCAGACTTGACCGAATGATGCGCACCCTTCATCATGTATTCCCTGCTTTGCTCGATCGCATCCATAATTTGTTTCAGAATAACTTCTGAAGATGCATCATAATCAATTTGCATGGGTTCTTTAAATTTCACGGAGAGCTGTACATTTCTTTTTTTCAATTTCAATCCCTTCTTGTTGAAAGCCCTCCAGAATCCATTGATGACAACAGGCACCACGATCGGTTTGGTCGTTTTGATAATAAAAGAAGTGCCTTTTCTTCCCGGGGCAAAAGGCTTGGTCGTTCCCTGGGGGAAAGTGATGATCCAGTTATCTTCCAGTGCACGTGTAATTTTTCTGGTATCTGAAATATCGAGCCCCTTCCTGGTTTCTTTACTTCCGGGTGCCCATACCCGTTTTACCGTAATGGCACCGGCCATTGCAAAAAGCCGGCTGATCCAGCTTCCTTTCATGGTTTCTGCAGCAGCAACATAATACACATGAGTAAATGGGTTCAATAAATAATAAGGAATTCCAAGTCGGTTTTTCTTCCCCCATTTTACCGCAGAGAAAATATGAAGAAAAGTAATAACGTCTGCAAAATAAGTCTGGTGATTGCTGACAAATAAAACATTTGACCGGGGAAGTTTTTTCAGATTCTCAGTCCCTGAAATCTTCAGCTTGTTGATCCATACCAGTCCGGGATATGAAAAAATTCCTACAATGGCATAGAACAGCTTGCGAATGATACGAATATTTTTTAATCGATCAATAAATGAGCTCATCATGCATTGATTGGCGACAATCTATTTCGAAAATACGGAATTGTAACCATGATTAAAAAGATTATCGCAATTCTAAAAAAAATAAATATTCCGGCTGCTGCAAAGTTCTTTATTTTTCTCCCTCACTGAAAAATATCAACACAATCTCTCTTCTCTTTATCTTTGAAACTATGCCTTTGAATACAGTTATTTTCGACATGGACGGGCTGCTGATCGATTCAGAGCCTTACTGGCAGGAAGCAGGAATAGAAATCATGAACCAGTTTGATGTTTCGCTGACCCTCGAACAATATCATCTGACTACAGGACTCAGGACAAGAGAATGGCTGGAATATTGGTTTAATCATTTCGGAATTGATATGAGCTTTGCGAAGGATGCCGAAATAAACATTGTACAAAAAGCGATTGAAAAAATAAAAGAAAAAGGCGAGCCAATGCCAGGAGTGGAATACATTCTTTCTTTTTTCCGGGAAAAGAATTTCCTCATCGGCCTCGCCACATCTTCACCGGTTGAACTAATCAATGTGGTGGTAGAAAAACTTGGCATCCGTCATTTCTTCGATGCCTGGTCGTCGGCTGAAACACTGGCATTCAGCAAACCGCATCCACAGGTTTACCTGAACTGTGCAGAGCTATTACAGGCATCTCCTGTTCAATGTGTCTGCTTTGAAGATTCATTCAATGGAATGATTTCTGCAAAAGCTGCCCGGATGAAATGCGTAGTGATTCCGGCTGCTGACGTATATGGACAAACGAAATGGGAAGCTGCAGACCTGAAATTGTCTTCACTCACAGATTTTAACGAGAAGTCCTTGTTGGGATTTTAATAAAAAAAGCGCCTCGTTACCGAGACGCTTTATGCAGAAAAAAATATTTCTTATCGTTTAGTGTCGTCGCCTTTTTCTTCCTGTTTCAGTTTCTCCTTGATTTCAGCTAATGCACCCAGATCACCCAAAGTTGGTTTCTCTACCTTGTTCTGGATGTTCTTCACAGCCTTGCGTGTTTTGTCAGCATCGGCTTTTGCTTCTTTTTTAGCTGCTTCTTTTTCTTCCACTTTGGCCTGCTCCCAGATACGTGTATGCGATAATACAATTCTCTTTTCATTGCGATCGAATTCGATGACCATGAAAGAGGCTGTCTCATCTGCACCGATTTGTTTTCCATCTTCCTTCATCAGATGACGATTGGGCGCGAAACCTTCCAAGCCATAAGGCAATTGTACCAATGCACCCTTATCATCTTTTCGAATGACTGTGCCTTCATGAATAGTTCCAACAGCAAAAGTCTGTTCCAATGCATTCCAGGGATCTTCTTCCAGTTGCTTATGACCCAACTGAAGTTTGCGATTGTCTTTATCGATACCGAGAATGAGTACATCGATGTGCTGTCCTACTTTTGTGTATTCGGAAGGATGGTTGAAGCGTTTCAACCAGCTCAGGTCACTGATATGGATCATACCACCAATACCCGGAGCCAGTTCAACGAAAACACCATAAGGGGTGATATTTTTTACCAATCCGTTATGCTTACTTCCCTGAGGGAATTTTGTTTCAATCGTGCTCCATGGATCTTCGCTAAGCTGCTTGATAGACAAACTCATCTTGCGCGCAGCTTTATCGAGCGTCACAATTTTCGCATTGTGCTCATCACCCAGCTTGAAGAATTCCTTTGCATTAATCGGAGTATTGGCCCACGTAATTTCACTCACGTGTACCAATCCTTCTACCCCAGGCATAATTTCGAGGAAAGCGCCATAATCTTCAATATTGACCACTTTACCTTTTACAATCTCACCTTCTTTAATATTCTCAGGTAATACATCCCATGGATGCGGGGTCAGTTGTTTTAATCCGAGGCTGATACGTTTCTTCCCATCATCAAAATCCAAAACAACCACCTGTAATTTCTGATCCAGTTTCAATACTTCACTCGGATGACTGATACGGCCCCAACTGATATCAGTGATATAGAGTAAGCCATCCAATCCGCCCAGGTCCATGAATGCACCGAAGTCTGTGATATTCTTGATGGTTCCTTCAAGCACCTGTCCTTTTTCAAGTTTGCTCATGATCTCTGCACGTTGTGCTTCGATATCACTTTCAATAAGCGCTTTATGAGATACCACTGCATTTTTGATCGCTTCGTTGATCTTAACAACTTTGAATTCCATTGTTTTTCCGACGAACTGATCATAATCAGTAACAGGTTTCACATCGATCTGTGATCCGGGCAGGAATGTTTCCATGCCAAAAACATCCACGATGAGACCACCCTTCGTTTTGCTGGTAACCGTACCCGTTACGACTTCGCCAGTCTTATGAACTTCCACAATTTTTTCCCAGGCCCGCGTAATTCTTGCCTGCTTGCGGCTGAGGTGAAGATGACCTTCCCGGTCTTCTTTTTCAACCACCATTACTTCTACTTCATCTCCTGTTTTTAAGTTGGGAATATCGCGGAATTCATTCAATGAAACCAAGCCATCACTCTTAAATCCAATGTTGACTACCACATCTGTTTTAGTCATTCCCACAACGGTTCCTTTAATCAATTCCCCATCAGTAATTGTGACAAAAGTGTTATCATACACTTTGTCATACTTTTCTTTTTCTTCTTCACTGTAAGTTGCGACATTTCTTTTGTCGATTGTCCAGTCAAAATCATCATGTGCAACGGCTGCTTCTTCAGCCTGTGTTTGTACAGGTAAATTTTTTGTCGCTGTAGCTTCTGTTGATACAGAAGACTCCTGTACTTCAGCGTTTGTGCCTGCCTGTCCGGCAGACAGGTTAACAATATTGTTTTCTGACATAAAAATTCAAATCCCGCTGGTTTTATTTCGGGGTTGCAAAGATAAGAATAATTCTGCAGTGAAAGGAAGTTTTTATTTTTTGAACCCGCCTTTAAGGCCTTGATTTAGCAGCCGTTGCAGCTTGCCTATCATAGAGTGAACCGCTATGTATTTGCGCCGTGTTGTTACAGACAAAAACTAATTCTCCGAAAAAAGAGCAGGATTGGCTTTCTCAGCGGCTTCAATAATGCTATAATCTGATAAAATATCAGCTTTCAGTTTTTGCACGCAAACATCGTGTTCAAAATGAACTGAGGGTAGATGATCAGCTGTGCGCACAGTCCAGCCATCATCTTCAGTATATACTTCTTTTTTGCCAAGATTAATCATGGGTTCGATAGCCAGCACCAGCCCTTCTTTCATCTTGGTTCCTGAGCCTCTCTTACCGTAATTAGGTACCTGTGGATCTTCATGCATACTTTTCCCGATTCCATGACCGACCAGTTCTCTGACGACCCCATATCCATATTTTTTTTCAGTATGCTCCTGGATGGCACTGGAAATATCTCCCACACGGTTACCCGCAACCGCTTTTTCAATTCCTTTATACAGGGATTCTTTCGTAACCTTTATCAGCTTTGCAATCTCCGCTCCGGGATTGCCGATAGCAAAAGTATAAGCATGATCGCCATGAAACCCGTTTTTGTAAACACCAATATCGATGGAGATGATATCCCCTTCCTTCAATCTATTTCCATTGGGAAATCCATGCACGACAACATCGTTGACTGAAATGCAGGAGTTAAAAGGATAACCACGGTAATTCAGAAATGAAGGAACGGCTCCGTGGTCCTTTATATATTCTCCGATAATTTTATCAAGTTCCAAAGTAGTAATCCCGGGTTTCAGGATTGCTGCGATTTCCGCCAGCGTTTTACTGACCAGCAGAGCGCTTTGCCGCATCAATTCAATCTCCGGTTTTGTTTTATAATGAATCATCTTCTTTAAAAAAGCCGAGGTTAAGTTCAGGGCGACGATTTAGTCAAACCCTGATCTTAACCCCATTTAAGAATAATTTATATCACTATACTAAATAGCCGCAGTTGTAACAGATTGTCTGCCCTGTATTCTTCCACTCTTCATCAATCCATCATACTGACGCATCAGCAATTGTGTTTCGATTTGTTGTAAGGTGTCAAGTATAACACCCACCATGATCAGGAGAGAAGTGCCACCGAAAAATGAAGCAAATCCCTGCGTTACACCTGCCCGCTGTGCGAAGCCGGGGAGAATACCTACCAATGCAAGCAATACTGCACCCGGTAAAGTAATTTTATCCATTACTGCTCCAATAAAATCAGCGGTAGGTTGTCCTGGTTTAACACCGGGAATAAACCCGTTATTTCTTTTCAGGTCGTCAGCAATTTGTTTGGGATTAAAGATCAAAGCTGTGTACAGGAAAGTAAATGCAACTACGATTACTGCATAGATAATCATATGGAGGTAATCCCTGGGATCTGAAAATATTCTTGATATGCCTTCTTTGTTTTCGAAGCTGGTGTAAGAAATCAAAGTAGGCAGGAACATAATCGCCTGGGCAAAGATAATCGGCATTACACCTGCACTGTTGACCTTCAAAGGCAGAAACTGTCTTGCGCCCCCGAATTGTTTATTGCCCACAATTTGTTTTGCATAATTCACAGGAACTTTTCTCACTCCCTGGATCAGTATGATCAATCCTAAAATAATCGCAATCAAAATAGCTATTTCAATCACAAAAATTAAAATGCCTCCGCTGCCGATCGCTGATTTCGCCTGCCATTCATGAAGAGAAGCATTTGGTAGACGTGCAAGAATTCCTACCATGATGATCAGTGAAGTACCATTACCCAATCCCTTGTCGGTAATTTTTTCACCGAGCCACATTACAAATAAAGTTCCCGCAGTCAATATGATAGGTGTAGTAATCCAGAAATATGCGCTGAAAGAATCTATGATTGCATCCTTACCCATCTGTCTCAAATAAGAAACATAGGCATATGCCTGCGCAAATGTTACGATGACGGTAAGGTATCTTGTCCACTGATTAATTTTCTTGCGGCCACTTTCTCCTTCCTTCTGTACTTTTTGCATCTGGGGAACAAGTATCGTCATCAGCTGCATGAAAATGGATGCTGATATATACGGCATAATTCCGAGAGCCAGGATGGAAGCCTGCGAAAATGCGCCTCCGGAAAATGCATCGATGAGTCCGAGAGCCCCGGTCTTTGCACCTGCAAGGCTGCTTAATTTATTGGGATCGATGCCCGGCAATACGATATGAGTTCCGAAACGGTATACAAGTACCAATGACAGGGTAACGATGATCTTGCTCTTGAGTTCTTCAATAGCCCAGATGTTCTTAAGCGTTTGAATAAATTTCTTCACTAGTTATGTGATTTTTTATTGACGGTTTGATGGACAATCAAACCAATCTAAACACACAAGTTACGTAAAAATTACTTCACAATTTCGATCGTGCTTCCAGCTTCTTCGATCGCCTGTTTGGCTTTTTCGCTGGCTGCATTCACTTTAAAACTCAATTTACTTTTCAACTCTCCATTCCCCAGTATCTTCACAAGGTCGGTGCGGTTGATCAGGCCATTGGTATACAAATTCTCCTGGGAAAATTCTTTGAGACTATATTTTTCAACCAGCTGATCAATCTGACCAAGGTTGAATACCTTATACGCTACGCGATGAATATTATTGAAACCGCGCTTAGGCAATCTTCTCTGAATCGGCATCTGACCACCTTCATGCGCCATCTTTCTCTGATAGCCTGCACGGCTTTGCTGTCCTTTATTTCCTTTTGTAGAAGTGCCCCCTTTACCAGAAGCTTCTCCACGTCCCAGTCTTTTTTCTTTATGAGTCGCGCCTTTTGCTGGTCTGACAGTATGTAATTTCATTGCTTAAAATTTAAAATTCAAAATGTAAGAAGATAGAATCTTTACATTTTACATTTTTACCTCTTCAACTTTTATCAGGTGATTCACTTTTCTTATCATGCCTAATATCTGCGGTGTTGCTTCCACTTCCTTGGGTGCATTGAGTTTATTTAAACCCAAAGCTTTCAGTGTCAGCTTCTGCCTCTCAGGTCTGTCAATGGCACTTTTAACCTGTGTGATCTTAATTTTTTTCATACCCCTATCCCCTAAAGGGGAATTTTAAATTTTGAAAATTATTTTACTGCTAACCCAATCCCCTTCAGGGGTAAGGGGTTTATCCATGAAACACTTTCTTCAATGACAAATGGCGCGTCTTCGCAACATGAATCGGTTCTCTCAACATTGCCAATGCTTTGTAAGTTGCTTTCACCACGTTATGCGGGTTTGCTGAACCCAGGGATTTAGCGAGGACATCTGTTACTCCTGCACTTTCAAGAACTGCGCGCATACTGCCCCCTGCAATTACACCTGTTCCCTGTGCTGCTGGTTTGATCAATACTTTTGCAGCACCCTCTTTGGCTAATTGATCATGTGGAATAGTACCATGCATTACAGGAACCCTGATCAGATTTTTCTTTGCATCTTCAATCCCTTTGGTGATCGCTTCCTGTACTTCCTTGGCTTTTCCAAGACCGTGACCAACGACTCCATTTTCATTGCCAACAACGACCAATGCAGAGAAACTGAATGCCCTTCCCCCCTTTGTTGTTTTCACCACTCTGTTGATAGCGACTACTTTTTCTTTCAGTTCGAGGTCTCCGGCTTTAACCCTGTTTAAATTTACTTTTGACATTTACGTTAATTGAAAATTTCGAATTTAAAATTCCAGTCCGCCTTCACGCGCTCCGTCAGCCAATGCTTTCACACGGCCATGGTATAAATTACCACCGCGATCAAACCTGCATTCTTTAATTCCCAGTTCAGTGGCTTTTCGGGCAATGGCACTCCCTACCAGTTTGCTTTTTTCAGTCTTTGTACCTTTCTGTGCTTTGATATCCTTATCTGCAGACGAAGCAGAAGCCAATGTCTTACCGGCCCCGTCATCTATCAATTGCGCATATATATCACTGTTACTCCTGAATACAGAGAGTCTGGGCTTTTGCGTTTCTCCGGAAATTTTTTTCCGGATACGATACCTGATCTTCTGTTTCTTACTGATCTTTTCCATAACCCATCCGCCTCAGGCGGAGAAAATTTTAAGTTAAAAATGATTTGATTGTCTTCCCTTCCCTTCAGGGTCGGGGGTTTTATTTACCCGCTGCTTTACCTGCTTTCTTACGAACCACTTCGCCAACATAGCGAACACCTTTTCCTTTGTATGGTTCCGGCTTACGCAGGCTGCGGATTTTTGCAGCAACTTGCCCGATCAACTGTTTATCTGCTCCTTCCAAAATAATTTTTGGATTTTCTCCCTTCTCCTGGGCGGTTGCAATTTTCAATTCCTTTGGAATTTCAAAAATGATATTGTGTGAATATCCCAAAGCCAGATCCAGTACATTACCCTGATTGGAGGCCTTAAATCCCACACCAATCAACTCCAGTTGTCTTTTATATCCTTCTGTTACACCCTTCACCATATTGGCTACCAGCGCACGGTAAAGACCATGCAAAGCACGATGCCTGATCTGATCTGTAGGACGGGAAAAATCAACATGGCCATCCTTCACTTCCACTTTAATATCACGGTCGATGGGTTGTTTCAATTCGCCCTTGGCTCCTTTAACGGTAATGATATTATCATTACTAACGGTAACGGTTACTCCGTTTGGAATCTGAACCGGTTTTTTTCCTATACGAGACATAGTAGTTCGAAAATGTGATAATTTGAATATGTGATCAAACTATCTGTTCAAAATATTTTTTTGCAATGAGGAAAATCATTTTCAAGTTCCTCACTTGCATCTGCGAATTAATACACGTAACACAAAACTTCTCCGCCTACGTTCTGGGCTTTTGCTTCTTTATCTGTCATGACTCCTTTTGAAGTAGAGATAATAGCTATCCCAAGACCATTCTTCACGCGGTTGAACTGAACCGGGCTGGCATACTGACGTAATCCGGGACGGCTGATCCTTTCCAGGTTTTTAATCGCAGGTTCTTTAGTCTGCGGATCATATTTCAACGCGATCTTAATAACACCTTGTTTGTTATCGTCTTCAAACTTGTATTTTAAGATATATCCTTTGTCATACAAAATCTCGGTCATGCGCTTTTTTAGGTTCGAAGCAGGTATTTCTACAATACGATGATTCGCCATTTGTGCATTCCGGATTCTCGTCAGGAAATCTGCTATCGGATCTGTAACCATTATTATACCCTCCTGGCCTCCCTAAGGGAGGAATTATTATTAATTGAATTAATCATTTCATATTTTCCCTTTGGGGAAAGGGATTACCAGCTCGCTTTTCTTACTCCCGGTATTTTACCCTGCAATGCCATATCGCGGAAAACGCCTCTCGATACGCCGAAATACCTGATATATCCTCTCGGACGGCCTGTCAGCTGACAGCGGTTTTTGAGGCGGACAGGAGAAGCATTTTTCGGAAGAAGATCCAGCGCCTTGTAATCGCCGGCTGCTTTCAGCGCTGCGCGCTTTTCAGCATATCGTGCAACAAGTGCCTGCCTTTTTCTTTGCCTGGCTTTTACTGATTCTTTTGCCATTTTTTGTTTTTATATTTTTTAAACGAAGTCTGAGTTCAGAATCGGACTTCAGACCTCAAACCATCATTCAATCCTTTTTAGCGTTTCTGAAAGGCATCCCGAGTTCCCTCAGCAACTCGTATGCTTCTTCATTGGTGTTGGCAGTGGTCACAAAAGTGATATCCAAACCGGTTATCTTATTCACTTTATCAATATCCACTTCCGGGAAAATGATCTGTTCGGTGATGCCCAATGTATAATTTCCACGACCATCGAATGATTTTTCATTGACTCCCCTGAAATCGCGCACGCGGGGCAGAGCAGCAGATATTAAACGGTCAAGAAACTCAAACATTTTTTCACCACGCAATGTGACCCGCGCACCAATGGGAATCCCCTTGCGCAGTTTGAAATTTGAAATATCTTTTTTGGAGATGGTGGAAACTGCTTTCTGTCCTGCAATCAGGGTCAGCTCATCTATAGAAATATCTACCAGTTTTTTATCGGCTACAGCTCCACTGATTCCACGATTCAGGCAAATCTTTTCCAATTTGGGAGCCTGCATGACACTTTTATACCCGAACTTTTTCATTAAAGCAGGTATAACTTCTTTTTTATACTTGTCAGCTAAACGCGGACTATATTTTACCGTACTCATTATTTAATAACCTCCCCTGATTTTTTTGAAACACGAACTAGTTTACCATTTTCCCTGGTACGCTTTACTTTGGTAGGAGCACTTTCTTTTGCATCCCACAATAGAATATTCGAAATATGGATAGAAGCTTCAATCTTCACGATACCACCTCTTGTATTCTTAGCAGAAGGTTTGGTATGCTTGGTAACAATATTTACCCCTTCAACCAATACTCTTCCTTTGTCAGGATACACTTCAAGCACTTTGCGGGGTTTTTGCAGATCTTTATCATCTCCGGCAATCACCACCACGCTATCGCCTTTTTTAATATTGAACTTCGGTTTAAATGTGTTGCTCATTTTACCCTCCTGCTCCCCAATGGGAGAGTTTAAGTTTTATAGTTAATTTTTTTTAAATAACAATTTCCATCCTTATCCCCCTGCAGGGTAAGGGTTTTAAAGTACTTCCGGCGCCAGGGAAATAATTTTCATATACCCTTTATCACGCAATTCTCTTGCAACGGGTCCAAAAATGCGAGTGCCCCTTGGTTCATCAGACGGGTTCAGCAATACCACTGCATTGTCATCAAAGCGGATATAAGAACCATCTTTGCGGCGCAATTTATTTTTAGTCCGGACGATCACTGCCTTGGTAACAGTACCTTTTTTGATACCGCCGGAAGGCAATGCATCTTTTACAGTCACTACAATCTTATCTCCGATCTTCGCATAGTCCTGCCCGCTATTTCCCAATACGCGGATGCACAATACTTCTTTGGCTCCACTGTTATCAGCTACGTTTAACCTGCTTTCCTGCTGAATCATTTCATTTACGATTTAAGAATTATCAAGTTTGGATCCGGGATCTGAGGTCAGAGGTTTGATATCTGAATTCTGATCTGCCATTTCCGACTTTGCTATTTAGCTTTTTCCACGACCTCCAACAGTCGCCAGCGCTTGGTTTTACTCAAGGGACGGCTTTCCATGATTTTTACAATATCCCCGACATTGCACTCATTCTTTTCATCATGAGCATGGAAACTGGTAGTCTTCTTTAAGAACTTACCATAGATGGGGTGTTTTACTTTTCTTTCAACAGCAACTGTAATGGTCTTATTCATTTTATTGCTGCTGACAACCCCGATTCTTGTTTTTCTTAAATTTCTTTCTGACATTTTATTTTAATTTCTTTTTTCTTAATTCCGTTTTTATACGGGCGATATCCTGTCTCAAAGCACGAATGCTCATCGGATTTTCCAGTGGAGAAATTGCGTGTGCAAATTCCAGCTTCTTTAACCGAAGCTGATCTTCCTGGATACGCGCCTTCAGATCGACCTCATTCATATCCCTCAGGCTTTTTACAAAATCAATTCTCTTTGACATCTTTTTATATTTTAGTCCTGTCTGAAACAGGCTTCATGAATAGATATTATTCGGCCGGTTTCTTATCCGTTTTCTGAACCTGTGCCTCTGCCACATCATGCCTGACCACAAACTTGGTTTTGATAGGAAGTTTCTGGGCTGCCAATAACAAAGCTTCTTTTGCAACCTGTTCAGTTACCCCGTCTGCTTCAAAAAGAATGCGTCCTGGTTCAACCACTGCTGCCCAATATTCAGGATTTCCTTTTCCCTTACCCATTCTCACTTCGAGTGGCTTTTTAGTGATCGGTTTATCCGGGAAAACGCGAATCCATACATTCCCTTCACGTTTCATATGACGTGTCAATGCCTGGCGGGCAGCTTCCAGCTGACGGTTAGTTAACCAGATTGCTTCAAGTGCCTTCAATCCAAATGAACCAAAAGCAACAATGCTTCCTCTTTTAGCGACCTGCCGGATACGACCCTTTTGCGCCTTTCTATGTTTCGATCTCTTAGGTTGTAACATCGTATTCTAATTTGAAAAATATGGAAATGCAAAACGTTCAGAATTTTTCAACCTGCAAACATGAAAATCATTTCCACTTTTCATACCTGCATATTTTAATATTGTTCTAGTTTCTTCTATCCCTTCTTTCTCCGCCGCCCCTTCTATCGCCGCCTCCGCCTCTTCTTTCAAATCCGCCCCCTCTTCTGTCATCACGATGATGATGTTCATGTTCACCACCCCTTCTTTCTCTTCTATCGCTCACATCACTTTTACCTCCAACGAAATTTGGATTCAGATCCCTCTTTGTTAAAACCTCTCCCTTACAGATCCACACCTTCACTCCAATCTTTCCATATACCGTTAACGCATATACGCCAGCATAATCAATATCCATACGAAGTGTATGAAGTGGTGTGCGACCCTGCTTGATTTCTTCCGTACGTGCGATTTCAGCGCCACCCAAACGGCCACTCACTTTTACTTTTATCCCTTCAGCGCCCATACGCAATGCCGAGGCAATCGCCATTTTGATGGCGCGCTTGTAATTAATACGATTTTCTATTTGGCGGGCAATGGTATCTGCCACAATATTCGCATCCAGCTCAGGACGCCTGATTTCAAGAATATTGATTTGAACATCATCCTTGCCTGTCAGTTTTTTTAATTCTTCCTTGATGCGATCCACTTCTCCACCCCCCTTACCAATGATAATACCAGGCTTGGAAGTATGAATCGTAACAATGAGTTTATTTAATGTACGTTCAATTACAATTTTCGCAATGCCGCCCTTATTGATACGCGCATTGAGATAGGTCCTGATCTTATTATCCTCAATCAGTTTGGTAGCATAGTCTTTTTTGCTTCCGTACCAATTGGATTCCCAACCACGGATGATTCCTAATCTTGCACCAATAGGATTTGTTTTTTGACCCATATTTCTAATTTGAAAATGTGAAAATTTGAAAATGTGAAAATGGTTTTCAAATCATCTGTTCAAAATTTTTTTTTACAAACATGAAATGCATTTTCACATTTTCACATTTGCATACTTACATATTATTTATTGTCAACAATAATCGTTACATGATTGCTGCGCTTACGAACCCTGTAACCACGACCCTGCGGAGCAGGACGCATGCGCTTCAACACTCTTGCACCATCTACAAATATGGTTTTAACAACCAGGCTTGCATCGGCTGCACTCTTGCCTTCATTTTTCTGCTCCCAGTTTTTAACTGCAGACCAAAGCAGTTTATGCAACGGAGTAGAGGAATGTTGCGGATGATGTTCCAGCAAGGCCAATGCTTTTTCCACATGTAAACCACGTATTTCATCAGCCAGCAAACGCATTTTGCGTGGCGATGTGGGATAATTTCTCAATTTTGCTACTGCTTCCATATTTTCAGTTTACAGTTTATTGTTTTCGGTTTTGAGTTTTTTTAAATATGAAACCCAAAACCCAACCCAAAAACTATTGTTCTCCTTCAACGATTTTTTTGCTCGAATGCCCTTTGAAATTGCGTGTTTGCGCAAATTCTCCCAGTTTATGACCAACCATAAACTCTGTCACATATACGGGAATGAATTTATTCCCATTGTGAACAGCGAAAGTGTGTCCTACGAAATCCGGTGTGATGGTCGAACGCCTGCTCCAGGTTTTGATCACTCCCTTCTTTGCTTTTCCTTCATTGATACCTGTGACCTTTTTTTCCAGCTTCGAGTCTACGTAAGGACCTTTTTTAATTGAACGACCCATAGTTTTATTTAATTACTGATCTTAATTATAAGTTCTGAGTCTTAAGCCGGCAGTCCTGAGTCCTAAACATTCTACCGACTCCTGACTAACGACTCCCGACTTGTTCACTATTGCGTAATTTTCTTTCCGCTTTTTCTTTGAATAATTAACTTATCGCTTCCTTTTCCTTTCATTCTTGTTTTTAATCCTTTCGAATACTGGCCATTTCTTGAACGTGGCTGACCTCCGGATGCTTTACCTTCACCTCCACCCATCGGATGATCGACAGGATTCATAGCAACACCACGGTTTCTCGGACGAATTCCTCTCCAGCGATTGCGACCTGCCTTACCCATGCTCTGCAAACTGTGGTCACTGTTCGACACAATGCCTACTGTTGCGTAGCAGTTGATCAATATTTTTCTTAATTCGCCTGAAGGCATTTTCAATACAGCATATTTATCTTCTTTGTTAGTCAGCTGCGCTGAAGTCCCTGCACTACGAACCAATTTCCCGCCTTGTCCGGGCTGCATTTCGATATTGTGAAGATTAGTTCCCAAAGGAATATTTTTCATCTGCAATGCATTCCCGACCTCAGGCGCTACATCATCACCAGCCAACACCGTAGCTCCAATCTGCAAACCCTGCGGAGCCAGGATATATCTTTTATCACCGTCATTGTATTTCAGCAACGCAATAAAAGCAGTGCGATTCGGATCATATTCAATCGATGCAACTGTAGCAGGAATATTTTTTTTGCTTCTTCTGAAATCAATCAAGCGGTACATCTTTTTGTGACCACCTCCGATATAACGCATTGCCCGACGACCCTGAGCATTTCTTCCGCCTGTAGATTTAACTTTCTCAAGCAGTGTTTTTTCAGGACTATCGGATGTGACTTCAGCATAAGCATTCCCGATTCTCCATCTCGTTCCTGCTGTAACCGGTTTATATTTTTTTAGTGCCATACCCCTTGATCCCCTAAAGGGGAAATTTAATTTTGTTAGATAATATTTTACTTTAGTTCCACCCCTTCAGGGGCGGGGGTTATATATTCGCGTATAAATCTATTGTTTCACCTTCAGCAACTGTAACGACTGCTTTTTTATAAGCAGGTTTTACTCCCTGGATCATCCCGGCCTTGGTAGAACGAAGCTTATTTTTTCCGGGAACTACCAATGTATGAACATCAGTAACATTCACTCCGTAAAATTCTTCTACGGCTTTCTTTATTTCCAGCTTATTGGCTTTCTTATTGACTTTAAAAGCATAACGTCTCAGCTTTTCCTGCTGGTTATTTGCTTTCTCAGTCAATATCGGCTTTATGAGAACCTGTGAAAATTTCATTTGATATCAATTAAAAAAATTTTTCAATTTTTCTCCGCACTAAAGTGAGGAGCAATAAAAGTGCTGAACTATTATATTACGCTTCCGCAACTTCTTCTTCAGAAAATAATTTCGCCGCTGTTTCAGATAAAACCAATACCTCTGCATTTACCAGACCATATGTGTTAATATCTGCAAGCAACACAGTGTCAACAAATGGTACATTTCTTAGGCTCAGGTGCAGGTTATCGTTATATTCAGGCAATACAAACATCACTTTCTTATCTGCAATCTTCAGACTCTTCAAGATATCCAATGCGTCTTTTGTCCTGGGGGCTTCGAGTTGAACATCTTCAACAATTACAATTGCTTCTTCTTTTGCTTTATGTGACAGAGCCGACATTTTAGCCAGATCTTTTACCTTACGATTTAATTTAAAATCATAATCCCTTGGCTTGGGTCCGAAAATGGTTCCACCGCCTTTATACAAAGGGTTCCTGATATTTCCCTTACGCGAACCACCAGTTCCTTTTTGCTTATGCAGTTTTTTGGATGATCCTTTTACTTCCAAACGGGTTTTTACTTTGTGCGTTCCCTGACGTTGCGCAGCCAGGAATTGCTTTACAGCAAGATAAATGGCATGATCATTTGGCTCAATACCAAAAATCTCCTCCGGTAATTCAACAGACCTGCCGGTTTTCTTTCCTTTTATATTGACAACATTTATTTCCATCTTCCTTAATTAAAAGTTATTTCTGAATAAAAACGATTGATCCGTTGTATCCCGGAACAGATCCGCTGATCAGGAGATAATTTTTATCGGGGAAAATTTTTACAACCTTGAGGCTTTTTAATTTCACCCTTTCTCCCCCCAAACGGCCTGCCATGCGTACTCCCTTCATGACACGGGATGCATCAGAAGAGTTACCCAAGGAACCGGGTGCACGGCTACGGTCATGCTGACCATGTGTAGCATCACCTACTCCACTGAAACCATGACGTTTTACAACGCCCTGAAAACCCTTACCCTTGGAAGTACCTACCACATCAACATTTTCGCCTTCTGTGAAAATGTCAACAGTAATGGTTTCACCTAAATTTTTTTCTATTGAAAAATTGCGGAATTCTTTTACAAATCGTTTTGTGGAACTGTTAGACTTGGCGAAGTGATTTTTTTCTGGAGCATTAACGTGCTTTTCTTTTTTGTCGCCGAAAGCCAGTTGAAGAGAGTTATATCCGTCAGACTCCTGCGTTTTGACTTGTGTAATAACACAAGGACCTGCCTCGATGATGGTGCAAGCGATCTGCTTACCATCCGGGGTGAATACACTGGTCATTCCAATTTTTTTTCCGATAATACCTTTCATTGTATTTAATCTTTGTGCCTGGAGTACAGGACAACCGATGACCTGCCCTTTTATAAGGCTGACCATGATTTCAATCCCCTTGTTTGCAGCCGACCTTTTCCGTTGATCGCCTGAGTTTCAACCTTGGTGTAATCACCTTTTGAAACCCTGCATATCCACTTCGCTATGCTTTAGTGGATGATGGAAGTACCGGTAGTAAACAAACCCCGAACGGCTTGTTCATATGTACCCCATCCGCCATGGCGGATGAAGAATTTTTATTATAAAATCCAGCGCTACTTTATCCCGCTTACTGCGGAAGTTTATAGATGGATAAGAACTATTTTTAATACTAAACCCGAGTTTTTTGAAACGGGTTCAGGCTTTGATCTCAACGTCCACACCAGAAGGCAAATCCAGTTTTGACAATGCATCTACGGTTCTGGATGTAGATGTATAAATATCCAGCAAACGCTTATGCGTATGCAACTGGAATTGCTCACGTGCTTTTTTATTTACGTGAGGTGAGCGCAGAACAGTGAAAATTTTCTTTCTGGTAGGCAAAGGAATAGGTCCTGTTACTACTGCTCCTGTGCTGCGTACTGTTTTTACGATCTTTTCGGCAGATTTATCTACTAAATTATGATCGTAGGACTGTAATTTGATTCTGATTCGCTGAGACATAGATCAAATCCCATTTTTCGAATGGGGATGCAAAGGTATGGTTTACTCTTTAAACTGACAAAGAAATTATCAGAGTTTTTAAGATTTTAGGGTGAAAATCAGCCCGATTCCGCTAATGGCCTCCATTATTTTTTCCCAAATGTCGATGGATCCATTTGATTATGGGTAAGTGTTTGTGTAAATACCTGATAAAAGGCATGTAATTGGGTAATCAAACTGTCGGCCTTTGACTTATTAACTGCAGACAGATCTTTTTGGAGCCCGGGGTCATCGAAATAATTGTATAATCCGTCAGGCTTTCGTTGTACCAAGTCATACTGTATGACAAAACTGCTGTCGATCAGCTGGGCGGTGCTCCGGAGTTGATTATAACAATAAGCTTTACAAGAGCGATCAAATAAAGAATGGCCATAAGAAAAAAAAGTAGTATGTATATTACAAAGATCAAGTATAGTGCAGGGAATATCGATCTGCTCTCCGGGTCTTGATATATGGCCTTTTAATTTTCCGGACGGGTCATATATAAAAAATGGAATTTCAAAAGCTCCCACTTTAGTGTTTTGTGTTCTGTCCGAAGCCCTTGAAAAATGGTCGGATACAAATAGGAATAACGTATTGTTGAACCAGGGCCGGGTTTGTATCTGATGAAAGAAATTGCTAAGCACATCATTATAATACCGAAGACTTTTGCCGTTTGATTTGGGAAAATCAGGCAGTGTATCTAAAACCGAAGCAGGAATAAGGTTGAATGGAATATGCGTGCTTATATTATATATAGTGGCAAAAAAAGGCTGATCGATTTTCTGCATCCTTAAGGCAACGGCCGGAAAAAAAAGGTGATCATAAATGCCATAGGTTCCGTCATTGCTATTTGGTCCAGCCGTATAATTCCTGTAGCCAAAATCCTCGTCAAAACCGAAATTTTCAATTGATTTTAAAAAACTGAATTCAAATTTTCTGATGCCATAAAAAAAATAACTGCGATATCCATTTTTTTTTAACACATCCGGCATCCATTCTGTCTTGTTGTAGCTGTATCCAGATAAAAAGTAATCATCAAACCCTAAACAGGGTAATCCACCAATAATCGCCTGAAAGCCGGCAGGAGAAGCGAGACCGTTCGCAAAAAAATTGTCAAACACCATTGATTGATTCATCAAAGAATCTATAAAAGGCATAAGCTTACGGCGTTCTTGTCCCGGACGAAAATCCTCTCTGGATGCACTTTCAATAATAAATAAAACAATATTTTTCTTCCCTGTATCAATACCTTTTATTTCATGAACAACAGGAACAAACGATTTAGCTTTATCATCATCCATAAATAAATATTGGTCCGGCGACTTCTTTTCATTTTTATATGAAAGGGCTGTTTCAATTAAAACATTGCTGATGAAAGGAACGTTGTCGGCTTTTGTAATAAAAAATGCCGATGCAGGGGTGAACCAATATCTCGAATTAAAATCATACAGCAATATCCCTAAAAAAAATATCATCCCCAGAAGACCAGCTATATATTGTTTGATGGTCAAACTGCGGTTATACATATATGTTAAAATCCTTTGAACGGCAAAAAAAGTGATAACGGGACATATAATGACGAATAAAACCAGGTACCAATACTTTGTAAATAAGTAAGGAGCCAACTGTATGTTTTGCCACATTACCGGAAAATCATTGACAGATATTCTGCGAAAGTTGAAATGAAAATATAATGCATCAGTGATTCCCAGGAACATCACCAGAAAAATAATCAGTGCATAGAGTGGTGCAATGATAATTTTTTTTAATGGATGCCCTTTAACAATAAGAACTGCAATATAAACCGGCA
The DNA here is from genome assembly GCA_035499855.1 of Puia sp. GTDB lineage: Bacteria > Bacteroidota > Bacteroidia > Chitinophagales > Chitinophagaceae > Puia. Next base: position 122,408 of record DATJXY010000089.1, on the reverse strand, counting down.
AGGAAACAATTAAAGCAGCTATCAAGTCAAAACGCAAACTGTAGATAGCGAGGAAATAAATTTCCTTCGTGTGTCGAATAGAAAAACCTTTAAAGTTTAGAGCGAAAAAAATAGCTTTCAAAATCAGGAAGATAATAAATGTGTATCCGGATATCGATAAAAAACCCCAAACCCTGTTTATTTTATGAAACGAAAAATTATTCATGGGGAATCATATTCATTTATTGAGCGAAAAAATATTTCTCACTTTCAAAAAAGGCCGCTCAATTACTGTAGAACTCAGGTATGCGATTATGTAAGTTAAAAGAACAGAACAAAAAGTGATAATTACAAATTCAATTCCTGTGGAAACATGCAAGCTGGTGATGCATTTTGTCACCAGTAAGTAAACAGGCACATGAAATAAGTACATGCCATATGAGTATTTCCCAGTCATCGTAAGCCATTTTGCTGATAATAAGCGTTGAATGTATTTATTGGGTGTCCGCAACGAAAATGAAATTAAGAAAAACCAGAACAAACCATTAACAGAATAACCGATAATGTCGACAGGCGATTTGGAAAAGGCCCATGCCGTATGAAAATAAATCATAATAGATATTGCAGCGACTAAACACAAAACAGCTAAGAGAAAAAAAACGAAATATTTTTTTTTGAAAAGGTCCTTGCTCCAGCTAATATATAATAGTCCGCCCAGAGCAAAATCATCAAGCCTTCCTGGCAACATTACATATCTGTAAAGTGGTCGCCAATTAAAAAAATATCCGGCATAAATCCGGAAAAAAACAGCAAGTACACAAAACGCTATCATCAGCAATAACCACATCTTTTTAAAATGAATGTATCCCCTGGTTATAAACGGCCAAAGAAGATAGAATTGCATTTCAACACTTAATGACCACAATGGGACGAACAATAAATAAGCCGGCCATCCCCTATAGGCATCCAATATATTCACCATAAACAACCAATAGTGAAATTGATGTGATTTCATTTCAATAAATGCAGGTGTAGCAACCGAATGAAATAATGCCGGTGTAATCACGAACACTACTAGCAGGAGGAAATAATATGCGGGAACAATACGTGCAATCCGTTTAATATAAAATACCCGAAAATAATTTTTGTCCTGAATTGCTTCTACCAATTTCCCGGTAATCAGGAAACCTGATAGCACAAAAAAAAGATCGACTCCTATCCAGCCAAAATTTAAAATATGCCCGACATGATAGAGAATGACAAGCAGGATAGCTATCCCCCTAAATCCATCAAGTAAAGAAATAGTTGAAGAGCCGATCTTGTTCATAATAAAATTGCATTGCCGGTTCTATTTCGCACCCCCCGGGCAGTGTTCTCTCAAATAATTAGTATATAAGGTAGCCAAATGTATCCTAGTTCCCGCCCCTTCTGAAATCGAATGTGTACGGTTAGGATATGACATCAGCTGAAACTGCTTATTATATTTAACGAGTTCATTAATGAGCATTTCGGCATTATTATAATGTACATTATCGTCACCTGTCCCGTGGATATAAAGGAGGTTTCCTTTCAAATTTTTTGCATAGGTGATCGGGGATCCATTCACAAAATCCTGCCTGTTTTCCTGCGGGATGCCCATATAACGTTCCTGGTAAATATTATCATAGGTAAGTTCGTTGCTGACAGCAGCAACTGCAATTCCTGTTTTATATATTTCCGGGTGCTGGAACATCAGGTTCAATGTGGCGGAACCACCTCCACTCCAACCCCATACTGCAATACGGCTTGAATCGACAAACGGCCACTTCAATATTTCAGTCGCTGCCCTCGCCTGATCATTGATATTGATCAAACCGATTTTATGGGATATGGATTTACGCCATGCCGCTCCTTTAGGAGCAGGTGTTCCCCTATTATCCAGCGACATATAAATATATCCGTCTTTTGCCATGTCTCCCAAATACAGGTAATTTCGGCCAACTCCATAAACATCCCGCACCGTTTGGGCTGCGGGTTCCGTATATACAAAAAATACTACTGGATATTTTTTTGTTGAATCAAAATTGTTTGGCTTCACCATCCATCCATCCATTTCCACTCCTTCTGCTGTTTTTACTTTAAAAAATGAAATGTTCGATTTTGTTTTATCTGCATTCGTTACAGCATTATAAACATTATGTTCATGATTGAGTACGCTGTGATCAGGCAGATTAATCCATTCTTCCGAGCGGGGAGTATAATAGTTGGAAAAACTATGTTCGGCATATTTTGCATTGGGTGAAATTTCATATTCATGCGTGCCCTGCTGATTCGCTGGAGATAATAATTCAGGTTTTTCTTTTCCATCCAGCCTGCTACGGTAAAGATATTGTTGTGTGGCATTCGTCGGAGAAGCCATGAAATAAACATAGTTCCCCTTTTCATCAATACGCACAATATCGATGACATCAAAATTTCCAACGGTAATCAATACCTGCTTTTTCCCATCACGACTTATCCGGTACAAATGACGCCAGCCGTCTTTATCACCGGCCCATACAAATTCTTTTCCGCCATTCAGCCAGTCCCAGCCGCCCATTTTATAATCCTCATCCCAGGCAGGAAGAATATCAATCCATGCCGGATCTTTCTCCGTGTAAATGGTTTCAGCAGTACCTGTTGAAACATTACAAATCATCAGCTGGCTTTCATTTTGTCTCCTGTTAAGATGCTGGATGATGAGTTCTTTGCTATTATCGGCCCATTCCATCCGCGGCACATAGCTTCCTAAATCCGGATCCGTAGGAATATCCATCCATTTTGTTTGCCCCGTTGAAATATCGATTGTACCGATTTTGTACGGCGATGGCATTTGTCCTGCTACAGGATATTCAACCGGAATTGCACGCGAATAAACAGAATCAGTAAGGTTCAGCATCAGGTAATCGCGGGTACTCTTATCATCGATTTGCCAGAAAGCGATTTGTCTACTATCGGGACTCCACCTGAATCCGTCACGACAATCAAATTCTTCTTCATATACCCAATCGAAAGTGCCATTGATGAGCTGGCGGGTTCCGTCTGATGTGAGTTGTTTGATTTCTCCGCTGGCTAGATCCTCTACAAACAAATTATGCCCGCTGACATAAGCTGCTTTCTTTTCATCGGGAGAAAATTTAGCGAACATCAGCGAGGATGCAGGCAGTGATTTTCCCAGCTGCTTCAGCGTTCCCTCCTGAAGATTGAATACCCAATAATCCCCACGTGTATTATAACGCCAGACTTTTTTGGTATTGGTATAAATTAATATTTCATGATCATTTGAAGAAAAGGAAAAATTACTTACTGATAAAGGAGGCATTAATTTACTTCCGGGAAGAATAGTCGTCACTTTGTTGTCTGGAAGGCTTACCTGAACAATTCCGTTATTCTGCAATTTATAATAAGAATTTCCATCTTTATTCCAGATTATTTCCCTCCCAAACTGAGCAAAACACTTTGAACTAAAAACCAGTATTATCAACACAAATAAAAAAGAGGCAATTTTTCTTAGCATTCTCATATGAATTTTTTAAAGCGCGAAAATTAGGGATTAAAATCTGATATCCTTATCCGTTCAACAAAAATCCGGGCCTGATTATTAAAAAAGCTATTTTTTATGAAAGTGTAGGGCATAAAGGCGATCACAATATTTTTTTATGCAGGCATAGTTAATATGAACTGAAACGTCCCTATTCCAATAATCCAGATCATAGTTTCCGTTTTAGATTTATGAATATGATCAATCAATTAATTCGGTCGTTTCCTGCTCATCAAATTTCTTACGAAGAATGTTATATAGTAATTCCTCAAATAGCCGTCAACAAATTTAAAAATTTATATAAATGAATCCCAGGTCTTTCAATCCTAATTGATTACCTGAATCTTATGGAAATGAGCCAAAAAACAAAGCCCGTCATAAAGACGGGCTTTGTTGAAAAAAAGATATTAAGTTTATGCACTCACTTTGCCTTTTCCTTTTACTTTAGCTATTACTTCTTCGGCAATATTATTCGGAGCCGGAGAATAATGAGAAAATTCCATTGTTGATGTGGCGCGTCCGGAACTGAGTGAACGTAACTGTGTCACATAACCGAACATTTCGCTCAAGGGCACTTTAGCTTTAATCACCTGCGCATTTGCACGGCTATCCATTCCTTCGAGTATTCCGCGACGACGGTTCAAATCTCCGGTAACATCACCCATGTATTGATCAGGAGTAATGACTTCCACCTTCATGATTGGTTCCAGCAAAACCGGTTTTGCTTTTCTTGCTGCTTCACGGAAACCTGCTTTAGCGCATAATTCAAAAGACATAGAATCCGAGTCAACTGCATGGAAGCTTCCGTCAAATACCCGGATCTTCATATTATCCATTGGGTAACTCGCCAATACTCCTGTAGTCATGGCACTCGCAAATCCTTTCTCAATTGCAGGAACAAATTCACGCGGAATGGATCCTCCGAAGATATCATTGATGAACTGAAAATTGCCTTTTCCTTCTTTCAAAAATTCTTCATCAGCAGGTCCGATTTCAAATATGATATCAGCAAACTTACCGCGACCTCCGGTTTGCTTTTTTAATGTTTCACGATGTTCAACAGTAGCCTGGAAAGCTTCCTTGTATGCAACCTGCGGAGCGCCCTGGTTGATCTCCACTTTAAACTCACGCTTCATACGATCAACAATAATTTCCAGGTGCAATTCACCCATACCGCTTAAAATTGTCTGACCTGTTTCTTCGTCAGTCTTGACTCTCAATGTTGGATCTTCTTCCACCAGTTTTGCAATAGCCATACCCATTTTGTCGACATCAGCCTGTGTTTTAGGTTCCACTGCAATGGAAATAACAGGTTCAGGGAAATTGATACTTTCCAAAACGATGGGATGATCTTCATCACACAATGTATCTCCCGTTTTAATATCCTTGAATCCAACTGCTGCGCCAATATCACCTGCTTCGATAAAATCGATCGGGTTTTGTTTATTGGCATGCATCTGCATGATACGTGAAATACGTTCATTTTTTCCCGTGCGTGTATTTAACACATAAGAACCGGAATCAAGATGACCACTATAAGCACGGAAGAAAGCCAAACGACCTACAAATGGATCCGTCATAATCTTAAATGCCAGCGCTGAAAATGGTTCTTTTGCATCAGGCTTACGACTTATTTCTTCATCTGTATTCGGATCTATTCCCTTGACAGCCTCAATATCAAGAGGACCTGGCAAATAGCGAACAATAGCGTCCAATGCTGTCTGCACCCCTTTATTTTTAAATGAAGAACCACACATCATCGGTATGATAGAAATATCGATCGTTGCCTTGCGGATCGCTTCATGCATTTCATCTTCTGTAATGCTATTCGGATCATCAAAAAATTTCTCCAGCAATTTGTCATCATATTCAGCAACAGCTTCAATCAGATGTTGTCTCCATTCCTTTACCTCGTCCATCATATCATCAGGGATCGGGACTTCTTTGTAAGTCATTCCTTTTGTTTCATCATCCCAGATAATTCCTTTCATCTGAATCAGGTCAACAACGCCTTTGAAATTATCTTCTGCGCCGATGGGTAATTGAAGTGGCACGGCTTTAGCACCCAACATTTCCTTCACCTGTTTTACAACATTCAGGAAATCTGCACCGGCACGATCCATCTTATTTACGAAGCCGATACGCGGAACCTTGTAACGATTGGCCTGGCGCCAAACAGTTTCAGATTGCGGTTCAACACCAGATACAGCGCAGAACAATGCCAGTAAACCATCAAGCACTCGAAGAGAACGTTCAACTTCTACAGTAAAATCCACGTGTCCCGGAGTGTCGATGATATTAAATTTATATTGCTTGGTATTCGCATTTTTTTGTCCCTGAATAGTAGGAAAATTCCAAAAACAGGTAGTCGCTGCAGAAGTAATCGTAATACCTCTTTCCTTTTCCTGTTCCATCCAGTCCATAGTAGCTGCCCCATCATGCACTTCTCCGATTTTATGTGATACACCGGTATAGTACAGGATGCGTTCTGTAGTGGTGGTTTTGCCGGCATCGATATGTGCCGCAATCCCAAAATTTCTTTGAAACCTTAAGTCTGCCATTGTTTTATGTTAAAAAGTTTATGATTGTCAAACCCGGATCAATCCATTCCTCTTTACGAGGAATTACTTGCGCTTATTTATCAAATTATTGCATGGGATCAGCCCTCTCTGAATTCGGTGCGCAAAGGTATGTGAAAAGTCTGAAAATCCCAAAGAGAGAAGGAGGTATGGATATCCTTGTTTTTTTCACACGAAGGCGCAAAGAAGACAAAGAAGCAAAGGGGGAAAGTGCTGCAATAATTCGCTTATTTATTCTATCAATTTCAGGAATTCTTCTTTTTTTCTTCGTGCAAGGTCTACTAAATTTCCGTTCTGCATTTCTATCGTGCCGCCATCTCCACGGATATACCTTTTGATATAATGCAGATTAATAATATGGGAATGAAGCGTGCGGAAAAAAATATTGCTTCTCCGGATACATCTCCGTCCACCCAATTCTGATCAATTCCGGAAAGTTTATAATAATATTTGATCTGCCTGATATTGGAGAAATTCAATGTTGCAAACTCGATGGTGAGAAAATTTTGTCTATAAGTAAACTGCAATGGTTCGTTCCTGAAAAGAAAAGCATCAATAAAAATAGATTTGTCAAATAGTTTTAATCCCGTAATCTCTACAGATAATGAGACATAGCCTTTCCGGTTTAATGTGTCAGGATAAAAACAAACAACTTCCGAGGAACCCTCGCTCTCAAAACTGATTTTCTGTTTCCAGATGTTTAATTTCATATTATATCCTGCAACTGTGTTTTCGGCAGGGGTGATACCGAGCGAATCGATCGTGGGCTTACTTATTTTCACACTTCCGGGATCATCTTTTGCTTTAAATGCGATCAGATCAATGAAATTACTTTCTGTGCCATAACCGATTTTAACGGCCATGCCTGTACGCTTATAAGAAAAATTAGAGAAATAAAGACTTTGAACAGTATCCAATGCGGTTGCCCGGTTGAACTGTCCATACATAATTGCAAACCTGAATTTGCCTGGAGTTAGTTCTACTGCTCCGCCGAGAAATGTATCTCCTCCCAATGTGAAAGGAGAAAAATAAAGGTTTCTGTATCCTGCATGTACTGTAATCCATTTATAGGATGGACTTAACCCAAATTGATTGAAAGGCTGCGAAAAACTGTTTTGTTGTTTGCCAATAATAAATGAAAATGGAACCTGCCATCCATAAATAGAAACAACAGGCGAACCGGTGATAATATAATTAAAAGGGAGGTAACGATCGGGAATACCATTTGCATTATAGAAAATTGCAGTCGCATCAAGGCTTCCGGAGAGAACAAATGGTTTTGAATGAACCATTTGTTCTACTTTTTGTGCACTGGCAGTCGTCGCAAATAATAAACCTGCAAAAAGAAAAATGATATGAATTTTTCCGGTGTTCATTAGATCAAGGTTTGAGTAAATCTGTTTTTTGAAAGGATATCAGGACTGATATATGATCGCTTCAAAGAAAAATGAAGCCGGGGAACTGCTTTGAAAGTCTAAAAAAAGTGAAAGTAAATTTCAACGAATTTTTAATCGACGGAAGAGTGATTTAGCCGGCGGAGCAATCTGATGAGTAGTCGGGGCATAAAAAAACTCCTGCAACAAATGCAGGAGTTTCCTTAAAAAATAAATATGATTATTACACTTTAAAGTGAGCGAAAGCTTTATTTGCTTCTGCCATTCGATGTGTATCTTCTTTTTTCTTAAACGCACCACCCTCTCCCTTGCTGGCAGCCACGATTTCGTTCGCTAATTTTTCCGACATGTTTTTACCATTTCTTTCGCGACTGTAGCGGATCAGCCATTTCATACTGAGAGAAATTTTTCTGTCTGCCCGTACTTCAGAAGGAATCTGAAAAGTAGCACCACCTATACGACGACTACGGACTTCCACGGCAGGAGTAACATTGTTCAATGCTTTTTTCCAGATTTCATAACCATCTTCATTGGTCTGCTTGGAAACTTTTTCAAGCGCATTGTAAAAAATGTCAAATGCTGTGTTCTTCTTTCCCTGCCACATCAGGTTATTCACAAAACGTGTAACCTGTTTGTCGTTATACCTGGCATCCGGTGCGAGGGGTAATTTTTTGGCCTGAGTCTTCCTCATTTTTTTATCGCTGATTTATAATTATTAAACAGGATTCATTCAAGAATACTGTCATTATTTTTTTGCTGCCTTATTTCCTTTTTCTCTCTTGGTTCCATATTTGGAACGGCTTTTCTTACGATCTTTCACTCCTGCAGTATCCAGACTGCCACGAACGATATGATAACGTACACCCGGCAAATCCTTCACACGACCACCACGGATAAGCACGATAGAGTGTTCCTGCAGGTTATGTCCTTCTCCAGGAATATATGCAATGACTTCCACTTTATTGGTTAATCGAACCTTGGCAACTTTACGCAAAGCGGAGTTTGGCTTTTTTGGTGTGGTAGTGTACACGCGGGTACAAACACCCCTGCGCTGGGGACATGCATCCAAAGCCCTGGATTTGCTCTTTGCCCGGATAATTTCCCTTCCTTTTCTTACTAATTGTTGTATTGTAGGCATTTAAACCTGTTTTAATTTGGGAGGGCAAAGGTAAAGTCCATATGGCTAAAATCCAAATAAAAATGAGGATAAGATCAACGGAAGAAGATTAAAATAGTTAAAACTTTTTATCAGAACTCCTGAAAGTAAAGCCAATTAAATTTTGAAAAGCCAGCCGTATTTGTCTTCTTTTTTCCCTTCGCGGATATCTGTGAGGATTTTTTTTACGGTGGGCGCTATCTTCCATTTCTCAGTTTCGAATTTCATAGAAAAGTCTTTGTAACACAATTCTTTAATAGGAGAAATGGTAGCGGCCGTTCCTGTGCCGAATAATTCAATCAAAGTACCCTTTTTATAGGCATCAATTAATTCGTCAATGCTTATTCTCCTTTCTTCTACTTTGAGCCCCATTTCTTCAAGAACAATGATAACGCTGTCCCTGGTCACACCTGCCAGGATGGTTCCTTCTTCCAGTGAAGGCGTAATAGCTTTATTTCCAATAATGAAAAACACATTCATAGTGCCCACTTCCTGTAACCATTTGTGTTCGAACGCATCTGTCCATAATACCTGGTCATAACCTCTATTCTGGGCTACAGTAGCGGCTTTGAGGCTACCTCCATAATTACCTGCATTTTTTGCAAAGCCGACTCCGCCGGGTGCCGCCCTGGTATATTTTTCTTCCACATATATCTTCATCGGAGCTGCATAATAAGGGCCTGTAGGACTCAGAAGAATAATAAATTTATAAGTATCCGAAGGTTTTACTCCAAGAAAAGTATCCGTGGCAAACATAAAGGGGCGAATATACAAGGAGTACTCATCCTTGACAGGTATCCAGTTTTTATCCAGTTCAATTAACCGGCGCATTCCTTCGATAAAAATTTCTTCGGGAACAGGGGGCATCTCCATTCTGTCGGCAGAAATATTAAACCTTTTGAAATTATCGTGAGGTCTGAAAATAAATATATCCCCATTCTTGTTTTTATATGCTTTGATTCCTTCAAATATTGCCTGGCCATAATGCAGTGCGGCTAAAGATGGTTCCAATAATAAAGCCTGGTACGGTTTAATCTCTACATTCTTCCATTCGCCATCTTCATAATCAACTTCCAACATATGATCAGTAAAATATTTTCCGAAGGGAAGATGATTGAAATCAATTTCATTCAATTTGCTTCTCTCTGCTTTTGTAATTTGTATATCCAAAGTGTCGATCATAAAACACTATTTTTGTAATTACAAAGAAACAAAACATTCTTTGCGCAGGCAAATATACTAACAATTGTTAGTAGGCCGGTATACCATCCCTGATTTACCAACCAATTCACTTATGAGCTTAGACAATATTCAGTTACCCGCTTTTGTAGTTACCGATCTGTTTAAGCACTCTATTGTGATGCCGGATGAAGTGGAAACTAAAGAAAAAAAAATATCAGAAACTCCGGATTCCTTTAACTTCCTAGGAAACAATCAAAAAAAAATTGTGTTGATAGTCCGGTCGACAGAAGCTTTTTTACTGCCGGATCAATATTTATTGCTTCTCACAAAAATGCTGGAAGCCTGCAAACTCAATCTTGGTGATGTGGCAATTATAAATCATCACACAAATCCTGTCACCATGACCGGACTAAACAAGCAACTGAGTCCGTCAATTTTAATCCTCTTCGGCCTCGAGACCACTGCCATAAAACTTCCGTTTAATATTCCTTTATTTAAAATTCAGGAATACAACCAATGCCGGTTTTTATATGTGCCCGCCATCGAAGAACTTAGTCGTGATACTGAAGAAGCAAGATTACTAAAAAGTAAATTGTGGATTTGCCTGAAAGGTCTGTTTGAGGTATGATTTTGAAGAGACCATGGATGATGGACATGGTCTATTGTCTATTGTCTATCAGCAATTCAATATGAAATTAATTTTTGCAACAAATAATCAGCACAAAGTTGAAGAGATACAGGCTGCGATTGGAGATACATTCGAAATAATCAGTCTGCACCAGGCAAATATCCAAATTGATATCCCTGAACCATATGATACACTTGAAGCAAATGCTTCCGAAAAATCATCTGTCATTCATAATTTAACAGGCCTGAACTGTTTCAGTGAGGACACCGGACTTGAAGTGGAAGCACTTGCCGGTGAGCCTGGTGTTAAAAGTGCAAGGTATGCAGGTGAAAACAAATCCTTTGAAGACAATATTAAAAAACTGCTTGGCAAGCTGGGAAATAATCCTCATCGCAGAGCTAAATTCAAAACCGTGATTTCTCTGATATTAAATAATAAAGAGCATTTATTCTCGGGAACCTGCGAAGGAAAGATTTCTGAAAAAAGAGCAGGAACCGGGGGTTTTGGCTATGATCCCATTTTTATTCCTGATGGGAGTGATCGAAGCTTTGCTGAAATGACAATTGAAGAAAAAAACAAATACAGCCACCGGAAGAAAGCCGCAGATAAACTGGTTTTGTTTCTGAAGGAATGGGAACGTAAAGCGTGAGACGCGAATCTTGAGATATGTTGTGTTTATTTTATTATACTGACGGCTTAGGCCTCACGATTATCTTTGTCAAGCATTTACCAATTCTAAAATCTCATGCACAGAATTAAAATTGATCTCCCCAGGAGTTTTTCATTTGTAACCAGCATCCATATACGCATTACGGACCTGAACTATGGAGGTCACGTGGGAAACGATAATGTGTTGTCGATTATCCATGAAGCCAGGGTGCAGTTCCTCAAATACATGGGATTTGATGAAATGAATATGGCAGGTGTCGGATTAATCATGAGCGATGCCGCGATTGAATTTAAGAACGAATTATTTTATGGAGATGATCTAAAAGTATCTGTCACCTGCGGGGAATTTTCAAAAGTCGGATTCGATATTTTTTATAAACTGGAAAAAAAGCAGGGTGAAAATCATCAATTGATCGCGGTAGCGAAAACAGGAATGATTTGTTATAATTATCAGCAGAAAAAAATTGTATCAGTTCCTGCGGATGCAAAAATGAAGTTATCCGGGTAGATAATTAATTGTTTCGGTTCCATATCTTCCAACTCTCTTCAGCCTGGAGGATCAGCATTTCTGAACCATTTTGTATCATGGCCCCCTGCGCTTCTCCCTTTTGCAAGAACATAGTTTTAGCCGGGTTGTAAATCAGGTCGAAAAGATAATGTTTGGATGCAATCGAACCATAAGGCAATGGCGGATATCGATCAAGGTTAGGGAACATGCCCAGCGGGGTTGTGTTGATGATCAGCTTATATTGATCGATTAAATCATCGGTAAGCTGAGCATACCCGATATGGCTGACCGAGGAAGAATCAGGTTTTCTGGATACCAGTTTATATTCAATTCCCATTTTGCTGATCACATATTCAACAGCTTTTGACGCGCCGCCCGTTCCCAAAATCAAAGCTTTGTTGTGATGAGCTTGCAGCTTTCTTTTTAATGACTCCTCAAACCCGGGAACATCCGTATTAAATCCATACAATTTTCCATTATGGATATCAATACAATTGCATGCGTTGATTTTTTTCACTATTTCATCAGAATCATCCAAAAAAGAAATAACCTTTTCTTTATATGGAATTGTAACATTCAATCCACATAAATCCGGTTGAGATATAATCATTGCCGGAAGCATATCAATGGAGGACAATGGAAAATTTTCATAAACACAATCCTCAATATGTTCCTTTTGGAATTTTTCAGAAAAGAATTTTTGAGAAAAGGAATGGCCCAGGGGGTACCCTATCAAGCCGAATTTTCTCATTTTGAAATGGTTTTATCCAAAAACAGATGAAAGGTATCACCTCTCAGTCCAATGCGCATAGCTTCCAGTGCAATCATTTCATTGGGCGCAATATTTCCAAGGTTCACATTACAACCGAGTAATTCAATAAAATACAATTGCTGGCTTTTTTGAGGAGCTTCCCATAAAATTTTCTCTCCCGGAATTTGTGTCAATATTTCCTGAACCAATCCTTCTCTCACTTCACCGGATCCCCGGTAAATACCAACGTTCCCGGCTTCCCTTGCTTCTGCAATGACATAGGATGCACCCGCACTCAATTCTGCGCGCATCAATTCGATCCATTTATAGGGCGGAATAATATGTTCTGCATCCTTACTTCCAACTTCACTCAGGACAGTTCCGTGTTTTGTCAGCTTTTCTATGTAGCCGCATTTTTCCGCATGAGGGATAGTGATAGAGCCATCACTGACTTCCATATATGAAATCCCGAATTCCTTACAAACAGCGATATAGTCTTCAAACTGATTGCGCACTAAAAATGCTTCAAACAAAGTGCCTCCGAAATAAACCGGAATATCATAAGATTTATAAACCTTTATCTTTTCAGTAAGATTAGGAGTAACAAAAGATGTTCCGAATCCAAGTTTTACAATGTCTACATGAGGATGTGAAATACTTAAAAAACTTTTTGTTTCATCGATACTTAGTCCTTTGTCCATTACCATCGTAATCCCTTTTTTCCTTGGTCTTTTTTCTCGTTCAGGAATTTGGGTGAGTTTAAAATTCATCGAGTAATAATTTCTTTATAAAACAGGTTGAGGCGCAAAAATAGGAAACAATATTAAATCTCCTTTCGAAAGAAAAGGACAGATTGATAAACTATTGCAAAAATTCTAGAAGGATTTATTCTTTTTGTACCTGGCAATAATATCGACTACAGGTTGATATTGCAGGATTCCGGGATTCAATTCAACTAGTTTCTTCAGCAATTTCGGAGCTTTTGCCATTGCTTTGTCCAATTGAATCAGGCCTTCTTTCGATTTACCCAATGAAAAATAAATTGCACTTAAATAAAAAATAAATATGGGTTTTCCACCTGTACAGGAAAGAGCTGCCTGTGTCTGTTCGAGTGCCTCTTTAAAAAAAGTAGCGTTATATAAACATCGGATTAACGCCTCCCAACTGGAAACATTTTTTGGCCGCATACGTACCACGATTGAAAAATATTGTATGGCCTCCTTATATTCTCCCAATTGCATTTTACATTCTCCCATTGCAAGATTGTATTCAGGTTGTTTTGACTGAATCCCTATTGCTGTTTCCAATTGTTTTACCGCATTCGTCCACTGCCCTTCATTAAGATAAGTACAAGCAATTTTGTAATAAAGTTTGCTATCATCCTGATTAAGATGCGATGCTTTTCGATAATAAAAACGGGCCTGGGCGTATTGGGTCAGTTTATCGTAACAATGCCCGATTGCTTCATAAATCACATCCTCCGGCTTAGAAAGCTCAAGCACTTTTTCCAGTGATTCAATTGCATCACGGAATTTTCTAAGCCTTATATAAGCATCTCCCATATTGCGATAAGCATAGTCGAATTTTTCATCTATTACCACTGCATATTTGTAAGCATCTATCGCTTTTTCATAGAGCTTCAAACCCTGGTATGCTGCCGCCAGATTAAACCAGGCCAGTTCAGAATATGGATTGTTATCAATGATCTGGTGATGCAGGCGAATACTTTCTTCATTGCGTCCTGTAAAATCCGTCCAGAAACAAATTTTATACAGCGCTTCTTCATTATCCGAATCCTGCTCCAATATTAGTTTGAGGCAATCGAATATTTTATCAAATTCTTCATAATCATCATATACATCTGCTAACTCAAATAATAGTTCGATCCGTTCGGCGCCTTCAAAATGATGCAAAGCGTCTTCCAATAAAGTAACTGCTTTTTCCTGCTGATCTAACGCGAGATAAGCATCTGTTTTGAGAATATAAAGATTGATATCTGTTGCATCCAAAGATCCGGCGCGTTCAAGAATTTTCAACGCTTCTCCATAATGCCTGGATGCAATCATTAAATCAGCTTTCCGGATAAGTAATGCTGAAGAGTAAGGATACTGTTCTATTGCCAATTCAGCAGCCTCAATGGCTTGCGGAATGTCTTCCTTATCGTCAAAATAATCAATAATTTTTTCGAAAGATTCTTCGTCGAGAAAAGAATGGCTATGACCGTTGCGTAGATTCTGATATTGCTTTAAAAGTTCCTTAAGATCTTCATGTTCCTGATGGTATGGATTTTCTTTCATGTATTGTAGAGGTTATACTAAATTAAAGGATAAAAGGCTCTCGGCAAATTTTTTATCGCCTCAACAACTCATTTTTAATTAAAAACGTAGTAGGTATAAGAAGAATTATGTAGCAGATTGGGAAAATTCCCAGGTAATTCACCGGCAAATAAACCGGAACAAATAGTTAAAAAAGAGTAAAATAAATGATAGATGGTTAAATAATACCCAAAATTTATTATTATCTTTGTCTTTGACATTTGGATACTAATCAGCAGATGAAAAAATTGACCCGACATATCAGCATTTTAACAGTCTTGGTAATCATGGCGATTCTGGCTTTTGCGAGCAAGGGTGGCGGTGGAGAGAAGAAAAATAATAATTACAAGAATGATTTCACTCCTATTCGCTCATTAAACAATTTCACCCTTAAGAATTCACCAACTTATCACGGCATTTACAATTTTGATATTGAAAAGGACAATAAGAGGTTGTCATTCAATGCAATGATTACTTACGAAAAAGGGAATACCACTTATATCCTTCCTTACAAGTATAATGTAAATATTTCCCCTCTTTGCAGCACTCCGGGTGCGCCCAAAACAAACCTTCAGTTTTTTGGTGTTAAGATCAAGATGCCCAAATAAGATAGAAGACTTGATCGGATAAATCAGAATAAAAATTGCCGGCTTTATATCGCAACGGTCTTAATTTATTTTTCAATATTCGATTTCTTACTTTCTTCATAAGTCATTTCTCTATACCCGCTCTTAGGAATATCGAACCTGGATGCAGGAACCGGGTTTAAATTGATAGAAGATAAACTATAAGTGATACCGACTTTGCCCTTATCAAGTTCATATTCAAGCGGAAGACCATCCAGGTTTTTGAATTGCGGATCATAGTCTTTGTTTTCAGGAATTAAATCCTTTGTGTAGTAGACAGTAATTGTAAATCCATCCACTGTTTTGGCAACAGCTTTTTCGCATTTATAGCCCGCAATTATTTTCGTTTCAGAACTATTAACGAAATGAAGATCCTGGTAAAGTTTATTCTTGTCCTGCCAATCTTCTGCAGTCATCCGTATAAGAAGTTTTTGTCCATTCACTTCACGAAGTAAAACGGCAGAACCTAGTTTCGAATCATATATTGTGCTGGTCGAAAACAGTGTGCTTGTCATATCTGAACGACTCATATTCGCTTTGATATAAATCGTATTGGCGGCACTCAAACCTGATTTGTCCTGTTTCGCATCAGCGCCAGAATTATTGATTGTATAGTTGTAGACGATGGTAAATTCAGATACTTTTTTCTGCGCTAGTGCCGTATTAGCAATAATGCAATTCAATAAAAAGAAAAAAAAGAAATTACCTGTTTTCTTCATTTGTGGTCATTATGATAAAGTAAGAAGCACAACAAAACAGAAAGTTTAACTAAAGTAAGAAAGTCCTGTTAATTTAACAACCAGCAAGAAGACCGACATGAGCAGTAATCCATCGTAAAACAGAAAGTGCTTCACTTGGGTTGTATCTGAAATTATTTTTTACCCTTTGTCTGTTGTAATTTCTTCTGCGCCTGCTGCATCTCTTCGAAGCGCTCCTGCCATTTGGGCTTTGCTTTTGGTTTACTTCGGTTTGCCTGCAGTTTCGCAAGTATCTTATCGTGATCGATGATATAAGTCTGAATAACCCATTGAAGAATGAGTGTAATTACATTTGAAACCGTATAATACCAGGTCAGTGCAGATGGCAGCCTGTTAAAAAACAGGAGCAGCATAACAGGCATGATATATGGCATGTATTTCAATGCCGGATTGCTTTGATCAGGAGTCATATTCATTCCATACAATGAGATCAGGAAACTGGTGGCGACTGCCAATAATGCAAACAAACTGATATGATCTCCATATGCCGGGATAGAAAATCCAAGATTCAATATAGAATCGTAGGCCGACAAATCTTTCGACCACAAAAAGCTTTCGCCCCGCAATGCAATATTGGAATTAAAAAAACTATATAATGCGAAAAATATTGGAATCTGCAATAAAGCAGGGATACAACCACCAAGCGGATTTACTCCCGCCTCACGGAATAATTTCATTTGCTCTACTCCAACCTGTTGCTGATCATTGCCAACCCGTTTTTTCATTTCATCTATTTCAGGTCTTAATGCTTTCATCTTAGCCCCACTTAGATAACTGCTGTATACAAGAGGTGAAGTGAGCAATCTGATAAAAATCGTCAGGAGCATGATCGCAATACCATAACTCGAAATATATTTTTTAAAGAAATTGAATACCGGCATGATGATATAGACGTTAACCGGACGAACAAAGGAATAAAAATCTCTTCCCAAGTCCACGATCCTATCCATTTCCGGCGCAGTTTTTTTGAGGATGTAATAATCATTGGGGCCATAATACAATTGAAAAGGCATTGTTACGGAATTCCCGGCTGGTATTTTCGTCTGCAGGCTTATATCAGCATTTCCAATCGTGACAGATGAATCAGATGTTTCGCGAAGCCAATGGATTTCACCGGAACTAAAACTGTTTTTTGTGATAAGGCTGCTATTAAAAAATTGCTGAGAAACCGATACCCACTGAACAGGTTTCTCAAATTTTCTTTCTGACTTGGCAGAGATATAATCAAAGCTGTTGTTTTCAGAAAAGCAGATTTTCGAAAATTGTTTTTCGTAAGAAATATTTTTTTGAGTCCTGATCATCTGAGCATGCCAGCTTAAATTGAAATTATTCTGTGTGAATAATTTTTCCGGATTATTGATTAATATATTCCAGTCAATCGCATAACTGGATGGATAGATGATAAACTGATGCACGATCGATTCACCGGATGGGGCCGGAAGCCTGAATTGAACAGTCTGACTTCCATCAGCGTTCTTTGTAACCTGTCCTTCATCAAAATACAAATCGGAGATCTGTGGAGATTGCTGCGCAGTATTGATTGCATAGGAGATACTATTGTTTGCAGAAGGGTCAATGATTTTTACAAAACTGCTGTCAAAAGATTTAAACTTTTTTAAGGACACTTCTTTGGGCTGTGCTCCCTTGTTTGTAAAAACAATTTTGATCACCTCGTTTTCGACTGTAAGTAGTTTTTCTGTGCCTGCAATTGCTTTATTAAAACCGGTAGTATCAACCTGAGTTATTTTGTTTTTTGAGGAATCCTGCTGATTCACTTTTGATTCCTGCATCGCTTTTACTCTTGCAATGGAATCTTCATATAATCGTTTCTGCTTTTGTAATTCCTGACTATTTTTTGTAGAAATAAATAAATATGTAAACAGAAGGACACCCAACAGCACGAAACCAATAATTGTATTGCGATCCATACCCATCGAAGTATAATTTTAAGAGGTGCAAAGATAGGGGTTTGGTCAATAGTAAATAAGCAATCGTCGGCAGGAAGCGGGATCCCAATGCTGAACGGCATTTTTTTGGCGGGAAACAAAGTCAGACAGGTGCAGCAGTGGGCTGTTTAATGAATAATATCAAGAAAAACGTCTTTCAAAAAACTCAGATCATTTCTCTCTGAAGTACCGGATTTTTTATGTTATTTCTATTTTCTGCGAAATCCTTTGCAGCCTTAATAAAATGAACAAAAATAGGTTGCGGATTTTCAACCGTACTTTTTAATTCAGGGTGATATTGCACTCCAATAAAAAATGGATGATCCTTCAGCTCTATAATTTCCACTAATCCGCTTTCCGGATTTTTGCCGCTTGCGATCATTCCGGCACTCTCAAATTGATCCAGATATGCATTGTTGAACTCCCAGCGATGACGGTGCCTTTCTACAATATTTTTCTTTCCGTATATCCGGTAGGCGAGCGTTCCTTCCCGGATAACACATGGATAAGCGCCTAACCGCATGGTCCCACCTTTCGCAGTAATTTTTTTCTGTTCTGCCATCAGGTCAATCACCGGAGTTTTAGTGTCCGGTTGCATTTCAGTAGAATGAGCATCTTTTAATCCCAATACATTGCGGGCAAATTCAATGACGGCCATTTGCATTCCTAAACAAATACCAAAAAAGGGTAGTTTATGTTCCCTGGCATATTGCACAGCAAGGATCTTACCTTCAATTCCACGATGACCAAAACCAGGCGCTACCAGCAAGGCATCCAGATTACTTATTTTTTCGGCTACATTTTCTTTTGTAATAAACTCGCTGTGAACATTTACAATTTGCACCTTGCATTCATTCATAGCTCCAGCATGAACAAAGGATTCAAGGATGGACTTATAAGCATCCTGCAATTCGATATACTTGCCGATCAGTCCGATATTAATTTTGCTCTTCGGATATTTCAGCTTGTCAAGGAATTCCTTCCACTTTGTCAACTCAGGTTCATGATATCCAGTTATATTTAATTTCTTTAAACAAATCAAATCAAGCTTTTCACGCATCATCGTTATCGGCACTTCATAAATAGTAGGCGCGTCTGCTGCTTCAATAACTGCCTCCTGTTTTACGTTGCAGAACAGAGCAATTTTCTTTCTTATTTCCTGTGAAAGTGGTTCTTCTGTTCTGCAAACAATAATATCAGGGTTAACTCCTTCCTGGCTCAAAAGTTTCACACTGTGCTGGGTTGGCTTAGTTTTTAATTCTTTTGCCGCTTTCAAATAGGGGATAAGCGTTAAATGCACCACCACGCAATCTTCTTCCGGCATTTCCCATTGAAGCTGACGAACAGCTTCTATAAACGGTAATGATTCTATATCACCTACCGTACCCCCCAACTCTGTAATGATGATATCATATTCGTTGTTTTGCCCCAACAAAAGCATTCTTCTCTTTATCTCATCTGTGATATGAGGAACTACCTGGACTGTTTTCCCCAGATATGCTCCTTCCCTTTCTTTATTAATAACGGTCTGGTATATTCTTCCGGTGGTTACATTATTCGCCTGTGAGGTGTAGATACTAAGAAAACGTTCATAATGGCCTAAGTCGAGGTCGGTTTCAGCTCCATCTTCGGTAACATAACATTCGCCATGTTCATATGGATTGAGAGTTCCCGGATCTACATTGATATAAGGATCAAATTTTTGGATTGTCACCCGCAAGCCTCTCGCCTGAAGCAATTTGGCTAAGGATGCTGCAATAATTCCTTTTCCCAATGAAGAGGTCACTCCGCCTGTAACAAATATATATTTGGCCATAATATGGTAATTATAAATAAATATTTAATAAGATTAATTTATAATTCAGGTGGGCCGCAAAACAAAATCTAATTGCTTAGTCTTTACTAATATTCTAATCCAACCTAAGCGTATTGTTCGCAACTTGTTTGTTGAAGCCCAGGAATTTATAAAACAACAAACTAAGGCTCTGAAAAAATTCAAAACCATGCTTCAACATTTCAACTGAAAATCAACCCACCATATGACCAGCGGAAAAATTAAAAAGGAAACAAATTCCAGAAGGTCATGCAAACCTACACCAATTTTTTCAATCCCCGAAAGTACGGGATCACAGATGTGGATAAATAAAATGCACAACTCATTGTCGCAACATTGATAATAGAGGATTTGTACTGAACTTTATAATTATCATAAAATTCTTTATTGAACCTATTAAACTTGAATATGAAAAAATATGCTTTATCTCTGCTGCTTTTCCCCTGTTTCGGGTTGTATGCACAAGAAAAAATGAGCTGCTGTGCTCCTTCTGCAACAGAAGCATTTGCCCAGCTATCTTCTGATAAAAAATTTGTGAAAAGTCACAGGGAGCCGTTGCCTTTCCTCTATCAAAGCGAAAACGGCCAGGCTATCACTTTTAAAGCGAGTGACGGCTCCGATGCATATGGATGGGAAATAAAATCAAAATCACCCTCCAACAATTATCTTATCGTTGTTCATGAATGGTGGGGTTTGAATGACTATATTAAACGCGAAAGCGAAACCTTATGGAAGGACCTGGGACATATGAATGTGATTGCAATTGATTTATATGACAAAAAAGTAGCTACGACCCGGGAAGAAGCGGTAAAAGATGTGCAGAGCGTAACCACTACAAGGGCTATTGCTATTATTCAGGGAGCGATCAATTATGCTGGTCCAAAAGCAAAAATATATACCATCGGATGGTGCTTCGGGGGAGGCTGGAGTCTTCAAGCGAGCCTGCTCGCAGGCAAACAGGCGGCCGGCTGCGTCATGTATTACGGAATGCCCGAAAAAGACATTGATAAGTTAAAAAAATTGAATTCAGATGTGCTGGGTGTTTTTGCCAACAAGGATCAATTCATTAATACAAAAATAGTCGACGAATTTGCTGATAATATGAAAACAGCCGGAAAAAAACTGATCTTAAAAAGATACAATGCAGACCACGCTTTTGCCAACCCGAGTAATCCGGTCTATGATAAAGCAGCAGAGGAAGATGCTTACAAGAATGCATTATCATTTCTGAAAGAAAGAATGGACTGAACTATTTTATCATTTTCATTAAAATATAAGGTGGCTTAATCGTGGATGCCTGCTTAAATGGAGATGTATGGGTGGCACTGATACTTCCTTTAAACTGGTTCTCTTTATCTGATTGTCTGAGCTTTACGGCGTGAAGTATACTTATTGCAGCAATTTCGATTACTAACACAATCATATTCAAACGCTTTTTCATAGTCTACGGATTTAAACCATTGTTTTAGTGTTAATTAGGGGTTTTTCCTTATTCTATAAACGGCAAAAGGGGCTAATTATTACACTTCAATAGTTTACAAAATACAATATTTTACCCTGTCCTGCAAGCCTCGATTCAAGACAACAGACTGCTATTGTCGAATATGTATTAAAAACCCTTGTTAATTACTCAGTTAGCTGGATGAATATCTTATCCACAATCACTGAATTCAAAAGAAAATAATTGATTTAAGTTTGATCAGACTAAGAAGTTGAATTAATCTTTCGCGATTTTTTCATAGCTGGCCACTACACCCTTTATAAGTGATGAACTAAAACCCCTGTGTTCCATTTCATTTAATCCTGCAATAGTGCAGCCTTTGGGAGTGGTCACTTTATCTATTTCCTGTTCCGGATGGGATTCTTTCCTTAACAATAGTTCTGCCGCTCCTTTGACAGTTTGTGCAGCGATCAAACTAGCTACTGCCGCACTAAAACCGATTTCAATTCCACCCTGTATATTGGCCCGAATATATCGCATCGCGAAGGCAGTTCCGCAGGCTCCGAGAACAGTAGCGGCATCCATCAGCTTTTCATCAATCTTTACAGTTTTTCCGAGCTGTCCAAAAATATCCTGTACATATTGCAATTGTTCTTCACTAATATTTTTTGATGACAGGCAGGTCATGCTTTCCTGAATCGCAATCGCAGTATTGGGCATAGCTCTTACGATAGGAATCTTTTTCCCAAGTATACCTCCGATATGCTCAATACTAATTCCGGTTACGACTGATACCAATACATGCTTGTCTTCCTTAAAATCTTTTTTTAAAGCAGTCAAAACATCATCAACCTGAAAGGGTTTGACAGATAGTATGACCAGATCCGCATAATGCAGGGCCTCTTCATTCTTATCACTTACCAATACGCCTTTCCTTTCCAGTTCATGTAAGTGCTGAATATTTCTTCTGGTTACGAGAATATGCTTAGGCGACACAAAACCGCTCATCATTAGTCCTTCTGCTATAGCCATCCCAAGATTTCCGCCACCAATAATTGCAATTTTTTTGTTCATTATAATAAATCCTTTGGATTAAAATTAAATTAAAAACACCATAAAGGCAGACTAAACCAAATCATTACTGGTTTTGAAATATCCTGAAAAATTTTAGACGATTATTATCCGATTGATTTCTAGTAATAAGATTCTTTCCGGAGATAATTTCTGACATAATCACCCACCCCCTTTTCAAGACTATAAAAAGTGTCCATATAGCCTATGCTTCTCAGTTTTTGCATATCAGCTTCTGTAAAATATTGATAAGTTTCCCGGATGTCTTCAGGCATGTCTATATAAACGATTTCGGGTTTCATGTCCAATCCTGCAAAAGTTGCTTTTACCAGATCATTGAAGGATCTGGCCTTGCCGGTTCCAAGATTATAGATTCCAGAAGTGGGTTGACGCTGCATAAGCCAATAACAGACTTTTAATATATCTTTTACATAAATAAAGTCCCGCAGCTGTTCCCCATCAGCAAAGTCAGGCCGGTGAGATTTAAATAATTTTACAGATCCGGTTTTTTTTATTTGATTAAAGGAATGAAAAATGACACTGGCCATTCGTCCCTTATGATATTCATTGGGACCATATACATTAAAAAATTTCAGACCAGCCCAAAAATTGGGATGATCATCCTGATGAAGTACCCATTTATCGAAATCATTTTTTGATACTCCATATGGATTCAGCGGCTTTAACAGATTTACAATCTGATGATCATCGCGATAACCAAATTCTCCATTGCCATAAGTAGCTGCTGATGAAGCATACACTAAAGGGATATTATGTATCGTACAATAATGCCAAACTTTTTTCGAATATTCAACATTCAGATGTTGATGGATGGCATAGTTGAATTCTGTGGTATCTGTTCTTGCACCAATATGAAAGAAAAAGCCGATTTTGGGTTTGTGTTCGAAAAGCCACTCAAAAAAATTTTCTCTTTCTATCTTTTCAATAAATTTTTTTCCTTCAAGATTTCGGGTTTTATCAGTCCGGCCAAAATTGTCTACAAGTAACAGATTCGTATAACCACGATGATTCAAATATTCAACCAGGCAACTTCCAATAAATCCCGCAGCACCTGTTATGACTATAATTGATTTTTTATCCATTCCATTCATCTGTTAAATAACCCGGTATTCTTTTATAATGAACTCAAGGCGCTCTCTGTTTCAGAACCCGCCAGTAATTGTTCAATGGCTGTATCGTATTTTAACTTCCATCCACTGATACTTCCCCAATCCTCACCGTCTATTTCAATTCTGTTATTTGTTACTATGCCCAGCTTTGCATAAGGATGATCTCCGATCCATTTTTTAAATTCATTTAGTTTGTCCCGCCTTACAGTCACTACAACCCTGCTCTGCGACTCACCGAACCAATATGCATCTTTCCTGATATCGCTGTCAGAACCGGATACACTAAATCCTAATTCGCGAACGAAAGAAGACTCAAGCAAAGTAATAAAGAGGCCTCCTTCGCTGACATCATGTGCTGATTCAATGACTCTTTTTTTAATAAGCTCAATTATTTTTTGCTGCAACAAATATTCTTCTTCCAGATCAAAATAAGGTGCCGGACTATATTCTATCCCATGCACTTTATGCAGATATTCTGAAGAACCCATATCATTTGTGCTTTTGCCAATCAGGATAATTAGATCATTTTCTTCTTTGAAATCAAGTGTCATCCGTTCGTTTTCATTGTCCAGCAATCCAACCATACCAATTGTTGGTGTCGGATATACGGCACCGTCAGGATGCTGGTTATAAAAACTTACGTTTCCTCCCGTAACAGGTGTGTCAAATCTGCGGCAGGCATCTCCCATTCCCTGAATTGCATGAACAAACTGATAATAAACCTCGGGATCAAAGGGGTTTCCGAAATTGAGGCAGTTCGTAACACCCAAAGGCGTGCCCCCGCTACAAACGATATTGCGGGCAGCTTCGGCAACAGCAATCATTGCGCCTTTATAAGGATCAGAAAATACGTAACGACTATTGCAATCAGTGGTCATGACAACTGCTTTATCTGTTCCTTTTACCAGAACAACTGAAGCATCACTGATATTGTTTGTGGATGCATTGGCAGCTCCAACGGTACTATCGTACTGCTGGCTTATCCATTTTTTTGAAGCAATAGAGGGAATAGAAACTATTTCCTCAGCTACTGATTTTAAATTTTTGGGAATATCAATAGAACGGCTATCGAAAGCTTGAATTTTCTCAAAATATTTTGGTTCTTGATATTCCCTGTTATACTGAGGCGCGCCCCCACCCAAGACCAATTCTGCGGCCGGGATTTCCGCTTCCAGCTCACCATTCATATAAAAACGAAGCATCTCATCATCTGTTACTTCGCCAATTTCTGCACAGGGTAAATCCCATTTTTCAAATATTTTCTGAACTATTTTCTCTTTTCCTTTTTTCACGACCATCAACATACGCTCCTGGCTTTCGCTTAACAATAATTCCCAGGCCTTCATGCCTGTTTGCCTGGCAGGTACTTTATCCAGATAGATGAGCATCCCTGATTTTCCTTTTGCACTCATTTCAGCGGTTGAACAAATGATACCTGCAGCGCCCATATCCTGCATGCCAATTACAGCTCCTGTTTGTATCACTTCCAAACATGCTTCAAGTAATTTTTTTTCCTGAAAGGGATCTCCAACCTGAACTGCTGGCAGTTCTTCCATACTCTCTTCAGTAATATCAGCGGATGCAAATGATGCGCCTCCAATACCGTCTTTCCCGGTTGAACTTCCAACGAAAAAAACCGGGTTTCCCTTTCCTTCAGCAATCGCTGAAACTGTTTCTCCCTTTTTTACAATTCCCACGCTCATTGCATTCACAAGCGGATTTGTATAATAACAATCTTCAAAATAGATTTCCCCGCCCACCGTAGGAATACCAAAACAATTTCCATAATGTCCGATCCCATGCACAACGCCTGCCAATAAATGTTGGGTTTTTGATTTTTTCAGATCTCCGAATCGTAATGAATTTAAAGAAGCGATCGGCCTTGCGCCCATGGTAAAAATATCGCGATGGATGCCACCTACCCCTGTAGCAGCTCCCTGAAAAGGTTCAATTGCGGAAGGATGATTGTGAGATTCAATTTTAAATACTACACCAAGACCGCCTCCAATATCCATCAAACCGGCATTTTCTTCACCGGCCTTCACCAGCATTTTTTTTCCTTCTCTCGGCAATGTTTTCAGCCATTTGATAGAGTTTTTATAACTACAATGCTCACTCCACATAGCGCTGAAAGCGCACAATTCTGTAAAATTCGGGGTGCGACCAAGTTTTTGTTTAATAAGTTCAAATTCTTCTGCGGTGAGCCGGAGTTGTTCGGCTGTTTTTGCGGTTATATCCATGATAAATAGGAAAATGCAAAAGTACGAACACAGCGTCAATCTAATGTATA
The DNA here is from genome assembly GCA_035499855.1 of Puia sp. Classification (GTDB taxonomy): domain Bacteria; phylum Bacteroidota; class Bacteroidia; order Chitinophagales; family Chitinophagaceae; genus Puia. The sequence goes on along the minus strand of DATJXY010000089.1, from coordinate 96,592 downwards.
ATTTTATCTCCGGCTAATAGTAATAAAATGACAATCGCTTTTATTCATTCACATAAATCTTTTTTGCCGGAAATTAACCAATATGCCCATTTTTTTTCTTCTTATGGGATATCGACAAAAATTTTTCATTCAGAAAACTATGACTCAAGAGACGCGGATGTGGAATGGCATTTTCTGGGGTTGCATACAAAGAAAAAAAATAAAGTCACCATACACGAATATGCTTCTGCTTCCATTGGGCCTTTCCACAAAACAAAAGATTTTATTAAACACTGGCTGAATGTAAGGCCCGATTATCGAATATTTCTGAACGAATATGTAAAACAAAGATTAGATTTTAACGACGATATCCCCTGCGGATTCAGAGATATGGGCATTTCGCCTTCTTTTTCTCATTTAAAAAAAAATGACAGAGCATATGATTTCATCTATATTGGAAGCGTTGCTCCTGACCGGAAAATTGAAAGAGTTATAGAATGTTTTACAAAAAAAGATTTAACAAACCACTCCTTACTAATACTCAGCAACAACTATGATCATCTGGAAAAAAAATTCAGTTCTTTCCCTAATATTCATTTTGAAGGTCCTGTTCCGCACGAATCGGTTAGTGAATACATATCAAAATCAGGGTTTGCTCTAAACTTCATACCCGACAAAGAGCCATTTAATCATCAAACTTCAGTAAAACTATTAGAATATCTTGCTGTGCATACTCCTGTGATTAGCTCACGTTACAAATGGGTAGTTGATTTTCAGAAACAAGCAGGAGGAAATATTTTTTATCTCGAAAATAATTTTTCAAATTTTTCATGGGAAGAAATTTCAAACTTTGATTTCAGATTTCCTGATCTCAGCGAATGGACATGGGAACAACAAATCCGTAAATCAGGTGTTCTTGAATTTTTAAAATCCAAATTCAAAGATTTGCCGTTCTAGATTCCGTTCAGCGTCCTTCCATATTCTTCGATCACTCTGGATATATTGAACTTCTTAATCACCAGCGCCCGGCCATTCTTACCCATTTTTGTTCTTTCTTCCTTCGTCAAATTCATCATCTTCTCCATTTTATCAGCCAGGTCGAAAGGGTCATTGGAGTTACAAATATATCCATTCGAATTATTCAGTACCACTTCCTTACAGCCACGGTTAAACGAGGTAATGATAGGCAGTTCCATACTCGCAGCTTCCATTAGAGAACGAGGCACACCTTCATTATAAAAAGAAGGAAAGACAAAACAATCAGCTCTTTTTAAAAATGGACGCACATCCTTTGCGAATCCGCTATAATGTATCAGTCCCTCCTGTTCCCATTTTTTTAATTCTTCTTCGGTTACCGAATCCGGATGATGTTTTTCAAAGAATCCGATCAGCTCAAAGTTTGCCCGGTATTTTTTTTTCCTCAAAATCCTTGCTGCATCTGCATATACCCCGATTCCCTTACTTCGCAGCAAACGTGTGCTCATCAGGAAAGTGAAATCAGCATTTCCAGAAGCGATCATTTCATTGTCGGGAGCGAAATAATCAGTATTTACTCCTTCTCCCGGAAGAACCTTTGTCTTTTTAATATCAACAATTTTCTTATTAATGAATATTGAGGCATCCTCATTGTTCAAAAACCATACTTCCTGTGTATTTCGTAATGCCTTTTTATAGAGGAAGCGTACCAGGCGATACAGCCAGTTATGCCTGGCAAATGAATAACCCAATCCGGTAATGACCGCTACTGATTTAATGGAACAGGCCGATGCCGCCAACGAACCATAAATATTTGGTTTGATTACATAATGGAAGATAAAATCTGGCCGATACTTTTTATAAATCTTCTTCAACTGTAAATATAAATCGTAATCTTTCAGTGGGTTTTCTGAACGATTATTAAAACGGATCGGAACATATATACATCCTTCTTTTTCGAGGATGGCGGAATATTCATCATCAGGGGCTACTACCAGTATCGTATGATCTTTTTTTAGGTAGCGGATGATATCCAACCGGAAATTGTACACAGACCATGCACTGTTAGATACCAAAGCAATCATTTTTTTATAATTAGGCCTGTCTTCGCTCATTAATTTATATTAAATTCAAATTTATAGATTTGAACCATTAAATGCTATTTTGAAAATTATTTATGTCTGGTTTCCTGCTATTCACATTCTATTTTATTATTTTATTGGCTGTCATACATTTTTTTGTAAAAAGAAAAATTTACTCATTTAGTTTCTGGCAAACGAGTGCGATTTTTTCATACAAAATAATATTGGGGTGTTTGTATGGCTATATATTTCTAAAATATTATCATGGTGACGACACCTGGAATTTTTTCAATGATTCCCTGCCTGAATACGATAAGCTAATTCATAATCCTGCTTCTTTTTTCAAAGATCTGCTTCCGGGCAATTCCTTTAACCAGGCCGTTGGTTTCCGAGAAGCTTTGGATATATATATGAGTCATCTGGAATATTTCTTCATGGTCAAGCTGCTGGCTGTATTCAATATCTTTAGCGGGAGAAACTATTATATTGATGTATTGTTCTTCAATTTTATATCTTGCTGGGGACCATTTCTTCTCTTCAAATTTTTATTGCAGGAATTTCCGGATAAAAAAAATGCATTATTTATCTGCATCTTTTTTATCCCTTCCATTAGTTTTTGGTTAAGTGGAATAAGGGGGGACGGACTCCTTTTTCTATTCATTGTATTTATTTTATATTATTCGAAGAAATGGTTCATTCAGAAAAAAGTCTTTTATTTTATTTTTATAATTATAGGCTTTGCAGGCTTCGTGATCTTCAGATTCCAATTCCTCCTGGTTTTTCTACCTGCTTTTTTCTCTTGGACAATCAGTATAAATGCCCTGCGAAAAGCATCATACTATTTTATTCTGGTCTATATCACAGCGATCTGCATATTCCTTGGCAGTATTTTATTTTTGCCAAAATCCAATTTAGCAGCACCACTCATGAAAAGGCAAAAAGAATTTTCGGAATTGCATGGTAATACGAGATTCAAACTGGATACACTTGAAAACTCTGTCACGAGTTTTATAAAAATTTTACCACAGGCATTTTCGAATACAATGGTCCGTCCCCTGTTTTGGGAGGCCAAAGGAATTCTGCAATATGCTGCTTCTTTTGAAATCATGATGGGCTGGATCATATTAATTTTTTTAATAACCCGGCATGAAAAAAATTGGAAGCGATCTATCAACTCACCTATAATTTTATTGTTTATTTTCTATGGGCTAACCCAGATCCTGCTTATCGGGTACATAGTCCCGTTTCCCGGAGCCATTGTCAGGTATAAGGTAATTCCTGAACTCTTTCTTTTGATAAGCTCAACAATTCTTATAAACTGGAGCAAAAAAGCAAATAAATTATAACAATTCATAATATATTACTTTGTTTAGAGAAAATCTAATTTTTTGCAATTAATTAGAATATCTTTATCATTTTATGACAAAATTTATAAAAAATTATGATTTATTCCGATTTTCTTGGGCATCAGCTCCAATTATCTTTTATTTGCATTTGAAAAAAATTTAAAGCAATGGAATCCCTACGATTTAAAGCAATTAATGATCTCACATCCTCAACGAATGGTCTGATAGTTGAAGGATCGTCTAAAATCACAGCTATTTTTGCTGATAATGTTTTCACTTTGAAAACAGCCAGGGCTTTTTTGAGTGATGAAGCGTACAAAAGTCTGACTTCTTCCATGAAAGGTGGCAAGAAAATCGACAGAGCAGTTGCCAATCAAATTTCAGCGGGACTTCGCCAGTGGGCTGATAGCAAAGGGGTAACCCATTTTACGCATTGGTTTCAGCCATTGACAGGTGTGACCGCCGAAAAGCATGATTCATTTTTTACCATCAAAAGCGATGGAACTCCGATTGAACAATTTGATGGTGATGCCTTGATACAACAGGAACCCGACGCATCTTCCTTCCCCAGTGGAGGCATCCGTGCTACTTTTGAAGCAAGAGGATATACTGCATGGGATCCTTCCTCTCCTATTTTTATTATGGAAATCGGTACAGGAAAAACCTTGTGCATTCCAACCATATTCGTATCCTATACGGGTGAAACGCTTGACTACAAAGCACCCCTGCTTAAATCTCTGGAAGCTTTAAATAAACACGCAGTAGAAGTATGCAGTTATTTTGATAAAAATATTACAAAGGTTTTTGCCACACTGGGATGGGAACAGGAATATTTTGTTGTAGACGAAGCCCTGGTCAATGCAAGACCCGACCTGGTGATGACAGGAAGAACTGTTTTCGGACATTCACCTGCAAAAGGTCAACAGCTGGAAGATCATTATTTTGGTTCTATACCTGAAAGAGTATATGCATTCATGCGTGACTACGAACAGGAAGCTTACAAATTAGGTATTCCGCTTAGGACACGTCATAACGAAGTAGCACCTTCGCAATTTGAAGTAGCTCCGATCTTTGAAGAAGTGAGCGTTGGTGTTGACCATAATATTCTATGCATGGATATCATGGACCGTGTAGCGCGCAGACATAAATTGAGAGTACTGCTACATGAAAAGCCTTTTGCAGGCATCAATGGTAATGGCAAGCACAATAACTGGAGCATGGCTACAGATACAGGCATCAACCTGCTGGCTCCTGGAAAAACTCCAAAAACCAATTTGCTTTTCCTCACATTCTTTGTGAATACCATAAAAGCAGTTTATGATTACTCTGACGTGCTGAGATCTTCGATTGCTTCAGCAGCCAACGATCACCGTTTAGGTGCAAATGAAGCTCCGCCCGCAATTATATCTGTATTCATTGGCCAATATCTGACAAAGGTTTTGGAAGATATCAAACAAAGGGTCGGCGCTAAATTCGACGAGCAGGATGAAGCCATTCTGAAACTGGATCTACATAGAAGCATTCCGGAATTGCTTTTAGACAATACGGATCGTAACCGCACTTCTCCTTTTGCATTCACCGGAAATAAATTCGAGTTCAGGGCAGTGGGATCTTCTGCAAATTGCGCAAACGCAATGACAGCATTGAATACCATTCTCGCTGAAACACTCAAGAAGTTCAAGAAAGATGTGGATGCCCTGATCGAAAAAGGTGAAAAGAAAGAAATCGCGATCATGCATGTGATCCGTGAATATATTGTAAGTAGCGAAAAGATTTTGTTTGAAGGAGATAATTATAGCGAAGAATGGCAAAAAGAAGCTGAAAAAAGAGGATTGCCTAATATCAAAACAACTCCACTTGCATTGGATGTTTTACTGACTGACAAGGCGAAACACCTCTTCGAAGATAATAATGTATTAAACCACGTGGAACTGGAAGCCAGACATGAAATTGAATTGGAAAAATACATTAAGAAGGTGCAGATCGAATCACGTATCATGGGTGAATTGTGTACGAGCCATATCCTCCCGCCAGCCATTACATATCAGAATAAACTGATTGAGAATATTTCCGGATTGAAAGAAATCGGGTTGAAGGAAAGTGCATATGCTAATCAGAAAAAAATTCTGGAAAAAATTTCTGAGCACATTTCCAAGGTCAGTGAGCTGGTCAGCAAAATGATCGAAGCCAGGAAGATCTGTAATGCTATGGATGATACAAGAACCAAGGCCATCGCTTATTGCAGCCAGGTGAAAGAAGCATTCTTTGATGATATCCGTTACCATGTAGACAAACTGGAGCTTCTGGTTGATGATAGTGAATGGATGTTGCCGAAGTATAGAGAAATACTATTCCTGAGATAGATCCCTATACCAACATACATGAAGAAAAGGCCCTGCAGCAATGCGGGGCTTTTTTTATTTCTGATTAAGACCTTTTGAGATTTTGGAATTGAAAAAAGGAGTTATTTTAAAAAAATTAATGGATTCTCTCCTTCACCCACTGCAATGCAAGATTCAATTGTTCGTCCTGAGTGAGATTTGTATTATCGAGTTCAATTGCATCATTGGCTTTTTTCAGTGGGCTAAACTCCCGATGGGAGTCAATATAGTCGCGCATTTCAAGATTTCTTTTTACTTCATCCAAAGTTATATTTGGATTTTTTTCAAATAATTCCCTGAATCTCCTTTCGACCCGTACATCATTGTCGGCAGTCATAAATATTTTCAATTCGGCATGTGGAAACACAACGGTTCCGATATCTCTTCCATCCATGACAATACCTTTTTTTTTCCCCATTTTTTGCTGTTGGCTTACCGCAAATTCCCTCACGGCTTTTATCGTAGCAATATCACTTACTTTTTCCGCAATCACCAGATCGCGAATAAGGTATTCAACATTTTCTTCATTCAGGTAAATCTCGCTTATACTGCTTTTTGGATTATAAATGAATTCAATAACAATATTTTTCAAGGCGTCTTCCACCATTTTCGGTTTTGTCCAATCCACATGGTTCCTCAGGAAATATAATGTGATAGCTCTATACATAGCTCCACTATCGATATACATGTAGTTTAGCTTATTCGCCAATTGTTTTGCGAGCGTACTCTTACCACATGCTGACCAACCATCGATGGTGATGACTATCTTTTTTTCTTTGGACATGATTTATAAATGTAAACCAATAAATGCAAAATGGAGAACGCAAAAACAGGGTATATCCCTAGTTCTGCATTCTCCATTTTGCATATTAATTATCTGCTTAGACTTCTGATTTTTCCTTTGCTCTTTCCTTAAGAGAGAATTTAATTTTTGAATTTTCCTTATCCAGGTCGGCAATCAGGATATCACCGTTCTTGATATTCATATTCAATATCTCTTCTGCCAGAGGATCTTCCAGATATTTTTGAATGGCCCTGTGAAGGGGGCGAGCACCAAATTGCTGGTCATATCCTTTCTCGGCAAGGAAATTCTTTGCATCTTCAGTAAGTTCCAGAGTAAATCCTAATTGAACCAGACGCTTCATCACTCCCTTCATGAGGATATCGATGATCTCGAAAATATGCTCTTTGTTCAGAGAGTTGAAAATAACGATATCATCAACGCGATTCAGGAATTCCGGACTGAAAGTGCGTTTAAGCGCTTTTTCAATAACTGCTTTGTTGTTTTCGTCAACATTCGCTGTACGTGCCGAAGTAGCGAAACCAACTCCGTCACCAAAATCCTTGAGCTGACGGGCACCGATATTGGAGGTCATAATGATCAGTGTATTTTTGAAATCAACCTTTCTTCCCAAACCATCTGTCAGTTGACCATCATCCAGTACCTGTAAAAGAATATTATAAATATCAGGATGCGCTTTCTCGATTTCATCCAGCAAAATCACCGAATAAGGTTTGCGACGTACTTTTTCCGTTAGCTGTCCACCTTCTTCATAACCCACATATCCCGGAGGAGCTCCGATCAGACGACTGACTGTGAACTTTTCCATGTATTCACTCATATCAATCCGAACGAGTGAATCTTCTGAATCGAACATATATCTCGCAAGCGCTCTTGCCAATTCTGTTTTCCCAACCCCTGTTGGACCGAGGAAGATAAATGTTCCCACTGGTTTTTTGGGGTCTTTCAAACCAACCCTGTTACGCTGAATTGCTTTTACCACTTTTTGGATCGCATCGGTCTGTCCGACTACCATGCCGGCCATATCTGAAGCCATATTCCTCAACTTTTCACTTTCAGCCTGCACCATACGTTTGACAGGAATGCCTGTCATCATACTTACCACTTCAGCGATATTTTCTTCATCGATGGGATAACGTTTATGCTTACTCTCTTCTTCCCATTCTGCCTTGGCTTTTTCCAATTCTTCCTGCAATCTTTTTTCTGCATCGCGGAGGGAAGCTGCCTCTTCAAATTTCTGACTCTTCACCACTTTATTCTTCTCATTCTTCACGTCCTCTATCTTTTTTTCCAGATCGACAATATTTTGCGGAACGTTGATATTTTTCAGATGCACCCTGGCGCCTACTTCATCCAACACATCAATAGCCTTATCCGGCAGGAGGCGGTCTGTCATATACCGATCACTCAGCTTGACACATGCATCAATTGCATCGTCTGAATAAGTGACATTGTGATAATCTTCGTATTTCGACTTGATATTATTTAAAATCTGGATCGTCTCTTCCACACTTGGCGGATCAATCATCACTTTCTGGAAACGCCTGTCCAATGCACCATCTTTCTCAATATACATCCGGTATTCATCAAGAGTTGATGCTCCAATGCACTGCAGCTCACCTCTGGCAAGTGCAGGTTTGAAGATGTTGGATGCATCCAGCGATCCGCTTGCACCACCTGCACCAACTATGGTATGAATTTCGTCAATGAACAGAATCACGTCCCGGTTCTTCTCCAATTCATTCATAATGGCCTTCATTCTCTCTTCAAACTGCCCACGATATTTGGTTCCGGCAACAAGAGCAGCAAGATCGAGGGATATCACACGCTTGTCGAATAAAACACGGGAAACCTTTCTTTGAACAATGCGAAGGGCCAATCCTTCCACGATTGCTGTCTTACCAACTCCGGGTTCACCAATGAGGATCGGGTTATTTTTTTTGCGCCTGGAAAGAATCTGAGAAACTCTTTCAATTTCTTCTTCCCTGCCAACAATAGGATCCAGCGCATTCATTTCAGCAAGACGGGTAATATCCCTTCCAAAATTGTCAAGCACAGGAGTTTTACTTTTTGCAGTTCCGGTACTGCGCACTTTCTGCTGTGAATACTTTTTCTCTTCATCGAAATCATCTTCATTTTCTTCAGCATATTCACTTCGGGTATCGTTGCTTTTTACTACCCCTAATTCATTTCTAAATAAATCGTAATCCACGTCGAATTGATTTAATATTTGAGTAGCGATATTTTCTTTGTTTTTCAGAATAGAGAGCATCAGGTGTTCTGTTTCAACGGTAGGGCTTTTCAAAGCTTTTGCTTCAAGCACGGTTACGCGGATCACCTTTTCCGCTTGCTTGGTGAGTGGCAGGCTATTTATATTCGCAATGTTTTTACCTGTCTTATCCTTTACTGCCAGCTCCACTTCCTTGCGTAATTCATACAGATCAACATTAAAGCTTTTCAGAATACGGACTGCTGTATTGTCTCCCTCACGAATCAAACCCAGCAATAAATGCTCTGTACCGATAAAATCGTTCCCCAAACGCAAAGCTTCTTCCCTGCTGAACGAAATAATTTCCTTTACCTGGGCCGAAAAATTGTTATCCATTTTTAAGTTATTGAGCTTAATACAATAATAACGAATATTTTTGATTCCTGATTCAGTTACTTTATTAACGACTGTTAACTATTATTAAGTGTGTATGCAGGTCAAAATTGATACCAGAGAAAAATTCCATGCCATAACCATCCGGGAAACCAATCTTGCTGCTAATATGACAGCAGAGCTTGATAGATATCTGCTTCCTTTACTACAAAATGACGTAAAAAATGTTGTACTCGTCTTAAAAGACATTCAAACAATCGATAATGCTGCGGCAGAAAACTTGGTTCAAATACAACACCAGTTCTATGAAAACAATTCTTCTTTCGTGATATGCGAGCTGAAACCTGAATTGGAGAAAAACCTGGATGAAGATGGACTTCTGGAGCTGATGAATGTTTGTCCAACCGAAAGTGAGGCATCTGATATTGTGCAAATGGAAGAAATTGAAAGGGAATTGCTGGATGAAGAATAATTACACGGGCGGTCGAACCTTTTACAAAAAATTGCAGCATATATCATATCGGGGTCAGGGAAAAGAAATACGATGAATTCAACGCTCGCAACCGAAATACAAAGCATTCTCTCAAGGTTTATTGGCACTAATATCAGATCAGTTGAAATGAGCCCAATCGGTGGCGGGTCTATCAATGACACCTACCAGATTCGCATCAATAACCGGTTGAAATTTTTTTGTAAAATCAATGGCAAAAAAAAATTTCCAGGTCTTTTTGAAAAAGAAAAAGCCGGACTAGAATTATTAGATTCATCTCAGATCATTCGTGTTCCAAAAATCATTGCCTGCGATTTTACAGAACAGAACCAGGTTTTGATTCTTGAATGGATAGAACAGGGAATGAAAACGGAAAAATTCTGGTTGGGATTTGGTGAGCAGCTCGCAAAACAACATCAGCTTAGCAATTCTCTGTTTGGCCTGAAGGAAAATAATTATATGGGTGCTCTGTCTCAATCCAACCAACAATCGGGTGATTGGATTCAATTTCTGATTCTCGAAAGATTTCAACCACAAATCGAACTCGCAGTAGAAAAAAAATTGTTGGAACCATCTCATATTGCACATTTCAATAATCTTTATAAAAAATTAAACGAGATATTCCCCCCGGAAAAACCTTCGTTGCTTCATGGAGATCTGTGGAGCGGAAACTTTCTTTGTGATAAAAACAATCAACCGGTTTTAATAGACCCGGCTGTTTATTTTGGACACCGGAGCATGGATCTGGCTATGACGACTCTCTTTGGTGGCTTTGAAGATGCGTTTTACCAGTCGTATCATCAGCATTTTCCTTTTCCGGGTAACTATCGCGTGCAATGGCAAATCTGCAATCTATATCCATTGCTTATTCATTTGAATTTATTCGGCCCTGCCTACCTCTCAGAAATCATAAACACGATCAGGCATTATTAAAGTTTTTCTGCCTAAAACCCTAAACAAATAAATCACCTGTTTACATTTTAGTATTATTGCATTTTTAAATTATTTATAGACCATGGTCCATAATCCAGGGTCTATGTTCTAATAAAATCACTGTGCTTTCCGTAACAATTCTTGGAAATAATTCTGCTTTACCGGCATTCGACCGGCATCCGAGCGCGCAGGTCATTACGATGGACGAACATTTGTTTCTCGTCGATTGTGGTGAGGGAACCCAGATGCAAATGGCTAAATACAAAATCAGGCGCAGTAAGATCAATCATATATTTATTTCACACCTGCACGGAGATCATTATTTTGGATTGATCGGGCTGATTACCAGCATGGGTTTGCTGGGCCGGCAACAGGATCTTCATCTCTATGCTCCTTCCCCACTGAAAGAAATTTTTGATCTCCAATTGAAGGTGGCAGATACCCAACTTCCTTTTTCAGTGAAGTTCCATCCCCTACAGGAAGAAGGGATCATTGTTAAAGACAGCAGGTTCGAAGTGCATTGCTTCCGAGTGTATCACCGGATTGAATGCTGGGGATTCAAGTTCAGGCAGATCAGGCCACTCAGAAGAATCAATCCTGAAAAAGCAATTCATCATCAGGTGCCCTCTTCTTTTTTTGATCGCTTAAAATGGGGAGAAGATTATTTATCGAAAGATGGAAACCTGATCAAGAATGAATGGGTAACAGAACCTGCACCGAAAGCAAAATCATATGCTTATTCGGCCGACACGATTTATAATGAGCAAATCATTGAAAAAATAAAAGGTGTCGATCTGTTATATCATGAATCTACTTATCTGAAAGATTTGGAGGAAAGAGCCGTCAAAAGATTTCATAGCACCACGATCCAGGCAGCTACCATTGCGCTTAAAGCAGGTGTGGAAAGATTATTACTCGGCCATTTCAGTTCAAAATATGAGAAACTGGATGAATTTGAAAAAGAAGCAAAAGAAATTTTTCAGAATACAGAATTAGCGATTGAAGGAGTAACATATCGAGTCTGAGTTGTCGCATGGTCTATCGTCAATGGTCTATTTCATTCTTCGATAATAGTAATCTTCTCTCGATCCTTTCCCCTGATATTTTCCCTCGATCCATGCATGAAGAGAATCTGCTGAAACGAGTTGATAGATTACGCGCTGAGGAAAATCATGTTCAGGGTTTTCAAAGATGAAGGTTTTGTTCGCTGAAGAAATTAATTTGAAAGAAACTTCCCTGCCCTGGTTTTGGTTTCTTACTCTGGCAAGATAAGCAACCTGATTATTTTCATCGACGATTTTCGTTTGTTCGAATACGATAGTATCTGCTCCTCTGATTGAATAGCTCATGCCCGTCATCAGATTGGGGTTGACAGTTTTCCAGCTTTCATAAATTGTTTTTCCGTTAATGGCCGTATTCCAGACTCCATTCAACAACTTTAGCTGAATAAGCGGTTTATCTTCCTGTCCTGTAGCAGTAAATATTGAAAACATCAAAAGAAATCCCGGAGATAAATTTTTTATCATAAAATCATTTTTTGAGCAATAGTCTGATTATTATTCAGAAGTAAACTCCCTGAATACAATTTTCTCAATGTGACTTAGATAAATTCTGCAGAATAAAAACCTGGCTATTTATACCTGCAGCGAGAAATTCTTTGAGAGATATGATTTCAGTCTTGCTGCAAGGCCTTCACTCAATGGCACCAGCGGCAGACGAAGATAATTTTCAATCAAACCCAATTCAGCCAATGCTGCTTTTACTCCTGCCGGATTGTTTTCGGCAAATAATAAATCATAAGCATCGATCAGCTGATCATTGATGAGTTTTGCATTCTTCATATCCTGTTTTAATGCACAACGAACCATATCAGAAAACCTGTCGGGGAAACTGTTGGCAGCAACACTTATTACTCCATCCATCCCGCAACCCAGTTGAGGAAATGCAAATGCATCATCCCCACTCACAACCAGGAAATTCTCCGGCCTGTCGCGCAATATCTGCATACATTGCACCATATCACCGCTCGCTTCTTTGATGCCTGCAATATTCTCAACTTCTTTAGCTAAACGAATAGTTGTTGTGCCATTTAAATTACGACCAGTTCTGCCGGGAACATTGTATAAAATAATCGGCTTAGGAGATGCTTCTGCCAAGACTTTATAATGTGCGAATAATCCTTCCTGGGAAGGCTTGCTGTAATAGGGACTTGCACTGAGCACAGCCACTGCTTTATCAAGAGGAAATTTTTCTAAATCTTTTACCAGTTCTTCGGTATTATTGCCGCCAATGCCAACAACTACGGGCACACGGCCATTGACATGATCGAAAGTATGACGAATCAGGGAAATCTTTTCTTCCTTTGATAAGGTTGGAGTTTCACCGGTAGTTCCAAGCACAACGACATATTCTACTCCCCCCCTGATTACAAAATCAATGACCCGGCTCAGGGAGTCAAAGTCAATTTCAAGATCCACATCGAAAGGTGTTACCAGGGCTACCCCGGTACCACGCAAGGTTTCTGTCAGCATCTGATATATTTTTAAGAATGGCTTTCAACAGGCAGAACGGGCTCGGGCACTTCATTCCAGAATCCCATTTTACTGAATTTTTCAATTCGTTTGTCAATTCGATATTCAGGAGATAACTGCCTGAGCTCGTGCAAAGTCTCGATCAGCCTTGGCTTCAGCAGGGCAGCTGCTTCATTATAATCCCAATGTGCGCCACCGAGAGGTTCAGGAACGATCGCGTCAATCAACCCGAAATTATACATATTATCCGGGGTCAGTTTCAACTCTTCGGCAGCTTTTTCCTTTTGATCCCAACTGCGCCAGAGAATGGAGCTGCAATTCTCCGGAGAAATAACGGTGTACCAGGAATTCTCCAGCATAAATACCCTGTCCCCCACCCCGATTCCCAATGCACCTCCTGATGCGCCTTCCCCGATAATAACACATATAACAGGAACCCTTAACCGAACCATTTCATAAATATTGCGAGCGATGGCTTCACCCTGTCCTCTCTCTTCGGCTTCCATTCCGGGATAAGCACCTGGCGTATCTATTAAGGTAATTATTGGTTTGTCAAATTTTTCGGCCAGTTTCATCAGGCGCAAAGCCTTGCGGTAGCCTTCAGGATTCGCCATTCCAAAATTGCGCATCTGCCGCATTTTTGTATTGGTTCCTTTTTGCTGCCCGATCATCATTACAGTTTGTCCATCCAGTTGAGCGAATCCTCCTACCATGGCCTTGTCGTCTCTCACATTCCGGTCACCGAAAAGCTCGATGAAATTATCGCACATCTTATCGATATATTTCAAAGTATAGGGCCTGTCGGGATGCCGGCTCAGCTGTACTTTTTGCCAACTGGTCAGGTGCTGCGTGATCTCACGACGTTTTTCTATCACCTGCTCTTGCAATTTCCTGATGGAATCGCTGAGATCGACCTTTGTTTTTTCCGATGTCTGTCTTAATTTTTCAATTTCATCAAACAATTCTTTGATCGGTTTCTCGAAATCCAGGAACTGCCTGTTCTTGTCCAATGGCATAATAAATAATATGAATTGTAAAATTAAGGTAAGCAGTTTTTCCGGGAAAGTTTTATTGGAAAAAATCAAAATTCAGCTATCTTTGCCCTCCCAAAATTGAGTATGACGCTTAATTTATAGTAAGGATCGGTAGTTCAGTTGGTTATCTCGCCTGAGGCGAGACGGGTTTGCGAAAAGTTCTTATATAAATTTCATGGATCGGTAGTTCAGTTGGTTAGAATGCTGCCCTGTCACGGCAGAGGTCGCGGGTTCGAGTCCCGTCCGGTCCGCATCTGAAGGATCACAGCAATGGTGATCCTTTTTTATTTTTATCTGATTTTACTTTCACTGGATTGATTTTGAGTCTTTCGTAACAGCGCTGATTTTTTCTTCTTCCGACCTTTAATACTGGTTAACACATTGTTCATCGACCAAAAATCGACCAAATTATGTCGTTACTTATCAAGCCAATTTGCTTGGTAAACAAGATTAAAAAAGATGGAACTTCTGTTATCTTTTTTCAATATTGTTACAATACAACAAAGCGGATTTTATTGAACACTGGCATTTCAATTCCAATTAATATTTGGAACAAAAAATCACGTCGCGTTTCTGAAAAATTACCTGCCGAATTTGGCGACTACGAAATATTAAATGATGAATTAAACCGACAGAAAAGAATTCTCGAAGATCTGTTTACTCCGGCTGTTGAAAAAGAAATAACAAACAAAGGGGCATTTGTAAAACAAACTTTTCTCCTAACCTAACTGTTACCACCATATGAATCCATTCTCACTTCAAGAAGTGCTTTTTTGGAAAGTAAATATTTGAATGTATTGGGATATGTGCTTTTAAATTCATCTTCAGACAAAAGAGTCGTTGCTTCATCTTCATACTTAAAGGATAAATTATTTGCCCGATTTAATATTAGATTTTACAAATAGGGTAGTTTGCACTCAAAACGCATCCCGGTATTCATACACGCCATCTTCACAAGAGTGAATTGATAAACCAGGATAGTTGACACCCTTTTCCTGATTTTGGAGAGAAGGAGTTGTTCGCCTCCATTCGGATAAATAGCTTCGAAAACGGTGAGGAAATAACTTGTTCCTATGCCTTTGGATATGCATTTCTCATTCGAAAACGTATTTATGATGAGAGAATCGTTGTACAACATGATAAGTCGTGCGGCGAATCTGCATCGCCGGGTGGTGACACATGAATGCGAGTGAATTTTCAACCGTATATATGCAGCTCGAAATGTCTTACTCAGTATCTACTACTTACCTGTCCCGTCGGTCCCGGCGTCTCTTACCTTAGAAACTCCTGTCAGTGTTTCCTATTGGACTTAGTCATTGCTTGTTAACTGGCCCTCTGACAAGACTCAAAGGCAGTCATGACCATTGTCAGGCTTGGAATAATCCGGAGCAAGTACATTTAATCGCTCTTGAAAACTCAGAATAACACCTTGCTTGATATATAAAATGTTTAAGGACAAAACCCGGTCGGAGAAGAACATTTTGCCAGGCGGGATTTATTAAAGTCATTATTTTAAATTAGTGATGCGCCAAAGTAGAGTAATTCAATTCCCATCGGGAATAATTAATTTTTTATTCTTGTTGATTTTCTTTACTCCTGTTAAATCTTTATCCCGGGACAGGGTAAAAAATGTGGTCATATTTTTTTCTTATGGTCCCAATCTGCCTGCTTTCGATAAAATTCTGGCGGGTTTGAAGAATACAATCACGGGAACTACAGATGAACCTGTAAATATATTGACTGAGTATCTTGATCTAAACAGGTCACTAAACGATGATTATTATTCGAGGTTCATTATTAATATGTATAACAAAAAACTGAACGTGTTTACTATAGATCTACTGATTACAGTTGGACCAGGAGTCAAGGAGGCTTTACAAAAATATGGGGACAGTACATTAAAAAGCCTGCACATGATAAGTGTAGATCTCGATATTCCCGGAAGGAAAACTTTTCGTGACCTGGGTATTAAGAACGGGAAAGAAATTTTATTGAAATTCCAGATTGGAAAGACCCTGAAGCATGCATTTGAACTGTTCCCGGATCACAAAGATGTTTTTATTATCAGCGGTACATCCAGCCTCGATCGATTTTATGCTTCGCTGGTACAAAACAGCAAGAATGAATTCGAACCGGGCCATCATTTTAATTTCATTTCTGATATCACCTTAGACTCAACAATCCGTTTTGTCAGGACCATCTCTTCGAAAAGCATTGTCTTTGTTCCTGCCTATTTGCAGGACGCAGCGAAGGTCAGCTTTTCAACACCCGAAGTATTGGAAATGATATCTAAAAACTCTCATGCTCCTGTTTTCCTCAGTATAACCGATGGAGGCTTTGATGCACACGGAGATGGTATCGGAGGTTATCTCTTCAGCTATTATGATCTTGGTAAGGAGATGGGGAGAATTTCGGAAGAATTTCTGAGTGGAAGACCAATGCAGGATATAGCGGTAAGAGAAAATGTTTTCTATGAGCATATGTATGACTGGAATGAATTGAAGAGATGGCATCTGACTCATTCAAAAACAATTCCCATTGATAGTATATTCTACAACAAGGAGACGTCATTTCTCGAATTATATAGAAGGTACATAGTGGGGGCATTGATATTCATTCTATCTCAAACATTGCTTATAATATATTTAATCCGGCTTAATAAGAGACAAAAAGCAATCACAAAAAGAATGCAGGTGACTGAAAGTATGTATCGGGAGTTGGTGCACACCGACAGGCTTTCAAAGATGTCGATGCTAACAGCTTCGTTATCGCATGAGCTATTTCAGCCACTGTCAGCCATACGGCTCACTGCACAGGCAGGTAAGCAATTCATAGAGGCTGATAAAATGGATGCACATAGAGCATCAGAGATGTTTGAGAATATTCTTGAAGATGAAATCAGGGCAACGAAACTTATTCGCAGTGTGAAAAGTTTGATGAAAGATGAAACGGCGGATAAAGAAAATGTGAACCTGAATGCGCTTATTAGTGAAACAGTAAATCTCATCCGGGTCGAAGCAGAACGTGATCGGATTAAGATTAACGTAGTACTTCAAGCGGATCCTGTTTTTGTACTCGGAGATAAGATTCAACTGCAACAGATCCTGATGAATTTTATCAGGAATGCAACAACTGCAATGAAGGAAAACGATCCTCAAAACAAGAAGATGGAAATTGCTTTAAGATTGGCTATGAATGAAGCTATAGTATCTGTGCGGGATACGGGGCGGGGTCTTGACCCTTCACTAAATGGAAAATTATTTAAGCCATTTGTGTCAACAAAGAAAGAAGGATTTGGTATTGGTCTGACACTCTGCAAATCTTTGATTGAAAAACACCAGGGGAAAATATGGGGAGAAAATATTCCCGAAGGCGGGGCGATGTTTGCTTTTAGTCTCCAGGTGATCAAAAATTAATGAAATGACTAGTATTGTATTTGTTATTGATGACGATGCCTCCATGAGAAGGTCGCTCTCCCTTCTTCTTGATGCCCACGGTTGTGTTGTTGAAACCTATTCGAGTGCAGAGGAGTATCTTGAGAGAGAAATGCACAATGATACCGGCTGTCTCATCCTGGATGTAAACCTGGAAGGGAAATCGGGAATGGCACTGCAGGAGGAACTAAAAAAAATTGAACAACACTTGCCGATTATTTTTATCACAGGGAATGGAAATGTGCATATGAGTGTGGAAACAATCAGGAAAGGAGCAATAAATTTTCTTGAGAAACCTTTTGAGGAAAAAGAATTGTTGAATTCCGTATCAGAGGCGATTCAATTGAGTGAAAAGTTGAAGGAGCAACGTGACCGATCCAGAATTGCAAAAAAATTAATTGATACACTTACTCCCAGGGAAAGCGAAATTTTAAAATACCTGATCACCGGGATGTTAAATAAGCAGACTGCAGGCGAACTGAGGATCGCTGAGCATACGGTACAGCTACACAAACTGCATATCACAAATAAACTGGGTGTGAAGTCCATCCCCGAGATAATAGCTATTGCAAGAAATGCGGGGATCACTCCCTAAGACACTGCTCCTTCTTCGGTCAATTTGTTTTAGCTATTCCTTTCACAAATGGCGAACAGGATCTGCACTGCCAAAAGAAAAATACATTTTAATCGCCACTACGCCTCGCTCTTAGAATGAACCGTCTATTGTTCCGCCTTTGTAATCAAAATAATTTTGTGAAGTGATTTACTTAATCGAAGATGATAACTCAGTACGGCGTTCATTTGAAATCTTTCTGGAATCTGCAGGATTGGAATTTAAGTCTTTCGAATCCGCTGAATTGTTTTTGTCACAGGGAATGCCCGCCATGAATGATTTGCTTTTGCTTGATATCAACCTGCCGGGAATGAATGGATTGGATTTATTAAGGAATCTTCCTCATGAAAACAAAAATACTCCTGTCATAGTGATTACTGCATTAGATGATGCCCAGGTCCGCCAGTGCTGCAAAAAATACGGCGTAAAGGCATTTCTCCGTAAACCCGTGGATCTCGAAGCACTGATGGATCTGATCAAATATCATTATCAGTTATAAACCATATCTAAAATCAATTATGATTCGATCAACACAATATGAAAATTTTAAAAGGCTTTGAGCGTGTCCTTGACAAATCAGTATTTCTATTTTATAACAATTTAAATTTTAAATCATGTCTTATTTTAAAGCATTTAAGTTCGCAGGAAAACGTTCAGCCGGCAAAGCACTTGACAAACTCGAATGGAATGACAGCGACTATTATTGGCTGGATGATGTTGCGGAAGTTACAGTCAACAAAAGAGGGACTTACCGCATCCATAGTACCTGGGCACAGGACAGCAGCAATGTTGCTGGCGGAATCGGATGGGGAGCCATGTTAGGTGGTTTACTTGGAGCAGTTTTGGGCCCTGCCGGTGCAGTTGCAGGTGCCGCTGCAGGTGGTTCGATCGGCGGAGTGGTTGGACATAGTCTGAATGTGGAATTCGACGATCCGATTCTGGACAAATTTGCTGCTTCTTTGCTGCCCGACACTTCTGCACTGGTTATACTTGGCGACCAGGAAACTGTTGCCGCAGTTACCGCTGCGCTGGCTGCTTACGAGGTAACTGTTTTCGAAACAGAACTGAGTAAGGAGGCGGAAGATGCTCTTAGAAAAGTAATGAAGAATTAATGTGTCAACACCCAATCTATTTGATCATGAAATTTCAATTAAGGCCGGTGCTCGTTGAGGCCCGGTCTTAATTGACTTGCAAAACAAAAACTGAAAGACGCATCATTTTTCAAAGGATGTTGGTTCTCAAAAAAGAAATTACTCACCTGGGGAAATCCAATAATGGAATGACCATCCTCGCACGAAAAATAAAATCGGTGCGGGTACATTCAACGGCTTCGGGCCAAACAATCCACAAAGGCGGCTTGGAAAACAAAAAAACGAATAAGATGACAGTGAATACGAGTTTATAAGACTGCTGGTGAATTCGCAGGAGAACAAGAATTCATAAACGGACATGCCGAACACCGTGTTACAAAGTAGGCAAGCAAATAAAAATAAAAAAATGGGACACAATTTATCAGATGCATTAGCTTCTCTATCCGCCAAAACAAAAAGCGTAGAAGACAATATTGCGAAAGCAAAAACTGCAAGCAAGGAAAAATTAGCAGCTCAACTTGCAGAAGCTAAAGCTTACGCTGAAAAAAAGAAAACCGAATTTATTTCAAAAGCTGATGCAGTGAAGGCCGACGTTGACGGGAAAGTGTCATCAGCAAAAAAATCTTTCCAGGAAAAAATAGCTCAATTAAAAGCGCAAGCCAGTGCCGGGAAAGCCAAGGTTGAAGCAAAGATCACTGCAAAAAAGCAAGAGATCCATTTAAAAGATGCCCAATGGGATTATGATGATGCTGTTGATTATGCACAAAATTGTATTGACTGGGCGGTAATAGCATTAGCAGATGTGGAAGAAGCAACACTTGAAGCACTGGATGCAAAAGTGAAACTCGATAGTCTAAAAACAGCCGTTGCGTAAGATCATTGCTTTTTGATGGATAGTGCAGCTGAAATGGCCACCGCTTGCCGTCTATGATCGTGAGGACCTTGTTTCTTTAAAAAAATAAATCAATGACAAGACTCAAAAACAAGCATGACCTTCCTCATACTGGAAAAAATCTGCTATAAATATATTCGGCAATTCATGAAAACTGAGATACCCTGTTTGAACTGATAATAAAATATTATTAATGACAAAAAAAAAACAATGAAATCAAAATTCCTATTAACTCTTTCGCTGCTCACTTCATTCTTCTTTTTTGCGGATGCACAGCAAAAGAAACCCAATATCGTGGTCATCATGGCCGACGATATTGGCATTTGGAACATCGGTGCGTACCATCGTGGGATGATGGCCTCGCGAACGCCAAATCTCGACAATCTGGCCAAGCAGGGCATGATGTTCACCGACTACTATGCCGAAGCGAGTTGCACTGCGGGCAGGGCTAACTTCATTACTGGCGAATTGCCCATCCGTACCGGTATGACTACGGTCGGACAGGCAGGTGCTGCCATTGGTATTCCGTTCGCTGCTTGCACGATGGCCACCGCGCTGAAAGCGCAGGGTTACGCCACAGGCCAATTCGGCAAAAACCACCTGGGCGACAAAAATGAGTTTCTTCCGACAGTCCACGGGTTTGATGAATTCTTTGGCTATCTCTATCACCTGGATGCGATGGAAGACCCTTTCCATCCCGGCTATTCAAAGGAAATGGCAAATACTGTTGGCCCCCGCAACATTATCCACAGCTGGGCTACTGACAAAGATGACGCTACAGAAATGCCACGCTGGGGCAAGATCGGTAAACAAAGGATCACCGACGAAGGCCCGATGCCACCACATCCGGTTGAAGGTATCAAATACAATATGGAAACAGTGGACGATGCATTTCTAGATGCATCAATTGCCTTTATGAAAAAGAACAAAGCTGCTAACCAGCCTTTTTTCTGCTGGCTTAACCCCACAAGGATGCACGCAGTGACACATCTCTCACCCAAGTATGAAAAAATGCGCACTCCCGAGAACGGTTGGAGTATTTCTGAAGCAGGTATGGCTCAGCTCGACGACATCGTAGGATCTGTCATGCGGTATCTCAAAGAAAACGGTTTGGAGGACAATACTATCGTCATGTTTACGACCGATAACGGCACCGAAAACTTTACCTGGCCCGACGGCGGACAGACACCGTTTGCAGGCGGCAAAGGCTCGGTACTGGAAGGCGGCTTCCGGGTGCCCTGCATTATACGGTGGCCTGGACATGTGCCCGCGGAATCCGTTCAGAACGGTGTCTTTTCTGGATTGGATTGGTTCCCTACTTTTCTCGCTGCTGCAGGTAATCCGAACATCGTCGAACAATTAGCCAAAGGGACAACAATCGGCGGCACGACTTACAAGAATCACTTGGATGGTTATGACCAGACAGCCCTCATAACTGGTAAAGGCCCATCCGCACGTAACGAAGTCTACTACTTTGCAGAATCTACTCTTGGTGCGGTTCGCATTGATGATTTCAAGTATCGATTCATTGACCAGCCTGGCGGTTGGCTTGGCGGTACTGTTAAGCCAAACTGGCCGATACTTGTCAATCTGCGTTTGGATCCTTTCGAACGTACTGGCATGGGGCAATCCATGGAGTATTTTGATTGGTATGCTTACCAATTCTGGCGCTACGTTTTCGTCCAGCGAGAGGTGGGCAAGCTTGCTCAAACGTTTCTTGACTATCCACCCATGCAGGCAGGTGCTAGCTTCAATCTGTCCGAATTAAAGGCAGAACTTGAAGAGAAAATGAAAGAGATGAACAAGAGCAGCGCTAACTAATAGCGGAAAGAAGGCAAATAAAAGTTCTTCAAATAGACAGCGGTCATCATCCGGTAAATCCGATAATTTCTGAATGCTGATGATGACCGTTGGTTTTTAAAAATGAAATGTTTTTGCAAGAATAAATCAGGAGAGGTAAATGGAAAATGTAATAGAACAAGATCAGCAGACGAGGGTTAAGGCGGAGCAGGATGCCGATCCGCGGATCGACCTCGCTGTGGAGCGAACTTCTTATGCGATGGAACGCACACAGCTTGCATGGATCCGCACTGTCATGGGCTTTATCACGGCAGGGTTAGCGATTGACAAAGGAACCGAAGCATTGCACGAAGCACGTGTGGTGGCCGGAGCGGCCTGGTCGAAGAATGGCCATTTTGCAGGCATGTTGCTGACCATTACATCAACGTTGTTGATGATAATAACTACAATAATTTATGTCCGCCGCATGAAACAGTTGAACAGAATGCGCGGTATAAAAACTGATCTGCCTCCACCGACAACTGCTCTGTCCATTTTTATTTGCTTATTAGGTGCATTGGCGATCTATTTTTTGCACATTCCCTGGTAGCAAACAATTTCGAATCGTAGCATAAAAAAGAACTAAAATGAACTACAAGATCAGATTTCCATTAATCCTGTTCATCGGATTCCAGCTGATCACGATCAGTGGTTATCCGCAAGAAAAAACAGGAATATCAACAACGGCAACAGCAACAATAGTAATTAATGTTGCCACGGATCCGCTTCCCTCATGGAATGAAGCTAACGCGAAGAGATCTATTATTGACTTTGTTACTAAAACAACGACCAAAGGAAGTACAGATTTTGTTCCTGTTGCAGACCGCATTGCCTGCTTTGATAATGATGGCACATTATGGACAGAGATGCCGCTGCCTTTTCAATTATACTTTATGATTGCCCGCATCAAAGCGATGGCACCCCAACATCCGGAATGGAAAAACACCCAACCTTATAAAGGAATCCTGGAAGACGATCTGAAATCAGCACTGGCCGGTGGAAATAAAGCCTTGCTAGACCTGATGATCCCGGCATTTTCAGGAATGTCCGCAAATGAGTTTGATAAAACCGTGAAAGACTGGATGGCAACATCCACGCACCCGAAGACCGGTAAGCACTACAACGAAATGGTGTATCAACCCATGCTGGAGTTGCTCAATTACCTGAGAGAAAATGGATACAAGACATTTATTGTATCCGGTGGTGATATTGACTTCATGCGTGTGTGGGCAGAACAAGCGTATGGGATTCCGCCATACCAGGTCGTGGGAAGTTCTTTCAAATCAAAATACGATACAAGCCTCGCCTCTCCGGCAATAATCAAGCTTCCCGAATTTAGCTTCAATGATGACAAATTGGGCAAACCTGTTGGCATTTATGAGCACATTGGTATGCGTCCTGTATTTACCGCCGGAAATTCT
Organism: Puia sp.; assembly: GCA_035499855.1. Classification (GTDB taxonomy): domain Bacteria; phylum Bacteroidota; class Bacteroidia; order Chitinophagales; family Chitinophagaceae; genus Puia. Next base: position 73,147 of record DATJXY010000089.1, on the reverse strand, counting down.
GATGGTGATTACGGAATGATGCTATACACAACGACTGGCTCTGGTCCACGTTTCGGAATGTATGTTCATCATACAGACTCACTGCGTGAGTATTATTACGACAGGCAGTCGGGTCTGGCCAAATTAGACAAAGGCTTAGATGATGCAGCAAAATATCATTGGCTGATTGTTGATATGAAAACCGATTGGAAGAAAATATACCCCTTTGATAAATAATTTAAAATACAGACAAGATGAAACAAAGGTCATTCATTAAGATCATCAGTTGTGCAGCATTGATCTTCTTTTCAGCATTCAAATATGTGTCGGCCCAAACAAGGATTACAGCTATAGATATATTACTTGATCCGGATAAGACTATGCTGGATTCCGCGAAGGTTTACAATGAGATGATGCAGAAAAATTATTCCGGCCCCGGCAGTTATTCGCTCGATGAATTGCACACACCTCACATTACAGTTTTGCAATGTTTTGTAGGAACAAGTGACCTTGAAAAGGTTTATGCGGCGGTCGCAGCAGTAGTGAAAAGCAAAAAGCCCACTAAATATAAAATAACCACATCAGGCTTTTATTATTTTCCTTATAAAGATTTAGGGCTTGCAGGAATTACTGCAACGCCATCTCCTGAGTTGTTGGATTTCCAGGCGAAAATTATTGAGGCCATGAGGCGATTAATATTAGAGGGAGACAACTCAGCATTTGTACAAAATGCGGATGGAACGCCGATTGCGGCGCCCAGCAAGGATTATGTGAACGGATTTATTCCTGATCATAGCGGTACCAAATACAATCCGCACGTTACTATTGGGCTGGCTCATGAAGATTTTTTGAAAGCACTGATTGCTGCACCCTATCATAAGTTCACATTTCACTGTTCGTCTGTAAGCATTTATCATCTCGGTGATTTTGGTACGGCAAGAACAAAGCTATGGACCAGTGCAAAATGATTAACTATGATCGGTATGCACTATATCAGCTATTAAGATAAGTATTACTATTAAGAAGATACTAATGAAAAAATCAACTTGGTTATTGCTAATCCTTACATTCATTCTTATTGCAGTAGTTGAACTAAAAGCAACAGCACAGGATACACTGAAAACCAGTGATGCAAATAAAACAAAAAAGGGAAAAAAAGAATTTAAAAATACCATTCACATGAATGTCACCAACCCATTGATATTTGGCAGCCGTGCAATCATTTTCGGTTATGAGCGGGTAATGGGTAAGCATCAGTCGTTCACAGTAGATATTGGATCGACAGATTTTCCTTCACTTAATATTATCGGTGATGATTCTTTAAAAGCAAAAAATACGACAGGACAAAGCGGTCTGCATGTCTCAGGCGACTACCGCTTCTACCTTGCGAAAGAAAACAAATACGAAGCCCCACATGGTCTTTATATCGGGCCGTATTTCGGCTACAACAAATTTGAAAGAGATCACACATGGACTATAACAAGCGTCATGGGAGGAGCACCTTTTGACGTGGACTCAAAAACCATCATGAGTGTCACCACTGTTGGCTTTCAAATGGGTTATCAGTTCATATTGTGGAAGAGGGTTTCTCTGGATCTTATAATGATAGGACCCGGTGTGGCCTTCTATAGCTTAAAGGCATCGCTTGGCACCAATTTATCCGAGGCAGACCGGCAGAAGTTTTTTGAAAAACTGAATGATGCATTAACTGAAAAATTTCCGGGTTATGCCTGGACATTGGGGGGCGGAGATTTTAAGGTAAAAGGATCAACAAACACCACGAGTTTTGGATACAAGTATGTAATACAGATCGGGTTTAGGTTTTAGCAGATGAAGACAACAATTAAATCTCTCTGCGCCTCGATGCCCTCTTTGGCTCCGTGGCTAATTACGCCGGAGGTGCAAGAGCAAATGAAATTTACAGAGAGAGAAGACCTGGAAATCGAATCATTTAAAAAGAATTTGATTAATTCAAAAAGGGGTTGAAGCATGAGTGAAAATGTGGTTGGTTTTGGAATGATGAATGAATAGAGAAGTTATCTCTATTGAAAGGTGGAGCCAACTAGTAAGGCTTTGCGAATTTCCTTAGTTGAATAGTTTTCTTGCAATTAAAAAAAATGGTGAATAGAAAAATATTTCTCCTGCTTTTTCTCCCTCTACTGTCATTTATATCAAATGCGCAGCAGGGAGCCGGCTCGCTGAATGACACAGTGCAGGTAGAAACAACTGAAATATCAACATCGGCTCCGCCCGTAATGGCTAAAAAATGGAACCAGGTAAAGACAAAATTCTTTACGATGAATATCGGTGCGGCTATCCTGTTGGATCAAAACTTCGAGGTACAGGATCAGAATAATATTAACCAGGTAGGCAAAGTGAATCCGGGAACTGAGTTTAGAGGTGATCGTTTGATGATTACTGGCCAATTGCTTTTCTTTAAGAATCCCTGGCGTTACATGATTGCATATAACTACAATGGATTGGATGCACCGCAGGGAGATAAAGCATTTAGTTTCCTGGATTGGAATATTGATATTCCAATAGGGAAAAAAGGTGGTTGGCTCACCCTGGGTAAACAAAAAGAAGGTGTTGGTTATGAATATTACGCCCCGGGCTCACAACTTTTTTTTACTGAAAGAGGAAGCGGCGCACCAGCATTGGTGCGGCAGAGGAATATCGGGATAAACTATTCCAACAGTATACTCAAACAACGGCTTATCTATGATGTTGGAGCGTACAACAATTATTGGGAAACCGGAAAATCATTTTCAGAAAATGGATCACAGATCGTTGCCAGAGTAGTTGGCCTGGCGCAATATAAATCCGATCGTGCCTTATTGCATTTGGGAATAGCTTACCGTTACACCGACGCTACAGATACCGCGCTTGGCTACAAAGGAAGGCCCGAGGCTAACACATCACCTTCGTATTTTAACACAGGCTCTATTACTTCGTCCAGCGCTAATACGATCATGTTTGAGTTAATTAAAGTAAGTGGACCAGTATCCTTTGTCGGAGAATACATGAAGAATATGGTCAATACTCCGGGATCTATTCTTTCATTTTATTATATGCAGTTTGCCGGCAGTTGGTTTATTACCGGCGAAAACAGGCGCTATAACAGACAGAGCGGTGTATTAGGCAAACTAATACCAAAAAGGAATTTCAATTTTAAGAAGAAGCCGGGTCCCGGTGCATGGGAATTATGCGCAAGGTATACTCATTCCGATTTTTCTGATCAGAATGTGCAGGGTGGAAAATTCGGGCGGTTCACAGGGGGAGTAAGTTGGTATCCCAATGCACATTTCAGGATTGAGATCAATTATGGTTATGGAAGTCTTGATAAAAGCAATGTGACCGGCAAGGCTCAGTTCTGGCAATTCAGGATACAGTTTGAATTATAGAGTGAATCCTGAAACCGTATTCATATGAACAAGTGTGCGATGGTTTCCTCTTCAGCATCCGGTTTCCCTATGAAATTCCTGAATTTTTTCATTTTTAAGAATTCTAAACTATATGAGTGAGGATATGAACCGCGATGAGTCAGATGAAGACGGATGCCAAAGGGGAAGAAGAAATATATAAGTGTGAATAGCTGAGAAAATATTCAAAACATCAAAACATTTGATCCATCATGAGCTTCTTAAACACAATTTTGATTGTTGGGTACGGATTGCTGATCATAATCACGGTAATACTTATTCTGCTGGATACAGAAACTACGCCAAAGGCGTTGGGCTACCTGTTACTTGTTCTGTTGTTACCTGTTGTTGGCGTAGCGATCTACTTTGCATTTGGATTGAACTTCCGGCATCTCAGCACCCGCAACAAGATGGTTAAAACCCAGGAAGAATTGGATTTGGATATCCGCAAGCGTGTGTTCAATGATACAAACACCTCACCGGGATATGATAACCAAAAAATCGAAAATTTTACCAGTGTCAATAAATTTCTGAAAAACCTGAGCGATGAACCATTATGTGAAAGTTTTTTCACTTTACTCATCAATGGTGAAAAAAAGTTTCCGGAAGTTTTGCGTGTACTGAACACAGCAAAGCACTTCATTCATATGGAGTACTACGCGTGGGAAAATGATACGCGGGGTAACCAGATCAAGGAAGTGTTGCTGCGTAAAGCAAAAGAGGGAGTAAAGGTCAGAGTTCTCTATGATGACTATGCCAGCAGGAAGATCAAGCAAAACATTGTCAAAGAACTGAAGGCAGGCGGAGTTTCTGTGTTTCCAAGAATCAAAGTGATGTTTGTTATGCTGGCCAACAGGGTCAATCACCGCGATCATCGGAAAATAATTATCGTTGATGGTGTCATCGGGTTCGTCGGTGGTATCAATGTTTCAGACCGCTACGATAATTCAATCGATACTGGCTTGTATTGGCGCGACACGCATGTGAAAATAGAAGGAGCCCTGGTGAATAGTTTGCAGCGCCATTTTATTGTTAGCTGGAACTCGAGTCAACCGGTGAAGCTCACCTTTTCATCGGAACTATTTCCAGAGGAGGAAGTGGAGAATTCAGATGGCGTGAAAGCAATGGGGCAGATTGTTGCCGGCGGCCCGGTTTACCCCAATTCGAACATCATGCTTACTTACTTCAAGATCTTTACTTCGGCCAAAGAAAAACTTTACATCACTAATCCATACTTCATACCGAGCGATAGTATACTGGATGCATTGAAACAAGCGGCCATCAGTGGAGTTGATGTTCGCCTGATGATGCCTTACAAGTCCGACTCCGCACTTGTCGGAGCCGCAGCAAAGTTTTATTATGCGGATCTGATCAGGGCAGGAGTCAAAATCTATTTATACAAAAAGGGATTCGTGCACGCCAAGACAGTTGTGGCTGACAGCTACCTTAGTGTTATCGGTACCGCCAATATGGATGTCAGGAGTTTTGACCTCAATTTTGAAATCATGTCCGTCATATACGGTCAGGAATTTGGAGAACAGTTGGAAAAAGCCTTTATAAATGACTTGAAGGATTGTGTGGAAGTTACTAATGAAATTGTGAGTAGTGTAAGCCTTGTTAATCGGCTCTTTTACTCCATTGCACGATTGGTATCATCTTTCTTGTAATCAATAATTAATCATGCCGGATAGAGATAAATTAAATAAGCTCAGCTCGATTCCGCCGAACGGCCGGGATAATCTGATTAAGCCGATGAAGGAAAAAGGATTGATGAATACTGAGGACAGAATTTCTGAGATCCTGTATGGTCTCATTATGGCTTTAACTTTTACATGCACGTTCAGTATTACAAAATCAGTTGAGACCTCTGTCGATGACATGCTCTTTGGTGCCCTTAGCTGCAATACGGCCTGGGGACTTATTGACGCTGTGATGTTCTTGGTGATGGCAAAAACGGATTATGAACGAAACTTTACTATTTTGAATTTTGTACGCAGATCAAAAAATACAGAGGAATCGTGTCAGTTTATTGCCGATGCATTACCGCCTGATGTCGCAAATGTATTACAGCCCGAAGAAGTGGAAACGATAAGACAACGAATATTGCAGATGCCGGACACAGGAGACACCGGTAAAAGAAAAATTAAAGATTACAAAGCGGCAGCGGAAATTTTTTTAATCGTCTCGCTTTCAACTTTTCCGGTAGCTGTTCCATTTGTTTTTATCGCCGATCTTCATACAGCATTGCGCATATCAAATATAATTGCAATTATGATGATGTTCTTTTGTGGCTGGGCTTTGGGGAAATATGCCGGCGGTAAGAGATTTCTTACCGGGGTCATAATGAGTTTCCTTGGGATAGTATTGGTTCTTATTACTATTTCTTTAGGAGGATGATCATGCGATACTTAATTACAGGTCTTTTATCAGCGTACGTTTCTTTTACAGTGTCTGCCCAGCAAACATCCAATGATTCGTTGCCGGCTAGGCCAGATACAATTTCATCATCCTGGTCTTTTGAAATTGAAGCATATTATTACATTCTGCCCGGTGAAAAAAACACAACGACTCTGATAGGAGATGCCGATCACAAAGCTTTCCATTTGGAGTCAAGATATAATTACGAAGATGTAAAAACCGCCTCTGTTTTCGGTGGATACAATTTTAAAACTGGAAATAAACTACAGTGGGCCTTAACACCAATGGTCGGATTTATATTTGGCAACACTTATGGCTTTGCGCCGGGTTTTGAAGGAAGCCTTAGGTGGAAAAAATTTGACTTCTATTCTGAAAGTGAATATGTGGTGAATTTTGCTGAGGAAAAAGATAATTTTTTTTATACATGGACAGAATTAGCAATCACTCCTATCAGAAATTTCAGAATGGGAATGTCCGTTAACAAGACAAGGTTGATTCATTCTGATCTTGAAATTCAGAGGGGAATTTTTACAGAATATTCGTTTTGGAAATTAACGGCAGCAATTCATTATTTCAATCCGTTTTCAGATGAAGAGTATTTAATTGCAACGCTGCATATTGAATTTTAAAACAAAAACTTGAAGAATTTGAATCACGAGAAACCCGGCATGACAAAAACAAGAGTTGGTCGTTCCTATAGTTTTTGATAAAATGAATCAGACGACATTTAAGAACTAAAAAATAATTTACTGAACTCTCAAAAAAAAGATGAAATCAAAGGCTCTAATATCAAATAGAATCGGAAAGAGGATCGTCGTTGCATTCTTTTTATGTAGTCTGCTAACAGGGGCTTCTACACGAACAAAATTTGACTCCCTTAAACGCAACAGCGACCTGGATTCTGGTTTCCAGCCTTCTTCAAAACCCTCTTTCGTCAAATACCAGTGCAATTCATTCAGGATACCGAGTATTGTTCGGTTGATTTTTTAGTTGCGAATTTGAAAGAAAAAATGACACTCAAACAAATAATATTAACAAAAAAGTGAGTTCTGGCAAATCATGCACAAATAAAATAACTAATGATGGATACAACTCTAAATGCCCCCGACAATTTTTCGCTTTTAGAAAGCGGCCCGGTTCATCGCGTGCTGGTGAAAATGAATTTAGATAAGGATCGTTGGAAATTAGCTATTGTGCTTTGGTGCATTACCTGGCTCCCACTGGCAATCATCGCAGCAATAGAAGGGACAATGTATTCAGGTACACAAATGCCCTTTCTTGATGATGTCGCCATACAGTTGAAATTGCTGGTGGCATTACCCATGTTGCTAATGATCGGGCCTGGTATAGATCAAAAGGTAAGGCTTGTTATAAAGTATTTATCGGAAACGTTGATGAGCGCCGACGAAAGCGAGCATGTCCTCGCTCCTGCATTACGCAAAGTAAAGAACCGGACAAATTCGGCACTGACAGAAGTAATATTGCTACTGATAGTGATTGCGATTTCCATAAGCCCGGCGAAAGGCGGCGTAATGAGAGGGGAAGAGGGTGAGGCAAGATCATGGATGTTTGCCATCAGGGAAGGAAAGCAGGTCCTAAATTTAGCCGGCAATTGGGGTGTTTATATATCCATTCCGGTGTTTCAATATATTTTGATCAGGTGGATATGGAAGTACATTGTTTGGATGTTGATTCTCCTTCGCATCTCACGAATGAAGTTGGACCTTAAGTGTACCCACCCCGACCAGGCAGGGGGTTTAGGAATCCTCATTCTTCCACAACAATATTTTCTCAAGATTTTTTTTGCCATCAGCATCGCGATATCCGGTGAATTGATCGCACAACTTACTAATGACCCCGGCTCCTTCACCAGCATCAGAAACCAGGGGATCGGATGCATTATTCTTTGTTTATTCCTGGTTCTTCTTCCGTTGTTTTTCTTCATCGGTAAATTAATTAAGACAAAAAACGATGGCCTGGTAGACCTTGGTCAACTTGGGGGAGCATTCAGTTATAGGTTTGACAAGGACTGGTTAAACACAAAGCCGATTGAAACCAGGGTATCTGAAAATGTTGTGGACCCCTCAATGCTTATTGATTATTCATCCATTTATTTGTTGTTAAGGCAACTTCGTCTTTTTCTTTTTACCCCGCGAGATATCATTGTCATGGCGATCATACTTTTTATTCCTTTCATTCCGATCCTGTTTATACGTTTTTCAGTAATGGAAATATTGCAAAAAATAGTCGGACTACTCGGCTAGTTTTTTAAATCATGCCTTATCATACAAAAAAATGAACCTTAAATCAAATAGAATGAAAATAAATGTAAGAGCCACCTCGCCGTTCTTTAAAAATGTTGTGGAACAATAGTCTTTTTAGTAACTGTTTGGTTGTTCTAAGTAATTAACTTTAGAAGAGAAAGAAACATATGGTCAAAAGACGGATGATATTTGTAGTGATCGCAATGACCACTTTCATTGTTGCAGGATCAATTATTTTGCAACGATGCAAGCTCAAAGAAGACGCAGTTACTTCACCTCAAATCGGCCACAATGAATTTACCGGCGACCAGTCATGCAAGAGTTGTCATAGCAATGAGTATAATGAATGGCTTCAATCGCATCACTTCAGGGCAATGCAGGCTGCCAATGATTCAACGGTAGAAGGCAACTTCAGTAACTCAATATTTTCGGCCGATGGAGTTACCAGCCGATTTTTTAAGAAGGATGGGAAATTTTTTATCAATACGCAAGGTGAAGATGGCCGTAATCATGATTATGAAGTGAAGTACACTTTTGGGGTTACTCCCTTGCAACAGTACCTCGTCGAATTTCCGGGTGGACGAATGCAGGTGCCAAGAGTGAGCTGGGATGTCAAAGAAAAAAAATGGTTTCACCAATATCCTCATCAAAAAATCCCCGCCCATGACTGGCTTCACTGGACCGGCAATTCTCAGAACTGGAATACCATGTGTGCGTCCTGTCACTCCACTAATCTCCAGAAGAATTACAATATTGATTCCGATACCTACAACACTACTTACAGTGCAATAAATGTGAGTTGTGAGACTTGTCACGGTGCGGGTAAGCTGCATGTTGAATTTGTAAACAGCGCTGACTATAAAAATGGAAAAAAAATTCCTGGTTCATACCTGCAGCTTGGTATTGGCGCAGGACAAATAGCCCAGGTAAATACCTGTATGCCTTGCCACGCCCGCAAAGCAGATATTAGTGTTTCCCCCACTCTCAGCGATGAGATCATGGATAACTATATTGCTGAAATCCCAACCACCGAACATTATTTTGCGGATGGCCAGGTAAATGACGAAGACTATATCTACACTTCTTTTTTGCAAAGCAAAATGTTTCGCCAGGGTGTAAAATGTAGCAATTGCCACAACCCACACACTGGCAGAATTCTTTACGCAGGTAACCAATTGTGTTTGCAGTGTCACTCAAAATCATATGACAATCCTTCACATACATTCCACGCCGCGGGTATTATTGCATCAGAGTGCAAAAGCTGTCACATGCCGAGTAAAGTCTATATGGGAAATAACACGAGGTATGATCACATTTTCCGCGTACCACGTCCTGATCTTTCTGTAAAGTATGGCACACCCAATGCCTGCACGAGTTGCCACAACAACAAAACGAATCAATGGGCCGCAAATGCAGTGGTAAAATGGTATGGCTCCAGCCGGAAATATCATTTTGCGGAGGATCTTATTCCTGGAAGTAAACTGGACGGGAACAGTGAAGCGCATCTTATAAAACTTTTAGGCGACACAAGCATACCAGATATTATAAAAGCCACAGCCGCTGACTATCTCGGCAGCATACCGACACAAAACAGTTTACAGGCATTGATAAAATGTCTCAGTGATAATAATTCACAAACGCGATACAGGGCATTGAGAAGTTTAGCAAATTTTGCTTCGGAAAGCTGGCGGGCAGATGTAGGACCTTTGCTTAGTGATAAAGCAAGGGCGGTACGTATTGCGGCAGCCTCTCTTTACACCACCCTTCCTGCAAGAGAAATACCCGAACAATATGCAATGGCTTTTTCCACTGCACGCAGTGAGCTGCAAAACTACCTCATGTACCAGGCTGATTTTGCCGTAGGGAACGTTATGATCGCAGATTATTTTTTGAAGCAACAGGATTACTACAATGCTGAGAAATTTTACGTGCGGGCATTAAGAAAGGACAGCATGATGAATTACGCGCGCCTTAATTTATCAACTGTATATAATCTGCAGGGACAAAATGAACAAGCATTAGAGTTGCTGGAGGCCGCGGCAAAAATTGACCCGAAGAATGACCGAATTTATTTTAACATGGCTTTACTCTATAATGAAATGAACAATAAACAAGGTGCGGAAGAAGCCTTTCTCAAAGCGGTCGGATTAAAGACAAAAAATCCGAGGGTCTACTACAATTATGGGTTGCTATTGAATGAAAATAAAAAATTCAATGAAGCTGCAGCAATTTTGCAAAAAGGTATTGCTATTGATCCTTCCTCAGCCGAACTGTACTACGCACTCACCTTTGTTTACCTTCAAAATAATGAGATCAAAAAAGCGAAGCAGGCTGCTATAAAACTCAAACAGCTTGACCCAGGGAATCCGGACTACCAACAGTTATTTAAGAATCTTGGGATTTAGAAACGAAGAACCCGATTTCCGTCAAAGTCGGTAAATTGTTTAGGGTTGATGGCAGCCAGGTTTTCAACGCAATGCAACCACTGGATTTGTAATATGCAATTAAAGAAATCAACATAATTCAAAAAAGAAAATTTCTAAATTAGAGACTCAAGTTTGCCATCTAAAATCGGCAGCTCATGAAAAGGCGATCCCCCCGGATTTTAAAATTAAAAGACTCCATTCCAATGGAAATAGTCGCGCAATCGCAGGTTGATATAACATGTTGTTTTTCAATACTAATAAAATTAGCAAATAAAATACTAATTTTTTTAGCTAAACTTGTGTCTAAGTATTATTACTCATGTACCTCAACTGCAAGACATATTTCAGCTTTAGATACGGCACTTTTTCTACTGAGGCATTGGTGCAAAAAGCTGTTGATTTAGGAGTATCAACACTAGCACTTACTAATATTAACAATACCTGTGATGCCTGGGATTTTGTCATGCATTGTGAAAAGCACGGAGTAAAACCTATTCTCGGTGCTGAAATAAGGAATGAAGATACATTACTTTATCTCCTTATTGCTGCAAATAACAAAGGCTTTACCTGGATCAATAAATTTCTTTCCACTTATTTGCTTGACAAAAAACCATTCCCCGAAAAAACCAATTCCGAAAATTTCTTTGATGATATTTGGGATGGCTATATTATATATCCTATCAATGGGAAATCAATTGAAACATTATTACCCAATGAATTTATTGGTGTCCAGCCTGCAGAAATAACCAAACTGCACAAATTAGATTCAAAATATAAAGACAAACTCGTCATCCGTCAGCCGGTCACTTTCCAAAATAAAGGATATTTTAATGTGCACAGATTGCTACGGGCAGTTGATAAAAACACCCTCCTTTCTAAACTGCACGCAGAAACCATATGTTCACCAACTGAATATTTTTTTTCTCCTACCGAGCTGCTCAATGCTTTTAAAGAATATCCTTTTATTGTTACCAATACTTACAAGCTAATGGACAGCTGCCATATCCGAATGGATTTTGGCAAAGACAAGAATAAAAAAGTTTTCACGGCTTCCCTGGCCGATGATAAAATTTTTTTATCAAAACTGGCACATGATGGCTTGGTAGACAGATATGGGAAAAATAATAAAGCTGCAACTGAGCGCGTGGAAAAAGAGCTTGCTATTATCAATGATTTTGGCTTCAATGCCTATTTTCTGATTACATGGGATATCATTCATTATGGTCAGCGCAAAGGATACTATCATGTCGGTCGCGGCAGCGGTGCTAATTCCATTGTGGCTTATTGCCTGCAAATAACAGATGTTGATCCAATAGGTCTTGATCTTTATTTTGAAAGATTTCTAAATCCCCATCGTGCAACTCCGCCTGATTTCGATATTGATTTCAGTTGGGCAGACCGTGACGATGTGATTGACTATATTTTTAAACGTCACGGAAAAGATCATGTGGCTTTGCTTGGCATGTATCCGACATTTCAATATAACGCTATTATCCGCGAATTAGGAAAAGTCTTTGGGCTTCCTAAATCAGAAATGGATGAACTCTCTGAAAAAGGATATTATAACGGTGATTCACGAAGTGAAAATTTCATGAAGAAAACCAATGAAGACAAAATCAAACGGACAATACTTCAATATGGAAAATTCATTGAAAATTTTCCGGATAATTTAAGCATTCATGCAGGCGGCATTTTAATCAGTGAAGAACCGATTTATAATTATACGGCATTGTATATGCCTCCTAAAGGATTTCCCACTACACAGATTGACATGTATGTGTCGGAAGATATCGGTCTCTACAAATTAGATATCCTTAGCCAGCGCGGGTTAGGTCATATTAAAGACTGTCTCGGTCTGATAAAACAAAATCGTGGCATCGATATTAATATCCATGAGATTGAAAAATTTAAAAAAGATGAGAAAATAAGAGAGCATATCAGATCAGGCAATACCATAGGATGTTTTTATATCGAATCTCCAGCCATGAGACACGTTCTTAAAAAATTGAATTGCGAATCCTATGAAACACTTGTAGCAGCGAGTTCTATCATTCGACCAGGTGTTGGCCGTAGTGGGATGATGAATGAATATATAAACCGACACAATAACCCAAACAATTTTCAATATTTACATCCGAAGCTGGAAGAATTATTAAAAGAAACATATGGAGTAATGGTTTATCAGGAAGACGTTATAAAAGTCGCACACTATTGGGCAGGGCTGGATATGGCAGATGCAGACCTTCTGCGTCGGGCAACAAGTTTTAAAAACAGGGCAAGGGACAGGATCGGAATATTAAAAGAAAAATTTTTTTCCAATGGCAAAGAATTTAATTATCCTGAAGAAACAGTAAAGGAAGTATGGCGGCAAATTGATAGTTTCGGTTCTTTTAGTTTTTGTAAAGCGCATTCTGCTTCTTTCGCTGTTGAAAGTTATCAAAGTCTTTTCCTGAAAACTTATTTTCCGATGGAATTTATGGTAGCCGTGATTAATAATTTTGGTGGCTTTTATAGTAGGGAACTCTATTTCTATGAACTCATGAAAACAGGTGCAGCTATTTATCAACCCTGTGTAAATAACAGCGATTATCTCACAAACATAAAAGGGAATGATGTGTTCGCAGGCTTTATTCATATTAAAGGACTTGAACAGGAAATAGCAGAAAAAATTATCGAGGAACGAATGCGACATGGCAAGTATTCGGACTTACAAAATTTTATTGAACGTACACGCATTACGCCAGAACAATTAAATATACTTACGCGTATTGGAGCTTTTCGATTTACCGGCAAAAATAAAAAACAGTTATTGTGGGAAGGCGACTTGGTTGTAAAGAAAAATAAAGACCATATTCCATCACATCTTTCACTCTTCAAAGATGGATCAAAAAAAATTGATTTGCCTAAGCTACCCGTTTATCCTTTGGATGATGTTTATGATGAAGTAGAAATACTGAGTTTCCCGCTTTGCCAGCCTTTTAAATTGGTTGATGATGATCCTTCAAAATATATATCTGCCGAGGAAATAAAAAATCATGTCAACAAAATCGTTACTGTACTTGGATATCATATCACTCATAAACCGGTAAGAACAATTCATGGTGAAACCATGAGCTTTGGAACTTTTGTTGATTCTAATCTGAATTGGATTGACACCGTTCATTTTCCACCAATCCACAAAAAGACTCCTCCCCAGGCTGGTTTTTATAAAATCACAGGTAAAGTTGTTGAACAATTTGGAGTGTATAGTTTAGAAGTAACCGATATAGAAAAAGCAGGAATCAAAAAAAGAAAATCATCGGCAGAGTTATGACTCATCATCGTCATATCGCACATTTGGATATGGATACTTTTTATGTATCTGTCGAAGTTTTAAAAAACTCCAAATTGAAAGGGATGCCGCTTATTGTTGGAGGTGGTGACCGGGGAGTGGTAATGGCATGCAGTTATGAAACAAGAAAGTTCCAGGTGCAGAGTGGCATGTCCATGCGAATGGCCCTTAGACTTTGTCCGGAAGCCATTGTTATCAAAGGCGATTTTGAAAATTACCTGAAATACTCCCGGCTAATTACAGAGATTGTAAATGATAGTGCGCCCACATTTGAAAAGGCATCCATCGATGAGTTCTATCTTGACTTAACGGGTATGGACAAATTTTCTAAATATGATTTGTTCATAAACAATCTTCGTAAAAAAATTATCAAAGAAAGCGGCTTACCTGTTTCATATGGTCTTGCGAGCAATAAACTTGTTTCAAAGGTTGCGACCAATGAAGCAAAGCCAAATGGTCAGCTTGAAATACCCTTTGGGGATGAAAAAAGTTTTCTCGCTCCTTTAACTGTTGATAAAATTCCCGGAATTGGGAGGGAGACCGCTGTTTTACTTTGGCAGCGTGGTGTTGAAACAGTTCGGCTTTTGTCAGAAATACCAATTGAAAACCTGGAATGCCTGTTAGGAAAAAATGGAATTGAACTAAAAAGACGGGCAAATGGTATTGATGAAAGTCCGGTTGTACCATACCGTGAGCAAAAATCTATTTCAACGGAAAATACTTTTCATAATGATACGACTGATATCGAATTTTTGCATGGCACGCTGACACGAATGGCCGAAGCCGTTGCTTTTGAACTTAGAAAACAAAATCGTCTTACTGGTTGTGTAACGGTAAAAATTAAATATTCAAACTTTGACACCGTAACAAAGCAAAAGCATATTGATTATACAAGTGCCGACCATATTCTTTTACGTGTGGCAAGAGAATTGTTTGACAGGTTATATGAACGCCGTTTGCTTATCAGGTTAGTTGGCATCCGTTTAAATGACCTTATTCCTGGCAACTACCAGATAAATCTTTATGAGGATACACAGGAAATGATCAGTCTTTATCAGGCGATAGACAGTGTTAAAAACCGTTTTGGGGAAAAATTCCTCATGCGTGCCATTGGTATGCGTGCGATAAGGTAAATCGTAAATTTGTTTTATGTACAATCCTTTTCCATTGCTAAACGAACAACTATTAAAAGATAAGATCGGAGAAGGGAAAAAATATTTTGTTCGTCAGACTTACCCACGCGGAATGCAGCCCAGATTAAAGGCTTCCTTTCTATTAAGAGCATATGAAGAAGGCGAAAAGAATTTAGCAGAAGAACATCTCAGCTATCTGAAAAATGATCCGAATGCTTTTTTATATGATGCTTCCCTGGCCGATCACCTGGAAAAATTAACTGTCGCTGCAAAGCAACCGTTCGGATTTAAAATATATTATGCAGGCAAAAAAGGAGTTGACTGGAGACCCCCAACAGATTATCAGCTAAAAATGCAGAAATACATCAGATCAAAACATCCGGAGTGGCGCACAAAATATGGAGGAGATAAAATTCAAATAGGCTTGTATGAAGAATTTGGCGAGCTTTTTATTAAATTGAGTTTCGAGAAAGAAGAAGAAAAAATACCCTTCGCAGAAATTGAAAAATATTAGTTATGTGTCTTGATATCGCTTTTTATTCAGCACTTGAATTAATCGATGAATATTTTCCAAATCTGGTACACGATACTGAAATCGATTTTGATTTAGACATGAGCGCACACTTTTTGGCCATGGGTTATAAAAGATATCCAATTATAACTTTTGAAGATGGGAAGTATCACAGAAGATATTTTGAGTGGTGCATTATTGCGAATTATATGGATACGCCGGAAAAAATTAAAAAAATGCGGCCAAGCATGGGAAATGCCAGGAGTGAAAAAATCGTGGATGATAAAAAATCATTTTGGCACCGAATCAGAAAAAACAGATGTCTCATCCCCGTAACTGGCATATACGAACACAGAGCTATCAAAGGCTGGAAAAACAAGGTCCCTTATCACGTCCAAATAAAGAGCAGAAAAATGTTTTGTATTCCAGGTTTATATTATTACAATCCAAACGTTCCATCAAATCCCGAAACAGGGGAGGTAATAGGAATGTTTACTTTAATCACAAGAGAAGGGAATGAAGTCATGCGGCAAATTCACAATGATGGCGACAATGCTTTCAGAATGCCATTGTTTCTCCCCAAAGAATTAGAGTTAAAATGGCTGGACCCAAACCTGACAGATGAAGAAATGGCAAAAATCCTTGCCTATGAAATTCCATCTGACCAATTAATACCCACCCCTGTTTTCAGCATTCGTGGAAGATCTCCGAGACCAGATGGGAAACCTAAAAATGAATTTTTTCAATATGAAAATTTGCCTGCACTTGGCAATGATGATGGAGAGTTGCAAAAAGCGCTTTTCTGAATTCATGCAACCATAAATATTTCGGTGAGTCCCGCACTACTTTGTGATTCTGTATTTAGTCACAAATACGGTGACCTACCTTGAACGCAAACTGCCTGAATTTTTTATTTGAAAAATTTGTTATTTTTAAATGCAATGATTGCCGCTTGTTCTTTTGATAGGGTATTTATTCGCGCATTCTGCATTTTTGATTTTGAATCAATTTGATCCGTAAATATTTAATATAATGTTATTGCAGCCGCCGCACTGTGCGGAAAAGCCTTTGATTTGAAAGATTTTCTCCATTTTACGACGTGATTTTGATTTTATTTGATCTCGCCGTCCCTCAAACTAACTGAGGTCTGGAAGTTTCCGGACTGAAATTTATCTAAAAACCAAATTTTTTCTTATGAATAAAGAGATTCTCGCATACAACAAATCTCTTGGGAAGGAAGAAAATGCAATATGCACACACCTCTCTGAGCAAATCAGCAAATTCATGCCTGATGCAGAAAATAAAATCTGGCACAGGCATCCTGTTTGGTTCTTAGATGGAAACCCAATTGTTGGATACAGTAAACTCAAAGAAGGCATTCGGTTGATGTTCTGGAGCGGACAGACATTCGAAGAAGAAAAGCTGCTGCCTGAAGGAAGCTTTAAAGCCGCAGAAATTTTATATACCGAAGCAAAGCAGGTGAATACAAAAGACCTGAAGCGATGGCTTGAAAAATCAAAGAAAATTCAATGGGATTATAAAAATATTGTGAAAAGAAAAGGAGTATTGGAGAGATTGGTATGAGTGTTTCTTTATGCATCAGGATCAAACAATAACTGTATCAAATCCGAACGCTTTCGTAGAACTTTTCTGATTTAAATCCTTAGAACTCAATCGATCAGTGACTGGCATAATTTTAGGGATCAATACTCCATGCTAAAAAATTATCTTCGGCTCGCCTTCAAAAATTTCAGAAAACATAAATTGTTTTCACTCATCAATGTTCTTGGCCTGACCATCGGCATCACCTGCTGCCTGATGATTTTCCTTTTTATCATGAATGAATTCAGTTATGATAAATTTCATAAAGATGGAAAAGACATTTACCGCGTTTACCGAACCGGGAATACGAACGGAGAAATTAGAAATATTCCCTGGGTATCCCCACCCTATGCCCGGGCGTTAGCTACAGATTATCCCGATGCAGTGAAAGCTACCATGCGCGTTCAACCCGACAATGATCTGGTCAAGTACAAGAATATTTCATTTAACGAAAAGAAAATTTACCTGGTCGATAGTAATTTCTTCAGCTTTTTCAGTTTCCGCCTGCTGAAAGGCAATCCCACCACCGTATTGAATGACCCATTAAGTATTGTTATGACAGAAACCGCTGCCAAAAAATATTTCGGAAATGAAGACCCCATTGGGAAAATAGTAGACTTTAATGAAAAACTGCGTTTAAAGGTCACCGGTATAGCCGAAGATATTCCTGTCAATACACACATGGACTTTGACATGGTCGTGCCGTTGTCCAACTGGAAAAATGAAAGGTGGATGAACCAATGGCCCTCCAATAGCCTTTTTGTATACCTGAAACTGAATCCATCCTTAAAACCGGGAAGCCTTCAAAAACAATTTCCCCGGTTTATGGATAAATATCTGGGGCAATTCTACCGGCAGGCCGGTTTTAAAATGGATCTTATCATGAAACCACTTGAGGGAATCTATTTTGAAGGAGAAAATCCTTTTGATGGTGTAAAGCATGGCAGCAAGAATATGGTTTATATTTTTATGAGTATCGCCATTCTCATATTGATCATTGCCTGCATTAATTTCATGAATCTTGCCACTGCACGTGCAACTGATCGTTCTAAAGAAGTGGGATTAAGAAAGGTTTTAGGCGCAGTCCGAAAACAACTCGCCTGGCAATTTATTTTCGAATCACTTTTATTTTCAATCACTGCAACAATTCTCGCGGTATTGTTATTCCAGGTCATCATGCCAGCTTATACAGGTTTTCTTGGCTATAAACTTCCTTCTTACTGGTCAAATCCCCTGTTCTACATTTTCTTGGCAGGAGTTATTTTAATTGTCGGTGTATTGGCAGGTAGTTATCCGGCTTTATTACTTTCTTCTTTCTCGCCGATAGAATCATTGAAAGGGAAATTAAGTTTGGGAAAGCATGGAGCTGCATTCAGAAAAGCCCTGGTTGTTTTTCAGTTTGGAATATCTGTTCTGTTAATTGTCAGCGTATCTATTGTAATGAAACAAATGCATTATGTGCGTACGACTGATTTAGGTTTCAACAAGGAACAATCTATGATAGTGAGGCTGGATAATGGTAAGATTTGGGATAATAAAATAAATTTTAAAGATCAGGTACAAGCGCTTCCCAATGTTTCAAGCGTTTCATTAATGACAGGTGAACCGGGTGGTTTTCATGATACCTATGGATTTGAAACGCAAAACAAACCTGGTGAAAAGCTCATGCTGAACACGGAATTCGCAGATTTCGAATATGTGAAAACCCTGGGACTGAAAATAATTGCAGGGAGAGATTTTTCACCTTCCTTTCCAACAGATTCAACCCATGCCGTTATCATTAACCGGGCCGCTGCTAACCTGCTTGGCTATACGCCGCAAGAAGCTGTCGGTAAATGGATAAAAGATATTTCCGGCGATAGCTTGCGAAGGACGATCGTCGGAGTGGTGGAAGACTATCATTATGCTTCTTTGAGACAGGTCATCGGGCCATTGGTCATCTCCACCAGAAAAGATGACAGGCGACTTGCACTCATAAAATTAAAAACTGCTCAATTAAAGGAGGCTATCAATCGAATCAAAAATATTTATGTTTCCAATGCTCCTGATTTTCCATTCGAATACAGTTTCCTGGATGAAAAATTTGATGAACTATATAAATCAGAAATCAAGCAGGAATCGTTGCTGAGTGTTTTTTCCGCAATTGCAATCTGTATTGCCTGCCTGGGTTTGTTCGGCCTTGCATCCTATACAGCCATAAAAAGAACAAAAGAAATCGGTGTAAGAAAAGTACTGGGGTCTTCAGTTCAAAATATCGTATTGCTCCTGTCGAAAGACTTATTGAAACCTGTGTTACTGGGCACCTTGATTGCTGTACCCCTGGGCTATTATGCAATGCAAAACTGGCTGAACAATTTTGCCTATCGTACAAACATCCCCTGGTGGCTCTTTGCTGTGGCAGCTTTGGTTGCGGTCATGATTGCATTACTGACGGTAAGTGTGCAGGCAGTGAAAGCCGCTTTGGCAAATCCGGTGAAGTCGTTACGAACAGAGTGAGGCAACCTCCGGGGTTCCGGAGAACCCCGGAGGTTCATAAGAATTTCAATTTTTTTGCCCTCTATCTGCAGGACTTGGCAGTAATCGAAGCTTGATTCTTTTATATATTAATCAAGTAGCTTTTTATTTATAAGATCCCCGTTTCTGTCAAAATAGAGCCTGTACGACCTGGCAAAGATTTCAACATGGTCTGCATCCCATCTGTTCGCATCGTTGACATCAAGTACATACATTTCTGATTTTGGTGTTTCCCTGTTTTTCATATTTGAGATATAGTCGCCAAGAAATCCTCTGTTCTTCAGGCTTTCTTTTACCTGCGCAGGCAATTCTTTTAAGGAATTTATTTTTGTGTCCGTTTTCATCCAATCGCCTTTCGCTGAAAAAAAGGCAACCTCCCTTTTTTTATCTTTCATGAAGGTTACTGAATAATTACCGTCATCATTTTTGGCCCATTTTTCTGCTGTCACTTTGGGATATCTTGATGAAAATGCATTCATCACATTTACCGGGATAGCCGGTTTCCCTGCAGCAAATAATAAAGCTGCATTGAAAACAAGAATCAGACTTTTCATCTTCTTTGATTTAATTGTTAGTGAATGTTTCCTGAAGAATAAACAATTCATTATGCCAATTTGATTTCATTTGGGGCATTTTGGTTTGTTAATTAACATTCCGACTCGCTGGAACAGCAGGGAAATTCGACCCAGGCAGGCTGGATCTAGTAAAAAAAATTAAAAAGGTGCATTCATGACATAATCAGGGCATCACGGGCATAACAGTTCATAACAGTTGTTTTTTATATTCTTGTAGCTTTACTTTTCAAACTTGTCATTCATGAAATTATTTTTTTTACCTGCACTTTCAATGATTGTTTGCTTTTCCTGTTTTGCACAATCCGATAAAACTAAAGACAGCATTTATAAAAACTTTCTTACTCCGCCCGATGCTTCAAAACCGCGTGTGTGGTGGCATTGGATGAATGGCAATATCACTAAAGACGGAATTCGAAAAGATCTTGAATGGATGCATCGTGTCGGCATTGGAGGGTTTCAGAATTTTGATGCGGCATTGGCGACGCCGCAAATTGTTGAAAAGCGTCTCACCTATATGACACCCGACTGGCAGGATGCTTTTCAGTTCACAACTAAAATGGCTGATTCCTTAAAACTCGAAATGGCGATCGCAGGTTCACCGGGCTGGAGCGAAAGTGGCGGCCCCTGGGTAAAACCCGAAGACGGAATGAAGAAATTTGTATGGACAGAAGTCCGTGTGAAAGCTGGAGCTTCAAATATCAAATTACCACAACCACCCGGCACAACTGGTCCATTTCAAAACATTAAA
Organism: Puia sp.; assembly: GCA_035499855.1. Lineage (GTDB taxonomy): Bacteria > Bacteroidota > Bacteroidia > Chitinophagales > Chitinophagaceae > Puia. Next base: position 52,224 of record DATJXY010000089.1, on the reverse strand, counting down.
AAGCAACCAGGCTTCGGCGAAACTGCCGACCCTTCCAAGCTTCCAACCTTTTATAAAGATGTTGCTGTTATTGCATACAGGTTGCCTGCAGCAGATAAATCGTTGAATGAACTTGGCACAGTTGTAACGGCAAGCGGTGGCAATTTTACTTTGCAGCAATTAACAGATGGAGATGTTGGCACTCCTGTGCTTTTGCCAAGAGATTCTGCGGGCTTTGGATGGATACAGTTTGCATTTCCGCAACCTCAAACCATTAAAGCAATTACGATGGTTGGTGGCGGCGAACCCGGAGTCTTTGGATTTGGCGCTGCAACCAAAGACAGCCGCAAACTTGAAGCGAGTGATGATGGAAAAAATTTCAGGTTTGTCTGTGCAATAATTCCTGGTGCAATCGTTCAGCAATCAATCGCCATACCTGCAACTACCGCAAAATATTTTCGTATCACGGTGAAGAATCCTCCGCCTCCGACAAATATCGGAGCTGCATTTGGCTTTGGTGGTATGGGAGCACCTAAAGATCCGGGTGGGACTGAAATAGCAGAAATATATCTGCATACTTCTGATATTATTGACCGATTTGAAGAGAAAGCTGCCTTTGCACCAGTGGGCGATCTGAACAAAAAAATGACTGCGCCTTCCAATGATGTTGTTTCTCCAGACGATATTATCGACCTTACTGATAAAATGAATTCAGATGGTTCACTAAACTGGACTGCCCCTTCAGGCGGCGATTGGAAAGTAATACGTCTGGGTTATTCGTTATTGGGAATTGATAATCATCCAGCTTCCCCTGAAGCAACGGGTCCCGAAGTTGATAAGCTCGATCCTGAAGCGATCAAAAGATATTTTGCCAACTATCTCGATCAATATAAAAATGCAACCGGTGGTTTAATGGGCAGCAAAGGTGGTTTGAAATATATGGTAACTGACAGCTGGGAAGCAGGCGCACAAAACTGGACCGCTAATCTTCCTGCTGAATTTCAGAAACGCCGCGGTTATAGTATCATTCCATGGCTGCCTGTGTTAACGGGTGAAATTGTAAAGAGTTCTGAAGCAAGTGAATTATTCCTTTTTGATTTCAGGAAAACGCTGAGCGAAATGGTTGCAGAATACCATTATGATGGCCTGACAAAGATTCTTGCAGAGCGCGGTATGAAACGATATTCCGAATCGCATGAAAGCGGAAGGGCATTGATTGCAGATGGAATGGATGTGAAGAGAACAGCAGCAATTCCAATGTCTGCATTGTGGACGCCCAACCCTTTTATCAATCAAAATGATCAGACAGCACATACAATTGATATCAGGGAATCTTCATCCGTTGCACATATTTACGGTCAGAATTTAGTTGCTGCAGAAAGCCTTACTGCGCTTGGCATTGGTGGTACTGCCTGGGCTTACTATCCCGAAAATTTAAAGCCAAGTGTTGATCTTGAACTGGCAAGCGGCCTGAACAGATTTGTTATTCATTGTTCAGTTCATCAACCAGTAGACGATAAAATTCCCGGTCTCGGCCTCGGGCCTTTTGGCCAATGGTATACACGCCATGAAACATGGGCCGAGCAGGCAGTGGCATGGAATGCTTATCTATCCCGAAGCAGTTATTTATTGCAGCAGGGAAAATTTGTTGCAGATATCGTTTACTATTATGGCGAAGACAATAATATCACCAACTTGTTTGGGAAAAAACCACCCTCAATACCTGAAGGATACAATTATGACTATATCAATTCAGATGCGCTCATCCATTTATTATCTGTAAAAGACGGGAAACTGGTTACTCCAAGCGGGATGAATTATCGTTTATTGGTACTCGATAGTAATGCAACGAGAATGTCGTTGCCCGTATTACGCAAGTTAAATGAGTTAGTAAAATCGGGAGCTGCCGTAACGGGTGTAAAACCAACAATGCCTCTTGGCCTGGAAGATGCAACTGACGAATTCAATAGGCTTGTAAACGAAATATGGTCACCATCCAACACAAATGTTACAGAAGGAAAATCATACAGCGATGTATTGAATTCAATGAATATAAGTCCTGACTTTACTTACACGAAACCGAATGCAGATACCAAACTCTTATATGTGCATCGTAAAACAAGTGACCGGGATATTTACTGGGTTAACAGCAGAACGGCTAAGGTTGAAGACCTGGAGGCAGGTTTTCGTATTGAAGGCAAAGTTCCGGAACTGTGGTTTGCCGAAACCGGTAAGACAGAACCATTGTCTTACAAAATCGCAAATGGAACAACTACCGTTCAACTGCACTTTGAACCTCATGATGCATTATTCATTGTATTTAAAGACAAAGCAACCAAACAATCGGTTCAACTGCCTCAGATAAAAGTAACAGAACTTACAACCATCACCGGGGCCTGGCGCATAAGTTTTCAAAAAGACCGTGGAGCGCCCGATTCATCAATATTCAATGAACTTAGTTCCTGGAGTGACAACGCTGATGCCGGCATCAAATATTTCTCAGGCACGGGTACTTACCGAAAGACAATTACTGTTCCGGCCGGTTGGTTTAAGAAAGATGAAGAGCTATGGATTGATCTTGGCGATGTAAAAAACCTGGCAGAAGTAATCGTGAATGGAAAGCCATTGGGCATTGTCTGGAAAAATCCTTATCGTGTTGATGTAACTAAATTATTAAAAGCAGGTGAAAATAATATTGAAATAAGAATTACCAATCTTTGGGTAAATCGCCTGATCGGCGATGCCCAGCCAAATGTTAAAAATAAGATCACTTACACTACAATGGCTTTTTACCAGGCGAATTCAAAATTGCAACCTTCGGGGTTATTGGGGCCGGTAAAAATATTAGCTATTGGCAGAAAATAAATGATGATTGTACACAAAGGTTTTACCAAAAATTTTTTTCCTATGGTCTTTTTGGATCAGGACAGTCGTCAAACCGAAAAGTTCAGACAAGAAATCCAATCCGGAATTTATTTGACTGTCATTTTCCAGTTCCCCAAACTTTTATTTAGTTTTTGCATTATGCATAGTAATATAAAATCATTCATTGCAAATGAGTTTACCGGATTCCTTCAGGCATATATTTGAACCAGGATTACTGGAGAGTATTGAATCAAAAGGAAAATTTACTGTCGCAAGGGAAGGCGATATCATAATTGATATCGGACAAACCGTTCGGATAACTCCTATCATGCTGAAAGGAACCTTGAAAATTTCAAGGGTAGACAGCGAAGGAAAAGAACTGTTACTTTATTATGTAAATGCGAATGAGAGTTGTGCGATGACTTTTACCTGCTGCATGCAGCAATTTCCAAGTGAAATAAAAGCAACTGCTGAGAATGATATAGAATATATTGCCATCCCCATTTCTGTAATGGATGAATGGCTGGCCAAATATCCCACCTGGAAAAGCTTTGTCATGCGAACCATCCGCAACCGTTTTAACGAATTGCTGAATGCAATCGACCAGCTCGCTTTTCAGAAACTGGATGAACGCCTCGTGCATTACCTGAAAGAAAAATCAAAAAACACAGGTTCATCCCTCATCAATTTATCCCATGAGCAAATTGCAAACGAAATGGGTTCATCGCGTGAAGTAATATCCCGTTTGCTGAAGAAATTGGAAATTGACAAAAAAGTCTTGCTCTACCGTAATCAGATTAAGTTGTTAAAGGAATTGTGACCAAAGTCACCATCCGGCTAATTTCATTGTCTGACCTTTATGTGGTCAAATTTTTTAATAAAAACATTCAGACAATGAAAAAAAATATTCATCCTGTTGACCGCATTGTTCGGTTACTCTTCGCCGTGCTGGTTGGGGTGCTATATATCACAAATGTCATCAGCGGAACGACTGCTGTCATACTGGGGGCAGCAGCTATAATAATCGGAGCAACTGCTCTTATCAGTTTCTGTCCCATTTATTATTTTCTTGGAATTTCAACAAAAAAAATAAAAAATGAAACACGAAATTGAAACCCAGTGGATGGGAAAAATGCAATTCAATGCATTGGTTAATGGCCATACGATTATTATGGATGCCCCCGAAAGGGTTGGCGGAGAAGATCGGGGTCCTATTCCTAAACCTTTTGTATTGACTGCTCTCTCCGGCTGCACCGGAATGGATGTGATCAGTTTATTGAGAAAGCAGGGAAAAGAGTTGGAGGATCTTAGCTTGAAAGTTTCCGGCGAAATAAGTAAACAGCCGCCTATTGAATATATTTCAGCCCATATCATCTACGAAATGAAAGGGGGTATTGAAGATGAAAAGGCAGCCCTGGATGCCGTGATGTATTCGCAGGAAAAAATCTGTGGAGTAAGTCATATGCTGAAAAAAATCATTCCCGTTACCTGGCAGGTAATTTATAATGGCAGAGAAATATTTAATAACCAGATAGAGGTTCTTGTTCATCCAAATTAAGAAAACAATTATTATTCAATGATCGCCTGCGATCTTCATTCGACTTTAAATTATGATTAAAAAACTAAAAAATATGTTTAACATCGGTCCCAAAGCAGATTTTAAAGAATTAGCAAGACTTGGAGCACAGATAATTGATGTGCGTACACCTGAAGAATACAGGAGCGGGCATATTCAGGGATCATTAAATATCCCTCTTTCGAATCTTTCAGGCAATCTTTCGAAAATAAAAAAGAATAAACCGGTTATCACTTGTTGCGCTTCTGGTATGCGGAGTGCTACGGCAAAATCTATTTTGAAGGCAAGCGGGTTTTCCGAAGTCTACAATGGCGGAGGATGGTTTTCACTACAACATAAAATTTCATAAAATGAAAGAAAGAATTCTGAAGGGCTGGAATGTTTCGCGTATAATATATACGCTGCTGGGCGTCACGATTATCATTCAATCTGCGGTACAGCATGAATGGATCGGTATTTTACTGGGAGGATATTTTGCCTCTATGGGAATATTTTCATTTGGCTGTGCATCCGGAATTTGTTACAGGAGTCCTTACCGGCCTTTTTTAAAAAACGAAGAAAATACAAAAGAGAAGCTCGGGAATAAGGAAATGAATTAAAGATGCTAAAACGGGCGGTTTGGATCAAATTGCCTTGCTGAAGATTTGCTTCTTCGCATCTGTCCGATTTAAATAAAGATCAAAAGCACTGCAAACATTTCTTATGAAATAATGACCTTGCGGAGTAAGTTTTACTTCTTTGGTATTCCATTCCACCAGTCCGTCTTTTTCCATTTCCAACAATTTCGGAAATACTTGTTCAATCAAAACTGGCATATCATCCTCGCTGAATCGCGTCGCTCCCTTGCAGCTCATATTCAGAATATATTTCCTGAATTTGATATCCTGTTCACTCAGGATATATCCTTTTTGAGTAGCCAGTTCCCCTGCGTTCACCGAAGAATAATAATCATGCAATGTTTTTTTATTCTGAACAAAGCAATTTCCTGTATCACTAATCGCTGAAACGCCTAACCCTAACAAGAGACCTGTATCCTGGGTTGTATATCCCATAAAATTCCGATGGAGCCTCTCCTCTTGTCTCGCAATAAACAAATCATCCGCCGGCAGGGCAAAGTGATCCATGCCGATGTCTGCATATCCATTATTCAACAGCAATTCCTTTCCTTTTATATACAATTGAAGTTTTAATTCGGGGTCAGGCAGGTCTGACTCGTCAAAGAGCCGCTGGCCCCTGCTGGTCCAGGGCACATGAGCATAGCTGTAAAATGCGATGCGATCCGGCTTTAATGATAACACCTTTTCGAAAGTTTTTGCCATACTTTCAAGTGTTTGCAATGGAAGACCATATATCAAATCAAAATTCACAGATCTGAAACCAATTCCTCTTGCATTTTCTGTAGCTTCTTTGAGTTTTTCAAACGGTTGAATTCTGTTTATTATTCGCTGCACAGTGGGATCAAGGTCCTGCACGCCGTAACTTATACGCCGGAAACCCATTGAGTGCAGCATCTTCAAATGATCAATGGTAGTATTGTTTGGATGACCTTCAATACTAAATTCGTGTAGCGGATGAATATTAACATCTTTCAAAATAAAAGATAAGAGGAGCTTCAGATTTTCCGGAGAGAAAAATGTAGGAGTGCCGCCCCCCAAATGAATTTCACGAATAATTGGGGTGCGGTCCAATATCTCACAGTATAAAGACCATTCCTTCTTAACAGCCTCCAGGTATTCTCCTTCAACATTATGATTGCTTGTAATTTTTTTATTGCAACCGCAATAGGTGCATAAGGTTTCGCAGAAAGGAAGGTGTATATATAATGACATGCCATTCGCCCAATCCTGTTCCTCAACTTTATTTTTTAATGCCGAAATCCAATTGTCAACTTCCAGTTCCTCCCTCCAAAATGGAACCGTTGGGTAGCTTGTATATCGTGGCACCGGCTGGTTATACTTTCTTACCAGCGATAAATTAACGGCTTCCATTTTCATTGGACGAAAATAGAAATTGAAAAAAATTTCGGAGATGATTTTAATTGGACGGATAACTGATAATGGTCAAGTGGGAAACTTAAATCAATATGCAATTCCCACATAATTTGTTTTATCTACCCGGGCGCCGCATTAACAGTGATAAGAAGCTCAAAAAATTGAATGCCGTCAAACAATTATATTTGTTGAGCTAAATATTTGTATCCCTGCTCTAAATTTTATCCTTTTAAAAGAATCTTATGCTCGAGATTGCAAAAGGCTGGCTGAAAGAACTGAATGAAGAAGTTCCTGCCACCGAAAAATGCCTGGAAAGAATACATGAAAAATATTGGGAATTCAAACCGCATCCTAAATCGATGGCGATGGGATACCTGGCCCTCCTTGTAGCGGAGATCCCGATGTGGATTACGACCATGCTGGAGCAGGGCGAAATTGATTTTGCCAATTTCAAACACGCCCAATTAAAAACAAACCCGGATCTGGTTGCCCATTTTAAATCCAATGTAGAGGGTCTTCGAAAAGCGCTTGAGCATGCCAGTGAGGAAAGCGTGAATCGCGTCTTTTATTTAAAGGCTGCTGGCAAAGAACTTTTCAAAGCTCCTAACAACGAATACATCACTCCCACTTTCCACCATTGGGTACATCACAGAGGACAACTGACAGTTTATATGCGGCTATGCGATATCCCGGTTCCTTCAATATATGGACCTTCGGCAGATGATAATCAGTTTGCGGGGCAAAGATGAGCCTCTAAACAAGTTTGGGTTCACTCTGTTCGCAACGACTTGGCAGGACTAGCGATTGCTGCATTAAGGCCCCAAAAACTTACTGTTAAAGTCTCTTAGCTGGAAGCGCCAGGGAATTGGCATTAGCCAACGATTAACAAAAATCAAGTAATAAAATAAACCTTTACATCGTTTCGCAGTCTTACCATGTGCAATTTGTACTTTATATCCTATTTAATTAACCACATAAAGAAATCAGCATGAAAAAACTGTTATTTGTCCTCTCGATTTTAATTGTGTCTGCCACTATAACGCACGCACAAAAAGTAGTTGGCCAGGTAAGTTTCGATGTGATCATCGGCAACAGGGCCCCTGCTCCAAATGAAGTTAACCTGATGAGAGCCGAAGAAGACAGGCATCCGAATATTACAAAATCCATGCGCGACATAGAAAACGCCATGAATCATTTGCACACTGCGCCGGATGATTTCGGAGGCCATAAGGCACAGGCAGAAGCCGATCTGAAACAGGCCTGGATTTCGCTGAGAAAAGCTCTGTATTTCCGAATTTACCGGGAAAGGCGTTAATACAATAATACCTATTTGCTTTTACAATGCCTGTCGGTGACAGGCATTCTTATTCTCGTCATTCAAAGAAAAATAATCAGGACAAAGAACTTTTGTTAGCCAGAACATGTTCAAGTTTTGTGAAAGTCGATTCCCATCCTTTTTGATAGTCATGCGCTGATTCGTATCCGACATGAGCGTGTTCAAACTGCATTCTCGTGAAATTTTTTTCAGGACTTAGTATCAGGGTCACGAAGGATTCAACTCCAGGCTCATTTTCCCATTCCCAGGTAAAACTTAGTTTACTGAATTTCTGAACTTCAACATAACGGCCAGTACAGGTAAATTCGCTTTGATCACTATTTATAAAACTAATTTCAAAGCCTCCGCCCTGTTATCAACAGCAAAGCGACAATGATTTTGTGCTGAGGGAATTTCTCTGTTATAAATTGTATGAAGAAGTGACTCCTTATGCATTCAGGACCCGTTTGGCCAACCTTGAGATCACTGAACTGCGTGGGAAAAGAACGAAATCCTTCAATGTAAAAGCCATACTGATTGAAGATATTGATAAAACCGCCAAGCGTTTTAATGCAAAGGCTTTGAATAAAGTACAGTTATCAGTGCCTTTGGAAGATACAACCAGCCTGCGCTTTGATTTTTTTGAGTTCATGATCTCTAATACCGATTGGTCGAAATATTATCAACACAATGCCAGGATCATTTTCAGGGAAGGAGATTACCTTCCCATCCCTTATGATTTCGATATGTCGGGATTGGTGGATGCGCCGTATTCCACCGTTTCACAGGTCAACGGACAGCAATTACCGATAGAAAGCGTGAGAGAACGTTATTACCGGGGACATTGCAGCAGTCCGGCGCTTACAGACTATATCAGGAATGAATTTCTTTCAAAAAAAGAAAAATTCATATCCCGTGTGGACGGGATGAAGGACGAATTAAGCAATAGAGATATCGCTGATACCAAAGAATACCTGGATATTTTCTTCAATATCCTGAAAGACGATCATTCATTCAAGATTGAAATTTCTGACAGATGCCGCAATCTCAAAAATTGATGATCAGTGAATTTTTACGCGCATATGGATTATAGTTAGTTAAATTCGTTTTTATCATATCCGTTCATCCTGATTTTTCCTCACCCTTTTATTGATATAGTCACCCGGTCAGCCATTCATTCCCCCTTCGATAAAGAAATTTTTCGGGCTCTCCTGAATATTGCATAATTTTTGTGTCGAACCGGATATCCGGTGAAGAATCTCATTTACTTCCTTTCTGACCGCCATCCCACGCTAACCTGGCAATACATCAGCAATCACCATTTGAATGAATGGCGATTTTTTTGCATGGGATTCCCTGAATCAAGAGCTTGTACTTATTGAATATGGATATAAAACATATCAAACGCGTAGTTTTTATTTCGCTTTCTTTTTATCAGTCGCTAACCGGCTTCTCCCAGCGAACCAATCTGTCCGACACTATCCAGTCCCTGACGCTCGAGCAATGCATCAATTATGCTATGCAGCATCAGCCGGCTCTCCGCCAATCACTGATTAATATTGATATTGCACATGTCTCTAATCAAATCAGTCTTTCGGGCTGGCTTCCGCAGGCAAATGTTTCCGTGATAGGTAGTCATTATCTTACCCTACCTACCTCATTTGTCAAAAACTCAGGTGGTGACCTGGTTGAACAAAAGACAGGAGTTGTAAATAGTGTGGTCCCAGTATTCTCTGTTTCCCAGGCAATCTTCAGCCCTTCGCTTTTGTTCGCGGCGCGAAGTGCTCATTTATATACTCAGCAGGCATCCCAGATAACAGACAGTACTAAAATTAATGTCGTCGCCAACGTGAGTAAAACTTTTTACAGTCTTCTTCTTACCCTGGAACAGATCAATGTGCTGAAAGAAGATACTGAACGTCTCGGAAAAAATCTTCATGATACCTATCATCAATATATAAGCGGAGTGGTAGATGAAACAGATTATGATGAAGCCGCCATTTCCCTGAACAATTCGAAAGCACAGTTGAAACAGGCTACGGAAAATATTATTCCGCAATATGCCGCGCTCAAACAGATCATGGGTTTTCCGCCGCAGCAGCAATTCAACGTGAGCTTTGACACGCTACAAATGATAAATGATATTTCTTTTGATACGACCCTGGATTTGCAATATCAAAAACGCATCGAATATCAACAACTGCTTACCTCCAAAAAAATTCAGGAAGAATATATTCATTATTATCGGACCGCGTGGCTGCCGACAGTCAGCGCATTTTTCTTTTATGATTATCCTTATCAGAATAATGGTTTCAGCAGTCTTTTTTCTATAGCTTACCCTTATTCCTACCTGGGATTGTCTCTCAATCTTCCCATCTTCACCGGATTTGCACGAACAAAAAGTTTGCAGAGAGCCAAATTGCAGCAGCAATTGCTCGATTGGGACCAGGTGTTTCTGGAATCTGAAATTTACTCTGAATACACAAGTGCGATGGCCAACTATAAAAGTAATTTCTATAATATGAATGCGATGAAGGATAATGTGAATCTGGCCAGACGCACTTACGATATCGTATACCTGCAGTACCAGGAAGGAGTGGTTGCTTACCTGAATGTAATTACTGCCGAATCAAACCTGATTAGCTCCGAGATAGGATATCTCAATGCATTGTTTCAATTATTGTCAAGCAAAATAGACCTGGAAAAATCAATGGGAATTATCGTAGTCAATAAAAACAATTAAAGCCGTTCATACATGAATATAAAAAAGAACAGAACCTGGGGTCTTACGCTGATCACTTGTTTTGTATTTTTTTCCTGCCAGCAAAAACCTGCATCGCGTCCCGGTCCGGTTCCTGTCAACCTGATTACGGTACAGTCTAAACCCGTTTTGTATTATGATAATTTTCCTGCAACTACAGAGGCCCTGAGCCAGGTGGATATCAGGCCGCAGGTGCAAGGCTATGTGACAGGAATTTTTTTTACAGAAGGATCGCATGTAAAAGAAGGACAAAAATTATATGAGATCGATGAAAGGTTATATCAGGCAGCTTACGATCAGGCAAAAGCAAATCTGAAAGTAGCACAGGGAAATAAAACACAGGCACAGCAGGATGCTGATCGTTATCGTTATCTCATCGCTCACAACGCAGTCGCAAAGCAGGTAGCAGACCATGCTTTTATCGCATTGGAAAATGCAAATAATGAAGTGCTGGCTGCAGAGCAGGCAGTGAAAACGGCTGCGACCAATCTTACTTTTTCTGTGATCAAAGCGCCTTTCGATGGAACAATCGGCTTCAGTCTGGTGAAATTGGGAAATATGGTTAGCATTGGAACTACAATCATGAATACTATTTCTACAGATAATCCCATGGCTGTGGATTTTCTGATCAATGAAGCACAGCTTGGGCATTACCAGGATTTATACCAGAATAAACAGCATCATATCGATTCATTATTCACTGTTGTTTTACCCAATCACAAAATTTACCAGCAAACAGGACATATCACTGTTGTCGACCGCGCAGTGGATCCACAGACAGGAACCATCAGAGTAAGATTAGTATTTCCGAATCCATCTCTTGAATTAAGAGCAGGAATGAGTTGCGTAGTGAGAGTGCACAACCAGGAAATGGCGCCCCAGATGGTAGTTCCGGGAAAATCCATTGTTGAGCAGATGGGCGAATATTTTGTTTACATCGCCAGAGATACGATCATGTCTGATTCAGCAAATAAGAAAGAAAAAACTGATACAGCACAGTCTCCCAAGCTCCGGGCATTCGAAGTAAGAGTACAGCCCGGGGCAACAATCGGTGCTGATATTATTATTCAATCCGGAATTAATGATGGAGATCGCATAGTGGTAGACGGTATACAGGCATTGCATGATGGTTCAGAGATCACAGCTTCCACCAAACCTGCTCCGGGTTCCAATAGACAGGGCGCCGACAGAAAAACAGCCAGCAAAAGCACAAATTAAATTCATTCGCACAAATAGATTATGATCGCGAATACTTTTATAAAGAGGCCGGTTACTGCGATGGTGATATCGATCGTACTGGTCATCACCGGTACGATTTGTATTGTGGCTCTCCCTATCGATCAGTATCCGGATATCACACCTCCGATTGTACAGGTTACCGGACAATTCACAGGAGCAGATGCACAGACGGTGGAACAAACAGTGGCTACACCGATCGAACAACAAGTGAATGGCACACCGGGCATGGAATACATGCAAAGCAATAGCACCAATAACGGGCAGATGGTACAAAATGTAACTTTCAATATCGGTACAAATATTGATGTCGCCACACTCGATGTACAAAATCGCGTGAGCATTGCCACGCCCCTGCTTCCTGCTGTTGCAAGCCGCTTAGGCATTACCGTTAGGGCGGTGAACCCAAGCATGCTTATGATGGTAGCGATTTATGCGCCGAAGGGAACTCACAGCATTACTTTTCTCGATAATTACACGAATATATTTGTCCAGGATGCGCTGTTGCGCGTACCGGGTGTGGGCACGATCACAAGATTCACGGATGATTTCAGTATGCGGATATGGATGAATCCTGAAAAAATGGCTTCCTATAGTTTAACACCACAGGATGTCATCAATGCACTCAATGCACAGAATGTACAGGTAGCAGCAGGATCGGCGGGTGTTCCTCCACAGGAAAAAACACAGGTATTTGAAATCGGAATCCTGGTGAATGGCCGCCTGAGCAAAGTGTCCGAATTCCAGAATATTATTGTGAAGACCATACCTTCCACAGGAGAGTTGGTCTACCTGAAAGATATTGCCCGGGTAGAGTTGGGAAAATTTACTTTTTCGAGCAATTCTTTTGTCGATGGCAAGAGAGCATCCTACCTGCAGATATATCAGGCACCGGGAAGCAATGCGTTGCGAACCGCAAATGGCATCTACAAGGAACTGGAACAGTTAAAACAATTTTTTCCCGCCGATGTCGCATACTCGGTACCGTTTGAATCTGTGACTGTGGTCAAAGTATCTATGAAGGACGTTGTCTTCACCTTATTGATCACACTGGGACTTGTAGCTGTTGTTGTATTTCTCTTTTTACAAAACCTTCGTTCCACCTTGATCCCTGTGCTTGCGATCCCGGTATCTATTTTTGGCACATTCTGTTTTTTTATTCCCCTTGGATTTACTATCAACACACTGACCATGTTTGGATTTGTGCTGGCCATCGGTATTGTGGTAGATGATGCGATTATCGTAGTTGAAGCCGTTCAGCACTATATTGACGAGCAGAAAATGGCCCCAAAAGAAGCAACCTATCGGGCCATGAAAGATATATCAGCTCCCGTTGTTGCCATCGCCCTGATTCTCGCTGCAGTATTTGTGCCTGTGGGTTTTATTCCCGGAATCGTAGGAAGATTGTACCAGCAATTTGCCATCACCATCGCAATATCTGTTATCCTCTCGGCATTCATCGCCCTCTCGCTCACTCCAGCCCTCTGTACTTTATTGCTGAAACCAACACGCATCCGGAAAGATGCAAAGGGAATCAATAAATTGTTCTTTTCCTTCAATGAATGGTTTCAAAAAGTTACCAATACTTATTCAAACGGTGTTAAGCGTTCTATCAGGGGATCGGTATATATCATTATCTTACTGATATGCATATGCGCAGGCGCATACTGGATGTTCCGGCAAAAACCAACCGGGTTCATTCCTTCGGAAGATGATGGAAATATATATGTTACATTTCAGTTGCCGCCGGCTTCATCAACAGCTCAATCGGTCGCATTGATGTCGAGACTGATGAAGGTTGTTGCAGCCACTCCGGGTGTTGCACATTATGCAGCCCTCTCAGGGCTGAATGTGATTACGAATGCAACCAATTCGAATTGCGGAACGGTATATTGTCAATTGCAACCCTGGGATGAACGTAAGACATCGGATGAAAGAGTTCCGGGCATCCTGGATGTGATCCGCAAAAGGGTTGCTGATGCAGGAATCCGGAATGCGAACGTTGAAGTCATACAGCCCTCACCGATTCCGGGTATCGGCGCCAGCGTGGGTTTCAATATGCAGATAGAACAAAGAGCAACCAATGACGACCTCCATGCTTTTGAAGACGTCGTCAATAAATTCATTGCGGCTGCAAATAAAAATCCTGCTATCACCAATGCATATAGTTTTTATTCTTCACGCACTCCTGCATTTAATTTAACAGTTGACAGAGACAAATGTGAAAAGCTCGGTGTGAATATCGGAGATGTGTTCACTACCATTCAGGCATATATGGGCAGTCTTTACATTAATGATTTTACTGCTTATAACCGGACATTTCATGTGGTCGTTCAGGCCGATACTTCTTTTCGAAGTATGATTTCTGATATGGACAAATATTATGTGCGTAACCAGGCAGGCAATATGCTTCCTCTCGGAACTTTGATCAGTTACAGGCCTGCTGAGAGTGCGCCGCTCATTTCGCATTTTAATATTTTCAGATCAGCTGAAATAGATGGCATATCCGCGCCGGGATACAGCAGCAGCGAAGCAATCGATGCACTGAAGAAATTAGCCGCCGAAACACTTCCCCAGGGCTATACCATAGAATTTTCCGGAATGAGCTATGAAGAAATTCGGGCTGGTTCCGCTACCATTTATATTTTCCTTTTCTCCATCACTTTTGTTTTTCTTTTTCTCGCTGCTTTATACGAGAGTTGGTCCGTTCCTTTTTCCGTTTTGCTGGCTGTGCCCGTGGGAGCATTCGGCGCGATTCTTACGCTGATATTGGTTCCCAGTCTTACCGATAATGTATATGCACAGATTGGATTAATCACACTCGTGGGTCTCGCCGCCAAGAACGCAATCCTGATCGTAGAATTTGCGAAAGTGAGGGTCGATCGCGGGGAAGACCTCATCTCTTCAACCCTGGATGCCGTTAGTCTTCGGCTACGCCCCATCGTTATGACATCCATGGCTTTTATTCTGGGCGTATTGCCACTGGTCTTTGCAACCGGTGCGGGAGCAATAGCCCGCAGAACAATCGGCTTCACTGTGCTCGGAGGCATGCTGGCGGCCACTTCCCTGGCAATATTTATTGTGCCTGTGCTCTTCGTGCTCATTACCCGTGTATCCTATGGAAAACAAAAACTCCAATACCTGAAAGCACACCACGAAGAACTAATGGAAAAAGCAAGAAAGGTGGAACAACAGGATATCGATCCCGAACTGGAATTTGAAATAAAAAAATCCCGAGACCTGCACGCAGAAGATCAAAAAAATAAACCAGCCCTGGGATGATTGCAAATACTTTCATAAAGAGACCCGTGACGGCCATTGTCATTTCGATCATACTGATCATCTCAGGAATCATTTGCATCTTTAACCTGGCAGTGGATCAATATCCTAATATTTCACCGCCGGGCGTATCGATCTCAGGTCAATATACCGGAGCAGATGCGCAAACTGTGGAACAGACAGTAGCGATCCCTATCGAAGAACAGGTGAATGGAACTCCCGGAATGGAATATATGCAAAGCACGAATACCAATTCCGGTAATATGAATATCAGTGTCACATTTAAAATCGGCACGAACGTTCATATCGCCGCTTTAAATGTGCAGAACCGCGTCGGTATTGCCGCGCCACTCCTGCCCTCCGTTGTAAGTAAACTCGGACTTACCGTGCGTGCGCGTAATCCAAGCATGCTCATGTTGGTGGCCATCTACTCACCCAAAGGCACACACGATATTACATTTCTCGATAATTATACCAACGTATTTATAGAAGATGCATTACTTCGTGTGCCCGGCGTCGGAGATATCACGGCAAGGACCGATAATTTTTCGATGCGCATATGGTTGAATCCTGATAAGATGGCTGCTTATGGATTGATGCCAAAAGATGTGATCGCTGCACTCAATGCACAAAATGTATATGTAGCAGCAGGCGCGGTGGGAGCTCCGCCTCAGGAGAATACACAGGATTTTGAATTGAATGTTCTTCCGAACGGACAATTACAAAAAGCTTCCGAATATGAAAAGGTAGTCATCAAAACATTGCCTGACAGCGGACAATCTACAGGCCGTTTATTGTACCTGAAAGATGTTGCACGCGTGGTGCTTGGAAAATTTACTTTCTCCAGTAATTCTTTTGTTGACGGAAAAAGGTCATCCTTCTTACTCGTATACCAGGCACCCGGAAGCAACGCCTTGGAGACAGCCAATAAAGTATATGCTGCACTTGCAGAATTGAAAAAATCTTTTCCGGCCGACATTGATTATAAAGTTCCATTCGAGTCGATAACGATCATCAAAGTTTCTATCAATGAAGTGGTAGGCACTTTACTGAAAGCTTTGGGGCTGGTTGCAATTGTAGTTTTACTTTTTCTTCAGAACCCAAGGGCCACGCTGATTCCACTCCTGGCAATCCCTGTTTCCATTCTCGGAACTTTTTGCTTTTTTATTCCACTCGGTTTTACCATCAACACACTGACCATGTTTGGTTTTGTGCTTGCAATCGGTATTGTGGTAGATGATGCAATTATTGTTGTAGAAGCTGTGCAACATTATATCACCGATAAGAAAATGACCCCGAAAGAAGCGACTTATAACGCGATGAAAGAAATATCAGCTCCGGTAGTAGCCATTGCATTGATATTGGCGGCAGTATTTGTGCCGGTTGGTTTGATTCCGGGAATTGTCGGCCGCTTGTACCAGCAATTCGCGATCACCATCGCAATATCTGTTATCCTCTCGGCATTTATCGCCCTCTCGCTCACCCCCGCTCTCTGCACTTTGTTGCTGAAACCTACGGAGCCTGAGAAAAAAGCCAATGCCATTGAAAGATTTTTTATTTGGTTCAATAAAGGGTTTTCGAATTTAACGAATAGGTATTCCCGTGGTGTTCAGCGTTGCATCAAAGGAGCAAGGTATGTGGTGATCTTTTTGCTTTGCCTTATTATCGGAACTATTCTTTTATTTAAAACAAAACCTTCTGGTTTCATCCCATCAGAAGATGACGGACGTCTCTATGTCACTTACCAAATGCCGGAGGGAAGTTCCGTTTCCCAATCAGTAGCGCTGATGACGAGGTTAATGAAAATCGTTGGAGACAATCCCGCGGTTAATCATTATTCTGGCTTATCAGGATTGAATATATTAAACTCGGGAACGAATAGCAATAACGGAACGATCTTCGTCATGCTCAAACCATGGGAACAACGTAAAAAACCCGAAGAAAAACTCCCTGGCCTTATTGACGTGCTCAGGAAAAGTATTGCCGCAGCTAATATTAAAAATGCGAATATCGTTGTCATTCCTCCCCCACCCGTTCGCGGGATCGGACAGGCATCAGGATTCGCAATGCAGATTCAGCAGGGAAATACAAATGATGATATCCATGCCTTTGAAACCGTAGTCAAAAAATTTGTCGCTGCTGCTCATAAGAACCCGGCTATCTCTACTGCATTCAGTTATTATTCTGCGCATACTCCCAGTTATAATCTTACTGTTGACAGAGAAAAATGTCAAAAGCTGGGTGTTAGCATCGCCGATGTTTTCAATACGATGCAAGCCTATATGGGAAGTTTATTCGTGAATAATTTTACTTTGTATAACCGGACTTACCACGTAGTCGTGCAGGCAGATACCAATTATCGGGCACTCGTCTCTGATATGAATAAATATTATGTCCGCAACCAGGACAGTCAGATGCTGCCTTTGAGTACACTCATCCATTATGAACCTGTTGAAACAGCTCCCCTGATCACGCATTTCAATATTTTTCGTTCTGCCGAAGTTGATGGTTCTACTCCCCCCGGATATAGTACGGGACAGGGCATTGAAGCATTGAAGGAAACAGCTGCAAAAATTCTGCCTCAGGGATATACATATGAATTTTCCGGGCTTAGTTATGAAGAGATCCGTGCAGGGACGACCACGGTATATATTTTCCTTTTCTCCATCATTTTTGTTTTTCTTTTCCTGGCAGCTTTATACGAGAGCTGGTCTGTTCCGCTCTCTGTCATGCTTGCATTTCCGATCAGCGCATTTGGCGCCATTCTTACCCTCACCTTTATACCCCGTCTCACCAATAATGTATATGCGCAAATCGGACTGATTACCCTAATCGGCCTCTCTGCAAAAAATGCCATCCTGATCGTGGAATTTGCCAAACTGCGCGTCGACCGGGGAGAAGACCTGCTTCAATCCACACTGGATGCTGTCAAACTTCGATTGCGCCCCATCGTTATGACTTCACTTGCCTTCATACTGGGCGTAATGCCGCTGGTATTAGCTACCGGAGCCGGCGCAGTTGCAAGAAATACAATTGGCATATCAGTTTTAGGCGGTATGCTGGCTTCCACCTCACTCGCGATTTTTGTCGTACCGGTTCTTTTTGTATTATTTACCAGGTTTTCCTACGGCAAAAAACAATTGGATTGGTTGAAAGCACACCACGATGAATTGATGGAAAAAAATAAAAAAGTAGAATCACTCAATATCGACCCTGAATTGGAATTCGAGTTTGCGCATGCTCATCCCCCAACAAATGAGCCAGGAGAAAATAAAGATCCGGGGTAAAATCATTTGGCCGACGCGCGGAATCCTCTTTCCATCGATTCAATAAAAGGGTCATCATCACTTATTTCAAACCTGCCGGTTTTATTATCGAGTGGAATTTTGAAAACAATTCCCTTGATGCTATTTAAATCATTTGGCAAAAAAGGCCAGTCTTCAGTGATTTTCATTCTTTTTGACCTAACAATAGGATATGCCCGGTCCAGCAATACTTTTAACCCCTTTTCCCTTTCTTCAGGTTTGGTTAATTCTTCGAACTTTCCCCATGCAATCACGCTTTTCCAGGTACCCATTGTTTCGATCGCATCCACTTCAAAACAAACGTATGGGTTCTTCCTCATCATTTTTATTTTCATTCCTTCCTGTGTATGACAATAAACGGATTGTTCGTGATATGCGTAGATGATCGGCACTACATAGGTTATGTTATCTGCATGACAGCCAATCCGACCCAGAAATTGTTTTTTAAGGACCTCTTCAATCTCCTCATTTGAAAGTATTCCGAACATGGTTATGAATTTCAGCAAAGTTATCAATAAGGATGGCAATAAAAATGATAAAACTCAATGCAGCAGGTGACGAAGATCATTCTTAGCTGAAAATCATACTTCTAATTTCGTTTTTTAAAAATTAGTTGCACAATTCAGAATAAAAGTCTTTATGATGTTAAGGATTGATAAAGGAAGTTCGCTCAAAAATATTCAAAAACAGTTCAGCACCTATTACCCTTTTTTGAAAATAGAGTTTTTTAAAAAAATACCCGTTGATCAGCCCTTGTATAAATCCGAGTCTTTTTCTACCGAGGAACTCTCTAAATATCTTGACGGTTTTTATGAGGGGTTCGTCAATATAGATGTGAGTAGAAAAAGAACCGTATCCGAAGTGGAGAGGGATTTTGAAAAATTACTGGGAATATCAGCACATATTTTTAGGAAATCGGGGAATGTGTGGGTAGAAACAACTTTAACAAATGACTGGCCCCTTGAGGAACAAAATGAAGAAGGAAAATTGATCAGCAGCCATTTTACGAACAAGAGCAAAAATTAAAATAAGACCTAACTACATGCAAATCTTAAAACAAATAGAATACAAAAAAATCAAAGAAATAGAAGGCAAAAAGATTGATTTGCTGATCAACGATATCATTTACAAAAAAAAATGGGAAGAAAAGAAAAATAAAGCTACTCAAAAAGATGATTTTAAGAACTGGATAATGCCTGAAGAGCCGAAGGGATATATAAGAGCTAAAAAACATGACCCATTGTAAATGCATAGTATGATGATAATCATCATGATCACTTGTTTCAGTCCTGACTATTTTTTTTTTGCCTAAATATTTTTGCTGATCAAAATAAATAAAATGGAAAACAATTTTCAAAAAAATGATTTTAAACCCCGGGGGGCCATCGCATTTTTTGCTTTGTTGGTTTTTTTGGGATTGCTTATCTGGTTCGGTATTTACGCGCTCATGCTTCAACGCAATTAAAAAATCTATCATGGATAAATTTGAAAAAAGAGTATTGGGTGCTTCGGGCATCATTACTATGTTATTCATTTTCTCAATTCTTTATGCAAAGAATAGCAGGAATATCGATGTTCCGGAATGTATTCCATACAATAAGACCTATGAAAACCCAAAGGTTGTAAAACTCGACACCAATCTCTACCAGGTATATGCAGTTGCACAAATGTGGAGATTTGAACCGGAACAAATTTATATACCGGTTGGAAGTACGGTGGATTTCTTTCTCACTTCAAAAGATGTCGTACATGGATTTGATATCTACGAAAAAAATTTGAACATGATGGCCATCTATGGAGGCATTACAAAGTCAACGATAAAATTTGAGAAGCCCGGAGTCTATAAAATAACATGTCATGAGTATTGCGGTGTTGGACATCAGAACATGCAGTCAGAAATAATTGTGAATTATCCATCTGCAAAATAATCACTATAAGATAAAACCCACTAATATGCAATTGAGCCGGTCTTTAAAAAACATCATCCTCGCAGAATTATTATTTCCTATTGTTTTACTGATACTCGGAATCTACCATGGTCTGATGCAAACCATCTACAGAAGCGGGGCTATTCATCAATCAGGCGCTGTTCATCTTGACTATTATCAGGGACTCACATTGCATGGGGTAATCAATGCAATTGTTCTCACAGGTTTTTTTGCGGTGGCGTTTGGGCATGCTACTATTGCATTTTACTTGAAAAAAGAACCAAACAAAATTGCGGCCGGGCTTTCGATGTGGCTGATGATCATCGGCACTCTGCTTGCCGCCTGGGCAATGCTATCCGGTAATGCTTCTGTTCTATATACATTTTATCCGCCGCTGAAAGCTCATCCGTTTTTTTATTTGGGGGCAGCATTGCTCATCGTCGGCACATGGATTCCTTTATTTGACTGGGCTTCCATTTATATAAAATGGCGAAGGGAAAATCGTGAAATAAAACTCCCTCTGGCAGTTTTGGGGACCCTGGTCAATTTTACGATCTGGTTTGTGTGCACGCTGGCTGTCGCTTATGAAGTATTGGTTTTGTTATTACCCTGGTCACTTGGCTGGACAAAAACCGTCAATATATCTTTATCAAGAACGCTGTTTTGGTTCTTTGGACATGCACTGGTTTATTTCTGGCTGCTCCCCGCATACATTATGTATTATTCGATTTTGCCAAAATTAGCCGGAGGCAAATTATATTCCGATTTAGCAGGACGTATTGCATTTTTTCTTTTCCTTTTATTATCAGTTCCGGTTGGAGTACATCATCAGTTTAGCGAACCCAATATCGAAAGAGGCACAAAATTTTTTCAGTCGATGCTAACTTTTGGAGTAGCTATCCCGAGTTTTATTACTGCATTTACTCTTGCCGCTTCACTCGAGTACGCAGGCAAACAGCGTGGCAGCAAAGGAATCTTAGGATGGATGAACAAGCTTCCCTTCCTTGACACAAATAATTATCTTTTTGCTTATATGATTAGCGGACTGATTCTTTTCATATTTGGAGGACTTACCGGAATTGTAAATGCATCTTATCAATTAAATAGTGTGGTGCATAATACAGCCTGGATCCCGGGACATTTTCATATGACTGTCGCAGGTCCTGTATTTCTGGCAATCATCGGAATGAGTCTTTATCTTTTCTCTACTTTACAAGGGAAAAAAATATTTCTTCCGCGAATTAATGTCATCATCCCTTACCTCTGGCTCATTGGCGTTCTGATCTTTTCAACAGGATTGATGTGGGGAGGGTTGATTGGTGAACCAAGAAGAACAAATCTTGGAATGACATATCTCAATCCCGGCAATTCTTTGTATCACCCGCAATGGGTGCCTACTACCCTGCTGGGAATGGCCGGAGGCATCATCATGACTCTTGCAGGATTATTGTACTTTATTGTATTTTTTGGAACCATATTCAATAAAAAATCTGCAACTGCGGGTCTTGAATTTCCTCTATCCGAATCCTATCATGATGAAAAAAGAATTCCGCTTTTCGACAGTTTTAAGCCCTGGCTTATTATCATGGCGATAATTATTCTGATTGCATATATTCCTGCGTTGACAGAAGTTATGAAAAATTCAGGGCCGTCAGCGCCAACATTTCTGCCAGCAAATCCTACACCCGGAGCTAAATGATTTAAAAATTTCAATATGCGGCTATTCAAAAAATCAATATGGTTTCTAACAGCTCTGATGATTGCCATTCCTGTTTTTTTATACGCAGCGATCAATTGGTATCAGCTTCAATTCGCGAAATTACCGATTTACGGAAAAGAAGAACTGAATAAAAACAATGTTCTCACACAACACCAAATTGAAAGTTTTGAATTCAGGAACCAGGATGGAATGCTCTTTTCATCCGATAGTCTAAAAAATAAAATCATAATAGCTAACTTCTTTTTTACCAGTTGCGGAAACATTTGTCCAAATATGATGCAGCATATGAAAAAAGTTCAGGATGATTTCTTAAATGACAGAAACCTGGCTTTTATTTCTTTTACAGTAGATCCGGTCCGCGATGATGCTGCAAGGCTCAAATGGTATTCAGAAAAATACAATATCAACAAAGGGAATTGGGATTTACTGACAGGTGATAAAAAAGAAATATACAAACTGGCCCGAAAAAGTTTTTATTTATCTGCTGATGATGGAGACGGGGGCGAGAATGATTTTATTCATAGCGACCAATTGGTGCTCATCGACAAAAACAGGCATATCCGCGGCTATTATAAAGGAACAGATGATAGTTCAATAAAACAATTAAAACAAGACATAAAAAAACTGGAATATGAAAACTAAAATTTCACTTCTTATCCTACCCTGTGTATTATTGGTCTCAGTTTCTTCAGCAAAAAATACTTCATCCATTGAAGAGGGTAAAACTATTTTCAGTTCAAAATGTGCAGCCTGTCACAATATCAATATTAAAGTTGTAGGGCCCGCCCTGGCAGGAGTTGAACAGAGACATAGCATCGACTGGATTATACAATTTGTACATTCTTCACAGTCACTAATCAAAAATAATGATCAGGCTGCCATTGCCTTGTTCAACCAATTTAATAATACCATCATGCCGGATCATACCGATCTCTCCGCTGAACAAATAAAAAATATTGTAGAGTATATAAAATCAGAGGCCAAAGCTGCCGTGGGAAAAGATGCTCCCCCATTTGCAAAACCCAGAAAACTGGAACCAGGGTTTATGCCGGTATCGATTACCAATTTTGGGTTTTGGGGTCCTTATATTGCACTTGTATTACTATTGGTCCTTTGTATGATAGCTGCCGTTAGAGTGAAGGAACTCCAAAGACGAAACAACGAGACAAAAGATCAGTCTGAATAAAATCGAAAAATTAATAAGGCAGGTCTCTCAATTTTTTTTCATTTAAAATCATAATCTTTCCAGGTGCGAGATCAATCAGTTTTTCTGATTTAAAATCTGCCAGCGTGCGGATCAATGATTCAGTAGCGACGCCTGTCAGCTGAGCAAGGTTTTCTCTCGACAATTCCAGGATTTCATTCTTATTTTCATCGTTCCGGTATTTGTCAAGCGCCTGTATCAATCCATAAGCCACTTTTCTACGCAGGGAATTATAAGCAAGATTGACAAGATCCTCTTCTTTTTCAAGAATATTTTTCGTAATGATCTGAATAAACTGTCTGGCAATCTGGGTATCATTCGTAGTCATGTTGATAAAATCTTCACGGGGAATAAGCATCAATTGAGCGTCCTCCAATACCTGCGCATTTTCTGCATAATTCTTGTTTTCCAAAATGTATGTGTATCCAAAAAAATCGCCTTGCCCAAGAACGCTAATGATCAATTCCTTTCCATCACGGCTTGATTTATAAATTTTTATTTTCCCACTTATTATATAATAAAGAGCTTTGGGTCGCTGTCCTTCCGAATATATCAACTGTTTTTTCTTAAAATCATATACTTCCCGTTCGTCTGAAACAAGTTTTATATTGCCGGACTGCCTGACAGTATTGATGAAATCTCTGACTTTATCGCCTGTTTCACCTGAAGCTTTTCTCAGGTTTTCAGTTTTCTTTAACCTTATCTCCACTGCATTCAATAATTCAATCCCATCAAAAGGCTTGGTAAGATAATCATCAGCGCCCAGCTCCATGCCCTTTCTGAAATCTGATTTTTCAGATTTGGCTGTTAAGAAAATAAACGGAACGCCATAAGTTTCTTTATGTTTGCTCAATAAATGAAGTACCCCGTATCCATCCAGAACGGGCATCATGATATCGCAGATAACCAAATCAGGGATTTCCTTCATGGCTATTTCAACTCCCGCCTTGCCATCGGGAGCCTGTAAAACCTGGTAATCTGAAAGCTCCAGGATTTCAACAATATTTTCACGGACATCCGCATTATCTTCTATGACTAAAATTTTCTTCATGATGAAACTTTTTTAGGAATAAAAATTGAAAAGGATGAGCCTTCATTGAGAGCACTTTTCAGGGAGATATTGCCATTCATTAATTCCAGGTATTTGGCTACAATATGAAGACCTAAACCGGTACCCTGGATATTAAATGCATTTTTTGCACGGAAAAACCTTTCAAACAGATGCTGTTGATCTTCTTCTGAGATTCCAATGCCATCATCTTTTATAGTAAGCTGAAAGCCTTCTTCAGTAATACTGCTGTAAATATCAATCACACTGTCCTCATTGGAAAACTTAATCGCATTTTGAATAAGATTCACTACAATATGCTTCAACAGCTGCCTATCGGCATTTACATTGCCTTTACCCTGATGATTAAAATTAATTTTTTGCTTCTGCTTTAACAGGAACTTCAAATCAGCAATCATCTCAGAAATTTCCTTTTCAATTTCGGAGACACTCAATTCAACAATGTCGACCTTAACAGCCCCTTCCTCTAATTTTCCAAGAGATAAAAAGTCCTCCAAAATGCTTTTCATATCTGCAACCGCTGCTTTTATTCGTTCAATATGCTTTTTTCTCTTCAGAGATTCATCTCCATCATTGTATTTTTCCAAAAGAAAAGAAGAAGATAGTATGGTGCTTAGCGGGGTCCGGAATTCGTGTGAAGCAGTAGTGACAAATCTTGACTTTAATTCGTTTAATTCCTTTTCTTTTTCAAGCGCCTGGTTCAGTTCTTCTTTTGATTTTTCGAGCTCAGTCAGCGTTTCGCGAAGCATTCTTGTCCGATAGTCCACTTTTTGTTCCAGTTCCGTGTTTAATTTTTTGACTTCAACGGTTATTCTTTCAAGTTCGTTTTTTTGATTAATGACAATGGCCTCGCTTTTCTTTCTGACTGTAATATCGATGATGAATGCGATGACAAATATTTCGCCATTGATCGTATAATTGCTGAGGCTGATCTCGACGGGAAATTCCGCACCATCCTTGCGCTGGGCAAAAAGGTCCCGACCCTCACCCATTTTGCGTGGTTGCGGGTGCTGGTAAAAATTTTCCCGATGGTGCAAATGCGAGCTTCTAAATTTGGAAGGGACAAGCAAATCAATTGTCTTGCCCACCAGTTCTTCTTTGGAGTATCCAAACTGGGCTTCCGCATATTTGTTGAAATTGACGATTTTTCCTTCTTTATTGGTAACGACAATGCCGATGGTGGCATGATTGAATAAGGCCTCAAATTGCTGGATATTCGTTGTCATTCCTTATAAAATAACCAATTGTACAAAAAGTACTATTAGTAAATTTATCAAAATATCAACAATATTCCGTAGCGAATCATGACAGATCTCATGTATTCTTATGATTGATATCACCTGCCATTCCCTGCCTGATCGACTCCAAAGGGGATTCAAAAATAAATTTGAGCAGGCCAATACTTGCATAATCCATAAACCCGGGAGGAATTGTCCAGACTATCGCCAGTTAGACTTGAAAAACATTATGGAAAAACAATCTTATGTTATCTAAAGAACCTTTGATAGCTCTGTTACAGATGTATGGAATGCCCTCACAAAAAAAGAGCTGATGAAGCAATGGTATTTCGACCCGTCAGATTTCAAACCGGAAGTCGGATTTGAATTTACTTTCAGTGGTGGAACGTTGGCCAGGACTTATTTTCATTTGTGCAGAATAACAGAGTCATTGCCGGGGAAAAACTGGCCCATACCTGGCATTATATCGGTTTTAAAGGAGACTCTCTCGTCAGTTTTGAACTTTTTTCGGAACAGCCATTTTATTATTTGGAGGAATGCTGATTGTTAATTACGGACAATTTTTTTATAAAACCGAACAGGATCACAAGGTTTTCGATTTTGGGCCCGTGATTGGTATCAGTTAAATCAGGATATTTGAGTATTCTATTTTTATGAAATATCCCATTTTAATTTTCCTGATCCTCTTATCCAAAACATTACAATCGCAGACCATCGCGACGAGTGCAAATCATTCGGGCAAACTTATTCATTTTACACCGTCTTCCTTCACAAATCAATTTTCCCTGAATGTAAATCCAGTGCTGAGAATTAATCCTGGAGATACGGTCAGCACTGAAACGATCGATGCATTAGGATTTGACAAGAATGGAACAAAAAGACAAAAAGGAGGAAATCCCTTAACGGGTCCTTTTTATATTGAAAATGCTTCGACTGGTGATATCATCGCAGTCACATTGATCAAAGTTTCCCTGAACAGATCCTATGCATATACAACACAAGATTTCGTTTCCAGAAGCATGCCCAAATCAATTCTTAACCAGTGGAAAAGGCCTAAACTGATAAGATGGAAACTTGATGCCCAAAACGGATTTGCTTTTCCCGATACCCCATATGAACATCTGCAATCATTTAAAGTGCCGCTGAATCCTTTTTTGGGTTGTATCGGAGTAGCCCCTGCTTCCAAAAACAATGAAGAATTAAGTTTCTTTTCGGGATCTTTCGGCGGAAATATGGACTTCAGCGGTATCGCTGAATCATCTACTGTTTACTTGCCGGTTTTACACGATGGCGCCTATTTATATATCGGTGATGGTCATGCGCTTCAGGGTGACGGCGAACTGGCCGGGAATGCGCTTGAAACTTCGCTGGATATTGATTTCACAGTGAGGTTGATCAAAAATCCGGGATATGAACTGTCTTATCCCCGAATAGAAAACCAAACATACATGATGGCCATCGGCCTTGACAAAAATCTTGACCATGCTTTTATTCTTGCGAATACAAATTTGCTGGACTGGCTGCAAACAACATATAAAATTTCCCTGGAAGAAGCAACCCAGGTGATGAGTACCTCAGTCGAATATACAATTGCAGAAGTTGCCGATAAAGATGTAGGAGTGGTAGCGAAAATTCAAAAAGAAATACTCAAAGGAATTAAAATTCCCTAGCATTTTCTATTTATCTACTTTTTTCATTACAAAAATCAGTTGCCTGATCGATGCAAGATGCGACAATAAAACCAAGGGCACGATGCATCCCGGCAAAAAAACAAAAGGGAAATACAGGATGGCAATATTGGGCTGATCAAAGGCAAATTTCTGAAAACTAAATGGTGCCGAGAGAACGGCATTCGCTACAATATTGATCAGCAAAGCAAGACAGATAAAATTCCATGTCAGTAAAAATCTTTTATTCATTTGTCTCTTTACAAATGCAAAGTAATAGACGAGGGGAGCGCTGAGCCCTGAAAGAATATCAAAATTGCGTCCCTCAAATGTCATTAAGTGAGGGACTGCTTTGAGCAGGAACAAGATGAAAATCATCAGTTCTACGGGAATTCTGATAACATGCAAAATAGTAAGAGCCTGAATATTCAAACTATCTAAAAATCGCCTTCCACGATGTATTGAAAATAAAACAGCTATCATGATCAGAGGAGGTGCAACCAATAAGAGAAACCCGGGTGGATTGGTATCTGTTTTAGTATAGAAGCAATTCATGGATACGATGCTTTGGATGATTAGCCAACCCAAAACCAGGAATAGAAAGATTTTCGAATTGTTGGTTGCTTTGTAAAAAAGAAAGACAGTGAATAAAATAATCAGTCCGAAAAATATGCTGATATAAGGGGGGATGTTTTCCATTGTAATTTTTTTTGATTGATACCACAAAGAAACTACAGCCAATATTTTTTCTGCTTTACAAATGACAAGAACCGGCTTGTCAAATGGCAAGAATCAAAAAATCATTTTTTGGAAAATTCTTTTCTGATGCGACTCAAAGAAGTGTCGGTTATGCCGAGATAGGAAGCGATATTCTTCAGCGGAGCTTGCTGAAATATTTCCGGGTTGGTTTTTAGTAAGCTTGCATAACGCTCTTCAGCCGTCTCTGTTATCATCGACAGGGTTCTGATTTTGAGAGAAGAAAATCCTTTCACCAAAATATGCCGACCGAAATCCCTGAACTCAGGTAGCGAATGAAAAAGATGGTTCAATTGCTGATAAGAAATATACCATCCGCTACAATCGGTTAATGCCTGAATATTTTCTCTGGAGATGGTTCGATTGAAAAAAGAAGATACTTCAAAAACTACCTGGTTCGCAGAATAAAAATTTGTGGTTACATCATTTCCTTCCGTATCATATGCGAATGCACGCATGAAACCTTTTTCAAGAAAAAGATACTCATCTGAAATGCGTCCTTCCCTGAGAAAAAACTCGTTTCTATAAATGAGTTTTTCTGAAAAATGGTTAGCAATTTCATTTGCTGTCTGCAGGCTGACCAGATTTGTCCCCTGCAAAAAGAGAATTATCGTTTCCCTGCTCATTTGCATTTTTAAATTTTCGCAAATGAAATGAAGATGACTTGTGATTAATGATTTTCAAAATCGAAACATATTCCGCCGGTGAATCCAAACTGGTAAATACTGCTGTATCCGCCAAAAGTAAAACCTCCTCCTCCGGAACCCACATAGAAACCTGCTGCTCCTGCCTGAACGATAGATGCTAATTGAGCCTGGATTTTAAATCCAACGACAGATTTTGTTTTAATTTTAAGCCCCAGTTTCAGGTCCCATGCAAATGCAGTTTCAGAGCTCCCGTTTTGAGGGCTTACAATTGCCAAACCGGCACCCAGTCCTCCGTAAGGATGGAGCGGTGAATTCGGAAATTCTGCGTATTGAAGTCCATTGAGTAAGATATAAGAAATCCCAAGTTTGTCTTTTCCCTCGTTTACCTGCACATTCGGCGTTGCATTAAAATACACTGGCACGTGGGTATTTTGTTGCTGATATAATAGTTCGAGACCACGGGTACGATAGATTCCTTCAATTGATAATCCCCAATGGCCGCTTGCCTGTATGTATGCATTTGAATTGCCGAAATTGGCTTTATCCTGAAATGTATAACCTCCAAAGCCGGTGAGTGAAATAGTTTGCGCTTTAACAGCAGTGTATGACAATGCCAATAATGCGAATAAAAAAGCCGTTTTTCTCATAATCATGTTTTTTGTAAATGAATATGTTTTAAAATCTTAACTCAATTAAAAAAAATTATTTTTTTCTGATAAAACAGGTAGCCCAAGATTATTAGTAGATAAAATATATTTTACCCTTGTCCGGGAGGGAACGGAATCCTTGAAATTAAAATGTGATAAACTAATTTACTGCAATATCAGCAAAATATAAAGCCAATAAAAAAATTAAACAAACGATTTTATTCCCCTCACAGATTACACAGATACTAAATCAAAAATCTGGGCATGTCTCTGAAATTCCTGAGCAAATTAAATGCATCAGCTACGATGGAGCGTTTCATATTCTATTTAGAAGCATGCTGATCCATAAACAAATACCGATCCTGATGTGAATCTGTTTCAGCGCGGGTATTTACATCTATATGCATCACCTGAACATTTTTACCGCTATTGGCTGCAGTCCATTTAGGTAATCCCGGTCCGTTCGGATCTCCTTTTTTTATGAAGTTGGCAAAGTATGACTGCATTATTTCAGAAACTTTGTAATCATCGGCGGTCCAGTCGTAGACTTTATTGGAAGACAAGTTACCCATTGCATATTCGATTTCTGCAGAATGCACCGCTCCTTTTGGGATGGGCATTTTCCTGGCAGATGAATCTTTCTGTACGCCGCCCGCAAGACCAGCACTTGCATTTCCCATTTCCGCTCTCATTGGAGGTCTGGCTCTTTCATATAGATACCGGTACACTGGTTTTTTTCCTGTTTTACTCTGCAGATCGGCCCATCGCCAGGTACTGAAAGCGATGAAGCGATCACTTGCCAACTCGGTAGCCGCTTTTTCTGCATCTTCATCTGAATTCACATTATACAATTTTAAAACAGTATCAGCCTGGTTGCCATACAATCTTTTGATGGCTTTTTCGAAATTCTCTTTGGTAGGTTTATCTCCACCCATTACCATACGATAATTCATTTCTTCTGAATTCCATCCTACCAATAAAGGAACATGTGCTTGTTCTCCTGCAGCATAAATATCATAAGGATTTTTGGGAAAGAAATAACCATCAATCGTCATCGGAAATCGAAAAGCCCCGAATTTTGATGCTGCCTGCAACAGTTTATCAGCAGGAATTGCACGTAGCTCTGCCAATGAGTTTGCTCCGACGGATTTTGCAAAGTCCAAACCAGATTGTTCTGCTTTATTCAAAGGCACGGGAGGCAATGCTCCCAACAGTGATCCGCTTTCTCCAATGGCTCCTGCAAATAAATTTTTTGCCAATGGAGATGCCATCTGCGCGCTTACTGATATGGAACCGGCAGACTCGCCGGCAATCGTAACTTTTTTTGGATCTCCGCCGAATGCTTCGATATTTTGCTGTACCCAGCGCAAGGCTGCTGTTTGATCCATCAAACCATAATTCCCGGATGACCGATGTGGAGACTCTTTGGTGAGTTCCGGATGCGCGAATAATCCGAATATACCTAACCGGTAGTTAACCGTAATGGCTACAATCCCTTTGGTGGCCATTCGCTCACCGTCATAGCGAGGTTCCGATCCATCACCCGCAACAAATCCTCCTCCATAAAAATAAACGAGAACAGGAAGCAATTTTTTTCCATGATCGGCCGGTGCCCACACATTGAGATAGAGGCAATCTTCACTCATCCCGTTCGCCCGGAAATTCATATCCCCGAAAATAGGAAGCTGCATGCCACTGGCACTGAATTTATCTGCCATACGAACTCCTTCCCAATTTTTTACCGGCTGGGGCTCTTTCCATCTCAAATCTCCAACCGGTGGTGCAGCAAAGGGAATTCCTTTAAAAGAATGAATACCGCTTTTTTCAACCACTCCTTCTACAATACCATTGGATGTTTTTACCTGTGGCCCTCCGTTTTGAGCAAGAACAAATGTCACGCATATCATTGCCGGCATTAAAAATATAAAGAACCTTCTCATGGGAATATTTTTTAGTGAAACAATAATAAAGGATAAAATTGAGCCGGCAAAATCAGGTTTCCTGATATTCAAAAATCTATTTATTTCCAGTCCCAGACTACCACATTCCATTCATCCAGTTCATCCCGGTAGTTATAGATAGTTTTAAAACCGATTTTTTCATGGGCCCGGATAGACCGGTGATTGGATGTTGAAATTTCAGTAACAAGCATTTGAAATCTCTTACTGTAAACAGCTTTATGTTCATCATAAAGTTTTTTGACAATGCCCTGTCCCCGATATTCTTTATCGACGCAGATTTGTCCCATGCAATAAAACGAAAAATCAGAGAGAGGCCGGTGTTGATATTCAATAGACCCGATATGCGAAAATAAAATTTGAAGATCATGATGGAACCCGATCATTTCGCGAAGAGCCACCAATGCATATCCCACAATTTTTTTGTCATCTTTCACAACGATGCTCGGTGCGATGGCATGCATTTTTTCCAGCAGGTCGAGGGGATATAACCAGCTTACAAAACCTTCCCTGTTTTTTTCTTCTATTTTAATATTCATTCTAAGATTTAGTTGATTGAGATGGTGTATCTGCAATAGTTCTTCCTTACTGGTAACTATACCCGAAATCAATTGATTCATTACATTATTATTTTTTGGAACGGTCATCGGCGTCAACCATAAATAAAAAGAAAAAAAACCTTGAAATAAGAAATCGCAAGAACATGTTTTTCCAAGCTCGGATCAAACCAGGGTTCAAAATCACGATTTCGATATAAAGGTCTCAAAATGAATCCTTTTTTATGAAATATTAACCCGTTTATTTCGTTCTATTTCGGGTTTTAACAAGACCTGGCATTCGCCAATATCCAAAAAACCGAGTCCTGATGCCCTTGAACCGTCTGATTGATAAACCATACGCGGTATGGATGGCTATTATCCTGCTTTTTGGGGTGGTTGATTCTGCGCGTGCCCAATTGGTCGCAAATTTTACACCTGATAAGACTGCGGGCTGTTCTCCGCTGGCCGTAAGCTTCACCAATACTACAACTGGCGCCAGTCCATCAGCTACTTATACCTGGAATTTTGGGAACGGAAATGGCGTTACTACCAACGACAAGATCACGCCTGTTTCTGCTACTTATTTCGTGCCTCAAACCTATACTGTTACCCTCACCGTTCATGATGGTGCACAGACATCTACAAAAACTGCGACGATCGTTGTTTTTAAAAGCCCGCTTATTGATTTTTCCGTTGATAATTCAACCGGTTGCGTTCCATTCAAAGCGACTTTTACAAGTATTGCAACTCCGGGAGATGGGGTTATCACGAGTTATTTTTGGGATTTTGGCGATGGCAATACCCTGACCACCACATCCCCTGTTGTCAGTAACGTATATCTTTTTGCCGGAACTTATTCGGTGAGTCTGACGGTTACGAACAGTGACGGATGCAGCAGTACACTGAAAAAAACAAATTTCATAACAGCGCTTCCTCCTTTGAGCCCTGCATTTACGGCTGACTCTACCACACTCTGCAGTCTGGCCGATCCTGTTCAATTCATCAATACATCTACAGGAGCCGGAGGGCCTTTGAGCTATTCCTGGAATTTTGGAGATGGAGGTAATAGTACGAGCCAGAATCCTACTCATGTGTATGCTGCAAAAGGAACCTACACTGTTCAGTTGACAGTTACTAACGCATATGGTTGCTCTGCTTTGCTCACCAAACCAGCTTATGTGAATGCGGCCAATTTTAACCCGGATTTTTCAAATACTCCACCACTTTGCACAGGCAGTTCAATTGCATTCAAGGACAGCAGCAGCCCCGCACCTTCGAGTCCTGATCTATGGTCTTTTGGAGACGGGGCGAGCGGCATTGGGAATACTATCAGTCATACCTATGCGAGTCCGGGGAATTATGCTGTCACGATGGTGGCAACTTTTGGGAATTGCCAGGTAAGCAAAACAAAAAATATTTCCATTTTCTCAGGACCTATTGCCGGGGGATTCCTGATCAACAAAGGGTCTTACTGTCAGTCGCCCATGCTCGTCAGTTTTACAGACACAACTTCTTCTGCTGTTAAATGGCTTTGGAACTTTACAGGTAATCCGGGAGATACATCAACACTGCAAAACCCCAGCTTCCTCTATACAACTAACGGAATATACACGCCAACATTGACTGTGACCAATGCCAGCGGTTGCAGTACCACTATATCAGCCACTCTGAATTCCGCACAGCCAACAGCAGCCATTCGGGTTGATACGACACTAACTCCATCAGCCACTTATTGTGCCGATGTCAATGCAACATTCAATGCCATCACCCAGGATACCATTTCACAATACAATTGGGATTTCGGTGATGGAACGACATCAACCAGCCCGAATCCAACGCATACTTATACAGTACCGGGCACCTATACAATCAATCTCAGTTTTATTACAAACCATGGATGTACAGGGACTGCATTTCCACCAGTTACTGTTACTGTATATCCGAAACCGCATGCAATATTCACCGCTCAGGATTCACTGCCATGCGCAAGTAACCAATTGGAAACATTTATTAACCTGGATGATAGCGCTGCACAGTTCCAGTGGTATTATGGTGATGGGACTTCCGACATCAATAACAATGTTTATCACGTTCACGGGTACAACCAGACAGGGCTTTACAATATGATGTTGGTTGCGTCGAGTCCCGGTTGTAAAAATGATACGTTTACACTTAGCCGTTATATTAAAACAACTCCGCTGCCCTATTTGCAGGCCGCCAATACCTGCGACAGCAACCGAAGAACGGTGACGCTCACTGATTCCACAACAGGCGGATCCGAATATATCTGGTCTTATGGGGATGGATCACCGGACGATACTGATTATGTATTTGTCCCGGTGAAATATCATGCTTATCCCCAGGCAGGAGTATATAATGCTTCTATTACTGCAGTATTCGGTGCCTGTACACAAACAACAGGCCCTGTTCCCGTGTATGTTTTACCTGCACAGCATCCCGTATTGAGTTCCCCACTGGATAGTATATGCGAAACTGCAAACCTGCCGGTGACGATTTCCGGACTTGATACCAATTACCAGAGCATTGCCAATGGATCGAATACTTATTACAATATCGTGGAATGGCAATACAATGATGGAACCACTTTCCCGCCGCAGGGCAATACAGGTTTTAAGAATATATATAACGGAACAATCACTAACCTGATCCCTGGAAAAGACAGTATCAGGGTCATCACACGATCAAGATATTTCAACTGTTACGATACGAGCAATTATATTCCTATCACGATTACCGGACCAATTGCTTCCTTCGGAGCGGCTGATCATATCTGTTATAGACTACCTGTTGTTTTCACAGACTCATCACAGCCAACTCATGGGATCCCCCTTGTTCAGTGGCATTGGGATTTTGGCGATGGGAATTCTGTCACAAAAAATACCAATGATACCGTGATGCATCAATATGCATTTCCCGGAACATATACGCCTACACTTACCGTGACTGATTCCTCCGGATGTTCTGCATCTGTCAAATTATCGGTAACACAGGTATTCATCTATGGATCAAAAGCTGATTTTTATTGGAACCCGATTAATATCGCGCCGGGATTTCCTGTTACATTCTACAATAGTTCAACAACAGCCGCAGGCGCTACATTTCAATGGCATTTTTATAATGACGGCGCTAATTCTACCAATCCCGATTCAGTAGTTCATATTTTCACCAATATCGGTCTCGACACTGTTAGCCTGATTGCTTCTGCAACGACGCCCGGAACCTGTGCCGACACTTCCATACAGATTGTCATCATAAAAAATGTTATCGCAACATTCACATATACCACTCAATATATCGATCATGCCAACTGTCCGCCAATGGTTGCTTATTTCATCAGCAATACTTACAATACAATTGGATTGCATTGGGATTTTGGTGATGGAGCGACTGCAGATAATAATCCGAATCCAAGTCATACATACAATCTTCCGGGGACCTATGTGATCACGCTGACCGGATATGGTGCGAATGGAATCGTGACGACCTACCAGGATTCTCTCACTGTGAAAGGACCATTCGGAACATTATATTCGAGTCTGCTTCAGGCATGTATTCCTGCAGTTGATACTTTACACGCTACAGCAAGTTATGCCGGATCATATACCTGGGATTTCGGAGATGGTACGGTGATGACAACAAATGATACACTCGCTGTACATACTTACACACTACCGGGATTATTCACTCCCGCTCTCATTCTCACTGATTCAACAGGGTGCCAGATCACATTCAAATACGATAAGCAGCTCCTGATGGATACATTGCATGTCGATTTGGGTCCTTCTGTTGTTTTGTGCGATACCGGGACAGTGACTTTCAGTCCGCTGATTTTAAGTTTTGTTGCAGATAGTCTGGGCATGCCATTGACTTATCACTGGAATTTCGGAACAGGCAATGCAGGTGATACCGCAAATATTTTCAGTCCGAGTTTTGATTACAGAAATCCCGGAGATTATATCACGCAAATTCAGGTGCAATCACCGATTGGCTGTTATGCGACTGCCGACGATACCATTCATATCGTACCTCGTTTCAAAGTACAGCCTCCGCCTGATGCGCTTATTTGTATTGGAAACAGTGTGCCGCTTGTTGCCAGCGGCGCATACAGCTACCTGTGGTCACCAGGCAATACTTTGAATACTACAATTGGTGACAGTGTAGTTGCAAAACCTGTCACAACTACAACATATACCGTGATCGGATCTGACAAGTATCATTGCTTCTCGGATACTGCAACAACGACTATCTCTGTTGATACTTTACCCGATGTAACATTGAACCCGGTCATCACATTATTGCCCGGATCGGATGTAGTGCTGGATACAAAAGTGAGTGCTGATGTGGTTTCATGGAATTGGGATCCGCCTACTTATCTGAATTGTTCGAATTGTCCGGCGCCAATCAGTACACCGCTTGTTCCGGTCACATACACTGTAACCGTATCCACTGCCGCAGGATGCACTTCAACTGCCACCGTTACGATCAGACTTCTTTGCAATGAGAGTGCAGTACATATGGCAAATGCTTTCAGCCCGAATCATGATGGTAATAATGACTATTTCTATCCGGCTGGAAGCGGAATTAAACTGGTGAAAGTCTTCCAGGTATATTCCCGCTGGGGCCAGCTTTTATTCTCAAGAAAAGATTTCCAGGCAAATGACAAATCATTTGGATGGGATGGCAATTTGAATGGAACGCCTCAGCCGGCAGATACTTACGTGTATATGGCAACGATAGAATGTTTTACGGGAGAGACTTTTTTAATAAAAGGAACTGTTGAGCTTTTGCGATGAACAATTGAACCGAAGGAATAGCAGCGAATTTTTTGAAATGATGTTGATGTTAATGATGTGTTCTAATTCAGAAACTATGAAAAAACTGTTGCTCATTTTTGTTTTTATTTCTTCACTCGAATGCGCCCTGCGTGCACAGGATCCTTCGTTCTCGCAATTCTTTGCTTCACCGCTTACGTTAAACCCTGCTCTCACAGGAAAATTTAACGGGGTACTAAGGGTAGCAGGAAATTACAGGAATCAATGGCCATCTGTCAACAATGCCTATATCACTTCAACTGTTTCTGTAGATGCAGCAATTCTGCAAAATCAACTTCCGGAAAACGACCGCTTTGCCATTGGACTGATGGCCATGACAGACAAAACTGCCAACGGAATTTTAACGAGTAATTATTTTTCTTTTTCTACTGCCTATCATAAAAGCATAGACGAAGATAATATGCACCAGATCGGAGTAGGTTTCCAGGGAACTTATGCAAATAAAAGTCTGGATGGTCCACGCCTTCATTTCCAGGATGGATTGCAGGTTGATGGAAGCTGGCTGCCATCACCCACCGAACCTGTCAATCTGAAACAAATCACTACGCATTATTTTGATATGAATGCAGGTGTTCTCTATAATGGATCCCTCAATGGAACCAATTCAATTTACTTCGGAGCTTCTTTATATCATCTCAATCAACCGAAAGAATCATTTCTTGGTTTCGATAATATCATATTGCCTACACGCCTCACCATTCATGCGGGCGGATATTTTCCTTCACCCAATTCAGGCACTGTCCTCTATGTGAGCGCTCTTTATAATGCACAGGCAGCGGCTAAAGAATATGTGCTGGGTGGGGCATTGGAACTCATTGCAAGCAATGATGAAAAAAATCCCGTCAATGTTTATATCGGCTCATGGTTCCGCGTCAATAATGTTATGGATGCGATCATCCCGTATATCGGACTGGATTACGGAAGCTTCAATCTTGGTCTGACTTATGATGTCAATGTCTCTGCTTTCAAAACAGCCTCACAGGGAAGAGGCGGTATCGAAATTTCTTTGATCTATATTAGAAAACCATCCGAAGGTGATCAGACAAGAGCCGTACAATGTCCCAGGTTTTAAATGCCAGCTATCAAGCCATCGATCATCCGGCAATCATAGCTCAATTCATACCATTTATATAAAACTTCTTTTACAAGAAATTAAACAGAGTAATTTTCAGTAGTGTATAGTCTCTTGCAAAAATCCCTCTGCGCGTCTCCGCGGTAATACTTTATTTTAACCCAGAGACGAGAATACGCAGAGTAATAAAAAACTTTCAATCAGAAACTTCAACTTATTTCAGCAAATATGGATACCATGACTGAAAGCTCAGCCCCTGTTAAAATCATTGATTCATTTCCAAACCCGACAGCCTATAAATACAATGAAGAACTCTGGAAGGAGCAACATGGAAATTCTTTCGTAATTATCAATTGTGTCTCTTCCGAAATTGAATATCCTGAACACTGGACTCCCCTCTCCATTAAATGTGCATTTGGCGGAAGGGAATATTATCATTTTAAAAATCATTCCCTGGCAGTTTCCAATGAAAATTTTCTAATTCTGAACGAAGGCGCCATTTACAGAAGCTCTATCCAATCTGATAACCCAACAGAATCATTTTCATTAAACTTTACCGCTGAAAATATCAGGCAGGTATTTTCCTGCATGAATTCGAATGATCGGCAATTGTTGGATGATCCTTTTTATTTCAGGGACGAATCAATGCATTTTATCGAAAAACTATATCCTTATGATAAATGTCTGAGTGGGCATTTATATCGTATCAGAAAAATGGTCACAGATAAAATCCAATCACCACACCTATATATCGAAGCGCTTTATCAGATATTGGAGGGCATGATCGTTTTGAACAAACACATCAATAGGGAAATCGATCATGTGGTTGCAAAACGAAGATCTTCCAAAGAAGAATTATACAAACGACTTCATCTCGCTAAAGACTATATGGATTCCTGCTTCCATGAAGACATCTCACTGGAAAATCTTTCGAAACTTTGTTTCCTGAATTCTTTTCACCTGCTGAGGGAGTTCAGAAAAAATTTCGGAATTACTCCACATCAATATCTAATGAAGCAAAGAATGAAAGAAGCTGAAAAGTTACTATTAAATAGTAACAGGAATATTGGCGAAATAGGATCATCTCTCAAATTCTGCGATTTGAGCTCATTCAGTAAATTTTTCAAAAAACAAACCGGCTATTCTCCTGAAAATTTCAGGAACCTGAAAAGAAAAAAAGTTAAGAAAAGCAAATAGATATTCTTTCTTCAGGCTCTTTTTCTCTTATAATGAATTTTCCAATTGGTATTCCAGCTTTGTCCCGCATCCTTTGATCCCTGCCATTCCCAATCAAATTGATCCTGAGTGATATTATAAAAAACCATTCTTTGCATGACGAGCTTGCCTGCTTTATCATGAAATTCTGTCTGCAGTATCATCTTTCCGTCCTGCATTCCTCCGGTCAAATCAATATAAGCTCCCTGGTTATCAACCCAGGTTTGTTTCCATTTTCCTGAACGAGGATCAAATACCGACCAGCTCCATCCGTAATAATTTCCGGATGGATTACTGAAATGTTCATAGACCACACAGCCTCCCATTTCTTCGGTTATATGATTGGCCCCTCTTACGGTGTCTCCGTTCCAGCTCAAATCCCATTCTCCTTTCCAAAAATCAAATTGAGATGCCTCGGGGCTGGAACAGGGTTTTATAGAATTATTATTCTGGCTAAATAATTGCTGGCAGCAAAAAAGACAAATCGATAAAATAAGTGTGATGTTTTTCATAAGGCTAATTTAATTTCTAAAAAAAGCCCATTTATACCGTTGAGCAAAAAGTCAATTTTTGCAAAGTCAATAAACCTGGTCCATGAAATACTGACTGACGACTGATAAAACTGGCCCGTATAGTTATCCGACTCATTTAACTTTGTACTAAAAGCATGAAAATTGCTTATATCCTTTTCGACGGAGTCACGCTGCTTGACTTCATCGGCATTTACGATTCAATCACCCGGCTTAAAACAATGAATTTTATTCCAGATCTGCATTGGGATATCTGCTCTACAAAAAATGAAATCAATGATATTTTCGGCACCAGGATTTTTTGCAACCAGGTAAAAAATGATTTATCAGGTTATGATATTGTTATTTTCCCTGGTGGATATATCCAAAAATTAAAAACTGAAACCAATCGGGAATTGATTGACTGGATAAAAACATGCAGAAATGTAAAACTGAAAGTTTCTGTTTGTACAGGCAGTTTGTTACTGGGCGCTGCCGGTCTTCTCACAGGAAAACATGCTACGACGAATCATCTCGAATATGATGCTTTGGAGAAATATTGTCATGTCCTCCACGATCGAATCGTAGAAGACGATGATATTATAACAGCCGGCACAGTATCTGCTTCTATTGATCTCGGATTATATCTATGCGAAAAACTGGCAGGCATGGAAGCAAAAAACAGGATACGTGAAAAAATGGGATATAACGGACCAGAAGTTGCTGTAACGAAAATCCGAAAAAAAGTTTAACATGGAATCGAATAACAGGACTACAAATTATATCAAAACCGGACGACCCCAACCTTATTGGGCTTTATAATTTTGCAAATGAAAAACTCTTTCCGGCAAATCAATGCTTCTATATGGATTTCGATATAAAAAAATCAATTGAAATACTCAGGCAGACACCCTCAGTAATGGAAAAATTACTCAAGGGACTTTCAGATGAATGGATCTTTTCAACTGAAGGAGAAAATACCTGGAGCGCATATGATATCATGGGTCATCTGATCCATGGAGAAAAAACAGACTGGGTTCCCCGACTGCAAATAATACTCGACGAATCCGGTGATAAAAAGTTTAAGCCCTTTGATCGTTTTGCTCAATTTTCCGAATCGAAAGGAAAAAATATAGATATGCTTTTGTCTGAATTCAAACAATTGCGTTCGGACAATCTCCTGACTTTATTATCCCTGGATCTTAAAAACAGCCAATATGAAATGCAAGGCATTCATCCTGCATTTGGAAAAGTTTCTCTGAGTGAATTGTTGGCTACCTGGGTCGTTCATGATTTAAACCACATCGCCCAGATTGCAAGAGTGATGTCTGTTCAATACCTGAAAGCAGTTGGTCCATGGAAAGAATATTTGGGAATACTGAATTGGAAAGCAGAAAATGTTAAAGAAAAAGCTAAAATAATAGAAAATACAAGCCTGATGACTTCTACTGCATAGCTTGGTCATCATGCATTTTGATTGTTATAATTCATTGCCTGCAAGAACTTTAGCCCTGGTTCTCTTCCGTTTGGCATAATATACAATGCCAAAACATGGTTTTTATCTTATACTCATTGCCGTTAGTTTTGTGTCATCATTCAACCCACGGTTATAATTATAATCTTCTGATTGCTTCTCCGTTTTGCTTGTTCCACATTCATTGCTGCCATTAAACGATTTGATAAATTTAAAATGTAAAACGATGAAACCACAATTTGTAAGCAATGTTGTAAAGACGATTTCAGTTTCGGCTATTGTTACCGGATTAATTATTTCAAATCCGTTCAGCACACGTGCTGCTGATCCAGTTAAAGAAAAAAAGGTATCTACTATAACAGAAAACCAGGTATCTGTTCAATACAATGGGTCAGATGAAAATAGCTTTGTTTTCCGTGTACAATTTGAAAACCCTTCCGCTCAGAAGTTTTCATTAATGGTGATGAACGATGATGGTATTGTTGTATTCGAGAAAGAATTCAGTGATATCCACTTCGCAAAAAATGTACACCTGTCCAAAGAAAGCGGGGATATTCATCCTACTTTCATTATCCGCGCCGGAAAGCGCGAAGTGAAAAGAAGCTTTTCTGTAAACAGGATTACTACAGAAAATATCGAAGTGACAAAATTGTAGGACGGTAAACTATTTGTCCCATGAAAAGATAAGGCCAGAGTTTTTACTTTGGCCTTAATTTTTAGAGGTAAAACCAACGATGATCACCTTTTAACCATATTCAAAACTTTTTCCCATATCTCCGGGTTTACGGGTATCCCTTCCCGTTCGTTTTTATTGCGGGTTGATAAAGTTCTTTCTCCGGGATAACTGATCTTACCATTCTCATCAGGGAATTCTGATTTTGTATATGCCAGTATTTCTTCTACCAATGAAGGATGGAAATCTTTCTGGTAAAAACAAATAAAGCACTGGGATAATCCCACTTCATTGCCGGAATTCGAAATTACTGCCGTCGATTTTCCTCCGCCCAAAGCAGTCAACAAAATATCCAGCATCAATGCCAGGCCAGATCCTTTCCAGAAACCAATGGGCAATGCCGTTTTAAGTTGCCTGATGAGTGCAGGATCCTGGCTCAGTGCACCTGAATCATCATAACCACCTGCAAAAGGCAATGGCTGTTTTGCGATTTCGTATTCCTGCATCTTTCCATAAGAGAATTGTGAAATGGCCATATCCAATACGATATGACCTTCTTTTCGCGGGACTGCAATAATGATCGGATTATTTCCCAACCTGGCCTTGCTTCCTCCCCATGGAGGCATGCCTGCAATGGCATTGGTAAAACATATCCCGATACAACCTTCATCAGCAGCCTGCCATCCATAAGTCCCGCCACGCATCCAGTGATTGCTGTTCCTGATATTCACACATCCAAAACCATTTGTTTTTGCCAAAGTGATAGCACGCTCCATGCAAATGGTCGCGTTATACATTCCGGGTCCTTCATGTCCATCCCATGTCTCCAGCAAACCATTTTTTTTAACCAATTCCGGTTCAGCTGATGGATTTATAAATCCTTTCTTAAGATATTCAATAAATACCGGAAACCTGTTCAACCCATGGGAGTATACTCCATCCCTGCTATTGGATGCAAAAACTCCTGCACAGAGGTCTGCTTTCAATTCGCTGAAAGGAAATTGCAGCAAAATATTTTTGAGCGTCTGCCTGAGCTCTTCAAATGATACTTTCATAGATCATTTTTTATTGCATGTTGAATATTCGCTATTAAAATAAATTCTGAAAAAACCAGAACCAAATATCCTCTTTTTTGTTTTTTAGATAGGAATATTATCAAAAAATATATGCTATGCGTAAAGGAATTGCCGACAGTATGGGCGCCCACACTCCGCTGAATGAAAAGTCACTCTCTTTACTGGAAATGAAAGGATACAAATATGTTCAGGTGAAAGGGCTTACAACCGACCTTCACTATGATTATGTAGAACCCAGTATGATGATTCTCATCCCGATGAAGGAACTGCCATCTGATCCGGGAAAGAAAGACATTTATGCACCCATCGGGAGTAACATATTACGTCAATGGATAACCGAGAATGATGATCGTTTCGAAGTCATGATTTCGGCTCGTAAAAGCTAAGGGGGGCATACATGATTACTCTCATATCAATGCTTCCCATTTTTCAGAGGAATCCGATATTTATTCGTATATTTAACGTCAGTCATTCCGGAATTCCCCTTTGATTGCTTCTTTATTCCGCACTGGGAATCTGATTTCATTCCAAACTCGTCTTCATTAAATATTTCTAATTTAGGAATATGAATTTTTTTCTCATTGTTAACCAAAATTAAATCGTATGCAACAGATCATTA
Source organism: Puia sp. (assembly GCA_035499855.1). Classification (GTDB taxonomy): domain Bacteria; phylum Bacteroidota; class Bacteroidia; order Chitinophagales; family Chitinophagaceae; genus Puia. The sequence continues at coordinate 9,053 of DATJXY010000089.1, read as the reverse complement.
TCAGCCTGATTTCTGGCGCATTGGGGGGCAATGCAGCAGGAGCCATTTTAAAAAAATTCAGCCTTGGTCCCATATGGAATTCTGTGGTGGGAATACTTGGCGGAGGCCTCGGTGGACAAATTCTCAGCATGATCACAGGAGGCAATTCCTCAAGTGGGGCAGGTATTGTTGGAAATATTCTATCCTCAGGTGTTGGTGGTGGAATTCTTATGACGATTGTCGGGCTTATCAGAGGGCAAATGGCAAATAAAACCTAGCGACTGCCTGTGTAATAATGCCCTTTCAAAGGGTCAATATCATTTATTTTAGCAAGAGCCACCTTTCGGTGGCTTTGTTTTTTAAATCAAAATTATTTTTGCAAGACTTTGTAGTTTTGTAGTCAAATAAAAATTAAAAGTTCATGAACCAATTAGAGACCAATAAGGCGATTGTAAGACGTTTTAATAAAGAATTCCTTGAAGGAGGGGATGAGGATGTGGCATTAGATCTTGTTGATCCGGATTTTATTAATCATACTGCGCCCGCAGGCACTCCAAGAGGTGGAGAAGGATTGATTTATTTTGTGAACAAGGTGATGCGCCAGGCTTTCCCCGATCTGCGTGTTGAAATCTATCAGCAAATCGCTGAAAATGATCTTGTGTTCACCCGAAAAACTTTTCATGCCACTCATCTCGGTACTTTCATGGGCATTGCACCGACAGGAAGAAAGGTTTTCATGAATGTGATGGATATCATCCGAATAAAAAACGGGAAATATATCGAACACTGGGGCATCCGCGATACGCAGGAATTGCTTAATCAACTGAAATAAATGGTCAGTACTGAATCGTGAAAGGTGAAACGAGATTTGTTGTATCATTTAAATTCTCTTTAATTGATTTGATCTTTGACAATGGTCTGACCTCAGGCAACGTTTTTGGGAAATATTTCGTTTATATGGAAAGCGCCTTCCTAGGCCAATCATATAAATTCATCGTCATGAAACGCTTTTCCCAAGCCAAATCTCTTAGATTTCCTGTTGCATTGGTATTCATTCTGTTTTTATCCTGTGGCAAAAACTCTTCTTATAATAGTAATAGCTCTGCCCAGCTTATAAATTATAGCGGAAGCTTTATGAAATCTGCTCCTCAGGACAGTACAAGCGGGATGGGTACTGTTTCGGCCACTTTCAATTTATCTACCCTGCAATTAAAATACACTATAAGCTGGAACTCACTTTCCAGTACGCCCATTGCCATGCATTTTCATGACAAGGGCCCTGTGATCGTTCCAATCAATGGTTTTCCTGCCAATCTTTCCGGAACCATATCAGGTGTTGCTACACTAACCAGTACGCAGGCTACCGATCTTTCTGAAGGATCCATTTACGCGATGATACACACGCAGAATTATGTGGATGGAGAGATCATGGCTACACTGGTGAAACAATAAGATTTTCATAAATCGTCCTTATCAGGGATTGTTTTAGTTTCAATAATAACCAGATAGGGGTATAGAAACACATAGCTATGTGAACATATGTTTCTATGTGGCTATCCCGCAAGAGGGGACAAGTTGTGGTGAAAATTTCAAACAGAAATACTACTCCATATTAATTCAATAAGAATTTTCATAAACTAATATGTATATTATTGGTATTGCTATACATTTATAGCTAACTAAAAAATTATGGATACCAGGAGGGAATTTATTAAAAAAGCAGCACTATTGTCAGGAGCAGCGGGCATCTTTAAAACTTTACCCGCTTCTATTCAAAAAGCTATTTCAATTAACCCTGAAGCAGGCAGCACATTTATGGATGCAGAGCATATTGTATTGCTCATGCAGGAAAATCGTTCCTTCGATCATTGTTATGGAACCTTACAGGGAGTGCGTGGATTTAATGATCCAAGGGCAATTCAATTGCCGGATAAAAATCCTGTATGGCTTCAAACCAATGCCGCAGGAGGAACCTACGCCCCTTTTCGGTTAGACATCCACGATACAAAAGCAACCTGGATGCATTCGCTTCCTCATTCCTGGACAAACCAGGTAGATGCGCGCAATGATGGTAAGTTTGATAAATGGCTGGAAGCAAAAAAATCAGATTATAAAGAGTATGCCGATATCCCAATGACAATGGGATATTATACCAGGGAAGATATTCCTTTCTATTATGCGCTCGCAGATGCATTTACTGTTTGCGACCAGCATTTCTGTTCTTCATTGACAGGAACTACACCCAACCGGCTTTATTTCTGGACGGGAACCATTCGCGCAGAACAACATGAAAATTCATATGCCAATGTATGGAATGAAAATGTGGATTACGGATCCGAAGTGCAATGGACAAGTTTCCCCGAAAGACTGGAAGAAAATGGGATCTCCTGGAAAATTTACCAGAATGAAATCAGCATGCCAATGGGACTTTCGGAAGATGAAGATGCGTGGCTGGCAAATTTCGGAGACAGTCCATTGCAATGGTTCCTTCAATACAATGTTCAGTTTTCGGAAGAATATATTGCATATATCACGAAGCAAATTGATGTCCTTCCGGGCGAAATCAAAAAAATGGAAGACCATTTGAGAACATTGCCGGAAAAAAGCAAGGAATCCGTTGATACAAAAAATAAACTCAAAGAAACTATTGAATTTCTCGAAACAATAAAAGAAGAGAAAAAAAAATATACACCTGAAAATTTTGAAAAACTTTCCCAACAAGAAAAAAACCTGCATTTGAAAGCATTCTCCACGAATAAAAATGATCCGGACTATCACAAACTGGATACCCTCAACTATAAAGATGGAGATGTGGAGAGAGAAGTCAAGATACCAAAGGGAGATATATTACACCAGTTCAGAGAAGATGTAAAAAACGGAGTTCTTCCCACAGTATCCTGGTTGGTCGCCCCCGAACATTTTTCCGATCATCCGAGTTCCGCCTGGTATGGCGCATGGTATATATCCGAGGTGTTAGATATTCTTACGCAAAATCCGGAGACCTGGAAAAAAACAATTTTTATTCTTACTTATGATGAGAACGACGGTTATTTTGATCATGTTCCTCCTTTTGTAGCACCGAATCCCAAAAGACCGGAGACGGGTTCAGCATCCTCCGGAATAAATACTGCGGTCGATTATGTAACAATTGATCAGCAAATGCATAAAAAAGATCTGCCGGTAACGCATACACGGGAAAGCTCGATCGGGCTTGGCTTTCGTGTTCCGCTGGTAATCGCCTCTCCCTGGAGCCGTGGCGGATGGGTGAATTCACAGGTCTTTGATCACACTTCCTGTTTGCAGTTCCTTGAAAAATTTCTCAGTAATAAATTTGGGAAAAAAGTGGAGGAGTCGAATATCAGTGAATGGCGAAGGGCCGTATGCGGAGACCTAAGTTCCGTATTCCGCCCATTCAATAATGAAAAAATAACCCTGCCTTCTTTTTTGTCGAGAGATTCATTTGTAGAAAGCATACATAAAGCACAATTCAAAAACATTCCCAAAAATTATAAAAATCTCAGCAGGGAAGAAATCGATCAGGTGAGTCATGATCCTCGCTCTGCAGCATGGATGCCGAAACAGGAAAAAGGAACGCGTTCGTCTTGCGCTCTCCCTTACCAGTTATATGCTGATGGGAAACTCAGTACTGATAAGAAAAATTTTGAAATAAAATTCGAAGCAAAGAATGAATTTTTCGGAAATAAATCTTCAGGATCTCCCTTCAATGTATATGCGCCTGGAAAATATAAAAAGGCAAACCAGGAAAATGGAGTCACTCCGGTTTATGAAGATGTGAGAACCTGGGCCTTTGCTGCTGCTGCGGGTGATCATGTAGCAGGGGTATGGCCATTACAGGATTTTGAAAATGAAAACTATCATCTCCGGGTGTATGGCCCGAATGGTTTCTTCCGTGAATTCAAAGGCAGTGCAGCCGACCCATTGCTGGATATCAGCTGCGAATATCAGCGGGATCAAAAAAATAATCCTACCGGAATGCTTGAATTAAAAATTTCAAACCCGGATCTGCAAAACAGTTATACAATCGAAATAAAAGACAATAGTTATAAAAAGGACACTATTGAAAAAAAGATTTCCCCTTCGGGACAGACAGTTATCGTTCTTAATCCCGTTAAAAGTTTTGGCTGGTATGATTTCAGTGTGAAAATATCCGGTAACAATATTTTTGAAAAAAGATATGCCGGACGTGTTGAGACAGGCAAAGCCAGCTATAGTGATCCGGCAATGGGAGCCTAATTTAACCAGCTTATTTTTCCACGCTCTTCATAAACGAGATCCGGTTGGAGGAAGTACCTATTAAGTTTAGCGTAATTTCAGAAACTTATTTCGGCCTTCTTTTGACAGGAGAGATGGATTTGACGATTGTTGAGCCTTTCAATACCTGCTTTTTTTCTTTCATTTTACCCAGGGAATATGCATGGGCCTCTTTCATCAGCTTTTTAATGTAAGTTTTCGGGAATTCACGCTTATCCTTCACCGTTATATACCTGTACTGGTTGCCATTTCCAAGGAGCATTTTTTCTGGATCGGCAATACGGGAACCCCAATAAAAACCAAAATGAACATGTTTATTGGTGCCGACGGCAATCGAACAAAATGTATCACCTACCTTATCGGTCGGAGACCATCCGACAGCTACGGCATTATAATTATCATATATCAACTCGTTACTATCCGGGTACTGATCCCATATGAATTCCCTCAACCAGAGGGCTATTTCCCGGATATCTTTATCGAATGGTTTCAAAAATTTAATAAGATCCTTTTTTTCTTCTTTAGGCATATAACGATTGTTAGGAATAGATGTTTCCATTCTTACCTCTTCGTGGTATTGCTTTCAGCGAATCAGGGGTTTACCTTTACTCAACGGGTTTGTGAATGGTTTGGCACAATAAGGCAGCAGTAATGCTGCCTTTCTCTTTATAAAAAATCCGGGTGATTGGAATCTGCTGATTTATTTTCTCGCTGCTTTAATTTCTGCCGGTGTAATAGCACCTCCCTTATTTTTCCATGAATTACGGATATAGTTTAGTACATCACTGGCTTGTTCATCTGTCAGGTCAAAGCCTGTCATGGGGGTATTATATGTCTTTCCGTTTACTTTCATTTCCTCAGTGGCTCCATACAGAACCTGCTGAATCGATCTTTTTTTATCAGCCATCAGGTAATTTGAACCAGCCAGGGGCGGATAGGTATTTTCAATTCCGGTTCCTCCTTCCATATGACAGGAAAGGCAATAAGAAGTGTAAACATCTTTTCCTCTTTCAATACTTGCTTTCAAATCAAATTTCTGATTTTGGTGGAAGGATGACATTGCTAACAAAACAAAGCTCAATGGAATAAATAAAATAAATAACCTGTACTTCATAGAATTTATTTAGTATGAATGAGAAAATCTGCTTTATAAAAATAATAAGAAAATATCAGCCGGGAATTTTCATAAGAGTTTCACGCAAAGGGAGCAAAGTACGCAACGACTCTCGGCGCCCTGGCAAACTTTGCGCCATTGCGTGAAATAAAACTGCGACTATACTTCATCAAGATTGAATGGCAGTTTTCGGATCCTTTTTCCTGTCAGATCAAAAATTGCGTTGCACAATGCCGGAGAAAAAGGCGGAAGTCCGGGCTCTCCCACTCCTCCGGGCCTTTCATCATTTTCGACAATATGCACTTCAATATCCGGGATATCCTGCATGCGCGGCATTTTATATTTGTCGAAGTTTTTTTCAACAGCCATCCCGTCCTGGAAATGCGTTTCATGTTTGGTTGCAGCACCCAAAGCCATGATGATGCTTCCTTCTACCTGAGCACGGATAATATCGGGATTCACATACCATCCGCAATCCATCAGTGCAATTACTTTGTCAATCTTTATTTTCCCATTCGCATTACGTGACACTTTCACTACTTCACCAACAATGCTGTCAAAACATTCAGTGATTGCCACGCCCCATCCTGAATTTTTTTCCCTGGAATCCCATCCTGATTTTTCTTTCAATTCATCGATCAAGGCCTGGTATCGATCATTATCGAGATGATTCTTCCTGAATTCAAGAGGATCCTTGCCAGCCTCATGCGCCAGTTCATCCATAAAACTTTCATATGCAAATCCATTAGTGGAAGCATAAACGGATCTCCACCACATCACTGGTATCGGTGAATCAGTGGGAATATCACCAAAACTATAATTCGGTATCGAATCAAAATAAGCTTTGAGCAATCCCTCCACTGTACTGTTATTATAAGCGGTCTTATCAGGATTGGGTGATTGCTGATCCATATTCTGTGAAGCCATTTTTGTCTGGAAGGCCTGGATTTGTCCACCATCAGTTAAACCAGCTTTGCATCCATAAATAGCTCCCGGACGGAATGGTCCCTGGGTCATATCATCTTCTCTCATCCATACTACCTGAACTGGCGCTTTGATTTCTTTTGAAATAAAACATGCTTCATGCGGATAGTCAGTAAAAGCTTTTCTTCCAAACCCTCCGCCCAAAAAAGTCATGTTCACTGTTACATTTTCAACCGGGATATTCAGGCGATGACTTAAATCGCTCTGAATCCAGTCGGGTGCCTGGATTGGTCCCCATACATCACAACGATTGTCCTGTACGTTGGCAATGCAATTCACAGGTTCCATGCAACTATGCGTTTCATATGGAGTTTCGTAAATGGCTTCTACTTTCTTTTTTGATTTTTCAAAAGCCAATTCGAAATTACCTCCGGCTTTATCATTCAAAAGAGGTTTATTCAGATCCTCTCTCATCCGCGCATATAATTGTTCGGTGCTCAAATGTTCAAATCCTGAATCATCCCATTCCACTTTCAATAATTTTCTTCCCTGGGTTGCAGCCCATAGACTATCAGCGACTACCGCAACTCCTTCCTGCAGATATGCAAACACCCCTCTTTGCACTTTCAAAACATGTTTTACTCCGGGAACTGTTTTTGTCGCTGAATCATCAAAACTCTTTACATTTCCCTTGAATCTCGGGCTTCTTTCAACGACTGCATATAACATTCCGGGTATTTTTTTATCAAGTCCGAATATGGCTTTCCCATTTGTTTTAAGAGGAGTGTCCTGCCTCTGCATCGGTTTCCCGATCAGTTTGTATTCTTTTCTTGATTTCAATTTTATATTTTTCGGTGGCTGCAGTTTAGCAGCATCTTCTACCAGTTCTCCATAACCGAATTTCCTTCCGGTGGGACGATGTATCACCTGCCCGTTTTCTGCATAGCAATCTTCTTTATTCACATTCCATTTTTTTGCTGCAGCTTCGATCAGCATTTCCCTGGCCGCTGCCCCGGTTTGAAGCAAACGTTTATAAGATCCGCGTACAGTGGAACTCCCACCTGTGACCTGGCTTCCGAATTTTTTCTGATCGCCGACAGCAAATAAAATATTCACCTGATCGAGATTTACTTCCAGTTCTTCAGCGATCATCTGCGGAACTACCTGATAGGAGCCCTGTCCCATTTCCGAACGATGATTAAGCAGGGTCACTTTCCCGGTTTTATCAATCGATACCCAACTCGTGAGTTCAATACCCTGTCCCTCTGCATCCGCAGCATTAATGATTTCTCCATTTTCTTTTGCCCAGGAAGGAAAATAAAATCCAATGGTCAATGCCGCTCCCGTCATGCCGGAGGTCTTGAGAAAATTTCTCCTGGAAATATTTTTTTGGATAGATTCCATAATTAATTTTTTACAGGTTAGGTTTTAGACATCATTTTCGAAGCAGTTTTTATTGCCTTGCGTATCCTGGGATAGGTTCCGCAGCGGCAGATATGTCCCTGCATGAGTAAATCGATATCATTATCCGTCGGCTGGGCTTTACTTTTTAACAAGGCCGCAGCAGCCATAATCTGGCCGCTCTGGCAATAACCACACTGGGGCACTTGTTCGGCTATCCATGCCTGTTGTACCGGGTGTGAATTATCCGGTGAAAGCCCTTCGATGGTAGTAATTTTCTGATTCACCGCTGCCGAAACAGGAATGGAACAGGAACGAACGGGGTTACCATTGAAATGCACGGTGCAGGCGCCACATTGTGCGATACCGCATCCGTATTTAGTGCCTGTTAATCCAACCAGATCGCGGATAGCCCAGAGCAGGGGGAGTTGCGCATCTGCCTCAACGGTATGCACGGATCCATTGATCTGCAAATTATAAGATGGCATATAAGAGCATTTAGAAGTGAGATGTTAAGTTACGAAAATACCCGAAGGTCCAAGAATGGAATTATATACAGGCACCGAACAAGATGATTGATGGCGGATGGCTACGGAAATAAAGATGGCCGGATGGAAATCCAGCCAGTTTCTAAAATCCAATAACCTTGAAAAACCATATTGATATGGCAATTTATATTCCATTCTAGTTTTGACTCAAGAAAGCCTTTTCGAATCAAAAAAATATATGAATTGTAGAATTTAGGGGCAATATTTCCCCTCCATTGTGGAAAGTCTGCTAATGCCTCATGCCCCGGGTAACCTGGAAAACATGAAGAAGGTAAGGAAAAAGCGCATCCATGGTTTCTTCGACAGCCCGTACCGATCCCGGAAGGGTGATTACCAGTGTATCTTTTATAAATCCGGCAACTCCGCGGGATAACATTGCGTAAGGTGTTCGCTCCTGTCCATACTGACGGGCCGTTTCCATAATACCGGGAATATCCCTGTCCAATAAGGGAGCGATGGTATCTGGTGTTATATCACGGGGGGAAAGACCAGTGCCTCCCGTAAAAATCACCAGGTTGAATTTTTGTTCTGTAAGCTGCAAAACTTTTTTCCTGATTTGTTCTGCATCGTCTGAAACAATATCGTAGAGGGAAGTTTCGACCTGGTATTGCTTCAGTTTTTCAACAATTTTTTTTCCTGAGAGATCTTCATTTTCTCCTTTTGCAACTGTATCTGAACAAACAATTACAGCCGATTTCAAAGCCGCCCATTCATTTTTTTTGAAATCTGATTTTCCTCCTTTTTTTTCGGACAGACGGATTTCAGATATTTCTATTTCTTTATCCATGGGTTTGAGCATATCATAAATGGTCAAT
>DATJXY010000088.1:0-20512 GCA_035499855.1 Puia sp. | reverse complement strand
AAAATTAAACGGAGGGGCTTTTATTTATTCAATCATCCCCATTTGTAAATGAATCTTTAACTTGCGTCCCTATGACACAGGAAAAACTTATTGATATGAGGTCCCGGCTGAGCGGACTGAGGAGGTTTCTTTGACGTTGAGAACCGCCAATACAAAATCAGTGAAGAAAAGCAACTCACTCTAAGCTCCGGATTTTGGGATGATAACCACCGGGCCACTGAGATCTTAAAAAATATAAAAGTAAACGAATACTGGGTAAAGCTCTTCGATGCTGTTTCAACAGCCGTAGAAGATTTTGCAGTATTGATGGATTTCTGGAAAGCTGGTGAAGCAACCGAAGAGGAAACCAGGGAGGCCTATCAAAAAGCGCTGGTTAAACTGGATGAAGCTGAATTCAAGAGCACATTAAATCAGCCTGAAGATGAATTGCCAGCAGTATTGCAGATCAATTCAGGAGCTGGTGGCACGGAAAGCCAGGATTGGGCCGAAATGCTGATGCGTATGTATCGTATGTATGGAGAGAAACAGGGATGGGCAGTCTCCGAACTGGATCTTCAGGATGGTGAGGGCGCTGGAATTAAAAGTGCAACACTCCAATTCGATGGAGATTTCGCATATGGGTTGCTGAAAGCTGAAAGTGGCGTTCATCGGCTGGTCAGGATATCTCCTTTCGATAGCAATGCAAGGCGCCATACATCCTTCGCCAGCGTATATGTATACCCGTTAATCGATGATACGATCGACATTCAGGTTAATCCTTCTGACCTGGAATGGGCTTTCTTCAGGAGTGGCGGCGCCGGTGGCCAGAATGTGAACAAGGTCGAAACAGCTGTACGACTTACACATAAACCCAGCGGCATTATTGTAGAATGCCAGCAGGCCCGCACGCAGGGAGAAAACCGCGAGAAAGCGCTCGCAATGCTGAAAAGCAGGCTTTATGAAGAAGAACTCCGGAAGAGAGAAGCAGTAAAGAATGCTACCAATGCCAGCAAGAAAAAAATTGAATGGGGATCACAGATAAGATCCTATGTTTTTCACCCTTATAAAATGATCAAAGATCATCGCACAGATTATGAAGTGGGCAATGTGCAGCCTGTTATGGATGGGGAACTGGATGGATTTATTAAAGCCTACCTGATGATGGAAAAAGAAACTGAAGTATAACATTCAGTTCCTGTTCTAGTCTCTCGCCGGATCAATCTGATCGAAACAAGTTATCTTTGCAACTTAATTTTTTCGTATGAATCTTGGCTATTTCAGCTATCCCATTCCGATAAATGAGCCGGTACTCAGTTATGCACCCGGAAGCAAGGAAAGAGAAATATTAAAAAAAACGATCAAAGAACTAAAGAGCATTACGCATGATATCCCGATGTATATCGGAGGAAGGGAAATAAGATCAGGGAAAAAAATAGCTATTCATCCACCGCATAATACCGGATTCACCATCGGACATTTTCATGCAGGATCTGAAAAACATGTGGAACAGGCAATAGAAGCTGCGCTGGAAGCCAAAGAAAGCTGGGAAAACACCAGCTGGGAAAACAGGGCCAATATATTTTTAAAAGCTGCCGATCTGATTGCCACAAAATACCGTTCCTATATGAATGGTACTACCATGCTGGGACAAAGCAAAAATGTTTACCAGGCTGAAATCGACAGCGCTTGTGAGATCATTGATTTTCTCCGCTTCAATGTGCATTTTCTCAGTGAGATATACAAACAACAGCCCATCAGTTCTGCGGGTATACATAACCGTTTGGAATACCGGGCGCTCGAAGGTTTTGTCCTTGCCATAACGCCCTTTAATTTTACTGCTATCGGTGGTAATCTCCCTACTTCTGCAGCGATGTGCGGGAATGTGGTTGTCTGGAAACCCGCGCATACCCAGGTTTTTGCAGCTCAGATGTTCATGCGCATTTTAAAAGAAGCCGGTCTGCCCGACGGTGTGATCAACCTGGTATATGTAGACGGCCCTTCGCTCGGCAAGGTTTGTTTTTCACATCCGTCTTTTGCAGGAATTCATTTTACAGGATCAACCGGGGTATTCAACCATATGTGGAAGACGATCGGTGAAAATATGGGTATCTATAAATCCTATCCGCGCATCGTAGGCGAAACAGGTGGAAAAGATTTTGTGATTGCACATAAAAGTGCTGACGTGGATGTATTGGTTACCGCATTACTACGCGGTGCATTCGAATTCCAGGGACAAAAATGTTCGGCGGCTTCGAGAGCCTATATTCCTTCCAATATTGCCGAAGAAGTTAAAAAGAAACTGATAGCCGGAGTGAAAAGTTTTAAAATGGGAGATGTAGAAGACTTCAGCAATTTTATCAACGCAGTCATCGATGAAAAAAGTTTTGATAAAATAAAATCATATATCGATAATGCCCGAAAAGATAAAAAAGCCGGGATATGGGTCGGAGGTAAATGCGATAAGACAAAGGGATATTTTATTGAACCGACTATTATTGAAGCGAAAGACAGTAAGTATGTAACTATGTGTGAGGAAATATTCGGACCCGTACTTACTGTATATGTATATAATGCTAACAAATTTGAAGACGTGTTGGAGCTTGCGAATAACACCTCCCCTTATGCGCTGACAGGTTCCATCATTGCCCAGGACAGAGCTGCAGTTGAGTTGGCTACAAAAAAACTCCGTCATGCTGCAGGAAATTTTTATATCAATGATAAACCAACAGGGGCCGTAGTAGGCCAACAGCCGTTTGGCGGAGCAAGAGCTTCAGGCACGAATGACAAAGCAGGATCCATACTGAATTTATATCGATGGCTGAGTGCCAGAACAATAAAGGAAACCTTTAATGCTCCTACAGATTACAGGTATCCTTTTATGGAATCAAAATAGATATCCTGATCAAATAAAGTTTTCTTCCCATGCTTTGATTTAATAAAACAAATCATAACACTTTCTTATTTTTATACAAAATATCTGATTTGAAGACTATTCTCAACGACCAACAACTAGCTATCACCATACAGAGATTGAGTCACCAGCTATTGGAAAATCATTTAAATCTTGAAAACACGGTATTGATCGGCATTCAGCCCAGGGGGATTTTTTTTTCGAACCGGATTGTCAAAGAAATCGTCAAGCAGATTCCTGCAGAAAAAATACAATATGGCAAACTGGATATCACCTTTTATCGGGATGATGTACGCCAGGGCCTTCACACACTGAACCAAACAGATATTTCTTTTTCTATTGAAAACAAAAACGTTGTTATCATTGATGATGTACTATACACGGGCAGGACTATACGCGCAGCACTCGATGCCCTTCTTGGATTCGGAAGGCCTGCAAAAGTAGAATTGTGTATACTTATTGACAGGAGATTCAGTCGCCAGCTTCCCATACAGGCAGACTATATCGGAAAATCCATCGATTCGATCATAACGCAGAAGGTAAAAGTTTTCTGGAAAGAAAAAGATGAGAAAGATGAAGTAGTGTTAGTGGAATGAAGAATTAGACCATGGACGATAAACCATCGACAATTAATTCCTTTGCTAAAATAAAATTCCTTTAACTTCGCAGCCTAAGATGAATCTTTCTACCAAACATCTCTTAGGTATCAGGGATCTCAACCCTGAGGATATTCAACTCATTTTAGATACAGCCATTCAATTTAAAGAAGTTTTGCAGCGTCCGATCAAACAGGTTCCTACCCTGCGGGATATTACGATTGTAAATCTTTTTTATGAAAATTCGACGCGGACAAGAATTTCATTTGAACTGGCGGAAAAAAGATTATCGGCATCCACAATTAATTTTACGGCATCAGGCTCTTCCGTCTCCAAAGGCGAAACATTGCTGGACACTGTCAACAATATTCTGGCCATGAAAGTGGATATGGTTGTCATGCGACATAGCGCAAGCGGCGCCCCGCATTTTCTGGCAAAACATATTCCGGCGTCCATCGTCAATGCAGGAGATGGAATCAATGAACATCCGACACAGGCATTACTGGATGCATTCTCCATCCGCGAAAAATTAGGAAGCATCAGGGGGAGAAAAATTGCTCTTGTGGGCGATATCATGCATTCAAGAGTCGCATTAAGCAATATTTATCTTTTAAAAAAATTGGGAGCAGAAGTTACAGTAGTCGGCCCCCCCACCCTGATTCCAAAATATATTTCTGATGCTTTCGATGTACGTGTGGAATATAATCTTAAAAAAGCATTAGAATGGTGTGATGTGGCGAATGTACTTCGCATTCAACTGGAACGCCAGAACCAGGTTCTTTTTTCTTCTTTGCGTGAGTATAGTCTTGCCTACGGGATTAATAAAAAAATTCTGAACAGCCTGAAAAAAGAAATTATCATCATGCATCCGGGCCCTATTAACCGTGGAGTGGAATTGGATAGCGATGCGGCAGACAGCAGGCAATCGATTATTTTGCAACAGGTGGAAAACGGAGTAGCAGTTCGAATGGCTGTACTTTACCTGCTTGCCGGCACAAAGGCGGAAAATAATTGATAGAGTCAGTAGTCCGGAGTCCTGAGTATCGACTAGCGACTCCGGACTATGGAGTTATGACTCGGCTATCCTTCCCCGAAACAATACAAAATTCTAAAGCTTATGCAAAGAATTGCTCTTTTTCCCGGAACATTTGACCCCATCACAATCGGTCATCTGGATATTATCAATCGTTCGCTTTTTTTATTCGATAAATTAATTATCGGGATTGGCCGGAACAATAATAAGGAGCCCATGTTTTCAGAAGAGCAAAGATTAAGATGGATCAAGGAAATTTATAAAGATAATCCCCAGGTGAATGCTGTCGTGTATGAAGGACTCACAGTAAAATGCTGCCAGCAGGTGGGTGCAAATTTTATTTTGAGAGGGATACGCTACGTGAATGATTTCGAATATGAAAAAGCAATTGCCGATATGAACCGGAGCCTGGATACAAAAATTGAAACTGTTTTCCTGACCTGTCTGCCTCAATACACTTCGGTTGCATCCACACTGGTAAGAGATGTCTTGCGCAATGGCGGCGATGCCTTGCAATTTCTGCCTGAAGTAGTAGCTCAATCTTTAAAAACGAAAGCATAAATATGTCAATCTGGTTCAACCCTTCACTTGCGGTAAAAGACCTGCAATCTTTTAGCGATGGCACGATGATTAATCACCTCGGAATTGAATTTACTGAAGTAGGCGAAAATTTCATGAAGGCTAAAATGCCTGTCGACAATCGTACGAGGCAGGTATATGGGATATTGCATGGAGGCGCTTCTGCAACACTTGCTGAAACCATCGGCAGCGTTGCATCTGCAATGGTAATCGATCCGAATAAATATTATTGCGTAGGAGTTGAAATCAATGCCAACCATATCCGGAGTATCAAACATGGATATGTGACCGGCATAGCAACTCCCGTGCATCTCGGAGGTTCAACCCATGTCTGGGATATCAGGATCGTAGACGAAGCAGAAAAACTTATTTGCATCAGCCGTCTGACGGTGTTTATTCTAAAATTGGAAGGACTATAGGGAGAGTCGGTAGTTTTTAATCGTTAGATTGGTTCGTAATCAACATTCATTCATATTTATATTGATTACTATCGACTGCTGACTAATGACTCCCGACTTGATGATATCCTCCGGCAATCAGTACATCAATGATGGATGGATAAGTGTTCTTAGTCAATTTGAGCATCTCTTTTTCATCAGCCCATTTGATATCTGTAATCTGTTCCTCAGCTTGTGGGATCAGCTGCTGATCATCACCGGATCGCATATTGAACCATTGTGTTTCTTTCAAAAAATGTTTTCCATTTTCGTCATAGGTATGATAGGTCGCCAGTAAAAATTCTTTCAACTCAACTTTTTTTAAACCCGTTTCTTCCTTTACTTCACGCAAAGCGCTTTTCGCAAATGTTTCTCCTTTGTCCAGTTTACCTTTTGGCAGATCCCATTTTTTTCTTCTGAAAATAAAAAGAACCTGGTTTTTTTCATTTTGAACCAAACCTCCTCCTGCCTGAACCAGTGTAAACTTTTTCCAGAAAGCTTTTCTCAAATCTTCCAGTTTGTTATGATAAAAAATTCCGGCATGAACTTTAGCTGCTTTCATTTCATGAATCATCGAATTCACAGCTGCGCTTGAAAATTCGTCAATAAAAACTGCATCGTCATGATGTGCATAGCGATTGATCTCTTCATTCAATTCATCGCACAAAAAAAGAGGTTTGTCGTCGAAATAAATTTTGATAAACATTGTTATGCATTTGATGAATCACATTCATTCCGGAAACGATATAAAAATTTGCGCTATTAGAAATTCACCGGGATGGGATAACAAGAATCATTTGCACATCCGCACATCCGCCAGTTTTCACATTTTCATATTATCTTCACGCCATGACAAATGAAAAAGCCGTTGCAGAAAAGCTGTTACAAATTAATGCGATCCGGTTGAATATAAAAGAACCATTTACCTGGGCCTCCGGCTGGAAGAGCCCGATCTATTGCGATAACAGAAAAGTATTGTCTTTCCCATATATCCGCGAATTTATCAAATCCGAAATGTGTAATATCATTTTCGACGGATTTCCGGAAGCTGAATTATTGGCCGGCGTTGCCACAGCCGGTATTGCCTGGGGCGCTATGGCAGCCGACCAGTTGAAACTTCCTTTTATTTATGTCCGACCAAAACCGAAAGAACATGGACTGGGTAATCAGATAGAAGGGTTTTATGAAAAAGGAAAAAAAGTGGTGGTCATTGAAGACCTGATATCTACTGGCAAAAGCAGCCTGGAAGTAACTGAAGTGCTTAAAAAATCAGGGTTGGACGTGATTGGTATGGTTTGCATTTTTACTTATGGTTTTGATGAAGGCCGCCGCGCATTTGAAAAAGCAGCTATTCCCTGCAAGTCGCTCACCGATTACGAGACATTGATTAGTCTGGCAATTGAAAAAGGGATTGTTTCTCCCGAAGAACAGGGAATTTTGTTAAAATGGAGAGAAGAACCCGCCAACTGGAAGAGAGTTTTGTAAATTTGAAGACTGTAAAATTCTATCAATATGAAAAAAACGCAATTATTATTATTACTGATCATCGGTTATTCTATTCCATCCATCGCACAAGTGGAAAGAAAAAATGGGATCGAGACAGCCACTATCAAAACCCCAACCGTACAATGCGAGGAATGTAAGAAAAGAATTGAAAGCTATGTAAGCCGTGAAGAAGGGGTTCAGAAAGTAGTGGTGGATTACAAGAAGAAAATCACAAAAGTCACTTATATCGTCGATAGAACTTCCATCGAAAATGTAAAAGCTGCTATTGCAAATGCGGGTTATGATGCAGATGATGTTGCTGCTGATCCCGACGCATATAAGAGACTACCTACCTGCTGTAAGAAACCTGAAGACGGTGGCGGACATCCAAAGAAGTAGATGGTTAGATGGTTTAATTGTTTGATTTTTGAGGATAACAATCTCGCTCTTCATTAAAAATTTAATATTTTATTTCAACGGGAAATTTTCCTTCGCCTGTTCCTAATTCTGCAGCTGCAGCATTGCTGATTCGGATAGAAAGACCGGCGCTTTCTTTCATATCAGGCAACTGGCCCAATACTTTTGCAAAAATAGTTTTGCTGGTCGATGGGTTCGTAACTTTTACAATTGTGCCTACCGGTACATTATTCATCAATGCATAATACTTGCCATCATTCCAGCCGCTTGTACTTTTAAAAATAGCAGCCTGTCCGCTGGATATTTTATTTCCATTCGCGAAGTCAGCACTGAAAAAGCCGCCCGTTGAGTGAGTAGCCGAATAAGTATTAACAGGAGTGGTGGTTCCGCTATTTGTGTTCTGAACTGAAGCAGTGGTTATTACTGGTGGCTTAGCCTGTTGATTTGATGTCGATGAAAGCTGCTCATTCTTTGAAACATCCGAAGCTTTATCTTCTTTGGGAATCAGGCTTGTAGTCTGCGTTTTTGGCTTATCGGCATTTTTAATTACTACCGGCGCAACTGCTACCATTCTATCAGTTCCCTTATTTGCAAGAGCTGATTCCGCAGTTTTTACTTTAAGAAATCCCACGATCAACTGCATTCCTGCTTTTGCCTGATCTTTATTGATATGATTCCATTTTTCAAGATTTTCAATTGGAACTTTATTATAAGTAACGCTGATATGATACATCCATTCTTTTTCCTGGATGATGTGATAAACCGGTACAAGGGTTTCACCGCCAGATTTTACTCCATCCTGGGAAAAATTTACAGATTTTAAAGGGATTTTCAGCTGTTGGCCAATTTCAAGAGGAGTATTTAAGGTGAGCCCATTAAAAGGGGCGATCTGTTTAGGACTCATATTATACATTCTCCCAACGCTATACCAGTTTTCTTTAGCAGCGACCGTATGGTCCAGGTATAATTTGCCGGTTTCTCCCTGAATAATCAACTGGCTTGGCTGGGCCAATGAAACTATTGTAAGGAACAATGTGGTAAGCAGCACAATGAGTCGCTTCATGGCGAGGTATTTTCCAATTAACGCAAAGATGCGGAAATATCTTACAAAGAAAATGTAAAATCTTATTCACCAGGGTGCAAAACTGTATTCCCGCCTTTTATATTAAAATTTTACATTTATAGTATGACTATCAGGGGCAAATGGAAAATCGCTGAAGCTGCACTCGGGGGAAAGCCCCTGCCTGCTTCCGGATTTAAAAAGATGGTTCTGGAACTGGATGAGAATTCGTACCAATTAATTGAAGAAAAAGTCATCGACAGTGGAATTATTGAATCGATTGAAGGCGCTTCCCCCAAAGCATTGGCTATAACAGGCGTATTTGGCCCTAATAAAGGCAAGACTTTTCAATGCATTTACAAATTTGAAGGAGAGGATATGATTATGTGTTACAATTTGGGTGGAGATGGATTTCCTGAAAAATTCGAAACGAAAGAAAAATCACTGCTCTACCTGGTGAGATATAAAAGAATTTGATCCCGGAATTTAAGCCTACCTAATATTCTATACTTGCGATTTTGGATTCCTCATCACAATTCTCCACTCAGTGGGATAATAATTATTGAACCGGTTTTGCAGCATTTTTATCCAGCCGAGATTTTGTTTTTTGTATTGAATCAGCGTCCATCCCCTTCCTGAGATATCCATTTTCAATTCTTCCTTCCGTAAATATTGAATGGCATTCTCCTTGTCGACTTCAATAAAAGGGATTTCTTTCGAAACAATGGCACTTATTGCCAATTCATGTTCAGGAATCAGGGATCCTGAATTTAATTTTCCCAATAAAATCCCGGCTTTACGGAGATATAATTTGTTTCTTAAAAAAATGATATCATTCTCCAGATGGGCAGGTAGCGCATATACCATATTGTTATGTTTAAAGCAGGCCAGTATTGGGTTTTTTTCAGGCTGAATATGTGTTCGGACAATCAGTTCATCATTTTTGGTCAGTTTTTCCAGGGATTGTTTTTTAATAACAGGAGTTCCAAAACTATTGCCATTCTTTTTTTGTAAACAGCCGATAAAAAAGCCTTCTCCTTTTATTTTATCCGGATAAAAACGATATCCATATCCCTTATTCACATCCGGACGGCTTTCAATGATATTCCACTCTGGTTTTATTGATATTGGCAGACTATCTGCTTCAAATTTTTCCATGATCCAGTCCAGCATATCTTCATTTTCCTGTTTGGAGTAAGAGCAGGTAGAATAAATAAGAATTCCGTTCTTTTTCAAAGCAGGCCATATATCGGCCAGGATCCTTTGCTGGCGGTAACTGCAGAGCTTTACATTTTCTTCACTCCATTCTCTGATAGCTTCCGGGTCGCGCCGGAATAATCCACTTCCGCTGCAAGGTGCATCCACCAGAATCACATCAAAATAATTTTCCATCTTAGAAAAATCTTGCGGATCATTATTGGTGATGACTATATTGGATGCACCCCATTTAATGATATTCTCCTGGAGAATATTCACTCTCGATTTAATCAGTTCATTACTCACCAATAAACTCTCATGCGATATCAAAGATTGAAGCAGGGTTGATTTTCCGCCTGGAGCGGCGCATAGATCAAGAACTTTGAGAGGTTTTGAGATATCAGTCGATTGTTTCAATGCCTGTTCGACAAACATGCTGGATGCTTCCTGTACGTAATAAAGTCCGGCATGAAAAAATGGATCGAGCGTAAACAAAGGCCGGCTGGATAAGTAGTATCCATTCGAAGCCCATGGAATTTTAGCCGAAATGATTGGTGTCGATTCATTCGGAAACAATTGATCATTTCCGGCAGACAATTTTTGAGGATTTATGCGCACCGATACTATCTGTTCATCCGAAAGATGAGTATTTACAAACGACTCTTTATTGAAGCCATTGATCCCTTCAAGAGTCGACAAAAATTCTTCTGGCAATACTGATGACAATTCCTGTTAAATTTGGTGCAGCCAAAATTATTCTAAATCATCATTAACCAAAAAAAAGATGAAGCTCCTTCTTTTGATTTCATTATTTCTCGGTTCTGTTTTTTATAGTTCAGCACAAAGTTTTCCTGACAGCGAAAAAGATGGGAAATATGTCACCGTAAATGGCGCGAAATTATGGGTGGTCCTTGTTGGCAAGGGTGATCCACTATTCATTATTCCCGGCGGCCCTGGTGGTGCTCATCCTTCTTACAGAAATTTTGATTCACTGGCATCCAATAATATGATTGTTTATTTCGATGCATTTGGTCGCGGGAAATCGGATACGGCAAAAGATGTAAAAGAGTATACGCTTGACCGTGATATTGAGGATATCGAAGGATTGCGCCAGGCATTGCATTTTGACATGATCAATGTGCTTGGGCATTCTTATGGCGGACTCGTTGCGCAGGGTTATGCAATCAAATATCCTAAGCATCTCAAACACCTCGTTCTTGCTAACACTTTTCACAGTTTTATAATGTGGCAGGAAAACGATGACAACAGCAACCATGAAATAAAAACCAATTACCCGGAAGTCTGGGACAGTCTGATGTTGATAAGAGAGAGAGGATTTGTGTCGAGCGATCCGATCCATCAGCGTATTTACAGTAAAGTACCTTATGGTTTTTTATATGCTTATAATCCGGATAATTTCAGGGCCCGTGGTGGCACAGGACGATATCAAAATTATCCGAACCCAAACAATACGAAATTGTATTATCAGATGGTAGGTAAAGATGGTGATTTTATAGTCGGAAGCGATATCGGCAGTTTTGATTATCGTTCCAAACTAAAAGATCTCATGATGCCTGTCTTGATTTACGGGGGAAGATATGATCGTGTAGCCGTACCGGAGATGATGGTAAAATTTAAAGAATATTGCCCGCAGGCAAAATTTGTGATGTTCGAATACTCAGGTCATAACCCACAGGTTGAAGAACCGCAGAAATTATTTAGTTTATTAAATGATTTTTTGCAACATTGACATTATTATGCGCCCGCAGCAGAATATGTATAGGACTTTTGTTGCTGTCTGCCCAGTATCATGCGGGGTCGCACCCTTCAACCGGGAAATTCCATTCAGCAATAATATTTCTCGCAATGACGCCAAGACACCCTAATTTATTAGCAAGTTTCGCGACTTTGCGCGAGATATCCACCTATAAATTCCTGATTGTAGTAATCAATTGTTGCAGTACATCTTTGGCATCTCCGAAAAGCATGGAAGTTTTTGGACGGAAAAATAATTGGTTTTCGATGCCTGCATATCCTGGCTTCATGCTGCGTTTGTTAACAATTACTGTCTTTGCCTGTTCGACTTCCAAAATGGGCATACCGTAGATGGGGGAAGCCGGATCGGTCTTGGCTGCAGGGTTGACCACGTCATTCGCTCCCAACACAAGTACGATATCCGTTGTAGCAAATTCCTCATTGGCAACATCCATTTCCAGTAATTTATCATAACTCACGTCAGCTTCTGCCAGCAGCACATTCATATGGCCGGGCATGCGACCTGCAACCGGATGAATTGCATATTTTACATCTACTCCTTTCTCTACAAGCAGCTTTTCCAGTTCATGACAGGCATGTTGTGCCTGTGCAACTGCCAATCCATATCCCGGGACAATCATCACTTTACCGGAATAACTCATAATAATCGCTGTTTCGCTGACAGATATTTCTTTATACGATCCTTGTTCTGCTGCACCTGGCTGCGTGGAGGCGGCACCGGTAGTTGTTCCGAATGAACCGATCAATACATTTCTCAATGACCGGTTCATGGCCTTACACATTAGTATAGTCAATAAAGTTCCTGCTGCTCCTACGAGTATTCCTCCCGTGAGCATGGCTTTATTGTTATATAAAAATCCGCCGCAGGCTGCTGCCACACCGGTAAATGAATTAAGTAATGAAATAACAACAGGCATATCGGCGCCGCCAATTGGAAGAACGAAAAGAATGCCGTATAATAATGCCAGTATAAGTGTTATCAAAAACCAGGTATAAGTCATTTGAACGCTGGAATCATAAGTTATGTATGCGGCAACAAAGACAAATAACAATAAAACCAGGTTGATGATATGCTGGCCTTTGAAAGCATAATCTTTTATTTTGCCACTCAATTTTCCCCAGGCAATCACGCTGCCGGCAAAAGAAACGGATCCGATAATAAGCCCCGCAATGATGGTAATATAAAAACCAAATGGAACTACATCGGAAAACCGTTCAGAATCGGATGAGCCATATTCCCGATGGAGATGATAATACTCTACAACAGAAATAAGCATGGCACATGCTCCTCCCATTCCATTAAACAGGCTTACCATTTCAGGCATAGCTGTCATCTTCACTCTTCTCGCTGCGATTGCTCCTACTACAGATCCGATCATCAATGCAAGTCCTATCAACGGATAATTATGTAGATGATTTCCGGATTCATCCTGGTACAAAAAGATTGTCCCTGCAATGGCAATGATCATTCCCGCAGCCGCAATCCTGTTTCCACGTTTGGCCGTGGCCGGATTCGACAGCATCTTCAATCCCAAAATGAATGTGATGGAAGCAACCAGGTAACAAATAGTGAGTATGTTTATTTCCATAATTGAATCTCAGAGATAAATCCGTTAAAACTTCTATTTCTTTTTCTTGAACATTTCCAGCATCCTGTCTGTCACCACAAAACCTCCAACTACATTTAAAGTGCCGAGTACCACAGCAAGAAATCCCAATATCAAAGCCAGATAATTATTGTCTTCAGCTTTACCCATCACGATGATGGCTCCAATAATCACAACTCCATGAATTGCATTCGCACCGCTCATAAGCGGTGTATGCAATACACTGGGCACATGACCAATCACTTCAATCCCCAAAAAAATCATCAGGATGACGATATAGATCATTTGCTGATTGACAGAAATCCAATGGAGAATATTTTCCATATTGTTTTTTTATTAACTTGTCAAATGGTCCGGCCTTTAAAGACCGGGCTGAATATTTAAATTAATTTTTTTACCCGTTCATTCAATATCTCGCCCCGGTGTGTAATGCAAGCTCCCTTTACCAATTCATCTTCAAAATTCAGATGAAGGTTTCCTTCCTTATCGATGATCAGTTGTAAAAAATTAAAAATATTTTTTCCGTATAATTTACTCGCATCAGAGGGCATATTGGATGACAGGGCAGAGTTACCAACGATACTAACTCCTTCATGAAAAATTGTTTCATTATTTTTTGTCAGTTCAGTGTTGCCCCCTGTTGCCGAAGCAAGGTCAATAATAACAGATCCTTTTTTCATGGCTTCAATCATTTCTCTGCTGATCAATACAGGCGCTTTCTTGCCAGGTATCTGTGCGGTCGTAATTACAATATCTGATTTAGCAATGGTTTCGGCTATCTTATTTTTTTGTCTTTGTAAAAAATCCTCGCTTTGTTCAACTGCATAACCACCAGCTGCTGATGCATCTGCCGCGCCTTCTACCTCAACAAATTTCCCGCCCAGACTCATTACTTCTTCTTTTACTTCGGGCCTCGTATCAAAAACTTCGACCACGGCACCCAATCTCTTTGCTGTAGCGATTGCCTGCAATCCTGCAACGCCGGCACCAAGAATCAAGATTTTTGCGGGCGGAATACTTCCTGCTGCTGTAATAAACATGGGAAAATAATGTGGAAGCAGATTCGCTGCAAGCAGAACGGCTTTGTATCCGGCGATATTTGCCTGTGAACTCAATACATCCATACTCTGCGCTCTTGTTGTCCGGGGCAGCATATCCAGGCTGAATGATGTGATGCGCTGGTCCGCCCAGGAACGCATCAATTCATAATTATACAAGGGTTGAAATATTCCTACAAGAATTTTATTTTGAACCTGGGATTGAATATTATCCGGATGAATGCTCAATAGAAGATCCGCTTGTGTGGTTATTTCCAATTTTGTTTTGATGACAGCTCCTGCCTGTGAATATTCCTGATCATCACAAAATGCCCTGACTCCTGCTCCTGATTCAATCCAAACCTGAACGCCTTTCTTAACTAAGGAAATAACTCCTTCCGCTAATAATGAAACTCTGGACTCAAATGATGGTTCTTTAAGTACGCCAACAATCATATGAATGGTTATAGATTCAAATTACTAAATGTTAAACGCTTTTATATCAAAATAATGCACAGCAACCCATCCACATTAACAGAATTCAGACTGAATTATTTTCTTACCTGAAAATTAATTTTAAAAACGAATTATAAAATCCTGCTTTACCTTAAACTCATTCCGAAAAAAAATAACTCCGAAAAAAAATAAATCGACAGTCAGCTTTACGCGGGAATCATTTTGAATAAAAGCCCATGCTTCTTCCATATCATTACTCCAATGGATATCATCGAAGACAATCATCGATGAATCTGCCATATGCTCCATGAACATGTTGAAATATCTTAGAACAGGCTCCATACGATGATTGCCATCGATGTAGGCCATGTCAATGGCTGATAAATGATCAATAACAGGTAAAAGCTGATCATCAAAATTTCCCCTGATCAATTGCACGTTTTTCAATCCCAGCCTGTCAAAATTTTTGTCGGCGACAGAAGCAATTTCTCCTGACCCTTCGATGGTAATGAGTGATGCATTTCGATTTCCCGAGGCAAGATAAGCCGCCGATAAGCCAAGGGAAGTCCCCAGTTCAATGATTGTTTTGGGTTGATAATATTTCGAAATCCTGAATAATAATTGTCCGAGTTTTGGCCCCACTGCACTATTTTTTACAATTTCAGAAACAGAGCGAAGATGGCTCTTTGTTTTTGCAGAACCAGCTCCAAAATCTTTCACTTCAACTTTTGTTTCGTCTTGTAGTAATTGTTTTCTTAAGATTTCGATCGGTGTATAAGCTTCAGGATCTTGTTTATCATTCAATACATTTTTTATAAAATCAAATACAAAAGGAGAATGTATACCATGCCCGCTGCCATTAGAAGCTTTAAAATAATACTGCAGATATTTTTTTGCGAACTGAATCCTGGAATACATGAATGAATGTAAAATGCAAAATATAGAACCGAAAATGTAAATCTTCCCCGATTTTTACATTTTATATTTACTTTTTTAAATTCTTCTCTGCCATATCTGGAAACTATACCCATAAGCATGCTTCTCGTCGGCAGAAAAATCACGATGTGATACCATTTGCCATTTTGTTTCGTCAATCTTTGGAAAAAAAGAATCTCCGGCTATATCGGCAAATACTCTTGTCATATAAATTTTATCTGCGACAGATATAGATTCGGCAAATAATTCTCCCCCTCCTATTACAAAGCTCTCCTTGCAATCTGTTTGCTTGGCGAGTTCGATTGCTTTATTAAGGCTATCCGCTACCTGTACACGGTCAACACCCGGATGCCAGTCTTTTTGACGTGTGACGATGATATTGAATCTGCCGGGCAAAACCTGGTTATCCAGTGATTCAAAAGTTTTTCTACCCATGATTATCGGCATCGCCCAGGTAGTGTTTTTAAAATACTTCATATCATTTGGTAATTTCCAAAGCAGCCGATTGTCTTTACCAATGGCATTGTTAGTGGATGCTGCGACTATGAGAGAAAGAATCATACCCCTAACCCCTAAAGGGGAATTTAATATGAATGAATGTAGATATCAATTTATTATTATTTCCAGTAGACATCCGTTTTTTTTGGCATATAACAATTCCCCTTTAGGGGAAGGGGTTTTTATACCGCAACCGGTGCTTTGATAGCCGGATGTGACTGATAATTTTCGAGTGTGAAATCTTCAAATTTGAAATCGAAAATATTTTGAACAGCCGGATTGAGTTTCATATTGGGCAATGGAAATGGCTTTCTTGTCAATTGCAATTCAGCCTGCTCAATATGATTGTTGTATAAATGCACATCTCCGAATGTGTGAATAAATTCTCCTGCTTCCATGTCACAAACCTGTGCCATCATCATCGTCAGTAATGCATATGAAGCAATATTAAAGGGAACTCCTAGAAATACATCCGCGCTCCGCTGATAAAGCTGACAACTTAATCTTGGTTTCTTTTCTCCCCGGCCGGCACTTGGAGGCGAAACATAAAATTGAAACATAACATGACAGGGCATCAAAGCCATTTTAGGAAGATCGGCCACATTCCATGCGCTTACAATCAGGCGACGGCTATCCGGGTTCTTTTTGATTTGTTCGATTACCTGCGAAATCTGATCAATCACATTTCCATTCGCACCTTCCCAGCTTCGCCATTGCTTACCATAGACAGGTCCCAATTCCCCCTTTTCATCTGCCCATTCATCCCAGATACTCACACCATGTTCTTTAAGATATTGAACATTGGTCTCTCCGCGCAAAAACCACAATACCTCGTAAATAATACTTTTCAGGTGTAATTTTTTTGTCGTGACGAGCGGAAATCCTTTTTTCAAATCAAATCGCATCTGGTAACCAAAACAACTGGTAGTGCCGGTTCCGGTACGGTCTGTTTTTAATGAACCCGTATCAATGATTTGCTGAAGCAAGTCGAGGTATTGCTGCATGCTGCAAGTTAATATAAAACACTGTCCCGCCTGGCTATAAAAAACAACCAGCCCGGTGGAAAATCAATCATGTTGATAAATTGTTAGTTACATAAAGCTATTTTTTTAAAAAACTTTAAAATTAATTTTCTGTCAAAATTGTTGACTGAAGACATGAATTGACCGGGTTGTACAGCTTCTTCACCGTTCAAATAAAAGCAATTTGGATAATAAATTTTGGCACCAATTTAGATTCTGTTATTGATTGATTCTTGTCATCAAAAAATTAATCACAATGAAAAAACTTATTACCTGCTTAGCAGTCCTTATCGCTGTATTTTCCTTTTCATCTCTTTACGCCCAGAGGGATCCGGCAAGAGCGGCAGAAATGAAACAAAAAATGAAAACAGACCTGAAATTAACGGATGCTCAGTCTGATTCTATCTCGAATATTCAACAGGAATTTATGCCGAAGAGAAGAGAGATTTATATGGACCAGACATTGAGCCAGGACGAAAAGAAAGCAAAGATGCAGCCCATCAATGACCAGGCAAATAAAAGGATCCAGGCAGTATTGGGCGATGATTTATTTAAGAAATACCAGGATTGGATAGAAAAAAACCGCCCGCAAAGAATGGGTGGAGGCGGAGGGTCCCATTAATAGAAATAGCGAAGCAGGGTTTATATAAAATGAAAGAAGAGGCCAGTAGCCTCTTTTTTTATGGATGCCGGTTGACAGATGACAGTTGACAGAAAGGCTAAAACAATACTTATATCTTTCAAATGCGAACTGTCACCTGTCAACTTTTATCTTTTCTTTCGCCCAGGTATCTTTCAGAGTAACTGTCCGGTTGAAAACCATCTTATCTTCAGAACAATCTTTATCCAGGCAAAAATATCCTTTACGCAGGAACTGGTATCGTTCTCCAAAACCTGCATGTCTTAATGCTGGTTCAGCATAAGCAGCAGTCACAATCTGCAAAGAATCAGGATTGATATAATCCTTAAAATGGCCTTCTTCATTTGATGGGTCGTCAACGCGAAACAGGCGATCATATAATTTCACTTCCACAGTAACGGCATGCGGAACACTTACCCAATGGAGAGTTCCCTGTACTTTAATGCCTGATGTATCGGCTCCGCTTTTGCTTTCCGGAAGATAACTGCACCTGATTTCTTCAATAAGGCCATTCTCATTCTTAACGACTTCATCACATCGGATAATATACGCGCTTTTCAGTCTGACCATTTTGCCCGGAGCGAGGCGGAAAAATTTTTTTGGAGGATCTTCCATAAAATCCTCCCTCTCGATATAGAGTTCTTTACTAAATGGAATTTCTCTGTGAGTTGTCTGTTCGTTTTCCGGATTATCTTCACTCTTTAATAATTCTTCTCCACCGGTATAATTTGTAATCACCACTTTTACCGGATCAAAAACAACCATTCTGCGCAGAGCTACTTTATTCAAATGTTCTCTGATGCAAAATTCCAGCAGGGATACGTCAATCAAATTATCTCTTTTCTGCACTCCAACCTTTTCAGTAAAAAGCCGGATGCTCTCAGGTGTATAGCCCCGGCGACGAAGAGCAGAGAGTGTCGGCATCCTTGGGTCATCCCACCCATTAACATATTTCTCATTGACGAGCTGCAATAATTTTCGTTTACTCATCACCGTATAAGTCAGGTTGAGGCGGGCAAATTCATATTGTTTAGACGGGAAAATTTCCAGCTTTTCTATGAACCAGTCGTACAAAGGGCGATGAGAAACGAATTCAAGTGTGCAAATCGAATGCGTAATATTTTCGATCGAATCACTCTGTCCATGAGCAAAATCATACATAGGATAAATGCACCATTTGTCACCCGTGCGGTGGTGATGAGCATGTTTTATCCTGTAAATAATTGGGTCACGCATCTGCATATTTGGAGATTCCATGTCGACTTTCGCACGCAATACTTTTTCTCCGTCTTTATATTTTCCTTGACGCATATCAGCAAACAGCTGCAGATTTTCTTCAATGCTCCGGCTCCGGTAAGGGCTTTCTTTTCCGGGTTCGGTTGGAGTTCCTTTTTGTTCTGCAATCTCTTCACTCGTACTGTCGTCTACATAAGCCAATCCCTTTTTGATAAGTTTTACAGCAAATCCATACAACTCTTCAAAATAATCTGAAGCATATAATTCATGGGCCCATTTAAAGCCCAGCCATTGAATATCTTCCTTGATACTGTCCACATATTCTGTTTCTTCGGTTACAGGATTAGTGTCATCAAAACGAAGATTCGTTTTACCTCCGTATTTCAATGCAAGACCAAAATTCAAACAAATGGATTTGGCATGGCCAATATGCAGATAACCGTTTGGTTCGGGAGGAAATCGGGTAAGAATAGTTTTGTATTTGCCTGCTTCCAGGTCTTGTTCCACAATCTCTTCCAGGAAATTCAAGGATTTTTCTTCTTCTTTTTTTATCTCGGTCATAAACCTGACTTTATAATCATGCCACGGTAAAATAGCCGTGGCATGATTGTGAAAGAAGCAAAATTACATTATATACTGCAGTCAGCCAAAGGATGTATCCCCGGAAACCAAACCGGTTATCTCTTCAAATATCGATTCTGCAGAATTTTTTCCATCACCTCTTCTTTTGAAGTCCGACTGATGGGTAAGGAATGAGAACCGATTTTTATTTCATTGCCTTCAATCGATTCTATTTTTGCAATTGCAACGATAAAGGACTTATGAATTTTCAGAAACTGATGCTGTGGGAGGTTTTCTTCGACCGATTTAAAAGTCAGGTAAGCTATGTGTTTTTTATCTTTTGTATAAATAGCGACATAATTCTGTAAGGCCTCGACAAACAAAATGTCTTCATATTTGATTTTTATAAGTCTGC
This sequence comes from Puia sp., assembly GCA_035499855.1. GTDB lineage: Bacteria > Bacteroidota > Bacteroidia > Chitinophagales > Chitinophagaceae > Puia. The sequence continues at coordinate 634 of DATJXY010000088.1, read as the reverse complement.
TATCGCTTTTAATAAAAAAATGACCCGGCTCAATCTTCGGCTCACCTGCAATCATCTGCCTGTTTGCCTCAATCTGGTTCCTCACTTTCACGACCGCTTTCCAGAATCGCTCGAATGAAAATGGTTTGAGCAAATAATCAATTGCATTCAGTTCAAAACCTTCCACTGCATAATGCGGATAAGCCGTTGTGAAAATAACCTGGGGCGGCTGAGATAATGTTTTCATAAATTCGAGGCCAGTAATTTTGGGCATCTGGATATCAAGAAATATCAGATCGATTTTTTTTCGTAATAACAGATCCATTGCCTTTAATGGATTTTCGAATTCACCTTCACAATGAAGAAAATCCACATCCTGAATATATTCTTTCAGTCCTTTGCGTGCCAGTGGTTCATCATCTATGATAATACAGTAAAGCATATCTGAATCGGGTTTCCTGTTATCTATTGTATCTCTAATTGCAGGTCTACTTTAAAAACTCCATTACTGTTATCAATCTGCAATTCATGTTTATCCGGATAAAGTAATTCCAGTCTGCGAGTCACATTGATCAGTCCTATTCCTCCTTTTGGTTCAGTAGATCGCTGGTTATCTTCTTTCGAGTTTTCAATATGAAAATGGAAATTCCTATCA
>DATJXY010000087.1:0-20231 GCA_035499855.1 Puia sp. | reverse complement strand
GACCAAATGAAGACGTAAATCGAACCACCGCTTCTGCTACTTATATTTTGATATTTGATACTGAAAAATATTTTAGCAGCACCGCTTTATGGGGTTTGAATAAAGAAAAAAATCAGGATGGATCAAACGATGTTGCATTAGAAGTCTCTCTCAGATTGAAAAGATTTGTCAGCTATTTTCGTTACGAATGGGTTCAAAAATCGGTAGAGGAATTGAACCTTGATACAAATACATATGGAGATAATACAATATTTCCTATTAATTCAACAACCATCGGAGCAGGATATGATTTATTTCAAATAGATAAACTAAGGGTAATGGGCGGAGCTCAGTTTTCCTGGTATCACCCGGATTCAAAGCTGGTAAACCTTTATGGGAAAAATCCAATTGCTGGTGAAATTTATATTAGAATATATCCAGGTTTAATGTGAAAAATGCATCGATGAAAAAGGGGTTCAGTTAGAAATCTGAACCCTCTTTACAGTGACCCCGCAGAGACTCGAACTCTGGACCCGCTGATTAAGAGTCAGCTGCTCTACCAACTGAGCTACGGAGTCATTATTTTATTTCATCTACTCCGGATCCTCCCGACTAAAGTCGGGATGCTCTACCAACTGAGCTACGGAGTCATTATTTTATTTCATCTACTCCGGACCCTCCCGACTAAAGTCGGGATGCTCTACCAACTGAGCTTCGGAGTCATTATTTTATTTCATCTACTCCGGACCTTCCCGACTAAAGTCGGGATGCCCTACCAACTGAGCTACGGAGTCAAAATGGACTGCAAATATAATGGCTTTAGCTTTGCAGTGAACTCCCATGAGGGGCAAAAAAAAACCCGGAAACCCGGGGTTGTGGGAGCACACGGGATCGAACCGCGGACCCTCTGCTTGTAAGGCAGATGCTCTGAACCAGCTGAGCTATGCTCCCAATTTGAAAGGAGTGCAAAGATAAGGGCTTCAGGCTTTCTGCAAAAATTTTTGAATGAATAAATCAGGCTAAAAAAGAAATAAAAAGCCTGGTAATAAACACCTGGTTTTGTCAGAAATTACCGCTTATCTTCAATTGTTTATTTTAGTTGAAGCTATTTATACTTAAGCCTCATGAGTTATTGTGAAGTCGTTTGGAAAATGGAAAAAGATAATGTCCATGTGCATTATCACGATCATGAATATGGATTTCCCATCCGGGATGACAACGAATTATTCGCCCGCCTGATTCTCGAAATCAACCAGGCAGGATTATCCTGGACAACCATCCTCAATAAAAAAGAAAACTTTTTCAAAGCTTTTGATCAATTCGATATTTCTAAAGTTTCGAATTACAAACAGAAGCAAATCGACAGGTTGCTCAAAGATGCCGGAATCATCCGCAATCGTTTAAAAATTGCAGCAACAATCGAGAATGCAAAACGGATAAAAGCTCTGCAAAAAGAATTTGGTTCATTCAAAAAATGGCTCGATCATCATCATCCCAAAACAAAAGAAGAATGGGTTAGGCTGTTCAGGCAAAATTTCAAGTTTACCGGCGGAGAAATTGTCAATGAATTTCTAGTCAGTACGGGTTATCTCCCGGGAGCGCATATTGAATCCTGTGGCATTTACAAAAAAGTATTGAAAAGCAAACCGGCCTGGTTGAAAACAAAAAATAATTAAGCTGAGTTTTTCTCAATTTAATTTTACAGAGGGAAGACGGTAATGTTGCCCGTCATATAAAAAAAGTTCAACGATATCATAAGTCCAGTATTTATAAATCGGTGATTTGGCGAGATAATGGTCAACCGATGATTTATCGTCGGCTGTAAACGTGATCCATACCTGCTGGCTCTCCATGGAAACCACATATTGGTCGATGATTTCTTTCTCGATCAGATCATTGATATAAACCCTGTGAGCCGGAACAAATGCCATGAAATCATCGTCCATTGTGAATTGTATCGTAACCTGGAATTTTTTCATACTATATTTTCCAATCAACTATCTGGTTGATCCATTCTTCCCGGAAAGGAGTTTCAATTTTAATATAATTGTCGGTATATCCTTCCATCATCCCGTTTTTATTCTGACGCTCGAATAATACTTTACGGGTTTCATCCGAATGCAAGCGTGTAAAGTATTGCATTTTCATGAAAGAGAGGTTCCTCAATGTTCTGTTACGCTGATGCCGCTGATTGAGGGGCACGATTGGCTTTATTTCCAACGCTTTTGTATGATCTCTCTCCGAATAAGTAAAAACATGAAGATAAGAGATATCCAAAGAATGAATAAAATCAAATGTTTCCTGAAAATCTTCTTCTGTTTCTCCGGGAAATCCCACGATCACGTCGGCTCCAATTGCACAATGCGGCATTAGTGTTTTAATCCGATTGACCCTGTCTGCATATAATTCTCTTTTATATCTTCTGCGCATCAGGCCAAGAATACGGTTACTTCCGCTTTGCAATGGGACATGAAAATGAGGCATGAAACGATCACTGTTGGCAACCAGTTCAATAATTTCGTTTGTCAACAGGTTGGGTTCAATGGAAGAAATTCTAAAACGTGGAATAGTTTTTATTTTATCTAATTCCTGAAGAAGGGAATAAAAATTTTTTGCATGGTTCTTTACCCGGAGCTGATCTGATGATAAATTTTCAGTCAGAGAAATATTTAAAAATTCCTCCCTGAAATCTCCCAGGTTCACTCCCGTCAATACAATTTCTTTAACTCCATTTGCTGCGAGATACTCAACATTTTTAATAACATTGGAGATTGAATCACTTCTGCTCTTTCCTCTTGCCATAGGGATAGTACAGAATGAACAATTATAATCGCACCCATCCTGCACTTTCAAAAAAGCCCTCGTCCTGTCATTGATAGAAAAAGTTGGATTGAAAGTATTCACTTCCCCGATATCGCAACTGCAAATTTTTGTAGAATCACCCTTCACCAATTCCTTTAGATGACTCGCAATATTAAATTTTTCACCGGCGCCCAATACAAGGTCCACTCCCGGAATATTTGCAATTTCCTCAGGTTTTAATTGGGCATAACAACCAGTAATAACAATCAGGCTTTGTGGAGATTTTCTTTGAATACGCCGAACCAGTTGCCGGCATTCCTTATCCGCATTATCAGTAACAGAACAGGTATTGATCACATAAACGTCAGCCATGTCGTCAAACTCTTTTTTGTTGAATCCTTCATTTTCCAATAAACGCGATAATGAAGAAGTTTCTGAAAAATTGAGTTTACAACCGAGTGTATGAAATGCTACTGATCTTGAATCGGCCATAAAGGTTGCAAAGATACAGCACCATCGTCAATAATAACCGGGGCAGTATATTTGGCAAATAAAATGAATCTGAATATCAGGTCATTCATTTTCTTAAATCAAATTAACGAACTGTTAAAACAATGCGGAGCAGATCCAATATACTCTTACTATCCATCTGTTTATTTTTTGTAAAATGCCAGCAGCCTCCCAACCATAACGAGCCTCTTAACAGGCATGCGCATCTGATCTATACACATCATGCGCGATGCAGGATGGATTGCCGTCATATTACAGAAAAAGAAGTGAGCGAAATATTAGAAAAAGGAACTATTAACTATTCAAAAAGCGAACCGGATGCCCATCCGGATCCTAAATATGCATTTGAAGGTTATACGAACGAAGGCCAGCACCTTCGGATCGTTTTTGCTCCTTCAGGAAACGATGCAGTTGTCATTACCTGTATTGAGCTGGGTGTGGAATGGGAATGTCATTGTAATTGAAAAGTCTGGAATGACAGTAAAGTCAGAAAGCCGGCACGAAATAAAAACTGATATCGAAGTCGAAAGAATTTTTAGAATCAGAAAATCTTTCCGATTTTCGGACTTTATGAAACTCTTATTGAAGCCCCTTCAGTTTTTTTATTCCATCTATGCGCTGATTGTTTTTATTATATGCATGTTCGTGGTTTTCCCCTTAGTATTCATTGCTTCTTTCCGGGGAAAAATGAAAGGAGGAAATTTTATTTACAGTATTTCCCGCATTTGGGCTGATGTATGGTATTTCATGATCGGCATCTGCCACCAAAATATTTTTGAATTCCCATTGGATAAAAACAAACAGTATGTTTTTGTTGCCAATCATATCTCCTATATGGATATCCCTACTATATTCAAAACAATCAGGAAAAGATCGATAAGAGTGTTGGGAAAAGAGCAAATGAAAAATGTGCCGATATTCGGATTCATTTATAGCAGGGGTGCAGTGATGGTCGACAGAAATAGTTCGGCTGTCCGGACAAAAAGTGTACTTCAACTAAAATCCATCGTACGCAGAGGAGTATCCATTGTTATTTTCCCTGAAGGAACTTTTAATGAAACCCATCATCCTTTAAAAGATTTTTACAATGGAGCTTTCCGTATTGCTATCGAAACACAAACGCCCATCCTTCCCATTCTTTTTCTCGATACATATGATCGATTGCATTTTAAATCGATATTTTCTCTTACTCCGGGCCGGTCGAGGGCGGTTTTCCTGGAAGAAGTGAAAGTGGATTCCTTTTCACTTAAGGATATAAATGCCCTGAAGAATATAGTCTATGATCTGATGGAAAAAAAATTGATTGAATATAAAGCTTCCTGGATCGAAAAAACCTGAAATTAAGAACCTGTTCCCCGTTTTGCCGATAGTTTTGCATTTCATATTTTACATTCCAGATCTACCAAGTGTACGCCGAAGTCATCATACCGCTGGCATTGCCAAAAAATTATACCTGGTCCGTTCCGGAAAGGTTTCGTCTCACTATAAAGGAGGGATCGAGGGTTGAAGTATCTCTGAAAAATAAAAAATATGCCGGTATTGTCAAAAAGTTTCACAATTTAAAGCCGGAAGCTTTCGAACCAAAAGAAATTTTGAATCTGCTCGATACCGATCCGATTATTTATCCTGAGCAACTTCAGTTTTGGCAATGGATCGCAGGTTATTATATGTGCAGCGAAGGAGAAGTGATGGCTGCTGCATTGCCTGCGCATTTTAAGCTAAGCAGTGAAACCATCCTGGTATTTAATGAAGATTATGGAGATGATTTTTCAGTCCTGGACCATGACGAATATCTTGTCGCAGAAGCTTTGCTGATCAAAAAGGAATTGAAATTATCTCTCGTTCAGCAAATACTGGACTCTTCACACGTGTACCCGGTTATAAAAAAGCTGATTGAAAAAAAAGTTTGTTTTGTATGGGAAACATTGAAAGAATCTTATGCACCCAAAAAAGAAACTTTTATTCTCTTAAACCCTGAATACAATGACGAGAAAAACCTGAGCGTTCTTCTGAATGAAGACAGGAAATTACAAAGGGCTGAGAAGCAAATGGAATTATTATTGAGCTACCTGCATTTGATGAAAACAGCCGGAAATGTCAGCAAGTCAGAATTATTAAAAAAATCAGGAGCTTCTGATGCACAGTTAAAAGGCTTGATCGAAAAGAATATTTTAATAGCAGAGAAAAGAAGTATCGAACGCGTTCAATACCTTCCTAAAAATATTGAGATCGATTTTGAACTGACTTCATCACAGGAGAAAGCTTTCAAAGAAATTGATATCGTTTTTCAATCCAAACAAACATGCCTGCTGCATGGAGTTACTTCGAGCGGCAAGACACAGGTTTATATCAGGCTGATTGAACAATTCATTAATACAGGAAAACAGGTATTATATCTGTTGCCGGAAATTGCGCTGACTTCGCAGATCATACGGCGTTTGCAAAAACATTTTGGCGGATACATTGGAATTTATCACAGCAAGTTTAACCAGAATGAGAGATTCGAGATATGGAACAAAATCAGAAGCGGAGAATTGAAAATTGTGCTGGGAGCGCGTTCTTCACTTTTCCTGCCTTTTGAAGATTTGGGGTTAATAATCGCAGACGAAGAACATGATGCTTCCTATAAGCAACAGGATCCGGCTCCGCGTTATCATGCACGTGATGCTGCTGTATATTATGCCTCCCTATTCAATGCAAAAGTGATTTTGGGAAGCGCCACTCCATCTGTCGAATCCTATTTCAACGCGACCAACAATAAATATGGGCTTGTAGAGATCAATGAACGTTTCAGTAATTTCAATATGCCGGTCATTGAAATTATCGACACAAAAAAAATCCCTCCAAAAGATAAAAACAAAATCATTATAAGTCCGGCATTGCAGGAAGCAATCCATCATTCCCTGGAAAAAAACAAGCAGGTAATTTTATTTCAGAATCGTCGGGGTTATTCACCTTACCAGGTTTGCCAGGTTTGCGGATGGATCCCACAATGTCAGAACTGCGACGTTTCTCTCAGCTATCACAAACTGACTAATAAATTACATTGTCATTACTGTGGTACCGTGTACCCGCCTGTGAATATATGCGCTGCCTGCGGCAACCACCGTTTTATCCAGCGAAATTTTGGTACAGAGCGAATCGAAGAACAATTGGAAGAAATTTTCCCAAAAGCAAAAATTTCAAGAATGGATATCGATAGTATGAGAGGAAAAACTGCTCACGATAACCTGATAAAATTGTTCGAACAGCAGCGCATTGATATCCTCATAGGAACGCAAATGATTGTAAAGGGACTTGATTTTGATAATGTAAATCTTGTAGGCATATTAGATGCCGACAGCCTGCTAAGTTTTGCAGATTTCAGGGTAAACGAAAGAGCTTTTCAACTCATGGAACAGGTTAGTGGCCGCGCCGGCAGAAAAGACGGGGAGGGAAAAGTGCTGATCCAGGTTGCTAACACCAATCATCCTGTACTGGCATATGTGCAGGCGCATGATTACAAGCTTTTTTTCCGGAATGAAATCCTTGCAAGACAAAAGTTCTTTTATCCTCCTTTTTCAAGAATTATCATGATCACATTCAAACATAAAATAAAAGATGTGGTTGTAGCTGCCGCCCATTTCTGTGCCAACAATATGAAAAAAGATTTCGGGAAATATATGGTAGGTCCGGCTGAACCTATGGTGAATCGTATCAAAAATCAATACCTGATAGAGCTATTGCTGAAATTGCCCAAGGATGGAAATACAATTTTACTCGCCAAAACCATTATCCAGCAACAGACAGCCATCCTTCACAATAACAGAAAGTTCCGGAGTGTGGTCATTATTCCGGATGTAGATGCAGTTTAGAGTTTTCAGCTTTGAGTCTATAGTTAATCTGAAACTGTTTAATTTGCTTTTGAATTAACAATATGCAGATCCAGGAAAACATCTCCCTCAAACAATTCAACACATTTTGTATTGATGTGAATGCAAAATACTATTCTGCTTTTAACAACTGGGAGGATTTGCCGGAACTGATAACCAGTCATCCTAAACTCAAAACTTTTATTCTTGGGGGAGGAAGCAATATTCTTTTTACCAAAAATTTCGAAGGACTGGTATTAAGAAACGAGATCAAAGGAATTGAATTGATCAAGGAAGATGAGCATCATCTTTATGTCCGGGCCGGCGCCGGAGAAAACTGGCACCGGTTTGTGATGTATTGTATCCAAAGAAATTGGGCCGGGCTGGAAAATCTTTCCCTGATTCCGGGGAATGTGGGCGCCAGTCCCATGCAGAATATCGGCGCTTACGGAGTAGAATTGAAAGAATCATTTGATGAGCTGGAAGCATTTCATATCAAAGAAAAAAAAGTCTATAGTTTCAGCGTGAATGATTGTGAATTCGGATACAGGGACAGTGTATTCAAGAAAAAGCTGAAAGACCAGTTTATTATCCTGAATGTAACCTATCGTCTGAATAAAATTCCTGTATTCAATACCAGCTATGGCGCGGTGGAAGAAGAATTGAACCGGATGGGAATAAAAAAACTTACGATCCAGGCTATTTCACAGGCAGTGATCAATATTAGATCTTCGAAATTGCCAGATCCGGCTAAAATCGGAAATGCAGGAAGTTTTTTTAAAAATCCTTCGATTCCAAAATCAAAATTTTCTGATCTGAAAAAAGAATTTCCTGGCATTATCGGATATGAAAATTCAGATGCAACGATCAAACTCGCAGCAGGATGGCTGATTGAACAATGCGGATGGAAGGGTTATCGAAAAGGCGATGCAGGTTGTCATTCAAAACAGGCATTGGTTTTGGTGAATTATGGTCATGCTACCGGAAAAGAAATCTATCAACTGAGCGAAAGCATAGAACAATCCGTTAAGAAAAGATTTGGTGTGAGGCTGGAGATGGAAGTTAATATTATATAGCGGTCCGGAAGCAAATCTTCAAAACCGGTCAATTCATTTTTAATATCTGCAATAAAACTAATTTACGATCGCGTCATATTTATTTAATTGCAACATATATTTCGAAGCCCTCATCAGGGGAATTTGCCCAGTCTTCTAAAAGTTTACTGTTGATAGGTTCATATATTTCCATTTCCGCCGGATCAAGCGGAAGTTCTTTGATAGGTGTCAATACCAAAAAGCGCGGCTCCATATAATCAAGTCGCCGGTCTGTTGTAAAACCCTGTACCTGGACATACTGAAATCCTTTCTCTTTTAGTTTTTGCAATAAAGGGTAGCTCAGTTTTTTTTCTGACCCGGAATTCTCTTCAGTATCATCTTTTATTTTCATTGTATTGATTTTTGATTAAGGTTATTAACCGGTTATCCGGGAACTGTCATGATGAGTCATTTCAAATAATATTTCGTTACACCTTTCCAATGCATCTCCAAAATCTGCAGTCACGTTGGCCTTACCGATGGCAAATAAAAGCCTCGCATTTTTCAGGGCGTCCATGACCTGTGCGCTATTCACTTCGGATAAAATCAGTCTTGTACCCCGATGTTTTGATTCTTTATAAACTTCAGCGATTGTTTTAATACCGGTAGCGTCTATAATTGGCACACGTCTCATGCGGATAATAAGAACCCTGGGTGGCTTCTCAATAAATTTTATTGCATCCTTGAACTTGTGTGCAGCCCCAAAAAAAAGCGGTCCTGTGATCTCAAATATTTCAACATGTTTAGGGATCGTCTCGGTTTCAAGGGTTTCTTTATTTGCGCCATCCTCTTCATCATCCATCTTTCCGGTTAATACAGCAACATCAGAAAATTGAATCATCTTTCTTATAAATAGAACAGCTGCCATCAGCATGCCAATTTCTATGGCAACCGTAAGATCAACAAGGACAGTTAAAAAAAATGTGATGAGAAGAACCGCCATATCGCCACGAGGACCCTTCATGATTGAAATAAAACTTTCCCATTCACTCATGTTATACGCCACAAATACCAGTATGCCAGCCAATGTTGCCATTGGTATCAATGATGCCCATTTGCCAACGCAGATCATGATCACCAGTAAAGTAACAGCATGCATTATCCCTGCGATTGGTGTGCGGCCTCCTGATTTTATATTTGTCGCCGTACGCGCTATTGCTCCTGTCGCAGGAATACCGCCAAACAAGGAAGAAAAAATATTGGCGCTCCCTTGTGCAATCAATTCCATATTCGATCTGTGATTGCCTCCAATCATTCCATCGGCCACCACAGCTGATAGCAGCGATTCAATACCTCCTAATAAAGCAATTGTGAAAGCAGGCTGTACTAAATTTTTAATGGTAGCAAGGTTTAAATGAGGAATAACAGGTGCCGGTAATGACGAAGGAATCTGGCCGAACCGCGCTCCGATCGTTTCTACAGGAAGATGAAAAAAATAGGCGATTGTAGTCGTAACAAGAATTGCGATCAACGAACCCGGGATTTTATGTGTCACTCTTGGCCAAAGAAAAACAATAATTATTGTCAGTGAGCCAATCAGGACGGCATAAATATTTACAGAACCAATATTTGCAGCATAGCTGATCCATTTACTGATAAAATCGGAAGGCACCGGACCCATGTGCAAACCAAAAAAATCTTTTATTTGCGAAGAAAAAATAATGAGCGCAATGCCGCTTGTAAAACCAACAATGAGCGGGAAAGGAATAAATTTGATAATAGCTCCCAGCCTGGCAATGCCCATTATGATCAGCATGATTCCCGCAATGAATGTTGCAATGATCAAACCATTGATTCCATATTGCTGTACGATGCCATATACTATTACGATAAATGCTCCGGTTGGTCCTCCGATCTGCACCCTGCTTCCACCCATTGCAGATATGATAAAACCCGCAATCACAGCCGTAAATAATCCTTTATCAGGTGAAACACCTGAAGCAATCGCAAATGCGATAGCCAGAGGCAATGCAACAATTCCAACAATGGTTCCTGCCATCAGATCCTTAGCCAGTTGCTGCCTGTCATAATTTTTCAGTGTATCAAATAATTTCGGTCTGAACTGAGTCGTAAGAATCATATTTTCACCCAGAATTTTAATAAATCATCAAATTGTTTGTTCAGGAGCCGATAACTATAGGGCACTTCCGCTTCCAGGCTCTGAAAAGTGACCAGCTTTGTTCCGGATGGCATATTCTCCAGTTTTTGAAAAAGATAAATGTTATAGTAATTATATAAACTCGCAGAATATTCAAAGTCTTCATCTATTTTATCTGTGCCTGCCAGGTTTTCATAAAAGGAATTGTAGAAATAAAAATGATCGTAATTATTAAAATCCGTCTGTGTAAAATTCTGATGAATAAAATGCACGTTTTTTAATCCGAGAATGTCTTGGGCTGCCTGCGCATGTTCAATTAATTTTTTACGTTGTTCAACCCCATAAAAAAAAGCTGATGGATTATGTCTCGCACCTGCAAGGCAAAATTTTCCAACACCGCTTCCAACATCAAGTATTTTTACACCGGCTTCCTCTGCCAGGAATTTAGCGGCATGATATGCAATAACCAAAGGCGACCAATGCGCCCTGTCTAATTGTTGTATGAAATGAGGATATAGATGACGAAACTTAGATTCAGAATCAAAATAATTATCGAAACGCCGGGCATAAGGACTAAATGACATAATATCGATTGAATTAAATGCAAAACAAAATTAGTTCTCAGTTTAAGTCGGCGCGGTAAGACATATCACTCAAAAAAGTGATCTTTATCACTCCGAAAAAACTATATTTGATACCATGAGCATCAGAAATATATTTCCGATCGACAAATGGGATTTTAAAAGTCAGTCGATATTAACAGGTTTGCCAGCAGAAGATTTATCGATGATGACTCAGCACAAAATAGAGCAGGTATACAGCAAGGGAGAAATTATTTTCAGAGAAGGGTCTTACCCTTCCGGCATCTTTTTCATAATCAATGGCATGGTAAAAAAATATAAGCTGGATAATGAAGGGAAGGAACAAATTATTTATGTGGCGAATACAGGCGAACTGATCGGATATCACGCGATTTTATCCGAAGACCGCTACCCGGATTCCGCTGCAGCACTTGAAGAAAGCCGGATTGGTTTTATCCCGAAAGAAGATTTCTTATATGCAATGGAACAATCAGAGGTTTTAAGCAAAAGGCTTCTGAAGACGCTTAGCCATGAATTTGCAGTGCTTATCAACAGCATGGCGCTTTTTACTCAAAAAACCGTGCGTGACCGGCTGGCTTTACAATTAATTGTACTCAGGGAGAAGTATAAAAAAGATTTTCAACCAGGCATGCCCGTTGAAATTAATATGTCAAGAGATGATTTAGCCAGCCTTGTCGGCACAGCGAGGGAAAATGTCGTGAGGGTATTGACTGAATTTAAAGAACAGGGAATCGTTGAAACAAAAGGAAGAATAATTATCGTTTTGAACGTAAAAAGACTAATAGAAATCGCGAATTATAAATAGAAATGGTGGATCAATGATTATAAAATCACCAAATCTCAAAATCAGAAATCACAAAATTTTAATCTACCTGAAATCGTTCCCGTCAAAATCTTCTTCCTCGCTGGAATAATTACCGGACCCAAGATTTACCATTGAACCGATAAGATCCTTGAATTCAATTTTTCCTTCAACGACTTTTTTACTGATCAACGAATAAGCTGCCAGTCCATGCAATAAAAATTCCATGAGAAGCGCTGATTCCTTTTCATTGGCATGCTTGAAATATTTTTTTACAAGTGAGTGCAGCCCGTCTACTTTATACAATAATTGAATTTTATCAGCATCTTTTGTGTTGAAGAAAATATTCAGCTGATTTCCCTTATCAAACCAGCCGGTAATCGGCCTGAATGGGTTTTCTTCTCCCGCTTTTCTTTTCTTAAACTGCTCGGGGTTGGGAAAATAATTGATGAACTGTGAACGAAATGCTTTTTCAAGAAGGTTGAATGCAACCTGGTAAGGCCCCTCCTGTTCTCCTTCATAAACCAATTCTATTTTGCCGGTAATCGATGGAATAATTCCCACCAGATCACTCATCCATATATGTGTTTCTTTTTCATTGTTCAAAATAGCTCGGCGTTCGGCTGCGCTTATTGCATTTTCATATGCGGCAATAGTAAGACGGGCTGATACACCACTTTTCTTATCAACAAACTCACTCGCCCTTGCTTCGAATGCGACCTGTTCAATCAGCCTTTTTACAAGATCACTGACTTTTACTTTTACTTTTTGCTCCTGCAGAACATCAGCTTCCTGTTCGGTAATACTCAAGGCAGTTTCGATTGTCTTTGGATAATGCGTCAATATCTGGCTTTCGATACGGTCTTTCAATGGAGTGACGATGGATCCGCGGTTCGTATAGTCTTCGGGGTTAGCCGTAAATACAAACAGAATATCCAGCGGCATTCTCAACTTGAATCCTCTTATCTGTATATCGCCTTCTTCCAGTATATTAAATAGCGCTACCTGTATGCGGGCCTGTAAGTCCGGAATTTCATTGATCACAAAAATTCCGCGATTACTTTTTGGAATGATTCCGAAATGAATGACTCTTTCATCAGCGAAATTCAAACGGAGATTTGCAGCTTTGATCGGATCAATATCTCCTATCAGATCTGCCACACTTACATCGGGAGTAGCCAGCTTTTCTCCATATCGTTCGTCGCGGTGCAGCCAGCTGATTGGCGTATCGTCTTTTTTTTCATCAACGAGATCCCTGGCATATTTTGAAATCGGGTAAAAGGGATCATCATTGATCTCGCTTCCGGTTACAATGGGAATATGTTCATCCAGTAATCCGATCATTTGTCTCGCCATCCTTGTTTTTGCTTGTCCGCGTAAACCAAGGAACAAAATATTATGCCTCGACAATAATGCTCTTTCCGTATCAGGAATCACTGAATCTTCATAACCGATAATGCCCGGAAAAGTATTTTCCTTATTATGGAGTTTTTTGATGAGATTATCGCGGATCTCCTCTTTAATAAACTTATGTTTATAACCGGCTTTCTTCAGCTCACCCAGCGTTTTAATTTTTTTAATATCCATTTTTAAGTTTTTATCGCCCACCCTCATCCCCCTGTTCTGCAGAAGGAGGCCCGGCTTAATCAAAATTAATTTTTATTGCAGCAATTAGCATCCTATAATATTCCACATGAAGAACATCTTACATTTGACGTTTCACGATCAGCCCATTTTATCAACATTCTTTTCAATATACCGTTTTTCTTTTTCCACTTTCAAAATCCCGAAAGATAAATGCGCCAAGATGATCGAGAGAAGCAAAGAAGGCTTTTCCGTTATTTATTTCGGTGAATTCATTGACAAAACGCTGCAGATACGGATCACTGGCTATCATAAAAGTAGTGATAGGGATTTTTATTTTTTTACATTGTGCAGCCAGGTTTAAACAACGCGCCGTGATTTTCCTGTCTAATCCGAAACTATTCTTATAATATCGCTTGCCTAATTTCAGGCAGGTTGGTTTCCCGTCCGTGATCATAAAGATCTGCTTGTTGGGATTTCTTCTTCTCTTCAAAATATCCATTGCCAATTCAAGCCCCGCTACTGTATTCGTATGATAAGGTCCGACCTGCAGATAAGGTAGATCTTTGATCTCAACAGGCCATGCATCATTTCCAAATACAACAATATCCAAAGTATCCTTCGGATATTTTGTAGTGATGAGTTCGCTTAATGCCATGGCGACTTTTTTCGCAGGCGTGATCCTATCCTCCCCATATAAAATCATGGAATGCGAAATATCGATCATCAATACGGTGGATGTCTGTGCCTTGAAATCAGTTTCTCTGATCTTCAGATCATCTTCCTGCATATTAAAACTTTCGATACCATGATTGATCTGTGCATTGCGGATCGATTCTGTAAAATCTATTTGCTCCAACTGGTCTCCAAACTGGAAGGGCCTGGTCTCAGGATTGATTTCATCACCCATTCCGGGTTTGTATGTGTTGTGATCGCCCTGTTTTGTTTTTTTTAGTTTACCGAATATTTCTTCCAGTGAGCGTTTACGAATTCCCTGTTCTGTTTTTGGAGTGATGGCAATCGATCCATTCTGCCTGTTTTCATCGATATATCCTTTTTCTTTCAGTTCCTCGATAAAATCGCCCATTCCATATTCTTCATCAGTGAGTTTGTATTCTTTATCGAGTTGATTCATCCATTGCAATGCTTCGGCAACATCGCCATTGGTGTATGTCAGTAATTGCATGAAGAGATCCAGCAGCTGCTCGAATTTCGATTTTCCCTGTTGGTTCGGATCATATTTAGAAAAATGAAACCCTATCATAACTTCAAGTTACTGCAATTAATTCAAATAAAAATATCATGAAATATTAAGTCCGGTAACAAGGAACAGTGCAAATTGTTTGGTTTGTCCAAAAGTTGGAATTAATATTTCACGCAAAGATGCAAAGGTGCAGAGACTCTTTGCGCCTTTGCGTGAAATATCGATGAGGGATATTATTTTTTCAATCAGAAAATCTTTCCGACTTTCGGACTCACAGACTTCCGACTTTCCCGATTACAATATGTTCAACAAACTCACCAGCCGCAGAATTTTATCGATTGATATATTCAGAGGAATCACCATACTTGTAATGGTCTTTGTCAATGAACTGGCCGGCATTCGCGAAATCCCTTCATGGATGAAACATATGCCCAAGGATGCTGATGCCATGAGTTTTGTAGACCTTGTGTTTCCTGCATTCCTGTTCATTGCAGGAATGTCAATTCCTTTCGCTCTGAATAACCGGCTTCTGAAAGGCGATGATTTCAGGGATCTGCAAAAACATATTCTATGGCGCACAATCGGATTGCTGACATTGGGATTATTCATGGTGAACGCTGATGCAACAACAGCACCGCTTGACATGCCCATTTCTATTCATGTGTGGGCACTCCTGTTTTATATCTGTGCTATCCTTGTCTGGAACGTTTATACTTTTAAAAATAAAAAATGGATTTATTTTCTCCGTGGAATTGGTATTGGAGGTTTGATTATTCTTGCGATCGTTTATCGCGGCGGACAATATGGTGAAGAACATTTGCGTCCGCGCTGGTGGGGAATATTAGGTTTTATCGGGTGGGCATATCTCTTTAATTGCATCTTCTACCAGATTTTCCGCGGAAAAATAAGTGGAATGACCGGAGTCATCATTCTTTGCACGGTCTACTTTGCAGTATCAAAATATTTTCATTGGGATGATTACCCCGGAAAAAATTCTACTCATATCGCGATCATGGCCTGCGGCATCATCACATCGATCATTTTTTTTGATGAAGGAAGAAATATCGGAATGAGAAGACGTTTTGCAGAAGCATTTATTTTTTCGATCCTGCTTTTGATTGCAGGATATTTTCTCAGACCTTACTATACTATTTCAAAAATATGGGCCACACCTGCATGGGGATTTTATTGCTCTGCCATCTGTTGCATTCTTTACAGTTTACTCTACTGGATCGTTGATATCAAAGGATGGAAACAATGGGGTTCTTTCGTAAAGCCTGCCGCCTCCAATCCTCTTCTTACTTATCTTATCCCGGATATTATTTTTGCGATCACCGCCTCTCTTCATTTTTCATTTCTCCCCATGCAATGGAGATATGGAATGCCGGGAATCATATGGTGCGCATTTTTTGCAATTGTGGTAATATGGATCGCTGCAGGATTGAATAAGATAAAGATAAGGCTGCAGCTATAATAGAAGTGCGAAGGGTGAAGGGCGACCGAATTAGAAACACATGTTGTTCCTCCGCTCCCGCTCTTCATCCTTCGAGCTTATTTTATTTCTTTCCTTTCGAATCTGTCTTCGCCGCCGGTGGCGGATTGCTGATAATGGGTTGATTTCTTTCTGCAGGTGAAATATTCACAGCCGGATTAAACTGTTTATCCATTTCGGCTATCTGCATGAGTAAACGATAAGTCAGAACGATATCCTGTGCAAACTGTATTTGCCGGTCGGATAGATTACCACCCTTACCCTGCAGCATCATATATGCATTATTTGCCAGCACTTCATCACTTGCATTTTCTTCGCCAAGCGATTTATAATATCTCATCTGCTGCAACAAATCTTTTTTCAGAGAAGTTTCAACTTTTTTCGCAAGATTACTATCACCCGAAACATAACAGGCCTGGAGGAATTCTGCAGAAATTCCATCCTGCTGGTTACCTCGGTTGGTTGTCATGCCATAGGGGAAATTAGATTCCTTCACATTCTGATCAAAATGTTCGAGTATCCTGCGGGCAGAATCTTTTCTTCCTGCTTCTGCAAGACTCAACGCAACTTCTGCATGTGCCAGCCTGATTGTATTCAGATGACGACGGTTTTCTTCATCATAATAAACACCGCTCTTGTCTGCATTGCCATAAGCAAATTTTTCCATGATGGTTTTATATGCCACATCATTATCTACCTGGCTGTTCGCGACCGGTGTCAGGCGATAAGAAAGGCCATTCAGCCGAACATATTTTGACAATCCCAGATCATTCAGTTCCTGCGTGGATGTAAAACAGATCGGGCGGTTCCAGTGATTAGCAGCGATCACTGCAAAAATTGCCAGGTCATTTTTTAATAAAAAACTCCTGTTAGGAAGATCCAGATGCAATTCACTCACTACACTGTCCGTCGGATGTACAGTTCCGTTAGTTTTTACTTTATTGAGGTCAACAGGGACGCTGAATTTTCTTACCGGGAATAAATTCAGGATATCTTCATCCTGCTGCTGCGAATATTTAGGATCATCACTGCCGATCACATTCTTCAGCATATCGTAGAGATCATAATATTTATTCTGATCGAAACCGGGAAGCGCTGCATAATAAATGGCGTCCCGCTTATTTCCCTGGATCTGTTCCGGAGTGAAGATAATATCGAAAGGAGCGCTCTGGTTTACTTTATAACGAAGCTGGTTCATATACCAGTCGGTTCCCAGTAAACTATTCACCACCACGCGAACATCCGGACGAATGCCTTCCACTTCCTGCGCATACCAGAGCGGGTAGGTATCGTTATCACCGAAGGAAAAAAGAATCGCATTCGGCGGGCAACTTTCCAGATAATCTTTCGCAAGATCGCGGGCCAAAGTTTTTTTACTGCGGTCATGATCATTCCATTCCTGGCTTCCCATCAGTACGGGAACAGCAAGAAAACACAATCCTGCCGCTGCGTAATTGGCCATCGGCCCCTTGATAAATTTCTCAAACCATTCCTTCACAAGAATCACTCCCAATCCGACCCACATGGCAAATGCATAGAATGAACCAACGTACGCATAATCACGCTCACGTGGCTGGTATCCTGCCTGGTTCAGATAAATCACGATGCCGGTTCCTGTAAAGAAGAAGAGCAGGAATACGACAAAGAAATCCTTGCGGTTGCGCATGTAATGGAAATAAAGTCCGATCAGCCCCAGGATGAATGGAAGTGCATACAACCTGTTATAAGATTTATTATTGATATGAATCGTATCGGGCAATTTGCTCTGATCCCCCAAAAAATAATCATCGATGAAAGAAATTCCTGTGATTGCATTTCCGTCCCTGATATTACCGAATCCCTGCAAATCGTTTTGCTTCCCGGAGAAATTCCACATGAAATATCTCAGATACATCCAGCCCATCTGGTATCGTATAAAATATTTTATATTGTCGGCCATGGTTGGCTGATCGCCTTCATTGAGCCCGGAAAAATTCCTGTAGGCATCAATCTCTCCTCTTTCATTGCTATTGTTCCACATGCGTGGGAAGAAATGAGATGAAGGAGTATTATTCCAATCCTGTCCGATGATCTTTCCTGCCACTTCATATTTGTTTTTTCCTTTCACGTAAAGATCCCCGCCTTCCACACGGGGAGGCCTGTCCGTAAAATCCGGGCCATATAAAATAGGCCAGTCGCCGTACTGATCGCGGCTGAGATATCCGACAAGACTCACAGGATTGTCAACGTTGAACATATCAATAGCAGGATCAGCATTGGAACGAATCATCGTCGTAAAATAAGTAGTATAACCGATAAGCATAAACGCCAGGCACCAGAGACCCAGCTTGAGGAAATAATATTTTTTCTTCACCGCATATCTTATACCGAAGACCAGCAAAGCTGTGAGCAGGATAAAGAATGTGGCAAATCCCGTAAAGAAGGGCATACCAAAAGTATTCACGAAGAGTATATCGAACTGTCCTGCTCCCTTAATGGTAAATTGAATGACGAATTTCAACACGAGCCCTGTAATAGCACAACCAACTACAAAAGCGATGATCGTTCCCCAGGTAGTTGCCTTATATCTTCTGAAATAATAAACCAGTACAATTGCAGGAATCGTAAGCAGGTTTAGAATGTGCACACCGATTGATAATCCCATCATATAAAAAATAAAGACCAGCCATCTGTCGGCAGTCGGGCTATCGGCTTCATGTTCCCATTTCAGAATCGCCCAAAACACAAGAGCCGTAAAGAAAGAAGAAGAGCCATAAACCTCCCCTTCCACTGCGCTGTACCAGAAAGAATCACAAAAAGTATAACAGAGCGCACCGACAATGCCTGCACTCATAATGGTGAACAATTGCTGATTGGTGAGCTCTTCATTTCCTTTTTGAATAATCTTGCGCGCAAAATGTGTGATTGACCAGAACAAAAACAAAATGGTAAATCCACTGGCAATCGCACTCATAAAGTTGACCCCGCGGGCTGCAGTATGCGGATTATCTCCGAAAAGGATGATAAAGAATCTTCCCATCAAGACAAATAGAGGAGCTCCGGGCGGATGGGGAATCTGTATTTTATAAGCGCTTGACACAAACTCGCCGCAATCCCAGAAACTTCCCGTGGCCTCCATCGTCATGACATAAACCGTACAGGCAATCACACACACGACCCAACCCACGATATTGTTCAACCTTTTAAAATTCATATAGCTTTGGTTTAAAGAATGGCAAATATAAGGCTATGGAAATAATGATGGGAATAAGAAGGGGCTTTTAACGTTTAATTTCTTGAAATCGAAGGGATATAGGAGGGCAGTCTTTAGCCGTTAGTCTTGAGTCGGGAGTAATTTAAGAGAGTATTGAATTCCGGATTTTTTTATTCTTTTTACCTTTCACTTTTGACATCTCACGGCTCATGTCTCACGACTATTCAAAATATACTTTCACCATCTGGTAAAACAGCTTATGCTGCATGGATTTTTCAGTGAAATGCTGGAGTCCGAAGAGGCCGGCGGCATTGCCTTTGTTGATGGCGATTTCAAGATAACCGGCAGAATTGAACAACGCCAGCTTCTCCCCTTCCTGAACATCGGCATAGGTTTCGCTGATCTTATCAATCACTTCATCGCGTTTGAAAACGATCCGGAAGCTTCTCCCCCTTCTCTGTTCTTCGAATTCTTCGCGGGTAATATTGACCACCACATTTTCAAAATTGTCGATAAAAATGATCTGGCCTTCCATCCAGTCCTGACCCAGCAGCGGCCTGAGATAATTTTTTTCAGTGAACTCGATATCCGGCGTTCCGATGCTTTGCAGTGATCTCCCTTTCAACAGGTCATTGATGGCATTGCCGATAATTTTTGTACAGTATAATGTATTCTTGATGGAATTTTTATCGAGCGAAAGTCCGATTATGACTTCTGGTTTCGATTGCAGGATCATTGTCAGCAGTCCATTGTCGGCACAGATAATATATTGATCATTGTGATATGCAAATAATATCTGTTCAGGTTTCTGTTCATAAAAATTCACCATGATGATATGAAAAGACTGCGGCGGAAAATTTTTGATCGCGTTCCGGCAGATATAAGCCGCCTGCGGATAATTAAAAGGTGGAAGATTATGCGAAATATCGGCAATGACAAATTCGGGATTGATCTGTAATAATTGTCCTTTAACGGCTCCCGCTAAATAATCCTGCTGACCGAAATCAGATGTGAGAGTTA
>DATJXY010000086.1:0-3237 GCA_035499855.1 Puia sp. | reverse complement strand
GAAGTAATTTTAAATATCGCGGGCAACATTATCTGTGGGCAGATCAGCGGTGAGGTTGCGAAGTCGTTGTCTGAGCGGTTCGGGAAAATTATGCAGGACCGGGAAACTGTTTCTATCAACAGCAGCGATGTTTCCATCAGCCGGAGTAAGCAACTCGAGTCGGCCATTCCGCCATCTAAGATTTCTTCTTTATCGAGCGGCGAGTTTGTGGGCATGGTAGCCGATGATGCTTCCGAGAAAATAAAGTTGAAAGTATTTCATAGTGAGATTATCCTTGATCAGGACCGGATTGAGCGCGAAGCGCAAGGCTGCCAGGAAATTCCAAGGGTTCGTCAAGCAAGCATGGAGCAGATACAGGATAATTATATGCAGGTGAAGCTGGACGTACATGAGATTATAGCCGCTGAGATGAAGCATCTTCGGTCCCTCTCCAAATCTGAAAATGACACTTGATTATTTTTCCCGAGTCCTGGCCATCTATTGAAAAACAGAATCAATTTTTCTTTTGATTGCAGCCAAATGACAAATGGTGCCGGCTCCAATTTATCTTTCTCCAATGGACAAACGAAAAATCATGCAGGCTAAAAGGCTGTTGGAAGAATTTCCTGAAAAAAGAATTGGCATCAGGCGGCTTTCCCGGATGGTGATTACCAACGAAAATAAAGTTAAGCAGGGGTTCAAATATTTGCTGGGGACCTCACCCGGCGCCTATTCCAAAAAAGTAAGGATGACCCGTGCCATGCAACTTTTGTCGGAAAAAAAGATAAGCATCCAGGAAGTCGCTGAGGAATGCGGATACAGGGACAGGCAAAATTTTTCAATCGCCTTTAAAAAATATTGGGGCAATACGCCAGGCTATTATAAAAGTTTGGGTGCTTCAGGTAATTATCTTTCGTCCGCCTCATCCATTCGCAGGATCAGTTTTTCTTTGATGTGATCCAGAAAACTCGTGCGGTTTTTTTTACGCAGGCGGATCTCTGAAAATGTGTTGAAATAATTGCCGAGTTCCACCTGGAATAATTTCTCAAAGCAACCAGCAATCTGCTTGACCCCGGCATTGCCATTATTATAAGCTCCTCCCGACTGAAGGGCGTAGATAAGCTCTACAAGCGAAGCTTTGGACGCAGTCCATTGAAGCATGCAAATGGAATTGACGTCTTTAATAACTTTGGTAGAGCTATTTTTGATTTTTTCAATTTCCTCTTTTAAATATTCCTGCAATTGTTCATAAGCAATAATCCTTGACACGAGTTCATCGCGGCTGGTACTGAAGGAGCGGTCGAAACTAAAGATGTAATGGCAGAGCCATTCATCGAGATCCTGATTTTTTCTCAGAAAATATATTTCGTCATGGAAGCTTAGTCCCTGCCGCAAATAAAATATGAATTCCATGTGATCGATGAAAAAATAATAGAAATTCTGATTGTGACGCCGGAGGTAATTCTCAATCTCTATGGGACTTCCCAAAGGTCTTCTGCTTTCTATCTGGAAAATTTCCCTCCAATATATCCATTGGGCAAAAAAACATGGTTTGATTTTTTTGAAGAAATTAATTTCATCGGCATTTGAGTCAAAGGAATTTTGCTCAGCAAGTATCCTTAGCTTCTCCAGGTGCTCTTCACAGCTTTTGAGGTTAGAGGAAGCCTTCGCAATGACTGAACTATGCTGATTCGCATTTGCAGCCAATGCTTCATTCAATTGCGAATAAAGGGACTCGTAAGGACCTGCAGCAATATCGCAATAAATTAGCATAGCCTGCCAAGATAGAAAGGCTATGCAATGTGCCGCATTAAATTTTTAAAAGAAAAAATTAGAGGATAACTCGAGGTAAGGTTTTCCTGATAAATTTCTAAAGGCGATTCAAAGGTTATAGAATTCTCGATAATAATTATCTATCAAATTTGGATGCTGAGTCATGCCAAAAATCCGCCCAATTTGATTTGAGCAAATCTTCTACTTCATAATACGATTTTGAGTTCTCATCCCAGAAAAACCCTCCATAAACGCTGATATCTATTTTTCGAATATTTTTTTTCTCATCTGAATAAGTGGCTACATAAAGGCCCATCCATACCGAGGTTTTTTCTTTTGGCCAGATACTACAATTTTTCAGCATCTGTCTTATTGAATCATCATTCAGGGGAATCGACTTAAAATTGCTTAAAGTGTCCATTGAATATCTGAATGCGTTTCCATCATGTATCTCATAAATCTTCCAATCCGAGGTCTTTGCCCAATTGATTTCTTGACAGAAACTATAATGGACAATTAAAGAGTATAGTAAAATGAGTATTAGTTTCATTGAATGAGATAGCAATTTCCGGAGTTAGGATGATTTTTGTAGGTGTTCCTTGACATATTTTCTGTCAATGCCATTGATCGTATATCTTCTCCCAAGTCACCCGGATCGTTACCTGATCCATCTGGCCAATGTCCGATGGTTGACGGAAAATAAATATTGCCACTGTATAGAGTATGTAAAACGAAAGATGTACAGTTATTCGTATTTAAATCATAAAGTTGCCCTTCATTCTGTGAAACATAATTGAGCATGTTAAAAAAAGTACCATTGTCAATAGTCATTGTGAGTGATATGTTATAACCATGTAGATCATCATTATTGTACTGACCAGGGGCAGACGGAGAAATAGGAGTGACTGAAGTCTTTGGATATAAGCCTATATTTCGAATGATGGTGCTTGAGGGAGTTTTCTCTGTGAATATAAGAAAGCAATGACCTACGTTTACTGGGTTAGAACCAAATGAGGAACCGGCTGCGCCTGATTGGGATAACCCCCATGCCTCCCTTGTTCCTGGAACTGGTTGGTCTACGCAAACAGTAATTGAATAAGCATAACCGTTGCCGGGTGTGTTGGTAAAGCATTTATTATAGTCATTGACATTGCCGATGATATTGTTACCCCCATAGATCGTTGGCATGGTCACGGAACCTGCTGCAGGATTGCCACCAGCACCTCCGTAACTTCCTCCGGTGATATTGGCGCTATTGGAATAAGATTCAATATATGTATAGTCGCAGCCCGCAGATTCGGACCAATAATAGGTTTCATCGGTTGCAGGGGATGTATTGTAGCCTTCAATCGTGTAGCAGGTCTGTATGACGGTCAGTGTATTTTTCTCGAGGCCATTTGTTCCGTTTTTATTCTCAGATGAATTTAAATTATCATTTCTTGCAATCAGCATTTTTCCGCCCGCTTCAAATTTTAATTTACAAAT
>DATJXY010000085.1:0-233447 GCA_035499855.1 Puia sp. | reverse complement strand
GATGCAAGTTTTCTCAGCAGGTTCACCCTGTCAAATTCAGATTCGATATGATTGATAACGCTTAAAAGCTTGTCGAAACTTTCATCAGTAGGAATTTCTTCATCAATCATTTCTTTTAGCAGATTGCCTTTATCGAATTCAGAATCCATATGGGCTACCACATCCAGGAATTTGTTCAGGTCTTCACCGGTTGGCCTTTCTTTTTCCAGGATATCTTTTAATAAATTTGATTTTTCAAAATCAGAATTGATATTATTGATCCCCTCCAGCATTCTGCTGAGATTATCATCTGCAAATTTTCTGTTTTGAATCAGTTCTTTCATCACATTCGCTTTTTCAAAATCAGACCCCATCGACCTGGCTGTTTCAACGACTTCATCAAACTGTGAGGGACTGATTGACTGCCGGGAAATATATTTTAATGCATTTGATTTCTCGAAGTCAGATTCGATGGTTTTTACCGATTCAAACCAGGCATGCGAAATCAATGAATCCTTCAGATAAGAAGCAGGAAATTGCTTTAGAAGATTTCCTTTATCAAAATCAGAACCCAGGTCATGGCCGATTCGCTGAGCAATTTTTCTGATATCTTCCGGTTGTACACTGTCGGCTGATAAAAGGAATTGCAAATACATGCTTTTTAAAAAATCACTTTTTAAGTTATCCACCTCATTCAATACCGCGCGATAACCTCCTTTACGATTCAGCCGTTGTAATCTTCCTTTTGCGTCAAAACCGATCGCAATCATATCTTTTATAATGGCCGATAGTAATTTTTTTCCTTCATCGTCATTGATATTAAATTTTTTCCCCCGATCCTCAAGCTGGTATTGTATTTCTCCATGATAGTTGGCTTCTGCAATTAATTTGGTATCATTTTTTGAATACCTGAGATACCCGTCCGGACTCATGCTCTGGATTGCTGTTTCGTCGTCATTGAATTGGATGTCCCCGGAATAATGGATTCTCAGGTCCTCATCTCCATTCGTGATGGTAATAGAATTTCCGCGATGACAGGAAGTCGATAAAATTATCAGGGATATGAAGAGTGATATGAATTGTAATTTTTTCATGATGCGTTTGTTTACGAAATATTTTTTTTCTCAGAATTTTTGATGAAATAATAATAAGCCAGGAAGCCAAGTGCAACACTGAACGACAGGATTGCTATGGAATGAAGCCCGATCGGCATGGAGAATTTAATGATCAGCAGGCCAATCCCGGTTCCCAAAAAAATAAAAAACCATTTTATCGCCTGAGATTTGGAATCTTTTTTTTCCGGCTGAATCAATTGATGGATCAGGGCTTCAGGGACTTCTTTGCTCATTAATTTGGATTTAAGACGGAAATCCAGAATCCAGCGGAGAATAGTGAGAATAAAAAGACCGACGAGGCAAAAAGCGAGGATCGTTGTAGGAATTTCAAAAAACTGCCTGGAAACAGATGTACCGTCGGGCAGCACGTAGACATCCTGGGCAAAAAGAGCAAAGGGCGATAGAATGATCAGCGAAAGAGGGATGAGTTTTTTCATTTTATTTTTTAGTTGACTATGATGTATGAGACAGGCATGCTTATTTAAAGTTGCAGGCCCTTTAATAATAATTTAAAGAGTCTGCTTTCCGTTTGTATTTTTTAAATATTTCAACAACCTGGAATATTACAATCACCAGTATGGCACTCGCAAATAACCAGATTGCTATAGTGGAAAGGCCCGATCCGATTTCGGGGATATATATTTTAAACAGATTAGAAAAAGAATCCCGGTACAAATAGATAAAAATGGCCGGAACAGAAGCCAGGCAGATCGTGAGATAAAGAAACCACCCATTCCCTGAAAATTTCTTTTTCGTTGCTGGTATCTTTTCGAGCACAAGCGAAGTCAGATCGAAATCGAATGATGCTTTTGACTCTTGTTTGATTCCGGAAATAATGATCAGGTAAGTCTCTGCCTTTTCCCGGCAATAAGGGCAATATTGCATATGGCTTACCAGATTTGACGCGCATTCCGTTTTATCCAAAACAAATTGCTGAATATCTGCATCTGAAAGATGTTGATCCTTCATAACTCTTCTTTTTCGTATTTACTAAAAATATTTTCTTTCAAAAATTTTCTTGCCCTGAATAAATAACTTTTTACAGTTCCCTCAGGCAACCCTGTTATACCGGATATTTCCTCATAACTCATTTCCTCATGGTGGAATAAAACGATTAAAGTTCTATAAACCGGAGGTAATTCTTCCATTGCATCATGAAGCGCTTCTGCTCTTTCTTTTTCTGCAATTCTTTTTTCTGCATTGTCGGCTGAAAATTCATCCCGTTCTGAACTTAATTTTTCCATGAGATCAGTTTGGCTTTCATCGTGGATTTTATAGGGAAAAACCAGTTTTTTCTTTTGAAGATAATTCAGGCAGGTATTATAAGAGATCTGGGCAATCCAGGTGGAAAGTTTTGATTGAAATTTAAAACTTTCCAGTTTGTCGAAAACTTTTAAATAAATATCCTGAGCGATATCTTTCCTGTCTTCGGGATTATCGATCATTTTAAAAACAATTTGTGCCGTCAATGCTTCTGTATTTTTAATGATGATGCCAAATGCATGCTTGTCGCCCTGCAATACTTTTTCAACCAGGCTTTTATCAGAAAGCATATTTCCCTTTATGAGGCTCAATTAACAGATTAGACAGTTAGATGTCAGATTTGTTGCAAGATATTCAATATAAAATATTGGGATTATATTTCACGCAATGGCTCCTGAAAACAGACTCGGGGAGCACTCGCGGCAGTTGCAAACTTTGTTTCTTTGTGTGAAAAAATAGGTGAGATCATTTTGAAATGAAATTGTCTATTTTCCTTTGAATGGATTGCCTGTCCGGTTGGGTTTTTGCAAGTGAGATGGCTTTTAGGAAATGCTGTTTCGATTTTTCATCATCAATTTCTCTGTATAATTCCCCCAACAGGACAAAATAAAAATGATTTCCTTCAAGCTTTAATTTTTCTGCTTCCACGATGGCTTCCTGTTTCCCTCTTGCTTTTGAAAGGGCAAAGGTTCTGTTGAGCGCGGCAATGGGTGAATATTCAATTTGTAAAAGCCGATTGTAAAGTTGCAAAACATTTTCCCATTTTTCTTTGGTATCTTCTTTTTGGGTGCTCCAGTATGCGATGGTAGCTTCCAGGTGATATTTGGTAATTTGATTCCCCTTCGCTGCAGCATTCAGAAAAAAAGCGCCCTTGCTGATAAGATCTTTATTCCAGAGACTGGTGTTTTGATCATCATACAAAATATTCTCTCCGTTTTTACCAATCCTTGCTTCGAACCTGGATGAATGAAAACACATCAGAGCAAACAATGCATTGACGGCAGGTTTGTTGGTGTTATCATTTTCAATCAGCATGGTGCAAAGCCGCATAGCTTCAAAACAGAGTCCTTTGCGAATGGTCTGGTTCTGGCTTGTTGAATAATATCCTTCACTGAAGAGGAGGTAGATAGTTGTCAATACTGTATTTAACCTTTCATCAATTTCTGCAGGACCGGGAATTTCTATTTTTATTTTTTCTCCCCTGAGTATTTCTTTAGCCCTGAACAGTCTTTTGTTGATGGTTTCTTTGTTTGCCAAAAATGCATCAGCAATTTCTGCGATGCCGAATCCGCAAAGAATTCGGAGTGATAATCCTATTTGTGCCTCAGGGGAAATAGAAGGATGACAGATGGCAAACATCATTTGCAACTGGCTGTCACTAATATTTTGCGGAGAGAGGTCAATCTCCGTTTCACTTTCAAAAAGATCAGTCGATGAATTTTTTATTCCGGGAGTGATTTTATTTTTAAAGACTGAATTCCGTTGCAGATAATTCTTTGCTTTATTCTTGGCAACATTATAAAGCCAGGCAGTCGGATTTTGTGGAATTCCATTCAATGGCCAGGTTTGTGCTGCAGTAAGAAAAGTATCGCTGGCAATATCTTCAGCGATTTCAGACTGGTCAAAACCGAATCGCTTACAAAGTACAGAAACAATTTTACTGTATTCTGTCCTGAACAAATGTGGTATAAGTTCCTCCTGTTCCATAAATAAAAATGCCTCCGTAAAATTACAGAGGCCTTCATGGATTTAATGAGTGCCATCACCCTTTGCGATTTTCCGGACTTCCACACTATTTCCCTCTCCCTGCAGAACCGGACAGCCCTTTGCAAATTCAACAGCCTCATCCACAGATTCTGCTTTCACAATAATATATCCGCCGATGGTTTCCTTTATTTCTCCGAAAGGCCCGTTGGTGACCACATTCTTTGGCCATACTACTTTCGCATCTGCAAAAGGCAAACCATTTCCACCACTGAATTTGTTTTGAGCAGCAATCCCGCCAATCCAGTCCATTGTCTGTTTCATCCAGACCTCTATTTGCTCGGGTGAAGCCACTTTTGTCCCGTCCTCATGCCTGAAAATTAAAATATACTCGTCCATCTTTTTTAAATTTAATTGTTATTAAATGTTTGTTTAAACACATACAACAAATGAGGGCAAATGAATTGGACAAAACCTCGAAAATATTTTAGTTTGCTAATATACAACAACCCTATAAACCCGATTTTTCAGGGAATAATACAATCCGTAAATTCGGAATCATTCGCTAACAACATTATGAAAAAACGCTTATGGAAAAATTAATAATGATCCTATGAAGAATTTACTGACAGCTTTGATTTGTCTCGCCTCGATCAATTCCCTGGCCCAGCGATTTACGGTTACCCCTCAGGGTTTGAGGGATTCGAAAGATACTTCGAATACCTACTTAATGATTCAGTCGCCCAATGCAGGAGCCAAACAATTATACGACGAGGCGCTTAAATATATAAATGAAAATATTCCCGATCCTCAAAAGGCCATCACCGAACAGATCGATTCTACCAGTATCAGGTTCGATGTCTATGTTCCGGAACTGCTTATTTATAATAATTCAGGAGCTAAAATTGGAATTGAAGCTTTCTATACAACCGATTTGAGATTTTTTGACGGAAGATTTCGATATGAAATTATAAATCTTCAGATGAAGGGGCAGGGAACCAAATACAAACTCTTGTTTCAGGGGGGCTTCCTGGAAGCATATATTGTCTATAACAGAAAAGGCAAACTATTCAAAACCCAGACCAAATGGGATATTGAAGATTATTTCAATAATCAGGTTGACAAACTGGCTTCCTATATCAACAAAAATTAAATTTTCGTTTTCTCTCAGTTAAATCCCGCTTCAGTCAGGATAGCAAGAAATTTTCTACAGATAGACTTATCTTGATTCCAGCTTTACGAAATTAATTTTGCTTAATTATTAATTTAATGTTAACTTATAATTAATTATTAACCCAAAAATCTGTGTTATGAAATCAATCAAGTTCAGGAATTTCCGGTATGTGCCATGGTTTTTATCAGTTTTGTGTGTTCTTTTCATTTCCATTTCGGTTGCCAGCCAAAACTCTTTTTCTTCCGGCAATATATACACATCTAACCGGTATTCAGCTCCCCCATTAAGAATGAATGAAGTCAGAAATAATGCCGCCCGGCATTTTAAAAATCATTTTTCAGCGAATGGAACTGAGAAATGGTATAAGCTAGATGAATTTCTTATGGCAAGTTTTACTGATGGACAGGTACTGACAAAAGCATATTATACTTCGAAAGGATTTTTCTCCTTTTTTGTAAAATATTATACTGCAGAATTGCTCAATCCTGATACACGTTTTTTAATTATGAAAAAATTTGAAGGTTATAAAATTGATGTGATAACTGAGATCAATAACCTTCAGGAAAAGTTCTATTTTATAAAAATAAAAAACAGCTCCAGCATAAAAACACTCAAAGTAGTGAATGAGAATATTGAGGTGACGGAAGATTTAGTGAATGGAGAAATTTAAAACGGTCTGACCTAAGAACCTAGATCGTAGTCTTCCATTTTTTATCTGTTGAAATACTTTCTTTCACACGAAATCTGGTGATCTTACGAACTAAAGGTAAAGGGAGAGGTTTATCCAGCGGGAACTGTATAGATCCTTTGGCAGTTTTGTATTTTGTAAGTGATGAAGCAAATGCCCTGATAGCTGAGGGGGTAGGATAAAAACCGATATGATGTTTGAACACGGCAAATGTGACCAGTATTCTTTGATAAGAATAGGCGGGCATGCTCCATTTTAAACCTTCTTCAGCTCCCGGGGCAGCTTTCCGGATGCATTCATGCATTTGTAAAAGTTTCTTTCTGGCTTCTTCCGGTGCCGCTTCAATATATTCTTCAATCGTTTTTGGCTTTGTCTTTTTTGAGGCCATAATTTATTTTTTAGGATGAAATCTTATCAGGCTTCATCAACCATTTTTTCTTCAGCCAGTTTCTTATGGGTTCATCATACAATTTAAATGATGCATAAGCAAGGACCATAAAAAGCACAAACAGTCCGATTGCGACGGGTACAATCTGTGCGGGCGCGGGTTTTTTAAGAGCGATCCACATCGTATAAATATAAATGAACGGGTAATGGGTAATGTAAATAGGATAGGAGATTTGCCCTGAAAAATTGCACAATTTCAACCATCTTCCCCTTATTTCTCCGCCAGCTCCGGCTGCTACAATAACAGGAAAAGCAATGATGATACAGGCAGCTTCATAAATGCCATTGTATTTGAAAGTGGGCATAAAAAAAAGAACGACCAAGAGCAAAGAACAAAATATATATGCGTGAGGCATATGAATCCGTTTGCCTGATCTGAAAAGAAGCAATCCTGCAAAAAAAGGAAACATCATTCGTACAAAAGCTATCCAGATCGTATTATATCCCCATCCCGTAGCAAGATCACCACGCCATGTTGCTACAATAATAAGTGCGATGCCACTTATAATAACAAGTATCCATAATGCAGTTTTGGTCATCTTCCGTCCAAAAAATCCGTAGATGATGTTGCCAATATATTCCTGCAGGAGCGACCAGCAGGGGCCGTCGAGAACATGCGTTTCTCCCCAACCACGGATATCCGGCGCAGGCAGCAATGTGAAACTGAGCAGCATCACCCCGATCAGCTTTATTAATTGCGTATGTTCGGCACCGTTGGTGAAGGGGTCAAACCAAAAGCAGATGGCTCCTATAATCGTTCCTAAAATTACCAGCGGATGCAGTCGTACAAGTCTTATTTTAAAGAATTCCCAGGTGCTCATCCGGCTCCAGCGGTCGTCATAAGCATATCCGACTACAAATCCTGACAATAAGAAAAAAAAGTCTACCGCCAGATAACCATGGTGCATAGGATGGTTGGCCATGACCGGGAAATAAGCTTCAAACAAATGGAAAATAACAACAAGGATCGCTGCAGTACCACGCAGTCCGTCGAGAATAGGGTAATGGGGTTTCAATATTTTATGGGTTGTTTAAAAAATCTAAAATAATCATTTGACAGCGTACCATCAAAGAATGATTTGTTTATTCATTCGATCCGAGTATTTAAATTTACGGTCTATTGTAATTTAATAAGAGATACCATGCGTCATATTTTCAATCTACTGCTGATTTTTATTGTATGCTCATTGCAACTATCGGCACAAACATCTAATTATCAAAAATTGCTGGATACAGCAATTACCACAACCAATTCAATTTATGTAAGCGCCAGTCCAATTAAAACTATCCGGCTCAACAGATCGGAAATGTGGGATTACTACAATAACTATATCGAAGATTCCAAGCAAATGCTCGATACGATCATGTTTGCACAGATTATTCAAAACAGTAAACAACCCGATACCTCTCCATGGAAAGATTCAGAACTGGAAAAAATGATTCTTGTTAAGAGCAGGGAAGAGCCGGTTGACGTCAGCTATGTCGCCTTTAAATTTAATATCAAGGACAATAAGCAGTTAAAGAATTATCGGAAAATGATCGACGGTTTTAATTCTCTTAACAGTGCCGACAAAAATATTTATAGTTATTCAAGACCCGTTTTTGATAATTCAAAGCAATTTGCCATCGTTCAGTGGGATAATGGCAATGGAAAGTCTGCCGGAGGAGGGGGAATTATTTTATTCCAGCTTTCGGGTGATTCCTGGGAAGAATTGGGCAGTGTGCTCACCTGGAAATATTAAATAAGCAACCACAAAGGAACTCTGATTTATTTCGCAGTTAAATAATCAGAAGGCAGATGGTCATATCTTTTTTGAAAACATTTTGAAAAATAGGAAGGACTGCTGAAACCCGTTTCGTAGGCGATTTCCGAGACATTCCCGGTATTTTTATTCAATAATGCAAGTGCATTGATCAGGCGATAATCCCTGATAAATTCATTAGGCGATTTGCCGGTCAGCAAAGTAATTTTGCGATACAACTGGGATTTACTGCATCCCAGTGTTTTACAAAAATCATCCAGGTTCAGGTTGGAATCCCTCCAACTTGATTCTATGCATTCCATTAAAGTCGTTAAAAATTTTTCATCGGCCTGTGTGAGAAAGCTGATCTCTCCCTGCGGTAAAGCATTTAAGTTCTCGCTGCTGTATAATTCTTTTACTTCTGAAGAAATGGCAATCCCTTCATTAACGATCAGGCACATACGCTCAGCGAGTTTCACTGCATCTTCGAAAAAAGCTTTTTTTTCAGTAACCGGCACGCCGGTGCTCAACCCGATTTTTAACAGGAGTTTATCGTTATTGCTATTTTCCCTGAACTGATTAAACAATTGCCGGATATCCAGGGCAGCATGCACGGCATTTGAAACAGATTTGAATGATACCAGGAAATGGCTTCCGGTCTGTTTTACTGCACTCCCTTCATACTCAATTAATAATTTGAGAACTGCCTGGTTGTATTCCTGCAAAGAGGATTTGAAGGGAGAGGATTCATTTGGAGTGAATGGCAAAAAGTCTAATGAAATCGCCATGATCGCCCTGAAAGCAGGATCATTGATAATATTCAATGAAGTATTCTGTGCTTTTTCGGGATCTTCAATCCTTCCCAGAAAAGATTCAACGATGCTGGGTTCAACTTCGATGACTGTGTGCGGGACTTGTCCATGTGCCAGCTTATGCATTTCATAGATTGCTTTAGCGTCAGGCGCTTCAATCAGGCAGAAAGCAGTTTTTCTTTTTCCGTCAAACCAATAGGTGAATCCTCTACACTTAAATTGGTGCTGTATTTTTAAATCTTCCTGGTGCAGCTGCGCCAGGTTTTCTGCCGTGACTGTTTCAGAAACGTCGTGGCGGTCCATAAAAATTGGCATAGGAGTAACTTTAAAACTTTTTTTCAAAGTGACGACAGAAACGTCTCCATCCTTTCATGATCAGTTTTCCGAAGTTAATAAAAAGGCCATACTCTTAAAAATGACTTGAAATTTATTAAATACATTGCCAGCCGCAGAAGCGTTTTTGTGGATGGATTTAAAAAATTAAACGGCTAATCATTTAAATTTAGAAAGACATTTAAGTAAGACTGACAAAAAATTAGAATATTTAAATACCGTGACGATGAGAAAAATAGCTCTGCTCGCGCATATTTCTCTGGATGGGTTTGTTGCCGGATCAGAAGGAGAACTGGATGGTTTTGATGCATCAGAAGAAAACCTGGAATTTGTATGCAGTTTAACTGAGAATGCGGATACTGCCCTGATGGGGCGTATTTCATATCAATTGCTCAACAAATATTGGCCCGATGCGAAAGATCAGCCAAAAGCGACCCATGCAGAAATTGTTTATTCCAATTGGTACCATAAGGCCAGGAAAATTGTAGTATCCAAAAATTTGCAGGAATCTGACAAGAATACCGAGATAATCCGGGAAGACATTTTAGGTAAGATCATTCAACTCCGGGAACAGAGTGGTAAGGATATATTGATTTTTGGAAGCCCGTCTCTTTCTCAATTACTCATGCAGGAGAACCTGATCGACGATTACCGGATATTCGTGAATCCATCTATTTTCGGTCAGGGTATCCCGTTATTTGCGAGACTTTCAAATAGAATAAAACTGAGGTTGCTAAGTTCAAGGCAATTTGCCAATGGCGAAATTGCTCTTCACTATATTACAGAAAAATAAATACCCCGGCGTAACTAACTAATTGTTGGCATATTGAAAAGAGAAATCGCGCATAAGCAGACTCCTGACTTCTTCCCAGTCATTGACTCTTGTGTATCCTTCGATATCGGTATAAATATTATGTGTAGCCGTAAATAATAATTTCTTTCCGGAAAAATGACCCAGGTTCCTGAAATGGTCATCAATCATGATATCTCCTGAAATATTTTTTTTAGATCCGCAGAAAATGATTTGCTGCCAGCCGATAAAAGGGAAGTGTTCGCTGAGCCATTCATATTTTTCTGTGAGTGATTGAGGAAATTCCATTGCAGCAGATACAATGGACAGATCAAACACCTGATTGAGTTCCCTGATCACTTCCTGGCTACCCGGCATCAGTTTGGCATTGCGAAAAAAGCCGGGCCTGTGAATAAAATCTCTGATCAATTGCGGGCGGGGAAATGCAAGGTCCTCGGGTTTCCCCAGTAAGTCCTTTCTTTTTACTTCGACTCCTGTCGCTTCTTTATACCATTTAATGTATTGGGAGGTGATATCAGCCATTACGTGGTCCATATCAATTAAAAGCTTCTTCCTTTCCATACTAGTCTTTTTATGCAAATTAATGCAATTATTTGCAATTTATTGCTATTTTTGGGTTAATTTTATTGCAAAATATAGCAAATGTTGAAAGAAGAGCGACTGGATTTCATAATAAAACAGCTCAAGTCAAACCCCTCAGTAAAGCTTGGCCAGTTAAGTGAGGCTTTAAAAGTATCTGAATATACCATCAGAAGGGATATTGAGACACTGGATAAAAACGGACTACTAACCAAAGTGCGGGGGGGAGCAATTCCTCATTCTCCTATTGCTCACAGTTTCAAAGAGAGGATTCATATTGATGAGAAGGAAAAATTAATAATTGCTCAAAAGGCATTATCCTTTATTCGGCCGGGGAGTACGATTTTATTGGATGGAGGCACTACGACTTATACATTGGCGGGCATTTTGGACATACCCATGACCGTTATAACAAATAATATTCCCATTGCAGCTTTACTGGCCAGTCGTGCGAATATGGAAGTCATCGTTACGGGAGGGAAAATATTGGCTGAGTCACAGGTAGCCGCAGGCGAATATGCCATCCGGATGCTGGAGCAGTCGCATGTGGATATATGTTTTCTGGGAGTATGCAGCCTGCATCACGAAATCGGCGTTAGCAGTCTCGACTATTTCGAATGTGAAATGAAAAGAGCAATGATCGGTTGTTCAGACAGGGTGGTGGCACTTTCTGAGCATGACAAAATTGGAACAGCTGAATCGTATAAGATTTGTCCCATTGATTTATTGGATACAATTATAACAGAAATTGATCCGGGAAATGAAATTTTTGATCCGTATAAGAAAAAGGACATCCGGATTCTTTAGAAGAAAAAAAAGAAACGGAATACAAATTTCCTAGGTCGAGTAATCTTTTTGAATCAACTGTTTTAAATCATTGATTTCGTCTTCTGCATTTGATTTCATCCCGTAGCCAGTCAATCCCAATGCAAAATATTTAAAGAGCTGGAGTATGCAGATCATTCCGATGCCGAAAGCAGATAGATTAATGTACAAAATATCGATATGTGTAATGCGGGAAAGAGAATGATTGAGGAAAGCAATCAGGATACTTATGAACAGAATCAAAACAGCCACTCTTTTTTTACGATTAAGCCTTGATCTTGTAGACATGATTCTGGTATTAAGGTCATGAAACCAACCCATAATTTTTTGAGATAACCATTCCAATTGCATCTTATTTTCGTTCACTATTGAAATCGGTTTCCCTTCTGTATCAGTCAGGCCAAGTGTTTTATAAACTGATTCGGGTAAAGTAAGAATGTACTTTCCGGATTCGGGCTGGAATTCTATATTAGCATTTGCGGTCATACCTCAAATTAATATAAAAACAAAAGCAACGGATCAAGCCATTATCAAAGAGCCTGATTTTAATGTAGTTTTAGCAAAAAGCCAGTAATTAATATGTTAAATTATTTAACCCTGTTTAGTGTATTGCTGGCATAATCATTACCTGCCTGATAACAATCGTTTTTGTCCATTAAATGAAGAATATTCTGATCTGGCCGATAGAATGATAAAGAAATATTTTCTTTCTCTGCATATAGCGTACAATTGTATTTTTCCTGATCAAAATCCCATTGACCACTCAATTGTTAGTGCTGGCCTGAAAAAAAAGCTGATTGGTTGGACTGGTTTGGGCCCTTATAACAATGCTTGAGCACAAAAATGTTAATAAGAATATTACTCGGTTCATAATAATCTTGTTTCTTCAAATTTATTTCTGAAAAAAAAAGAATGAATGGAAATTACATCTAAGTGTTCTTTTGCTTGACGAAAAGCAACGGACATGTATTATTTCATATCGTGCAAGAAGTATACTGAAAAATTTAAAAATGCGCAGCTATATAATACCGGATCGTCTGAGAATTCTTATTAAGCAGCAAAAAGTTACTGTTTATTTATAAATATAAAATGGTCTGCTTTTTTCAAACACATCTACAGATTTACACTTAGTGGATACAGATTCATTTTGATTTTTTTTGTCCATCCATTTTTAAAAAAATAGTTTTAAAAATATTATAAGCTCTTTATCAGGATTTATTAAATTTAACTAAGTTGTATTTTGAAAGTTATTTCTGTTTATTGATCCATGCGCTGGGCTCTGTTCCCGGAATTGTAAAACTTGGAATCAGTCTGCACTCTACTTTTTTATTTCGGTGTTTACTTTCTGCTGAAAGTTTCGACTAATATTTAAAACATAATTAGATATTCTTTCACCCTTTGATTTCCAAAATGTTCCTGCTCTGATATTTCGGTTCATGATTGCATAACCAACAATTTTCAAATGGCCGAGAATACTGATAACTCAAACACCAAAAGCCGTTCTATTCTCAGAAAATTATCTGTGATTTATCTTTTTCTGGTTGCGTTCGGCGCCTTCATGGCATTTTATTTTTTCAAATTTATCCCTGATAATAGATCGAACCTGGAAGCCCGTTGTTACCGGCAGCTTCGTTCACTCTCCGGCACTGTTACGCAAAAAGTAAATGATATCAGCGCCATTTTTGACCAGCAAGACATCGATATTAATAAAGTCAGAGAAAAAAAAGATGCTTTTCAACGACTCAATGATATTTATACATATGATATTGCTGAGAATATTCCTGCCCAAGAAGAATTTTTTATCCGTCGCAGAATTGATGAACTTTCCGCTTTTTATTTCCATGTATCCGACTCGACAAAACAACATCCTAATTTGTTTTTAAGTATCGGCGCCAATGAACTTCTTAACCCGGTTTTTACCAGCCAGGATGATTTATTTGACAGCTACATATTATTGAAGACAGAACCCTCACAGCCCGGTGAAAACCGACCTGTATATGATATACTTTATCAGTCATCTCCTATTAGCTCAAGCCAGGGTATGCACCTGGATACTTTAATAAGGCTTCAAAAAAACTCGGATCTGTCTTCAGTGATCGATTTGAATATATCGGGGATCGACTATCATATTTTCCTTTCTTCATTTCAAATACAACAGGAAAAACTTATTCTTCTCGGCCTGATGAAAAAAGGAGATTATCTCGCAAAGGTCAACCGAGCTCCGGGGAGCATGACGGCATTTTTCTTTGTCGTTTTGCTGGTTCTATTGATCAGTCTTCCATTCTTTAAAATATTTCTGTTATCTCCAAGAGAACATGTCGGTTTTGCTGATCTTATCTATTGTGGTATTTCGCTTTTTGCCGGTTTCTCACTCCTTATTATAACATTACTTGGCATTTTTACTGCAGGTAATAGAACAAGTAATAGCCAGGAAAAATTGAACTCCCTTTCCACTATTCTGAAAACTGATTTTGAGCAGCAATTGGATTCCTGTAAGAAACAATTGCGGATCTATGACGAGATGATCTCGCATCTTAATACAAAGGATAAAAAATTTCTTTTTTTAACAGATTCTACCGATTCGAAGAGATACCTTAAATATCTCGTGAATGACGCAATGAATCCATCGGCTTTCAAAAATATTCAGAGAGTTTTCTGGCTTGATGCTACCGGTCAGACCAAAGCAAAATGGAGCACGGTTAATTTTTTTGTGAATTTTACCAAGGTTTCTTCCTTTCCTTTTTTTAGCAGACTTAAAAGCCAGAGCCGGGAAGACACTTCATTTGTCATTTATCCTGTTTTCTCCAACGCTACCGGGGAATTCCAGGTAGTTGTCACCAGGAAGTTTTTATTACCTCATGATAATGGAGATAGTGTTGTTTCAAAAAATTTTAAATATTCTGTACTGGCCGGATTTTTTAGTGTAAGTGCAAGTCCGGTAATAGAAAAAAATTTTGATTTCAGTATTATTGACAACCAGAGCGGGAATGTATTTTTTAGTTCAGATAAAAGCCAGAATCTACAGCTTAATTTTTCAGAGGAGCTTCATAACAGTAATTTTCAGAATGCATTGAATACAAGAAGCTCGAGCCTGATTACAGATGCGGGTTTTAAGGATAAACTGGTTGATTTATATATAGTGCCGATCAAAGATTTCCCACTCAGCCTGGTTGTTTACTATGATAAGGGAGTTGTTTATGACCGGGTGCTGCGCATTGTTTATTTCACAACAGAAATGATCCTTACGATATATTTTTTGATTGTAATCTTATTGGGTTGGTATGGAATCAAAAAGCAGGAAGGATCTGGTCTGAATATGTCGATGAATAAAATAGAATGGTTCAGGATTTCAGATAAAAATAAAAAGTCTTATCAGTTCACTGCTCATTATTTTTTTACGCTGATTATTCTTACGATTTTTCTTTTTTTGATTGTGATCCTCTTTAACCTGGACATCCGAAGCATTTTTTATATTTCTTTTTTCCTTCCCTTTTTTGTAGTCTGGGGATTTTTATGTTCACGACTTACAGATTTGGCCAGATATGAAGGCAGCTTTAAAATGAAGTCCTGGATCAGATTTATACCTGCCGGGGTTTTTTCCTATAATTTTTTAATTGTTGCTTTTCTGTTCCTCTTGAACTTTGTAGTTCTCCGGATGAGCAGCCGCACTATTTCCAGGGTTTTTGACAGGCAATATTTTATTTTGTATATATTCGAATTGGCTGCATTAGTCATAATGGCACTTGTTTATTATGACGTATATAATAAAGAAAAAAAATGGCTGGCCCCGATTAATAATTTGTTTGTAAGTTCTGCAACGATCTCACGTTTTGGTGTATATACTTCGACTTATAGAGAGTTATATGACGGACAAGAAAGAAAGAATATAATCATCAATTATTTAAATTCCCTTTTTATGGGAATGTTGTTGGTTTCAGTCATTCCCGTGCTTGGGGTATTTCTTTATGCCGAAAAGTCACAAAGAATCCAGGATCTGAAATCCTCAGAATTATTTGCAGCTACCAGGCTGGAACAGAAAATACAATATATCAACAGGGAACTGATCGACAATTTTGATGTTTCTCTGAAGCTTCGTCATGCTGATTTTGCCCAGTCGATGGAACTATTTAAAAAGAAAGCCGGAATCTATAACAGCCATAATCATATTATATACACTGTTTCGGACACGAACAGAAATTCTTATTCAGGCCGTAAAACCGTACAGCTGCCGGACGCTTTTTATTATTCAGTCCTGCATATAAGTTTTCCTTTTGCATTTGACGAAAAAGAGAATGATAATATACCAGCTTTTTCAGGTGATGATTCCTGGGAATTTCATCTCACCCGAAATCGGGGAGATTCACTTTTTCTGCATTATAAAAGCCGTGTAGATACAAGTATTCTCGCAATAAATGTGCATACCGGAATCAGGGACCAGGTATCCACTTTTGTGAACAGGAATTTTTTCTCCAAAATAATTCTTCTGCTATTATTGATTTCACTGGTATATGGCTGCTTCCGGGTTGTTGGAAAATCCATCAGGCGTCTCTTTTTGCTTGATTATTTCCTCAATCATGAAAGTCAGCGGAGAGATAGTTCCAAAATGGAATACATGTTGTCTAATAATAACCCTTCAGATTTTACGATTAACAAGGATATTGATCTGAGGAAAATTTCCACAGAAGAGTTATTCAAAATTGAATGTGAGAAAAAATTCAGGTATTCCAGAATCTGTTCCAGGGAAGAATTTATTTTAGCTATGCAAAATTATTTCCATGATAATTACGAACAGATATGGCAATCACTCGACAGGCAGGAACAATATGTGACCTATGATGTTTGTACGGATGGGTATACCAATTATAAAGATATGGACATTGTATACCGGTTGATGTTTAAAGGAATATTGGTTTTTGAAGATTATAAGATTTGTCCATTTAGCTTAAGTTTTCAAAATTATATTCTTTCTAAAAAAAGAACAACTGAAATCCGCCAGCTGAAATCACAGGTTGCAGTTGCGGGGACCTGGGAAGCTTTTCGCATTCCTGTGCTGATCGTGATGACAATTATTGCATCGTTTTTAGTTATTACACAAGATACGCTTGTCCATCAGGCAACGGCATTAATTACTTCCGTGGGAGCTATTTTCCATCTTCTTTCAGGATTTGCTTCTAAACTTAGTTTCGGGAGAATGCCGAAATAACCAATCAAAAAATATTGCCCGGTTATTACAGCTATTGATGACTGTGAGATTTGTTTACGACAATCTTCCTGTGGGACTTTTTTATTTAAAAATATACTTAAATTTATGTAGCGCCTTTTGTAGATATCAAGAACATTTCTAACTGATTCTTTATGCCTAAAAATAACACAATGAAAAAAGTAAATATCATTTTCTGGATAACTACCATAATATTTTGCGGGTTCATGTTATTTTCTGCAATTTCCGAAATCAGGAATCCTGAAGAAGCAAAAGAGATCATACATCATTTGGGGTATCCTGATTATTTCAATCCTTTTATCGGATTCATGAAAGTGCTTGGTGTAATTGCTCTGTTGGTTCCAGGATTCCCGCGACTCAAAGAGTGGGCTTATGCCGGATTTTTCTTTGATTTGTTGGGTGCAACTTATTCTCAGATTGCTACCGACGGCTTTATGCCGCAGATCGCTTTTATGCTGGTTTTCTTCCTTGTCTGGGGAATTTCGTATTACTACTCACATAAAAGATTGAATGCTCCACTGATGACAGCGGGATAAATTTCAAATTCAATCATTTCCTTCATATCAATGTGGAGTCTCCGACTGAACTCGTTGCTTTTCGGAGATATGGTTAAAGAACCGGCATTGGAGGGTTTTTATTTGTGTTAAAATTAATGAAACCTGATTCTTTGTTTCCGGTTTTTTAATATATTTATATATGCTCCAACCGGTAGAACAATTTGAATTTTATTTCCAGGGTGAACTCGTTAAATGGACCTTCACCGAAATTTATTTTGTAAGCCAACCCGATCTCCGTGTCAAACTAACCTGCCAGCATAAAGCCTTTATTGATACATTCGGATCTACACTCACTGCAGCAGATTCCATGCGCACTATATTTAATCTGGGCAAACAAAGAAATCCCGAATTTTTCAAGGCCATGGCTGAATCATATATGTCATTGCCTTACTAAGACCTCAATATGAATTCATTGCACATTTCCTGATTTTATAACGGAGATATATAGTTGAGAGATGCTTCTTCCAATGTAAATTTTGCATTGTAATTTATTGTGACTGAGCTACGATAAAAATTCATCTCTGGTTTTTTGAAACAGGAGCGTAAAAATTTTTTTGCTTATAGGCAAACATTGTATAGATTGTTCGGGAAGTTCTCCGTGTTTCACAACATTCCATTTAATCAGAGCTTATGCCATTGCTTCGCTTGTGTTTTTTTCTTGCACTGATATTTCTTACTTGTTCAATTTGCGCCGGACAAAATTCAATAAGAAAAAGGATCGATATGGATCAGGGCTGGAAATTTCATTTCGGAAATGCCTCCGATCCTTCCAGGGATTTTAATTATGGCGTCTCGACTATTTTCTCAAAATCCGGAGGAGCTTATGGTACCGCAATCGACCCGCGATTCAATGACAGCAGTTGGGAATCGCTCGATCTCCCTCATGATTGGGCAGTAGGGCTTCCCTTCGCAAATTCTCCGAATTTTGATGTGATGTCTCACGGATACAAACCGGTGGGCGGACTTTTCCCTGAAACAAGTATCGGCTGGTATAGGAAACGTTTTCGTATAGCCGAAGATTCCGGAAGGAGATTTCAGATTGAGTTTGACGGCATCTTTCGGAATGCTTCCATCTGGATCAATGGCTTTTACCTGGGTACGAACCGCAGCGGGTATATCGGAGCTTCTTATGATATTACGGACTATGTAAATTTTGGCAGAGAGAATGTGTTGGTTGTCCGAGTCGATGCCACACAATATGAAGGATGGTTCTACGAAGGAGCGGGGATTTATCGTCACACCTGGCTGAATGAATATGCCAATACGCATATTGCTGAGGGAGGACTTTATGTTCACGCAGCCGCTCAAACGAAAACAGCCGAAGTGACCATTGAAACCACTGTAGAAAATCAGGGAATTTCTTCAGCTGATTGCAAAGTTTATTCCTATGTCACCGATCGCAGTGGAAAGCAGCTTGGAATAACGAAGGATGAAGCAGTCGTTATTAAGGTCAACGGAAGAAATACAGTCAAACAGAAAATTATAATCAGTGATCCAATACTCTGGTCATTGGAAGATCCATACCTGTATCGCGCTTATTCAGTTGTAAAACTTGGAGATAAAATTGTGGATATAAAGAATAGCCGCTTTGGTATTCGCACTCTTCGATTCGATGCAGCAGAAGGTTTTTTTCTCAATGGGAAACATATAAAAATTCAGGGAACCAACAATCACCAGGATCATGCAGGATTAGGAACTGCACTGCCTGATTATCTTCAGTATTATCGTGTCAGGCTATTAAAAAACCTGGGTGCGAATGCTTATCGCATGAGCCATAATCCGCCTGCACCGGAATTATTGGATGCATGCGATAGCCTCGGTATGCTGGTGTTGGATGAAAATCGTCTGCTCAATTCGAGTCCTTCATTCCTGGATGATTTTGAAAAAATGATTTTGCGTGACCGGAACCATCCCAGTATTTTTCTCTGGTCGATCGGCAATGAAGAGGGATGGATACAAAGAAACAGCAATGGAAAACGTATTGCACAAACATTATTGGCAAAACAAAAAGAACTCGATCCCGATCGAACCTGCACTTATGCCGCAGATGTAGCCAATGTTTTTACCGGCATCAACGAAGTAATTCCGGTCCGTGGTTTTAACTACAGGCAAACCGGAGTGGCGCCTTATCACCATGATCATCCGACACAACCTCTTGTTGGAACAGAAATGGGAAGTACCGTAACGACCAGAGGAATCTATGCAAAAGATACTGTAAGAGCTTATGTGCCGGACGAAGATATCACAGCTCCATGGTGGGCAAGTCGTGCTGAAGAATGGTGGGTGCTCGCAGCTACCAATGCCTACTGGATGGGGGGATTTGTGTGGACGGGTTTTGATTATCGCGGGGAACCCACACCTTTCAAATGGCCAAATATTAATTCACATTTTGGAATCATGGATATGTGCGGCTTCCCTAAAAATATTTATTATTATTATCAGAGCTGGTGGACGGACAAAGATATACTTCATATCTCCCCGCATTGGAACTGGAGAGAGAAAAGGGGCAGTCCGGTTGATGTGTGGGTGAACAGCAATGCCGATAATGTAGAACTTTTTCTAAACGGACAGAGTCTTGGTAAAAAGGACATGCCGCCTAACAGTCATCTTCAGTGGACGGTCAATTACCAGCCGGGAATTCTCTCTGCAGTCGCATATAAAAAAGGTAAAAAACTCGAAGCAAAAGTTGAAACGACAGGAACACCATCTGGTGTTGTGATGACTCCTTACAAAACGACAATGCTCGCCGACGGAAAAGATGTAAGTGTAATTAATCTCTCTGTCGTTGATGCAAAGGGAAGAGAGGTTCCAGATGCAGACAATATGATCCGTTTTTTTATTTCTGGTCCCGGAAAAATTATTGGTGTTGGTAATGGTGACCCAAGTAGTCATGAACCTGATAAATGTATGGAAGGCGCCTGGCAACGCAGTCTCTTCAATGGCAAATGCCAGGTCATTGTTCAATCTTCAGGAAATCCCGGAACAATTCATTTGGATGCAAAGGCTGCCGATCTTTATGATGGGTCTACGGATATTGTTACCGTTCCTCCCGGAAGTCTGCAGGTTGTAAACGTAGATGAGAAATATCAATTGAAAGGAGAAGCAGCAAAACCGAGAG
This sequence comes from Puia sp., assembly GCA_035499855.1. Taxonomy (GTDB): domain Bacteria; phylum Bacteroidota; class Bacteroidia; order Chitinophagales; family Chitinophagaceae; genus Puia. Next base: position 213,079 of record DATJXY010000085.1, on the reverse strand, counting down.
AAGCAACAAAGATGATCGGAGCCGATATTTCTTTTCTTCCCGAACTGGAAAGCAGGGGAATGAAATTTTCAGATAAGGGTGTGCAGAAAGATCCGATTCAGATTTTGAAAGATCATGGATTCAATTATATCCGTCTGCGAATTTTTAATGATCCTGCCCGCGATAGTGGTTATTCGCCACAGAAAGGTTTTTGTGACCTTGAGCATACCAAACAAATGGCAAAAAGAATCAAGGAAGCAGGAATGAAATTCCTTCTCGATTTTCATTACAGCGATTATTGGGCCGATCCCGGAAAACAAAGAAAGCCTGCTGCCTGGCGCAATCTTTCATTCGAAGATTTAAAGAAAGCTTTATATGATTATACAGTCAAAGTTGTGAAAGAGCTCAGGGACCAGGGAACTACTCCTGATATGGTGCAGATAGGTAATGAGATCAATCACGGTTTTGTGTGGCCGGAAGGAAATGTGATGAACCTGGATAGCATGTCTCAACTCATTTCTGCAGGAGTTGCCGGAGTAAAAGCAGTGGATCCTTCCATCGTTATTATGCTTCATATTGCATTGGGCGGACAGAATGATGAAGCAGTTTTTTTTATTGACCAGGTGCTTGCCAGGAAAGTTCATTTTGATGTGATCGGTCTTTCTTATTATCCAAGATGGCATGGAACGCTGGATGATCTCAGGGATAACCTGAATGATCTCCAGAGAAGATATAATAAAGACCTGATCGTTGTTGAATACTCAGCACTCAAAGAAGAGGTGAACCAGATTGCTTTTGATTTGACCAAAGGAAAAGGTACCTGCATTTGGGAGCCAATCAACACCTGGGAATCGGTTTTTGATAAGGATGGAAAATCAAATGAACTGATGAATTTATACGATGGGATCAGTAAAAAATATCTGACAGAAAAATAATTATAAAGGGTGAGGATTTATTACTCACAGATTCAGGAAATTGAACTGATAAAATAAATTTCTTAAAAGGCCCTGGTTTCCTAATTGAATGCTCGATATTAGAGCTAAGCTGAAACTAATCGAGTTCTTTTTTTACTGGCTATTTTACGTTTTACATTCTTAGACTTAGCCACAGATTCATTTTTAACAACTGCTACTCTAAGCCGAATCAGCTCTTGCCCAAGATCATTAATAATTCCTTCGATTGCTTTTGCTCTTTCAAGAGAAGGATATTTAAAACCTGAAACATATTGTCGCATGAGTCCCGGGTTGATACCTGCTTTCAGGGCGATCGCAGACACATTTAAGTAGTCCTTTTGTGCAAACAATGCACTAAGATCATAAGCTGGTTCGAACTTAACTTCTGATGGTTCGACCTTGTGGAAGTTCTGTAACAGCTTTTTCATTTTCTTTTCCAGCGCATCCAATGAACCGGCAGAATCAACCATTAAATCATCATTGAATTCCACACGGCCCCATAATTTTCCGTCTTTGGATTTCTCAATAACTAATGATAATTTCTTCATGACTCTTTTTCTAATTTTAAAATTTAAAGTTTACTTTTTTAATTTTTTATCGGGGTAAACAACCGGGTTTATTTTAATCCTGCTTGTTTAAGTATGCTATTTAATGTTCCTGGAGGTAAGTCGCCGGAATGAATTGGTACAGTGATCTTACCTTTCTTTGTTGGATGAATGAATTGTTTATGGGAACCCTTTTGCTCCTTTTCATACCATCCATTCCTCTTAAGGAGGCGAATTGCCTCTTTGGCAGTCATAAAAATAAAGTTTTAAGACGCGGAGCATGAAATAAAGGATTTTACGAAGGTAACAAATATGTTACCATAAACCAAATTATCAGGGTAACTTTTTTGTTACCGCTGCACTAAAAAAACAAAATGTATTCTTTGGCCATTACAGCGAAGCTCCATAATATACGCCCCACTCGAAAGTGCAGAGATATTGGCCGGTAACTGAGACATCGGCATAATATAAGTTCCGGGGGACTGAATACCATTATCAACAGTATATATTTTTTGCCCCCTCATATTAAACAGCGAAAGCGTCGTTCTGCCCTCGGATGGCAACTGGTAGCGGACAGAGGAGCTGCCGGAAATCACCGGATTCGGAAAAATATTCAGAGAAAGATGATTCACCGGCGTTATTGCAGTATCAGAGGGAGAGTTCAGCGAATCGAATATTTTTTTATTCAGGTAAACCCGGTACTCACCGGCGTTCAATGTGAATTGCTGCTGCGCATTTGTAACCGTAATAGAATCACCTGTAAAATAATTATACCAGTTTCCGGCATTTTGAAAAACAACATTCCCCGATGCAGTGCTCACATCGAAATTCCCTATAACGGTGATGCTCAGGTCGGGACTGTTCACCTGCAGACTTTTGAAAGCGCCTGATAGGGAATAGATGATCGAAGAAGAGGTGTCAAGTCCGGGATAATTATTGCGCAGTTGCAACATGCCGGAGAAAATATCATGAAGATGGACTCTGTGTGATTGCTGAAGATAATCCCATCGGATAGGTTTTGGATCCGTCTTTGTATTGCAATCCCCATTTTCTCCGTTAGTCGACAAATAACATCTTGAATAGTCATATCCGAGCTCACCAAATTCCCAGATCATTTTTGGTCCGGGGATAGTCATATAAAACGCGGCTGCTGCTTCGTTTCTTTTCAAGGAATTGACAGTATCGCCCTGTATCACATATGAGCCCGAACGATTACCGTATTTGATATTTTTATACATCAGTCTTTCTTCATCATGACTTTCCATATATGAAACAAGATAAGGTTCCTGATAGCTCCGCGCTGTAAAAATAGCCTGGCTGAAATCCGATCCGTCATTGTCGAGATATCCCATGGTAGCCTGGTTGAAATTATAATTCGCATTTCCCCAAAGCATCATGCCTTCTGATGCGAGTACGAGTTCTTCCTGGTTCACCGCAAAATGTTCGAGTATAACATATGCATCGGGAACAACTGAATGAACATAATTATTGATCCTCGTTAAAATGCTGATCCTTCCCGTGTCGTACGCAGAAAGATCATTGTCATTCGTAGTTTGCTTCTGTGTAAATCCCTTAGTGAAATCAAAACGGAATCCATCCATCTTGTATTCAGTGAGCCAGAATTGCAAAACCCTGTCTACAAAATATTTTGTCGCATCAGTGGTATGATTGAAATCATAACCGAATTGAATGGATTGATGCGGAGCCGTTACATTGAACCAGGGATTATCCGATGCAGGTTCATTTGTGGCTGTATTAAAATACATCTGCACCATGGGCGATTGTTCGTATGAATGATCCAAAACAATATCCATGATCACAGCGATTCCATTACTATGACAGGCATCAATCAATTCTTTCAGGGAATTTTTCGGTCCGTAATATTTGTCTGGAGCAAAATAAAATGAAGGATTATATCCCCAGCTTGAATTGCCTTCAAATTCATTTACAGGCATCAACTCGACAGCATTGATGCCTAATTTTTTCAGGTAATTCAATGTATCGCGGAGCCCATCATAATTATGAGTCGCAATAAAATCACGGACCAGCAATTCGTAAATATGTAAAGATCTTTTATCCGGGCGACTGAATTGACTGATATTCCAATTATATGCAGGGGCTCTTGTTTGCAGGAGACTTACGATCCCTGTTGTTTTTCCGTTTGGATAAGGTTTGAGATTGGGATAAGTAGCAGGACTGATGGCCGGATCATTATCGGGATCAAGGATTTTTTCTGTGTAATAGTCGGCCACTTTCAGATGATCATCGATCATGAACTGATATGCATATTCAGTTCCCGGCACAAGTCCGTTGATCTGTATCCAGAAATATTTTCCGTCTGGTGTCTGGTTCATTTGATAGGAACTCTCCTGGGTCCAGTTATTGAAATCTCCAACGACCATGACCTTGTTTTTTCCAGGGGCAAATAATACCAGGATGACAGAAGTATCTCCCGGGAGATAATTGATCCCATCTGCAACTCCGCCTGGTAAAGGAGAAATATTTGTTGGGGCAGAAACATAGAAATGAACTGTATCTGTGTGTTGTGTAACACCATTGTTTGCTGTGGCATATATCCACTGGTTACCGGGAGCCGTGATCACAAGATTCGTTGTGATGCTGTCTGCATTCGAAGCCGATTGCCTCAGGGTATCGTTGAAATAAATATTGAGGTTTGCATTTTGATTAGCTATATATTTTACGGTGATCGTGTCCCCGATATTTTTATTGATGGGTTCGGGAATGGGATTAAATGTAGGCTGAAAAGGAGGGAGCAGGAATTGCGCTGCAACCGCATTGGTATATACGGAAACAAACATGTCACTTCCATCACTGTTGCGCTGAACAAGAGAACCGTTTCCGTTCCGGAAGAGAATTGCAATTTTCAGGATGGTTTCACCCGCCTGTACTCCGAAAAAGCCGCGGATATTGTTGATCGTATATTGATACCTGTTATTCCCCAGCGAAACGGCCTGGGCAGAAGGGGTTGTTGTTCCCCAGGTAAATTTAACATATTTCCAATCGCTTGTGCTTGCGCTCTGACTTGTGATCAATCCGATATGCACATATACATCACTGTTATTAGCATAATTGTAGAGCCCCTGATTTCCTTTTGAACAATCTGCGATAATTGTAACTGAACTGGTGTCTACAGGAAAAAGAGGAGTAACTGTCAGTAACTGGCCCTTTACATTCAAACTAAAAAAGAATGGCAGCAGCCATAGAACCAGCTGTATCAAAATATGTTTGGCAGATTGATCGACAGAATACCTCATACTGACTCAAAAATATATAATCATAAAAAAGAGGCGAACAAACGCCCCTTTTTTGCTTTCCATTTATTATGACTCTTAATTCTTCTTAATGCTATAATTATAATTTCCTGCATGACTCAGATCCATTGTAATCGTATAGTTGCCGCTTCCGGCAGCAGGAACGGGAATATTGCTTCCATTGTAATCCAGCACTCCGTTATCATATCCCAGGTTAATACCCCAGTCATTATTTGCACGGAATTTAAAAGCACCTGTGCTCACGAGGTTGAGTGTGACCGACCAGGTATTGGTTACGGGATCAAAGGTCATCTGCGTATCGGCGTTCCATCCTCCGGGTGTAGCGTCACCAATTACTGACCAGGTGGTAAATGTTGCACTCCATGTAGCCGGGTTAGGATTCAAATCTGCTTTCAGTAAATAATAACCTGTTGCAGGAACGAAAAGATTTCCTCCAGCTGTCAGGCTCATTGTCCCGGTCACATTATTTCCGCTTGTTGTACTGCTAGCCCAACCATAAGAGTTGTTCCAGTCAGCAGCGGGTGTGTATTTGAATTGGAAAGTACCTCCGGGTTGGAAATAAACATATCCTTCATATGTGTTATTGCTTTTTACTGAAGCAATGGTAGGAGCTGAAGCAGGATTCCATCCCTGGTAATCACCAGGAACCCACAGTGTAGGATAGACGATAACAATCTGGTAAGGAGTTACCGTCATATTGAATACATTCGAAAAAGTAGTGGGGATAGTTGAGGGTCCTGTTGTCAATCCATTTTGGTTCACATCAGATTTGACGCGTACGAAGATCGGGCTGGCTGTATTTGCAGGCAAGCCAAGCGTCTGATATGCAAGCGTATTAAAATCCTGGACAGTGTAAGATTTCGTGAGTGCATTGACGGGAAGAACTACATTGGTGGCATTTTTAAAACTGTCGGATGCGGAAACATCGAACTGCAAAGTATAGGTCACATCGGCATTGAATCCATATTCACCTGCAGGCCATGAAAATGTTACAGCCGTATTGGAATTATTTGCACTGTCAAGAACTACCGATGTTGCGGAGCCAGTAAGTGTGGGCGCATTTCCCATTTGCAATACTGCACGCGTTTCATCTTTCTTGCAGGATGCCATAAATAAAACTGCAACGGCAATCAGCAGGGGCAGTTTGTTGAATATTTGTTTCATAAATTCTTTTTTTTAATTGCGTACGAATATTTTAATATCCGGGATTTTGCTTCAGGTTCGGATTGGCAACCATATCTGTTGCGGAAATCGGAAAGAGATTGTATTTTTCATCAACTCCCGTTCCCGCCTCAACTCCACCTTTGAAAGGCCATAAATAACTTGCGCTGGTGAATAATCCGAAACGAATTAAATCTGTTCTCCGCTGGGCTTCCCAATATAATTCCCTGCCTCTTTCATCAAGAATAAAACTGAGTGTGAGCTGACCGGCAGTAATATTTCCTGAGTTGTCGCCATAAGCACGTTGCCTGAGTAAATTGACATAATTCAAAGCTGTTGTCTGGTCTCCTCCGGATCCGCCTCTCAAAACTGCTTCTGCATACATCAGGTAAACATCACCTAAACGGAACATAGGAAAATCTGTATCGACAAATGTTTTTGATGGATCGGATCCAGGAACGCCTGTCGAACTTATATTCTTGAATTTTGTGATGGCATATCCATCTCCAAAATTTGCAATGGTTTTAATTGCGAGTGTCTGTCCATTTGTAAAAAACATCGCGCGTTTATCTGTATTGCCGGAAGGATCACTGAATAATCCAACCAGTGCACTTGTCGTGCGTAAACCTCCCCATCCTCCGCCTGCAACAATTCCGAACTGGGTTGCATCCATATTACCGCCGATTTCTGCATGCACGATATAAGTAGTGTTCCCATACGATTGCGAAGTGACGCCATTCGCGCGTATCGGGAAAATAATTTCCTTGGTAGCTGCATTATCTGTTTCGAATAATTGCGCATAGTTTGTTGCAAGCGTATATGCATCAGAATTAATGATCTTATTGCAATAAGTAATCGCATCAGTACTTCTGTCCTCACCCGTATACACTTTTGCATTCAAATAAATTTTTGCAAGCAGCATCCATACAGCTCCCTGGTCTGCTCTGCCGTATTCATTCTGACCGGGTGCAGGCAGGAGATTCTCCAGATCCAGTAATTCTGATTCAACATATTTGAAAACACTGTCTCTTGAAGCCTGTGGAGGAGTAAAAGAACCCACTCCGTCTTTTTCTGTTGCAAAGGGAAGATTACCGAATAAATCCATTCCAATCCAGTAGGCGAGTGCGCGGAGATAGCGCGCTTCATTGACATATGTTTTGATATTCGTTGCATCAGCTCCTGTGAAGCTATTGATTTTTGAATCCGGCAGTTCACGGATAAATTCGTTACATGCTGCTGTTTCGAAAAACACACGGTCATACATCAGCTGATCAAAATAACCTGAGGGAGTCCAGTTCAAATTATGATAAGCCTGCAGATCGTGGTCATTCCATCCAATCACGGCTTCGTCTGTTGTCAATTCCTGCGCATTGAAATAATTGCGGAGGAAAACGTTTGAGCCAACGTCCTGCGTATTGATATCAGGATTTGCCAATACATCCTGTCCGCTCAATGACAGGCCGGCATATAGTTTTGCCAGCGCATCTTTGATCGTGGCCGGACTATTATACACAACGGCTGATGTAACCTGAACGATCGGTAAGCGATTCAGATCTTTTGTACAAGCAGCCGCCAGCAGACAGAGAAACAGGCTGCCAATTATTTTTTCAATGATTCGACTTTTCATTGTATATCTTTTTTGAAATTTGAATTAATAGTCAAGATAAACGCCTAAAGAAAAAATGCGCGGTCTCGGATAAATATTATTATCAATACCACCGAAAACTTCCGGATCAAGTCCGGTATATTTCGTGATCACAAATACATTCTGCGCAATGGCCGACAAGCGGAGATTTACTTTCTTGTCAATGATCTTCCCGAAATTATATCCCAGCACCAGGTTGTCCATCCGCAGGAAAGAAGCATTCTCTACATAGTAATCTGAATAATATTGGCTGTTCACAAAACCCGTTTTCAAATAACTTGCATTGGCATTATTGATGAACTGCGAATTGGAAAGAAGACTGTTTAAAGTACCGCTTGTAGCCACATTGTTATATACGTAGTTGCCGAAATTTCCACGAAGTACAAAAGACAGATTCCATTTCTGATAGTTAAATTGTGTACTGAAACCCAATACTACTTTCGGAAGCCCGGACTTATAACGATAAAATAAATTGGCCGGATTTTTATTGATGTCCGAATATACTCCCTCGATCGGGGTACCATTCGCATTGTATACCTGTTTATATACGTAGAATGAGTAGATAGGATAGCCTACGCTGTAAATCTGAATGGAGTTACCAGTTCCGCCTCCGATATTTCCTGTGAGGATACCTGCGCTTGTATCACTCGCCGACTTTTCCAGCTTGGTTATTTTATTATCGTTATATGCGATATTAAAACCAAGATTCCAATTGAAGGTTTTGTTGGTCACTGCTACTGCATTCACTGAAAATTCAACACCTTTATTTTCAAGATTACCAACATTGGTAAAGACATGGTTGCTTAGATTTCCATTTTGTGCTGTCGGAATATCTACCAGCAGATTGTCAGTCTTGCGGTAATAAAAATCGAGAGATCCTGAAATCCTGTTGTTCAGGAAACCATAATCTAATCCAAGATTATATGTGGTTGTATTTTCCCATTTAATATTGGGATCATAGGGTTCTGCGCGATAGGTATAATAAGGAGTATTGCCGAATGGATACTGGCCAGTACCGGTACTATAAGTATAAAGAGGAAGGTATGGATAAAAAGGTCCGATATTTTCCTGTCCTGTTAATCCATATCCCAAGCGCAACTTCAAATCGGAAACGGTAGCAGAATTTTTCAGGAAATCTTCCTGGTTAATTCTCCATGCAAACGCAACAGAAGGGAAATAGCCCCAACGATTTTCCGGACTAAATCTTGAAGATCCATCTGCACGGAAAGTAGCGGTCAATAAATATTTTTCGTGGAAAGTATAATTCAGTCTTCCATAAAAAGAAACCAGGGTATGATCCGTGATCACATCAGCCGGAATATTGATCGTATCTGTTTTTGCGGCGTTTGTCTGCGGGGTGCCGGGATTTTCGCTGTAAAAATCCTGGTATTCATATCCACCGGTTACATCAATCCTGCTGCTGATATCCGGGAAACTCTTCACATAGTTCAGATAAAAATCAAACAGTTGATTTCTCATGTACTGCGTATAATGATTGGCATAACCTCCCTGTGCATAATCCACTGCAACACTGTCCGGGATATAAACATCACCCACGCCCTTGGAAAGATCGATGGCTCCGTTCACATTTGCCCTCAGGCCGGGGATAAAAGGAATTTTGTAATCGATCTGGATATTGTCAATTGTTTTTTGAACCTGGCTCGTGCTGTGATATAATTCCAGTTGACCCAATGGATTTTTTTGCGCGAGTTGAATAGGCGTTCCGCTGTTTGGATCCAGCCATTCAAAATATCCTCCATAATTGTTTTTAGCATAGACCGGCTGTGTAGGATCCATCGTCAGTGCAGCCCCGATAGCACCTTGCTGCGCAAACCGGTTATTGTTAATTGAACCCATCAGGTTGATATCAAAATGTAATGTGTTATCCAGGAATGTAGGACTCAGATTCAACCGGGCCGAAGTTCTTTCCAGGTTATTTGTTTTAAGAATTCCATTTTGATTGAGGTATCCGATCGATGCACGATAGGGGAGATGAGGAATTCCTCCACTAAAGCTGATATTATTATCCGTTCCAAAAGCAGCCTGGTAAATCTGGTCCTGCCAGTTTGTATTGTAAGTTCCTACTAAGGCTTTTTGTGAGGAAGTACCAAAACTGTCTACCAGTTTTCGAACCTGGTCACCATTTAGAACTTTTACTTCGTTGGCTTTGACAGATTCAGAATTGACCGAGCTGAAACTTATTTTCAGTCTGTCACCTGCTCTTCCTTTCTTAGTCGTAATCAGGATCACACCATTCGATGCCCTGTTACCATAGATAGCAGTAGCAGAGGCGTCTTTCAAAACAGTTTCAGATTCGATATCATTTGGATTGATCAATGACAATGGATTGGGCGAACCTGCGATGGCATCATTTGATAAAGGAACACCGTCGATCACGATGAGCGGATCATTGCTTGCATTCAGTGAAGATCCGCCACGAATGCGGATGGTACTTCCTGAACCCGGAGCGCCGCCATTGGAAGTAACGGAAACGCCGGCAATTTTACCTGCGATCAATTGATCGGGTGAAGCGATTGCACCCTGTTGAAAATCTTTTGATGTGACGATCGCAACGGAACCTGTCAGATCTTTCTTCCTGGCTGTTCCATAACCGATCACTACTACTTCATTCAATGCAGCATTGGTAGCTGTCAATGAAATAGAGAGACCATCCCCTGTGATAGGAACTTCTTTGGAACCGAATCCAACAGAAGAAATAACAAGTGTGTTGATATTATTCGGAACAGAAAGACGGAAACTTCCGTCTGCATTGGTTGTCGTTCCTTTTTTCGAGCCTTTGGGTATTACTGAAACACCCTGCAGAGGAGAACCATCTTTGGTGTCGGTTACTTTTCCGGTGATAGTTCTGTTCTGCGCGAAAGCGATCGAATGAATCAGCAGGAAACAGAATGGAATAGCAATCCTCGATAACAATCGTTTTTTTCTCATAACAAGCAATTGATAAAAATTAAAAATAAAGCAGCCAGGTATCCTTAGTGTAATCGTTTACATAAAGTTTATTCAATTTTTTTCCATTACCAAATTTTTTCTACTAAAATCACGGCCATTAACAGGCCGTTAATTAGCGAAAACGAAAAAAGCTGCCCTTCATTAAAGTGTAAATTTTACACAATGTTTGGAAATTTTTTTTCACTTCCAAATTTTAAAACAATTTTTTTTGAAAGAATTTATATGATTCAATGCCAGCGGGGTTTTCCGGCCAATGAATTATTTACCTCTTTTCTTTATTAAAGCCTTTTTCGCAGTGAAACTGAGTATTTCTCCAATAGAAAGGACTATTTATTTGAGGAAAATGCTGCTTGAGAAACTCGGCCCGGACAGATTTTTACACAGTTTTAAGATATCCTTCATTTTTTAAAAATTTTCTTCAATCATTTTTTTTAATTAGAATTGTGGATAATCGATTGCATTAATGAGCAGAAAAGTTACGATATCGAATATTGCAAAAGAGCTGAACATCACGCCCGCAACGGTTTCCAGGGCATTGAGCAACCACCCGAAGATCAGTGAGAAGACAAAAAACTCCGTACAGAAGGTGGCTCACCGGCTGAACTACCGACCTAATAAGATAGCTTCCTCCCTTCGCTCCGGCAAAACATATATGATCGGTGTAATTATCCCCAGTGCAGAAATTAATTTTTTTGGTTCGGTAGTCCATGGAATTGAAAAAATTGCCAATGCGCATGGTTATAATATCCTCATGTATCAGTCCAATGAATCTTATGAGCATGAAGTCAAAGGAATTGAAACATTTTTAGCAGCAAGAGTAGATGGCATCCTGGTTTCCATTGCAAAAAACACTTTCAACTATGCACATTTTCAGGAAGTGAAGAACAGAAATGTTCCCATTGCATTTTTTGACAGGGCAAATGATGATATCAGTATCCCTTCTGTCGTGATCGATGATTACCGCGGGGCCTTTATGGCAACCGAACACCTGATCAGCCAGGGATATAAAAATATTGCTCACGTGACTGGTCCGCAGCATATCAAAGTTTTTTATGACAGGCTCAAGGGATATATGGCTGCCCTCCAGGCTAACCATATTAAAATATCCCAGGAACTGATTTATACAGGAAATATTTCTATTGAAGCGGGCAGAAAGGCTTCCTCCTATTTTTTGTCATTGCCTCATCCACCCGACGCGGCTTTCGCAGCGGAAGATTTTACGGCATTGGGGATGATCAAGGAAATGAAAGCAAACAAAATAAAAATTCCCGAAGAATTCGGCATCATTGGTTTTGCAAATGAATTATACGGCGAACATATTACTCCTACTTTGTCCACCATCGATCAACAGACTGTGCGAATGGGTACTGAAGCATTCAGGCTCTTATTACAAATGATCGAAGAGGATGATCTGAAAGTGGCAGTCCGGCATAAAGTCGTTCTGGAGCCGGTGCTAATTATCAGGGAATCATCGCTAAGAAAAAATACTATTTAAGATTACTCCTTAAAAATAAAACTGGATTCAAAAAAACGAGAATGAACTTTTTGAAATAAATGCGCATTACTATAAAAAATATGATCAGGATATTGGTTGTTTTTGTTTTGATTTTTTCTTCCTGCAAAAAAACATCTTCTAATTCGATGAATCCGGGAGGTCCTGCGAATGGAAATCATCCCGACAGCAATTTTGCAAAAGGAGCAGATGTCAGCTGGCTGACGCAGATGGAAGCAGGAAACATTCAATTTTATAACAGTCAGGGACAAGCGCAGGATTGCATGCAGATATTAAAAAACCTCGGTATGAATTCAATCCGGCTCCGGGCCTGGGTCAATCCTGTGGATGGATGGTGCAATACCCAGGATCTGGTCCGGAAAGCATTGCGCGCGAAAAACCTGGGCTTTAAGATCATGATCGATTTTCATTACAGCGATTCCTGGGCTGATCCCGGAAAACAGAACAAGCCTCTTGCCTGGCAATCTGAAAATTTTACTGACCTGAAAACATCGGTTTACAATTATACTTTCCATGTATTGGATACCCTCAAGTCCAACGGCATTATTCCACAATGGGTACAGGTGGGTAATGAAACCGATGACGGAATGCTTTGGGAAGACGGAAGGGCTTCCACCAATATGGCGCAATTCGCTTCGCTTATACAATCGGGTTATACTGCTGTCAAAGCTTCCAATGATTCCATCAAAGTGATTGTTCATATCTCCAATGGATATAATAATAGCCTCTTTCGCTGGGTATTTGATGGTTTGAAAGCGAATGGCGCTAACTGGGATATCATCGGTATGTCACTTTATCCTGATACGAATAACTGGCAAACTTACAATACACAGTGCCTGGCGAACATGAACGATATGGTATCCAGGTATGGCAAGCCTGTTATGATCTGTGAAGTAGGAATGGATGTAACAGCAGCAACCACATGCGAATCTTTTCTCAGCGATCTGATTAGTAAAACAAGTTCGGTTACCGGAAATATGGGATTGGGGGTTTTTTACTGGGAACCGGAATCTTTTGCTAACTGGCAGGGATATACGAAAGGAGCTTTTGACAATACCGGCAAACCGACCGTTGCCTTGAGTGCATTTTCGAATTGAATCATCAATAAACAATTTTCAATATGGCCCCATAGGGGCCGAAGCTCGGTAGAAAAAGTTATAAAGTTTTTATTGCACCGTAGGTACAAAAGATTTTGTTGCGTACCTGACGGCACGCAGAATAAATGGATTTGTTTGCTACCGATATATTGCTCCTACGGAGCAAATATGAAATAGGCAATAGACAATGGGCAATTGGTAATTGGATATTAAGGATCATTGTTTATTGATTATTGAATATTGATTGTTGATTATTCCAAAATCAAGAACTGGCATTTCTCAATCCAATATAAAAGATGGCTTATTCTTCTGGTATTCCGGCCGCTTTACTACTTCTTTCAATTTCATAAATGTTTCATAGGGCCCCTTGGTGGCAAAGAGATTTATTATCCAGGAAGGGATCGAGCCGGCGGGATCTACCTGTATAGTATACTCGATCTGCAGTTTTTTATTATCAATCGGAACAATCTTCCATCTGACAAAAGAATGTTTGGTGCGGACGATATCTTTTTGGACCGGCATGTATCCGTCCACATTACGGACTTCAATGATCATGGTTTTGTTTTTTGGATCCTGAGAGAGAACCATGTGGGCTACCAGGTCCCGGTTAGTCAACGGCCATGGACATTCAGTTTCATTGTAGAAGAAAAGATCAGTCGGCGTATTTTGTTTGATCAGGTAGCATTTAGATGATTTATATACCCATTCAGTATGTCCCTTCATATCCAATATCACTGCTGCAAACTGCGACATACTGCCTTCCATCGCACATTCCACTTTTAATTCTTCAATAGTTGAACTGTCTGTTTTTCTTGTAAATATTTTAATTCCGTTTTTATCTTTTTTCAATGACCAGTTTTCCTGTCCTTTTAATGTAAGCTGACAGATCAAAGCCAGCAGGACAACGAAAAGAGTTTTAAAAGCAGGAATCATTTTCTTGGGCTGAAAGAATAATAAGCGATATTGATTTTTTTCTGGTCTGACAACTCCAGGAACCGGATTCAACTTCCTCATTTGCTTAACAGTCTTTGAACTTCCATCATGACTCCAGCCGGGCGCCTGGATAAAATAATTGATAGCATTTTTGAAAGACCCTGCTTTGAACGCTTTCTTAAAAAGATCAGTCCATTCATGAAACATGATGCTTCCTATATTATTGGCATGAGATGGAGAAGTAATTCCATAAACCGGTGCAACGGTTTCTTCAGCATATGTTCCAAATATTCTGTCAAACAGTATAAGGACACCACCATGATTTTTATCCAGGTATTCAAAATTGCTGCTATGATGAACACGGTGGTGAGAAGGCGTATTGAAAATATATTCAAAGAAACGGGGCAATTTATTCACTGTCTTTGTATGTAAAAAGCCCTGATAAAAATCCTGCATTTGCATTACAAGTAAAATCATGATTGGATGGAATCCTAAGATTGGCATCCAGATCCAGAATAAAAATTTTCCTGTCAGTTGCGGAAACCATGGTAAACGGATAGCAACTGTAAGATTGTATTCATCGGAAGAATGATGCACTACATGCGATGCCCAAAACCAGTTGATTTCATGAGATGCGCGATGAAACCAGTAAAAAGTAAATTCACTGCCTAATAAGACCAAGATCCATGCCCACCATGTTTCGCCAATTACGATCATATGGAAACGGAATGCAAACTGGAATGCATAAAAAACAAGGATTTTGCTCAGAGCCTGGGTAATAAAAGTGCCGGCCCCGATAGCGATATTATTCAAGGTATCCCTCTTTGCATATAAATGTTTGTCCTCGATATATGAATAAAGAAGTTCCAGCAGAAAGAAAATAACAACTACAGGGATAAAATAGATGGTGGTGTTGGGTATCATAAAATTGCGCTTTAAGAATGCGTTACTCAAAACTATATCGGCCACCAGCCGGAAGGAAACGGCTATTTGCGTTGGCTTTTTGTCAATCTGCTGATCTTCAGGAAATAGTTTTGGGAGAACGATTTATTTACCGGTTTTTTGCAACAAACAGGAATGAAGGAATGCCGATCCGCAGGAATTACTAAAAAATAGGGGATATGAAATGGGTTTGGACTAAAGAAAACTTTGCCCATCTGCGGCTTCTCAGTTACGGTGAATGATAACCACAGAGGGAGGGAGACGCAGAGTCTTTTTTCAAAGACAGAATCAGACACGCAGATATTGCCTGTTATCGTCATTTTTATTCATCAGATTATCTTATCTTTTTGAGAAACTCTCAATATGAAAATTCATCACAGGCGACTGTTTTTATTGTTTTTGATGACTGAATTTTTTATCAGTGTCCGTTCGCAGGTTGTTTTTCCTGTGAAGATTGGCCCTGATAAACATTACCTGGTAGATCAGAAGAATAAACCATTTCCCATTCTTGGGCGGACTGCCTGGTGTGTGATCTCAGCAACTGAAGAAGGGTATAAAAAATTTATTTCGAATTCGGTTGAGCATGGCTGTAATTCTATCGAAGTAAGTGTAATGGCGCACTGGCCGAAGGGCAATCATTCGCCGTTTAATGGGAGAGGAGATAGGCCATTTCTTAAAAGGATGAATGGAAATGACTGGGATGGAGTTCTCGTTTATAAAAATCGCGATTCTGATGCGCCGGATCTTTTGACTCCCAATGAAAAATATTGGTCTTATGTAGATGATTTTCTTTCTTACTGTGAGTCGAAGGGAATCCTGGTTTTTCTTTTTCCTGCATATGTGGGTTATGAAGGAAAGGAAGAAGGATGGATGCAGGAATTATTAGCCAACGGACCAAAAAAGACGGAAGAATATGGCCTGTGGATTGCAAATCGTTTTAAAAACAGGAAAAATATTGTGTGGATGTTACTGGGTGATATGGGAACATTCACACCGGAACAAAAAAATGTGGAAGCTGCGCTGATCAAAGGATTGAAATCAGTGAAGGGGCAGTCCGTTGAATACAGTGCCGAGGCGCACAGCGGCCAGAACAGCGCGGATCAATCTGATTTTGGAAATGAGATGACATTGAATGGCAGCTATACATGGGAGTTAAAAGTTCCGGTGCCTTATATCGCTCGCAAAGCATATATGCATAACCCGGTGATGCCTTCTTTTTTGCTGGAAGAGCCTTATGATGAAGAAGGTCCGGATGGAAATAATTTTAATCCGAATGCAACGCAGCCAGTCCGTCGTTTCGAGTGGTGGGGATGGCTGAGTACAATTGGCGGATACATTGCAGGTAATGGATATATATGGCAATTCATCGATACAGTTTGGGAAGAACATTTGAATACTCAGGCAGCAATGGACATGAGCAGACTGAATGGTTTTATTCAATCCATTCAATGGTGGAAGTTGATTCCTTCCGGTTTGAATGGAATGAAGACATTGATTGTTGACCAGGATAACAGAGACAATTCTGCGAGCTATGTATCGGCAGCTGCAGCAAAAGACGGTTCCATGCTGGTTGCCTATATTCCTCCTTCACATCGTGGAAGCATCACCGTTAATATGAGTCACCTGAAAAATAAGGCCTATGCCAGGTGGTTTGATCCTTCCAACGGGAAATATACAAAAGCCTCAGACCTTCCCCTGGATAACCATGGCCTGCATTCATTTACTCCGCCTGAAAAAAACAGTGTCGGCGAATCAGACTGGGTTCTGGAACTGACAACTGAGCAATAAGCAATATGCAATAGACAATCAGCAATTTTCGAAAAAGCTCCGTAGGGTTCATCGGATATTAGGAAATTCCTTATGGAATTTTTTATGTATTTCATCTTCATTCATGTTAAAATAATTTGTCAGCAATTTCAAATATCATCTATTCCTCATATGCTCAGGCCGGTGAAACACGACAAGAGAAGCAGCCATAAAAAAAGCAAATCTTTCAGGTCCAACATGGCCATTCATCCCTTTGTTATTGCTGCAATACTGACCGCGCTAACCCTGGTTATTTTTATATGCCTGATATATTTTTTCAGGTATTTAAAATAGCATTTACCAATCCGGAAATTTTTTTCATAAATCATTCAAAGATGAATCGCTGTGTTTAACATTTTTTTAAACAAAGCTTTCTTATTTTGATCTGTCATGACCAGGACTATTATTCTAGCAGCTTTCATATTTACCAGTTTAGTGTCATATGAACAGAATGGTTATCTCGTATTGAAAAAAGGACAAAAAACTCTGCAGACTTTTTGGAAAAACGGTCATTTTACTTTCCAGATGAAAGATGGCCAATGGATCACAGGTATCATTACAAAGGTTACTCCCGATTCATTTTATTTTACACAGGAAATTATTCGTTATCTCGGAATGGGTACAGATACGATGCATTTCAGTGGTTTCAAATTTGACATTCATGATGTGCAGGCCCTGCCCAGGAAAGAAAATCTTTTTGTTTACGAAAACGACCAGGTCCGCATCATCCCGGGACATGTAAAATTCTTATGGGTGAAAAATGGATTGATATTTCAGTTATTGGGAGGAGGATATGTAGGCGTCAGCATCATCAATGACCTGATCAACAATAATCCACCCTTTGCTAAAGAAAACCTGCCGGGACTTGCAATTGGTACCAGCCTTTTTCTGGTGGGTACTTTGCTGCATCTGAACTACGATCCATATATTCATATTGGCAAAAAATATCATTTTGAATCTGTTATAGTTCCGGAATAAAGAATCAGGATATTAAGGGACAATAATTGCTTATTTTTTGTTAAGACAGTATCATTGAACTTAGTTTCGTCTGTTGCTTTCTTCTCAATTACTGAGTACATTTACATAAATTCTTCCCTTCAGTAAATCATTGCTTCATTGCCATACCCCAGACGCTTTTATAAATTCTTTCTTTTCATTTCTTTGATAACATGCCAGACCAAAGAGCTATCAGCGCAGAATTATGTATTTGCCCAGCTCAGCGGTACGCCAATGAACATTACGGGCTGGACCCTGCAGGGAGGTGCTTATATAACTAATGTAACAGGAACCGGCAATTCAGAATTATTGTTATGCTCATACGTTTTAAACTCAAGTGGTGCGGCATTTTACAATCAACCCATCAACCTTTCACTTTGCAATAAATGGATAGCTGAATTTGATTTTCGAATGTATGACGGAACAGGAGCGGACGGGCTTGCTTTCTGTTTTCTGGATGTACCACCTGTCGGTTTTGTCAATGGAGGAGGATTGGGAATACCCAATACAGCCAATGGATTAAAAGTTTGTTTTGATACCTGGAATAATTGCATCCCATTTGATCCAAACACAGTGCACCAGGATATGCCAAAGATCGAAATCCGATGGGGCAGGGGTTATGACAACAATTCAGACCCAAATAATCTCATTGTTGGGGAGTGTTTGCCCGGGCCAACAAAAGATAATTCGGATGGAAGTATTTCTTTCATCCGCTCACCGGATTATAATCACGCAAAGATTACTTATGACAGTGGGAATATTCAGGTTTATGTGAACAATACTTTGTATTTAAGCGGTTTTCAGCAATTTAATTTTACAGGATACCTGGGTTTTACTGCGAGCACAGGCGGCTATACCGATAATCATTCTATTAAAAATGTAATTATTTACACGCAGATGCCGCCTTCACTTGCGGGAAGCAGTCAAAGCTTTTGTCCGCAGGATACTGTTCAATTAGGCGGGCCATCCAATCCTGATTATTCTTATTCCTGGTCTCCTCCGGACGGACTGAATAATGTTTCCATATCATCACCTCTTCTTCATATTCCAAATAATTCTACCGATTCGCAACTACATACCTATTATGTAAAAACTTCTTTTACCAGCAGGATCGGTTGTGCTTCTACCGACAGCGTGGTGGTCAAAGTATATCCCAATCCTGGTATAAATTTTATAACTCCGGAGATTTGCCTGACGGATGCCATTGCCCAGTTTTACGACAGCAGTTATTCGGATGACGGCTCCACTCTTCCTTTCACATATAATTGGAATTTTGGAGATCCCAGTGCAGGGGCCGGCAACCCCAATGGCTCAACGCAACAGAACCCTTCGCATCGATACAGCGCTGCCAGCAATTATCATGTAAGCCTGACCGTTACTAACAGTCAGGGCTGTACGGACAGCGCCTATAAAATATTTACCGTAAACGGAGCCGTGCCCAAAGCCGTTTTTAATGTGATCAACCCCTCAGGTTTGTGTAGCAATCAGTCGGTTCAACTGACCAATCTCAGTTCGGTTGATTTTGGCTCTATTGTCCGGGTGAAGATATTCTGGGGAGATACGGCTTCTGTATCGTATACCGACAGTACACCTTATCCGGGAAAGATATACACACACAATTATCCCAATCCTGTTTCTGCCAATAGCTCGGCTTATACGATCCGGATGATTTCTTCTTCAGGGATAACCTGTGAAGACGAGCTCGATCAGTCCATAACAGTCCAACCGAGCCCGCATGTTCAGTTCGACCCCATTCCAACTGTATGCACCTATACATCCCCGTTATATATTACACAGGCTTCAGAACTCACGGGAATAACCGGGTCTTATACATTTTCAGGCAGGGGGATTACTTCTGCCGGATTATTTAATCCTTCAGAGGCAGGAGCGGGGATAGATACTTTGTTATACGAATATACTTCTACGACCGGTTGTACTGATTCTGCTTACCAGGTGATTGCTGTCCAGGCGCCTCCTATCGTGAGCGCCGGGAATGACACGGCAGTCGTCATTCATCAGCCCCTCCAATTGCATGCTGTTTCTTCCGATGGGAATGGTGACTCATTTCAATGGGTTCCTTCCACTTTCCTGGATGATCCTTCCGTTGCCGACCCTGTTGCAAGTTTTCCTTCGAATATTGATTCCATCTGGTACATGGTGAGGGCAACGGATACAGAAGGATGTTATGGGGAAGATTCTATCGAAATAAAAATATTCAATACATTGCCGGATATTTTTGTTCCCAATGCATTTACTCCAGGGAAAAACATCAACAATATTTTCAGGCCGATTCCTGTAGGCATTTCTTCCCTTCAATATTTCCGAATTTACAATCGCTGGGGCCAGCTGGTATTCAGTACTTCGAAGATGGGAGAAGGATGGGATGGAAACATATCTGGCAAACCGCAACAAACTGAAACTTATGTCTGGACCGTGCAGGGTACAACTTATATGGGCAAGATCATCACCAAGAAAGGAACAATGACGCTGATAAGATAAAAGGATATCGGCATTTTCCCATTTCTCATTTAGCATTTTTCATTTACATTTGCAGCCCTGCCCGAGTGGCGAAATTGGTAGACGCACTGTGTTCAGGTCGCAGCGTCCGAAAGGGTGTGCTGGTTCGAATCCAGTCTCGGGCACAAAGCCTTTCCAACGAAGTTGGAGAGGCTTTTTTATTGAACATTGATTGTTGAATATTGATTATTGAATATTCCTCTTGCAAATAAAATGTTGTTGATGTTGCTTCGCAAACACCAACAACGACGAAAAACTCAATAAAATATAATGCTAAATCAATCTACTGCCCCTGCCAACCTACAAAAGCGAGGGTCATAACTACCGTTAAAAGTGCCGCCGCAATTATATAGATGATGATTGTTTCGCTGACCTGAAGTGAAGATGGCTTTTTCATAAATTCGGATTTCAGTAATTAATAAAATAGATCTGGCCACCTAATTAAAACAACTATAATGCCAGAAAGCCTTATTTTCTAAATCGTTCATTCAAAATGACTTACCCTCTTCCAAAACCAGGTTTCGGCTGATCTTCGGCCTCTTTAACTGAAAGTTGTTTTCCTCCAACGAGGTTGGCTCCATTCAGTGCGAGCATCGCCTCGCGTGCTTCGGCATCCCGGGGCATTTCTAAAAATCCAAACCCCCGGCTCTTCCGGGTTTCTCTGTCGAGGGCAACTTTTGCTGACTTCACTTCCCCATACAATTCAAACATTTCTTTCAAATCAATATCATCAAAGTCGTAAGGCAGACCAGCCACAAAAAGTTTCATAGAAATTCACTTAGAAATCGAAAATAAGCCAAGTGTGTATAACAATAAGGAATATTTTCAGAAATTAATGCAGTTTTTAAAAGAAATGCTCCAGACTAACGATTATACTGCCTTTCACAGCAGGCTATAGCTAAGAATGGCCCGGTTTTGCACACTATTGAAAGCTCATAATGTTTTAGAAATTTTGTTTTTGGCGCTTGAAAATTTTCGATCACACTCATGTTATCTGATAAAAATAAAAAACCCCCAAAACAAGACGATGAACAAAATATTGTTGTTGTTCCTATCCGAACACCAACAATTACGGGAAGGGATATGAATTCGATGATATTTTGAAATTTTTATTAAAGAGTAGCCATATCGATCACGAACCGGTATTTTACATCACTTTTTTCGATGCGCTCAAAGGCTTTGTTGACATCTTTAATATTGATCAGTTCGATATCTGCGGTAATATTATGTTCAGTGCAGAAGTCAAGCATTTCCTGGGTTTCTGCAATCCCACCGATTAGTGATCCGGCAAGATTTCTTCCAAAAAATACAAGATTAAAGGCAGGAACTGGTGATGGTGTGCCCGGCAGTCCAACGCAACACATGGTTCCATGCGCCCTTAACATGGATAGGTAAAAATTATAATCGTGGTCAGCTGAAACAGTGTCCAGAATAAAATCAAAATAAGCCTGAACAGTTTTTACCTGTTCTTCATCTTTTGTCATTACGAATTTGTGAGCTCCCAGTTTAATTGCATCATCTTGTTTTGCCGGATGTGTACTTAATACTGTTACTTCGGCGCCCATCGCAACGGCTAATTTTACTGCCATATGACCAAGACCACCTAACCCAACGACCGCTACACGTTGCCCTTTGCGAACATTCCACCTGCGTAACGGAGAATAGGTAGTAATACCAGCACAAAGCAAAGGCGCCACTTTTTCCAGGGGAAGATTGCTCCCAACACTCAACACGTAATTTTCATCACATACGATTTGATTGGAGTATCCACCATAGGTTACTTCACCATTCTTGTCCGGAACTCCATAGGTCCAGGTTGCACCATTCAGGCAATACTGTTGCTGGTCCTGTTTACAATTATCGCATTCCCTGCATGAATCAACAACACAACCGATACCAACCGTATCGCCGACTTTAAATTTAGTAACATGCGCCCCCACTTCCTTGACGACACCCACGATTTCATGACCAGGTACCAGGGGATAGGAAGACATTCCGAAATCGTTTCGTACAAAGTGAATATCTGTATGACAGATACCACAATATTTTATTTCAACCAATACATCGTGCTCCATGGGAATTCTCCTTGTAAAATTCCAGGGTACCAAATCCTGAGAGACTGCCATAGCAGCATAAGCTTTTGAAGGAAGTCTGGTTGCAGCAAGGCCTGGAACTGTTGATTCTTTTGTTAGGGTTGTCATAAATTTAATTTTTTAGTGAGGAGGAAAAAGAGGAGAACATACAAGTTAAGCAAAATTGAATTGTTTAAAGTAGATATTCAGAAATAACGATAAAAAAACAGTAGACTTTAATTTGAGCCAGGAACTTTAGATTTTTCAGGAAATCGTCCTCGAAGAGTCTGTTAAGGGACGCAAAAAGATTGATAATAAATGGTTATCAGTCTTTTTCTATTAAAGGTTTGGCAAACAATGATTCCCTATGGCAATACTGTTACAATTACTCTCTTGTATCTGCTTAATGCCGGCGTTCCTTTGTCGGTAACTTTCAAAATAAAATGAATCGTTTGAGCGCTGTCAACAACCGGGGCAGTTACGGGCAGGTCATATAAATTGGATGCATAAGGTCTGAAACTGACAACACCCTTATAAGTTCCCGCCTCAGGGTATTGAAACCATAAATAACTCATCGAATCTCCATCCGGATCTGTCGTGCCTTCAGCGCTCAAATGAAATTGCTGTCCTGATTTTACTGTGAGATGATCGCTATGGGCAAGCTTTGGAATCGGTGGATGATTGCACTCCTTGTAATTTTTTGTAGTCCATTGCATCCTTGCGGCGAAATCATTTTGAAAATCCGGTCTCCAACGCCAGATAGTCTCACGGTTACCTGTATACGATTTTTTATCTATGGGAGAAAAAACAGAATCATTCGCATTCGTCCATATCGGCCTTGTTTCCGGTTCATCTTTTGGCCAGTTCTCTCTCCTGAACATGCCTGTATTAGAGTCCTCAAACGGAGGGAGATAAAATTCATAGCGGCCACCCCAGCCACCATAGTTTGGATGTTCAGGATCATTCAGCCCATTATCGATTAAATTTAAAAAAGAAGGGGTGTCTCCTTCCATGCCATAAGCAACATCCGGATAAGCAGCACCCAATGGGCCATGACCCTGCTGAATATTTTTTGCAAGCCATTCATTGGAGGTTACTTCTGAATTCGAGCCTGGCATTGGGAATGACATTCCCAGCCATGTTGCATGCATATAATTATAACCGGGAGTGACCACATAAAAAATATTGGGGAAATTTTTTCTGATCCATGGGCCTGAATCATCCTGGTCTGAAATGGTATAGATCCTGATTTTCTTATACATTTTTTCTGCCACCGCTGCAGGATTTGTATTTTTTATTTTCCATAAAGCCTGTGCTAATGTATTTGGTCCGCCCCATACGCAAACCCACAATGGACGATCATCATTTTTTTCCAAAACTTTAATGATCCAATCTGAACCTTCAGAATCTTTTCCTTCACCGACACCCTGCATGCCATAAACTGCCAACCCTTTTTTTACTTTTAGTTTTAATTCGTCATATGCAGGATAACCTTTTTCATGTTTTAATAAATTAGGTTGAATTTTTTTATATGCATTCAATATTCTCAGAATGCTTTCAGGCGCAACCCTGGTTTGCTGGTGAATGGAGGTAGTTGCAATCAAACCTTCCACATTCCATTGATTGCAATACAGCAGAAACCGGATCAGTGATTGCGTATCATCAGGATCCGCCTCGATATCAGTCAATACAAGAACACGCGGTTTCTTATCGACCTGCGCAAAAGCATTGAAGGGAATAAATGATACGATTATCAATAATACTAGTATTATTTTTTTTACCTGGGCCATATGATTACTTAGTGTAAAGTTCTTTTTGTCTATTCTTGTTTGGCATCATACACTCACATTAAAATCTCTCAGCGCATCATTCAAACTTGTTTTTAGATCTGTGCTTGGTTTACGCCGACCGATGATCAATGCGCAACTTACCTGGTATTCTCCTGCCGGAAATTTTTTGGGATAAGTTCCCGGAATGACAACACTTCTTGCCGGTACCTTTCCTTTATATTCAACCGGTGCATTCCCACTCACATCAATGATTTTGGTGCTCTGCGTGAGGACTACATTCGCTCCAAGTACGGCTTCTTTTTCTACATGCACTCCTTCCACCACAATACAACGGGACCCGATAAAACAGCCATCTTCTATGATCACCGGACTTGCCTGCAGTGGTTCCAACACACCGCCGATCCCGACTCCGCCACTCAGATGAACTCCTTTTCCGATTTGCGCGCAGCTACCGACAGTCGCCCAGGTATCAACCATGGTTCCTTCATCCACATAAGCGCCAATATTTACATAGCTTGGCATCAGCACCACATTTTTCCCGACAAATGCTCCATAACGCGCTACTGCATGAGGCACGGCTCTCACACCTATGGCAGAATAATTTTTTTTCAATTCCATTTTATCATAAAACTCAAATGGAGCAAGCGACCATGTCTTCATTTCCTGTATTGCGAAATACATCAAAATAGCCTGCTTGACCCATTCATTCACTCTCCAGTTTTCGTTTTGCGGAGAGGCAACACGAAGGCGGCCCTTGTCCAGTTCTTCTATCACATCCCTGACAGCGTCTGCAAATTTTTTCTCTTTTAATAAGGCACGATTATTCCATGCTTCTATAATCAATTTTTCCAATTCCATTCTCAATTTTTTTGCAAAAATAGGGAATGGAGAGTAGACCACAGATTACAGACGATAGACCATAGCGCATAGCCTGATTTTTTTAATTACCTATATATCTATAAACTCCGGACTCCAGACTTCAGACTCCAATCTATAGTCCATGGTGTATTCACTATTTTTGACCTATGGACTTTACTTCGGATATTGATCATTGTTTGCTAATTCTCAGGGAGGGTGGACTAATCCTCTATCCAACCGATACCATCTGGGGAATTGGTTGCGATGCTACAAATGCAGAAGCTGTGCAAAAAATTTTTTCAATAAAACAAAGACCGGAAAGAAAAGCCCTGATTATTTTGTTGGCAGACAAAAAGGATTTGGTAAAATATATTACCCAACCCGATCCTCATCTGATGGATTATCTGCAGACTCTTCAAAAGCCAACGACGGTGATTTATGAAGGCGCTATCGGACTGGCTGAAAACCTTACCGGAGAAGATGGGACAGCGGCCATCCGCCTTGTAAATGAGCCATTCTGCAAACAATTAATCAAGCGATTCCGTAAACCGATCGTATCCACATCCGCAAATATTTCCGGACAGCCATCCCCCCGTTTTTTTGATGAGATTTCCGAGGAAATCAAAAACAAAGTCGATTATATTGTTCGATACAGACAGGATGATAAAAATATAAGAGAAGCATCTTCGGTCATCAAATGGAATAAAAATGGAACGACGACTGTTATCCGGCCTTAGTCGATCGGTGTTTTTCGATGGCCGTTGATTGTTTGGGTTGATACAAAATCGGGAAAGTCCGGTCATCGGTCAACGACTATCGATCAACGATAAAAAAACTTCCTCATCTTTGCTCCGTGCAAAAATTTTTAATCATACAAACCGCATTTATCGGGGATGTAGTGCTGGCTACTTCCCTGATCGAAAAGCTGCATGACTGGTTCCCGGATGCGGAAATTGATTTTCTTTTGCGAAAAGGAAATGAATCTTTGCTGGCCGAACATCCGTTTTTACACGAAGTGCTGATCTGGGATAAGAAAAAAAATAAACAAAGAAACCTGATGAAGATCTTATTTGAAATAAGAAAGAGAAAATATGATAAGGTCATCAATGTTCAGAGGTTCGCTGCAACAGGATTTCTCACGGCATTTTCAGGAGCCGATGAAACAATTGGCTTTGATAAAAACCCATTTAGTTTTTTATTTGGCCGGAAAGTAAAGCATGTTGTGAGCAATGGGGATATCACAAAACATGAAATTGAAAGGAACCTCGACCTGATCAGCGATTTTACAGATAACCAGGTTGTGAAACCGGTTTTATATCCTTCCCAAAATGATTTTGATACAGTGATGCCTTATAAACAAACACCCTATCTTACCATCAGTCCGGCTTCTGTATGGTTCACCAAGCAATATCCTGCAGAGAAATGGATCAGTTTCATCAATAAAATTCCCGGATCTTACCAGGTATTTCTCTTAGGCGCAAATTCGGATAGCCCTCTCTGTGAGTCGATCAAAGGATCTTCCATCCATCCGGATATAACCAATCTTTGCGGGAAACTTTCTTTTTTGCAATCGGCAGCGCTGATGAAAGATGCATTGATGAATTATGTCAATGATTCGGCCCCGCTTCATTTTGCTTCTGCAATGAATGCTGCTGTTACTGCTGTTTACTGTTCAACCATACCTGCGTTTGGATTCGGGCCTCTGTCGGATAAAAAATATATTGTAGAAATTCAGGAGCCCTTATATTGCAGACCCTGTGGTTTGCATGGATATAAAGCATGCCCCGAAAAACATTTCTCCTGCGCCTATAAGATCACCGATGATCAGTTGGTTAAGACCATGGATGATAGACCCTAGACCATGGTCCATTGTCTATCGTCTTTGGTCCAAATGAGACAATTTGAAAACTATTTGATGAAGCCAGATCAGAGGAATATGAAAATTATTCCTTTCTTCATGATTTCTTTCTGAAAAAAACAGTATCAAATTTCTTTTCATCTGTTCAGCATCAAATTAAAATTTATAACGGATTTTGTCATCGCCTGTCCGAATGGCAAAATCAAATCATTTTAAAATGCCGGGGGATACAATTCATATTAATAATAAAGCCATTCGCCAGAATACCTATGATGCGATTGTCATTGGTTCGGGTATCAGTGGGGGATGGGCAGCAAAAGAACTTACAGAAAAAGGTTTGAAAGTATTGATGCTTGAACGTGGGCGCAACTTTGAACATATCAAAGATTATAAAACGGCCAATAAGAATCCCTGGGAATTTACGCATCGCGGAGCTGCAACTTATCAACAGAAAAAAGACAATCCTGTTATATCGAGAGACTGGGCGATGTATGGCACTGCAGCGCAGGAAGCCATTATGGATTATTGGGTCAATGAAAAAGATTGTCCTTATGTGGAAATAAAACCATTTACCTGGTGGAGGAGTTATCAACTCGGAGGCCGTTCCCTTCTCTGGGGAAGACAAAGCTATCGCTGGAGTGATTTGGATTTTGAAGCAAACCTGAAAGATGGAATTGCGATAGATTGGCCTATACGTTACCGTGATATCGAATCCTGGTATAACTATGTCGAAAAATTTGCCGGTATCAGTGGGTCGAAGGAAGGATTGGAGCAACTGCCTGACGGAATTTTTCTGCCTCCCATGGAATTGAACTGTGTTGAAAAAGATATAGCAGAAAGGATCAAATCTTTTTACAAGGGAAAGCGTCATATGTTTATCGGAAGAGTGGCAAATCTTACTGCCCCAATTCCGGGAAGAACACGATGCCAGTTCAGGAACAGGTGTTGGGAAGGTTGTCCTTTTGGCGGATATTTCAGCACTCAGTCTTCCACGCTTCCAGCAGCAATGGTTACCGGAAATTTAACAGTGCGCCCATTTTCAATCGTCACTAAAATACTTTACGATAAAGACAAAAAAAGAGCGACTGGCGTTGAAGTACTGGATGCCGAAACAAATACCACTTATTCTTTTTTTTCAAAAATTATTTTCCTGAATGCATCTACTCTGAACAGCGCCTGGATCCTGATGAATTCTGCAACAGAAATCTGGCCCGAAGGATTAGGGAGCGCTAGTGGTGAACTGGGACATAACGTGATGGATCATCATTACATGCTTGGTGCGGAAGGGAGGATAGAAGGTTATGAAGACAAATATTATTTCGGGAGAAGAGCAAATGGATTTTATATTCCCCGTTTTGCCAATTTGTTTGGCGACAAAAGAGATTTCTTGAGAGGATATGGATACCAGGGAAGCGCCAGTCGTGAAGGATGGAGTCGAAATGTCGCTGAATTAAAGGTAGGCAGTGCTTTAAAAGAAGCGCTGACTGAACCGGGTCCCTGGCATATTGGTGCAACCGGTTTTGGAGAAATATTACCCTATCATGATAATAAAATCACACTGGATAAAAATGTAAAAGATAAATGGGGATTGCCGGTGTTGGCGATGGATGCCGTTTTACGGGATAATGAAATGCGAATGCGAAAAGATATTGTGAAGGAATTGATCGCCATGTTTGAGATGGCAGGAGTAAAAGATATCGGGTGGTGGGATAGCAAGGAATATGCCATCGGCCAGGGCATCCATGAAATGGGAACAGGACGAATGGGCAATGACCCGAAAACATCGGTATTGAATAAACACAACCAGGTATGGGATGCTCCGAATGTTTTTGTAACAGATGGAGCATGCATGGTATCCAGTGCATGTCAGAATCCGTCTTTAACCTATATGGCGCTCACTGCACGTGCAGCTGATTTTGCAGTCAGCGAATTGAAGAAAACAAATATTTAATCAAGCCACCGGTTTCCTGCTAGTCACATATTCGGTAGGAGTCATCCCAAATTGTTTATGGAAATCCCGCGCAAAATTGGTTTGAAGACTATATCCCACCATGCTGGCCACTTCATATACTTTATAATTTCCTTCTGCTAATAACTCTGCGGCTTTTTTCAATCTTGCGATATTAATCAGTTCATGCGGAGTTAAATTGGATAATGCTTTTATCTTTCTGTAAAATGTCGCCCGGCTCATATTCATAATCTTTGCCAGGTGCTCTACATCAATATCTATAGTAGTAATATTTTCCTGGATGGCTGCATTGAGTCCTTCGAGGAAATTTTTATCGGTTTTTGAATACCCTATGCTTTTGATATGCGCGAGCGGCGAGCTGGCAAAATATTCTTTGATCTTCATCCGGTTGGATAAAAGATTCGAAATCTGTGCATGCAGATGTTCGAAGGCGAATGGTTTTTCAATATATGCGTCTGCGCCAACCTCTAATCCTTCTATTTTTGAATGCAAAGTATTTTTTGCAGTGAGTAAAATAATTGGAATATGACTGTATTCGAGATTCGTTTTAATTTTTTTACATAATTCAAGTCCATCCATGACAGGCATCATGATATCGCTGATGACCAGGTGTACATTCTCATCTTTCAGGATTTCCAGGGCTTCCTTTCCATTTAATGCTTTGCGAATCGCATAATCAGGATGCAATTCCTTACAGATAAAATCAAGAATTTCTTTGTTGTCTTCAACAAAAAGAATGACGGGTTTTGAAGAATGCCTTTCGTCTTCCCGGATCATCTCGGTATTTGTAATCAGTGATGCAAGCTCATCGTCATCGTGCAGGTTGAATTCTTTTTCCTGGTGGATAGGAAGTGTGAGCACAAAAATATTTTCATTATTCTCCGGCTTTTTTAAATCTAATATCCCTTTGTGTAATTCTGCGAGTGAACGCGATAAAGGCAATCCAATGCCTGTGCCTGACTGCTTTTCCGTTTCTTTAATCCTGTAAAATGGCTCAAATATTTTTTCTTTCTGGTCATGAGGGATAATAAATCCATCATTCTTTATTTCGACCGTAAACACCTTATCCTCGCTGTTAAAAGGCAAGAGATGGACGGACACTTTGCCATCTGCGTATTTGATGGCGTTATTGATGAGATTGCTTAATATTTTTTTCAAAGCTTCTGCATCAACCGATGCCTGCAACGGAATCCTTGGCAGTTCCAGTCTGAAGCTGATATTTTTTTGTTCGGCAGCCGGCTGAAAATTAGAAAAGATTTCCCTTAGTAAATCCGAAATATCCGTTTTTACAAAATTCAAACTGAATTTGTCAGTTTCTGTTTTTCTGAAATCAAGCAGCTGGTTAGTGAGGTCGATCAACCGGTTAGTATTTTTTTCCATTGTTCTCAGGTTTTCATTTATTTCTGGATGGTGATTTTCTTTTTTCATAAGTTTATCCAAAGGCATTTTTATCAATGTTAGCGGCGTTCTTATTTCATGAGCGACATTTGTGAAGAATTCAATTTTTGCGTGATAGATTTCCCTTTCCTTTTCAATTTCGAGCAATTCTATTTTTCTCAGATTTTTTTCGTTTGTCCTTTCTGTATAGTACCGTATCAATAGATAAGCGAGACCTATAATGACGAGAGCATACACGATATAAGCCCAGGCGCTCGCCCAAATTGGTGGTGAAATATAAATCCGGAGATTAGCTTCCTGCTCATTCCAGACCCCGCTGCTGTTTGATCCCCTGACCTTAAATGTATAATCCCCGGGAGGAAGTTTTGTAAAATATGCTTTCCTGTTTGTTTTCAGATATGTCCATTCTTTATCGAGTCCATCCATTTTATAAGCATATTCATTCATTTCAGGAACGCTATAGCTGAGGGCTGCAAAATCAATGCTGATATTTGACTGGTCATAAGGAAGTGAGATCTTTTTGGCATAGGTGATTGATTCCTGTAAAGCCGAATTTTTATTACTGACATTGAGCTCCTTATTATTTACCTGGAAGCCGGTAATATAAACGGGTGGTATCGCATTATTTTTTTGGAATTGCGCAGGGTTGAAAGCAATCAATCCTTTCACACTGCCGAAATACATCATACCGTCACTGTCTTTATATGAAGAATTGTAATTGAACTGATCGCTTAATAATCCATATGATTGTTTATATGTTTTGAAAGTTCCGCCATCCGGATTAAAGCAAACAAGCCCTTTGGAAGTACTGATCCATAAATTGTTTTGATCGTCTTCCAATATCCGGAAGATGAGATTATCAGGCAATCCGTTTTTAGTAGTATACCGGGTGAATCTTTTTTTATTTTTTTCGTATTTACAGAGGCCGCCTTCTGTTGCAAACCAAAGGTTCTTCCTGCTGTCCTGGAAAATACCATTGACATGATTATCGATCAAACTGTTTTCGTCTGTCGGGTTGTATCTGAAATTGATATATTGCCTGGTAAGGGGATTATAAAAATATACTCCGTCGCCCTGTGTGCAGCACCACAAAATATGTTGATCGTCTTCCAGTATTGCCTGGATATGAGAGTACATTTCCGGAACCGAGGAAAAATTATCTGTATTTCTGTTATATTTAAAAAGGCCTCCCCAGGTTCCAAGCAGGATTTCTCCGGCTCCTGTCTGGTAGATTGTGACAATAAAATTATTTTTCAAACTATGTTCCCCGGGCCCGACCTGGTAATGTCGTATGACCTTCCCTGTTAGAATATTCAGGACATCCACCCCATGTTCAAAAGTTCCAACCCATAACTCATTTCCAACTGCCAGCAAACCATGGATATTGTGGTATCCAATGCTCCCTTTCGAACCTGTAGGCAGAAAATGCCGGACATCCCCAGTCTGCATGTTCAATTTATTAACACCTCCATCTTCTGTTCCGATCCAGAAATTTCCATATCGATCCTTGCAAATTTCATGAACTGCATTGCCACTGAGGGAAGGGGAATTGGTTTGCGGGAAAAATTTTCGGAAAGAGGAAAATTGCGTAGGAAAATAATTAATGCCTCCTAAATAAGTGCCCACCCATAAACCTCCTTCACGGTCTTTGCAAAAGGTAAAGATGACGTTGTCTGAAATAGAATAAGGATTATCATATTCTTTTTGTAAATGCGATACGGAACCATCCTTAGTATTATAAATATATATCCCTGTTTCAGTACCAATCCAGTATTCGGTTTCATTTTGTTTTATAAATTCCCTTACATAGATACCGGTCTTTTCTTTATTGAATGTGATAAGATCCTTGTAGGTTTTTGTTTTAGTATCAAAGAATTTCGCTCCTTCGCTGTTGGTGCCGATGAGGAAGGAATCCTTATTAATAGGAAATATCTTCTCGATAGATATTGGAACATGCCTGCTTTTATTTTCATACATACTAAAAGTCATGAATGAATCCCGTTCCGCAATGTATTTTTTTAAAGAACCTCTGGATGTTGAAACCCATAACGTGCTATCCGGAGTCAAAGCGATGGAAGTTGCAACTGGCGTGATTTCATTCAGAGAATATAATTTTGCAGTTCCATTCTTAGGATTAAACCGGTAAAGATTTAAATTCACAATGAACCAGAAATTACCGTTCGGATCGCTTTTTATTTGGGTGGTATTTCCTGCCGGGATCGATTTTAGCAAGCTGAATTTTTCCCGGATCTTATCATAAATATAAATTCCATTATTCGTGCCGATCCATATCTTGTTGTGATGATCGTTATAAAGGCAACGAATGAAGTTACTGCCAATGGAGTTTGAGTCTTCCGGATCATTGTGAAAAGTCTTGAAAGTGTAACCGTCAAAGCGGTTGAGCCCATTGAGCGTACCAAACCATAAAAAACCATCGTCATCCTGCAGGCTGCATTCTACAGAGTTATTTGATAAACCGTTTTCAACCTGGTAATGCTTAAAATAATAAGGCTGCCCTCTTAATCCATTAAATAATGCATAGGTGGAAATAATTAGAAGGAGTAGTTTTTTTTTCACGGCAGCAGTTCATTAGAATACACAAATTATAGTAAAAAAAAGAGAAATAACCAAGCATTGCTTGAGTTCCGAGAATTGAGACATTTTGAAAACAATTTGATGAGTATAGATCAGTCGGACATAAAAAATATTCTTTTCTTCACAGTGAATAAATACGGTCTGAACCAAATCTTTATCAAAGACTTATTTAACCTTATCAAGATCTGTGATATTGTTTTAATCGATTGCTTATGATCAAACTTTATTTCTCTTCCCGTTCAATTTTTTTTTAGAGATTCAGATTAACAAAATTGTGGACAGATTCAACGGGCATAAGTACCCATTCGGTTAAAATAGTTCTGGTTTTGATGAGTAAGGATTAAAGAAGATAACCTGATCATTTACTTCGAAAACTGCTTTATGAGAAACGCAAGATTGCCTGATAAAAAAAATCTCGGTTTTCCCAAAAGCTTTTTTTTCTTCCATCGCGTAAACGTTTACATCCTGAGCAAAATAGAATCCTTGTTATCGTATTACCGGCGTGTTGATTGGAAAAATGTCAATGCAGACGCTGGTCAGCTTTTTCAATTCGATTCATTCACTGAAAGCAATTGGGTAACCTTAAACAAAAAAAAATGAAGAAAAACTTACTGTTTTATGAAAGAATAAACAGCAGACTCTTTCTGATCCTGTTGCTCACTATTTCCGCCAGCTTATCTGTATTTGCTCAAAACAGGCAGGTGACTGGCAGGGTCGTTGCTAACGAAAACGATAGTTTGATGGAAGGTGTAACTGTTAAAGTAAAAGGTTCGAATACCACAACCCTGACTAACAGAGACGGCAGCTTTTCTATCAATGTGCCTCCCAATGCCGTACTGGTATTCAGTTCGGTTGGATATCTTACTCAGGAAGTTGCTGTAAAAAATATCAACACATTTGATATAAAAATGACGAACGATCAGCAATCATTGCAACAGGTGGTGGTTGTTGGTTACGGTACTGTAAAACGTAAAGATTTAACCGGATCGATCAGCAGCGTAACTGCATCACAAATTGCCCAGGTTCCTGTTACTACCTTGGAACAGGCCATTCAGGGTCGTGCGGCAGGAGTACAGGTCATAAATAATGATGCAACTCCAGGTGGTAATATCAGTGTATTGATTAGGGGTATTGGCAGTTTGGCAAGTGGTGGCAATGCTCCTTTATATGTGATAGATGGGTATCCTACAACCGGTGGCATCAATAATATCAATCCTCTTGATATCGCAAGTATTGACGTGTTGAAAGATGCATCTGCAACTGCCATTTATGGTATTCGTGCAGCAAACGGAGTTGTGATCATCACAACGAAGAAAGGCCAGAAGAATAAAGTGCAGCTTAGTCTGGATGCATATGTATCTTTTCAGAGTAAACCTAAAGAATACCATATATTGAATGCACAGCAATTTGCTAACCTCGCTAATGAAGTTGAGGCTGCAGATTCTCAACATGTTTTCAAAGCATTTGCTCCATGGAAAGATCCGTCTTCCCTTCATAGTGTCGATTGGCAAAATGCGGTTTATCAAACAGGCCTGACACAAAACTATAATATTGGTATACGAGGTGGCGGCGATAAACTTCAATCTGCCGCTTCTATTGGATATTATGACCAGAAAGGGATTGCGCTGGGATCATACTTTAAGAGATATTCTATCAACCTGAATATGGATTATACACCGCTTAAATGGCTCAAATCTTCTACCAGCGCTAAATATGCTCACCAGGATGCAAATACACCTTTCGGAACGGGTTCTTTCGTTCAGTTATCGCAACTTCCACCTACACTGGACAGCGGCAACTTATACACTTACCAGATAAAAGATAATATGGGTAATTATGGATTTTATAATCCTATCTATACTTATGTTGCAAAATACGGAAACCCGGTTTACAGCATTGAAACCAATCGCTATCAGAACCTGACCAATTATTTCTTAGCCAGTTCTTCACTGGAGGCTACTGTTTACGATGGATTGAAAATTAAAACCAATGCGGGTGTAAATATTAATAATTATTCCGGTTACTATTTCCAGCCCGAAGATGATCGCCTTGTTGAGCAATATGGCGGCGCTGCCGGAGCAACAGCCAATGCTTTTTATTCGCAACACCTGAATCAAAACTTTGAATGGCTTTGGGAGAACACGATATCATATGACCATAGTTTTGGAAAACACACGGTGAATTTTGTGGGAGGTATTTCTGCACAGGAAAATACATACACAGCGATGGGTGGCCAGGGAATTCCACCAAATAGCCAGATCCAGGATTTGGCACAGGTCACCAACCTGATTCTTGATCCTAACGGCAATGGTCAGGTGACTACCTCATTGGCATCCACATTTGCCAGGCTGAGTTATAATTACGATGAAAAATATTTTATTACCGGTACGATCAGAAGGGACGGCTCTTCAAAATTTGACGAAGGTCATCAATATGGTGTATTCCCATCCGGTGCAGTTGCCTGGAGAATCAAACAGGAATCCTTCATGCAGGATATCACCTGGTTGTCAGATTTAAAACTCAGGGGTAGTTATGGTCAGATCGGGAATCAGCAGGCAATATCGCCATTTCAATATCAGGCATTATTTTCTACAGGATATGCAGCTTCCGTTTCTCCTGGTAATCTGGGTTATCCATTCAATAAAATTTATCAACGCGGATATGCTCCCACACAACCTGCCAATCCTGACCTGAAATGGGAAACAGATTATGAAACAGATATTGGCATGGACGCAGCATTCTTGCATAATTCTATAACCCTGACTGTCGACTGGTTCCACCGCAAATCGCAAGACTTTTTGTTGACATTAGCTGCTCCTGCACAGACGGGTTTCAATTATCTGACAAGAAATGTGGGCAGTATGGAAAATAAAGGACTTGAAATCGCTGTAAATTATCATCATCCCGGAAGAGAATTTACTTACGGTATTGGCGTCACATTTACTGCTATTCAAAATAAACTTCTCAGTATAGCTTCCGGAACAGACCTGATCACCAACTTTGGTGGCCTTACAGTTGCAGGCGATGGCTGGGGTACTTTTACTGAAACACATGTCGGTGATCCGGTGGGAGAATTTTGGGGATATAAATCACTTGGAGTTTTCCAGTCGCAAAAACAGGTGGATGATCTGAATGCAGCATCTGCCGCTAAAAATCCGAGCTATCCTTATTATCAAAAGCCGGTTACCCAGGCAGGGGATCGTTATTTCGCAGATGTAAATGGAGATGGTCATGTTGACGGTACTGATCAAACGAAATTGGGAAGTCCTCTTCCTAAAATTTACGGAGGACTCAATTTCGATGCAACCTACAAAGGGTTTGATTTCAACCTCTATTTTTATGGTGTATACGGAAACAAAATATTGAATTATGTAAAAAGCTCTCAGCAGAGTTTCCAGAACAGAAGCTTTGTGGGTGTGCAAAACGTGAGCTATGATTTTTATGTGAATCACTGGACACCATCAAATCCTTCCAACACTTATTCAAGAGCCAGCTATAACGATGATGCAACAGGCAGCAATGTTCCTTCAAGTGCATGGATTGAAGACGGAAGTTTTTTGAAACTGAAAAATATAACTGTCGGGTATACTTTCAATGCAGACTTCTTAAAAACGGCAATGATCACAAAGCTCAGGGTTTATATTTCTGCACAGAATTTATTCACTATAACAAAGTATAGCGGTCTTGATCCGGAAATTGGTATACAGGGTGGAAATGCTACTCAAAACGGCGTAGATAATGGAACTTATCCATCCTCAAAATTTTTCACATTTGGTTTGAATGTAGTTTTCTAAAAAAATGATTCAAAATATATGAAACTAACTATAAGAAATATTGCAATACTCGTTTTGACAGTAACTCTGATCGTGTTTGCGTGTAAAAAGAGCTTCCTGGTTCAAACGAATACATTTCAAACTACGGCCGATGCAACATTTCAAAAATCATCGGATGTGGTGAGTCTGATTAATGGTATCTATGATACTTATCAGAACAGCAATCTGCTGAAGAAATCTATTTGGTACTGTGCCAATTTCCAGACGCATGACTGGTTCAACTATGGAAATGATGTGGTGTGGAATTATTATGGCATTCCGGCCGATTTCTATGCACTTCCGGATTTCTGGAATAATATGTATATCGGTATTGCGAGGGCAAATTCGGCATTTGGTGTTATTCAGACTGCAGAAGATAGGGGAATCGTTACCTCTGATCTTGCAAATCGTTTAAGAGGAGAAGCCTATTTTTTGAGAGGCACATTCTATTATTATCTCGCCGCTTCTTTTGGCGGAGTTCCATTAGAATTGAACCCGGTTACTGATGGATTAACGCCAAGATCATCTCAGGATTCAGCATTCATGCAGGTCATTTTAGATATGCAAATGGCTTCATCTTTACTTCCATGGAAAGAAAATCTTGCGCAGGCGGATCTTGGCAGGGCAACAAAAGGAGCTGCTCTTGGTTATGAAGGATCTGCCCGCATGTGGTTAAAGGATTATGCTACAGCAATCACAGATTTCGATTCGCTGGATGGTAAATATCATTTGTTGACAAACTTTATTGATGTTCACGAATTCAGCAATCAGAATAATGACGAATCACTTTTTGAAATTCAGTTTGATGTTCCTGCCGGAGGTTCGCAAAGCTGGGATGGAAGCTGGCAGGTACCAGGCGGTGAAATTGCATGGATTGATGCATTCAGCTGGCCATGGGAAATAAGTGGTGAAGGATATGATTATGGAAATCCCGGTCTTTGGTATTCATATCAGGGAGGCGATCTTCGCAAACTGGCTACCATCTGCGGTCCTGGCGATTCCAGTGTCAGTCCCGGAATCATCGGCAGGGGCGGAATAAAAAGTTATACTCCGGTAAAATCCGGATTTGCTTCAGGAAACCCTGTATATATCGGCGATGATAATAAAATTATTAATGTCTGCGGAGCGCTTAGCCATCCCTGGTATGGTGATGATGGAAAGCGCACGGGATATTATTGTGCAAAACATTGGAGAGATCCTACACTCACAGGAAGCAATTCAAATGATAATGGGCAGCAATTGATTTTCGGATCTCAAAACCAGATCATGTTGCGCTATGCAGAAATTTTACTGGACAGGGCCGAATGTAAAGTCAGAACCGGTGATCAGGCAGGAGCTATGGCTGATATAAAACTCGTAAGAGATCGGGCTTGGGGTGGAACAGCACCTGCTATTATGCAGGATGGTTTAAATTATGATGGCAGTGCGTCTACCCCTATCACCGATCCTTTGCAAATGGTACTGAGCGAATACAGGCATGAACTCACGGGCGAATATTCTCTCTTTTATAATTTGCGCAGAGCCGGAACAGATGTAGCAATAAGTTTTATAAAACAAGCTTATGGAACTGTGGATGGAAATACCAACCCGGTACCAAATCCATATGGCCCTACAAAAGATGGAAAATTACATGGCCTATTTAATGCGACATTAACACCTGAGAGAGCATTATTGCCAATTCCTCAAATCGCAATCGGACTAAATCCCAACTTACAACAAAATCCAGGTTATTGATATAACCTATGAAAAAAGGCTTCTTCCGGCAAGAAGCCTTTTTTTATTTCCATTACATTTCTATTTTTACGAACCGCATTCGTTGAGAAGTTATTTTCTATGGGCCTGATTCGATTCATAATTATTTGTCTGTTCCTTTTTTGGATATCGTCCTGTCATAGTAAGCAGGAATTATTTGAAAAGATTCCCTCCTCACATTCAGGTATAAATTTTACCAATACGATTATTGAAAATGATTCTCTCAATCCACTCAATGTCGTGAATATTTACAATGGAGGCGGTGTTGGAATCGGGGATTTTAATAATGATGGCTTACAGGATATATATTTAACAGGCAATATGGTGCCCAGTAAACTCTATCTGAATAAAGGTGATTTTAAATTTGAAGATATTACGGCAAAGGCAGGAGTAGAAGGAATGGGAAGGTGGGCACGAGGTGTATCCATCGTGGATATAAATAATGATGGGTTGATGGATATTTATGTCTGCAATACCATCCATAAAGATTCTCTCAGGCGGAGAAATATTTTATATATCAACCAGGGGATCAACAAAGATGGAATTCCTCATTTTAAGGATATGGCAGCTGAATATGGTCTGGATATTCATGTACAGTCTACTATGGCCAGTTTCTTCGATTACGACAATGATGGCGACCTGGATATGTATCTCACCGTCAATGAAGCTTCCAATGGAAACAATCCTTCTGTTTTTCTAAAACGCAATACGAATGATGGCCCTCCAAGCAGGGGGCGCTTATTCAGAAATGATATGGACAAGGCCCTCGGGCATCCGGTATTCCATGATGTTTCTGATCAGGCTGGAATTAAGTTTGAAGGATATGGACATTCAGCAACCATTTGTGATATCAATAATGACGGTTGGAAAGACATTTATGTTTCAGATGATTTTGTCTCTGACAATATCCTTTATATCAACAACCATGATGGCACATTTACGAATCGTGCAAAAGCCTATTTCAAGCATACTTCTTTCAATGCAATGGGACAGGATGTGGTAGATATCAATAATGACGGAATGCCTGATGTCGTAGAACTTGATATGAATCCTGAAGATAATTTTCGGAAAAAAATGATGCTGGGCAATAATAGTTATGTAACATTCCAGCATTTTGAAAACTTCGGCTATCAATATCAGTATGTGAGAAATACCTTTCAGTTGAACCAGGGACCTGGCATTACTGAAAATGATTCAATAAGTATACCTGCTTTTAGTGAGATTGGTTTCATGAGCGGAATTTCACAGACAGACTGGAGCTGGACTCCGTTGGTTGTCGATTTTGACAACGACAGCTACCGCGATCTGATCGTTACCAATGGGTTTCCCCGCGATGTATCGGATCATGATTTCATCGCTTACCGTCAAAAAGCAACCGGTCTGATCAGCACGATGGAGATGATTGGACAGATTCCACAGGTCAAACTGCATAATTATGCTTTCAAAAACAACGGCGATCTCAGTTTTACTGATGAAAGCAAAGACTGGGGGTTAAACATTCCGACATTTTCTAACGGAGCAGCCTATGCGGATTTTGATAATGACGGCGCAATGGACATGGTCATCAATAATATCAATGACGAAACTTTTTTATACAGGAATACAAGCCGTGATCATGATACATCCGCTCATTTTCTCCAAATAAAATTCAAGGGCGATAAACAGAATATCAATGGACTTGGAGCTGTTGCGCATATTTATTATGATCATGGTAAACAACAGGTTTACGATCATAATCCATACAGAGGATATCTATCTACCATGGAAGCCATCGCCCATTTCGGTTTGGGCAAAACCCAGACAGTGGACTCTGTAGTAGTTCAATGGAATAACGGTAAGCAGCAAAGGATAAAGAATGTTCAGGCCAACCAGGCCGTCACAGTTAATATTGCTGATGCCGGGGATGATTATTCGCATAATCAACCTGCTATCGCAACCAATGCACTGTTTAAGGAAATAACAACTGCAGTAGGGATCGATTACAGGCACCGGGATCGTGATCTGATTGATTTCGATATCCAGGCATTGTTGCCACATAAACTTTCAGAATATTGTCCCGCCCTGGCTGTAGGAGATATCGACGGCAATGGTTTGGATGATATAGTGATTGGCGGCAATTCCAACTTTCATGCAAATGTTCTTTTGCAACAAGCCAGTGGAAAATTTTTGCAGAAAGATTTATTTCCTGCAGCAAACAACGAAACACGTAATTATAAAGATGAGGGAATTCTCCTGTTTGATGCAAATGGCGATGGTAAAACGGATGTATACATTGTAAGTGGAGGTTACAGGATCTCAACGGACAGCAGCGACTACCAGGATAGATTATACATCAATGATGGAAAGGGAAATTTTACAGAAGACAAATCCGCCCTGCCTCTTAACAACACCAGCAAATTATGTGTGAGAGCCATGGATATTAATAATGATGGGAAAATGGATTTGTTTGTTTCCGGAAGGGTAGAGCCTGGAAAATATCCAATGCCGGTAAGCAGTTTTATCTTCAGGAATGATTCGGATAAAGAGCATGTAAATTTTACCGATGTTACGGATGAAGTAGCGCCTGATTTAAGAAAGATCGGAATGATCTGCGATGCCTTGTTCACGGATTTTGATGGCGATGGATTGGCAGATCTGATTGTTGTCGGGGAATGGATGCCTGTTACTTTTCTGAAAAATATCAACGGAAAATTTAAAAATGTCACTCCGTCTTCCGGGATTGGCA
The DNA here is from genome assembly GCA_035499855.1 of Puia sp. Lineage (GTDB taxonomy): Bacteria > Bacteroidota > Bacteroidia > Chitinophagales > Chitinophagaceae > Puia. The sequence goes on along the minus strand of DATJXY010000085.1, from coordinate 171,900 downwards.
ATAAAACCGGATGGTGGAATTCAATTGCAGCAGGTGACTTCAGGCATACAGGAAGAACTGATTATATTGTCGGCAACGTTGGGCTAAATACATTTTACAAGGCAAGCGAGCAATATCCGGTTTCTATTACGGCCAAAAGTTTCGACAATAATCGAATTTACAATGCAATTCCATCCTTGTTTTTGCCAGACGAACACGGCATCAAAAAAGAATTTCCTGCCCAGGGCAGGGATGATCTTGCAAAACAATTGCCAAGTATAAAAAAAAGATTTGCAACTTATCGTCCCTTCGCACTCGCTGCCATGGATCAGGTGCTGACTCCCGAACAGCGCAACGGGGCTTTGCGATTGCAGGCGGATATCCTTCAATCCTGTTATCTGAGAAATGATGGCGGAGGAAAATTTACAATGATACCATTGCCAAAAGAAGCGCAGTTTTCAGTTCTCAATGGAATGGTGGTAGATGATTTTGATGAAGATGGCAACCTGGATGTGCTGATCAATGGAAATGATTACGGTACTGAAGTAGGTACAGGGCGTTATGATGCGCTGAATGGTTTGCTTTTAAAAGGCGATGGTGCGGGGAATTTCATACCATTATCCATTTTGCAAAGCGGTATTTATATTCCCGGCAATGGCAAGGCGCTCGTTAAATTAAAAGGCAGTTTGGGGAATTATTTGATTGCAGCCAGTCAGAATCAGGGGCCGTTAAAATTGTATGAGCTCAATAAAAAACCCGTCCTCATCAAAGTAAATGATGATGATATGAGTGCCGTACTGAGTTTTAAGAACGGCAGCATTCAGAAAGAAGAATTTTATAATGGGTCATCATTTTTATCTCAGTCTGGTAAATTTATTGTCATCAGTAAGGACGTAATTGCTGCAGAGATTTCAAACAGCAGGGGCGTTAAAAGAAACCTATCTTTTAATAAATGAGCCTGATCTTTGTTTCATCATCATCAGCCCATCGCAATGCGGAAGAAAAAAATATTCATTTTAACAATAGTTATCGGGTTCATTGTTTTCTTTTCCCGCTGTGTGAATTTTGGCAATGATCGCGATCCAAGAGGTAAGGCTTATGCAGGTTCGGCTGTTTGCGCAAAATGCCATCAGTCGATCAGCGAATCCTATATTCACACTGCTCATTATCATTCTGCAGGTCCGGCTTCATTCTCTTCCATTGCCGGCAGTTTTTCGAAAGATTCAAATTATTTTATTGTAAACGATACAATGAAAGTACTGATGGAAAGAAGAGATGGAATTCCTTACCAGGTTCTCTATGTTAATGGGAGGGAGAGAGAGGCGCGCCCATTTGATATCGTTTTCGGATATGCGAAGGGCCAGACATATTTCTATTGGAAAGATCGTTTATTATTTCAGCTACCCGTTTCCTATTTTTCAAATTTACACAATTGGAGCAGCAGCCCGGGATTTCCCACAAACAAGATCATGTTTGACAGACCCATCTATATAAGATGTTTCGAATGCCATACTTCTTATATAAAGCAATCCACAGAGAATCCATCGGGTCTGCAGAATATAAAAATGCTCGATAAAAATTCGCTTGTGTACAATATCGATTGCGAAAGATGTCATGGACCAGCTGCATCGCATGTAGAATTTCAGACCGAATATCCGCAATTGAAACAGGGTGCATATATCGTTTCATATAAGTCTTTGTCGCGCACTCAGAAAATGGATATCTGCGGTGTTTGCCATTCCGGCAATAGAAATTTTATGCTTGGAACTGCATTTGCATTCAGGCCGGGAGATACTTTACTTCATTCAATGATGCCAAATACCGGTCAGGCATCCGGTACAATGCAACCTGATGAACATGGCAATCAAACACGCATGCTGACTTTGAGTAAATGTTATATGATGAGTAATATGGATTGTTCGACCTGTCATAATGCGCATAATAATGACCGTGGGAATGATTTGCAGCACAATCAACGTTGTCAGGATTGCCATTCTGTTTCCAATCACAATTTTTGTAAAATAGCGGACACATTAAATACTTCATTTCTAAAAAATAATTGTACCAAATGTCATATGCCGGAGCAGCCATTTAATATTGTTACAGTCAAAACTTCCGCCGGAAGCAATATTGCTCCAATCTCAATAGTAAATCATCGGATCGCAATCTATCCCGAAGAGTCAAAAAAGATAATGGGCTCTTTCAAAAAAGAAAAAACTTCAGACTAAAAAACTCCCGGTCTATAGAGTGCAAACCATGGTCTATCATCCATTGTCCATAGTCTATTTCTTACATTTGCAATTATGGAGATCAACTGTACAGAAAAGGAATTATTCGTTTTTAAAAAAATAGCGCATGCTGCGGAAGAACTGGGTATCCCCTGTTATATAATCGGAGGTTTTGTAAGAGACAAAATTCTTGACAGGGCTACCAAGGATGCTGACATAGTGTGCGTGGGTGACGGTATTGAACTCGCGAATAAAGTAGCTGATCGTTTTAAGCCAAGACCTTACGTATCCTTTTTCAAAAATTTCGGTACAGCGCAGATCAAGATCGGTTTTTCAGAAGATAATAACTCTTCCGCGAAAGATATGGAAGAGATTTTTGAAATAGAATTTGTAGGTGCACGGAAGGAAAGCTACCGGTATCATTCACGTAATCCGGAAACCGGTCCCGGGACGCTGGAAGATGATCAGCGACGTAGGGATTTTACTATCAATGCGCTCGCCATCAGCCTCAACCAGGCAGATTATGGCAAACTGATAGATCCCTTTCAGGGGATGAAAGATTTGAAAAAAAAAATAATCCAGACGCCGCTCGATCCTTTGCAAACCTTCAGCGATGATCCCTTGCGCATGCTTCGGGCCATCCGTTTTGCCACACAACTGGATTTTAAGATCGAATCAAAGACCTTCCAGGCCATCAAAGAAGATGCCCACCGCATTCGAATTGTTTCACAGGAACGTATAACCGATGAGTTAAATAAGATTATTTTGGCGCAGAAACCTTCCATCGGTTTCGATTTGCTTTATAAATCGGGATTGCTCCATATTATTTTTCCAAAGATGGTCGACCTTGCGGGAGCTGAGTATATCGATGGGCTGGGACATAAGGATAATTTTTATCATACACTGCAGGTATTGGATAATGTAGCCGCTCAAACAGAAAATTTATGGCTAAGATGGTCGGCTATCCTGCATGATATTGGTAAGCCCCCTACAAAAAAATTTGAAAAGGGGCATGGGTGGACATTCCACGGACATGAAGTAGTTGGAGGGAAAATGGTGCCCAGGATATTTGATAAACTGAAATTGCCCCAAAACGAAAAAATGCGTTTCGTGCGCAAAATGGTTGAATTGCATCTCAGGCCCATCAGTCTTACCAAAGAAAATATAACGGATTCGGCTATCCGTAGATTATTGTTTGATGCGGGAGATGATATCGATCACCTGATGATCCTTTGTGAAGCGGATATCACTTCAAAAAATAAACAAAAAGTAAAAAGATACCTTGAAAATTTTGAATTAGTTCGCCGGCGACTAAAAGAAGTAGAGGAAAAGGATCGGATCAGAAACTGGCAACCCCCGATTACAGGGGAGATGATTATGGAAGAATTTGGATTGAAGCCCTCGAAAAAAGTGGGTGATCTGAAAAATGCTATCCGCGAAGCGATCCTGGATGGCGAAATTGAAAATACTTATGAGGCAGCACATGATTTCATGATCAAAAAAGCGACGCAATTCAATTTAAAACCAGTTAAATAGTCAGATGAATCTATTAAAATGATGCGAATGCTGGCAGTAAATTTGATAGAGTATTTATAGTATTTTTACATAGATTTATATAAAGGAATTTAACCTATTCACCGTGTTTGAAAGAATGATTCAATTTCCGAGGTGGCATTGAAGAACCGGTCTTGGTTAAATAATTATTAACAAAGAGAAATTATGGCAGTCTTGAAATTCAGAATATATCTTGAAGAAGATGATAGCGTTTATCGGGACGTGGCAGTCAAACACACGCAGACATTCCTGCAATTACATCAGGTTATCTTGAGAAGCTATGAATTTGACAGCAAGCATCAGGCAACTTTTTATCGGAGCAATGATAACTGGCAACGGGGAAGGGAAATTTCACTGGAAAAATATGATAAGTCATATAAAGCGGAGCCATTGCTGATGAACGATACTACCATCGGATCACAGATCCGTGACCCGAATCAGAAATTTATTTATGTGTATGATTTTGCGAAGAACTGGTCTTTTCTCGTTGAGCTGATCAATGTTTCAAAAGAAGAAAATGGTAAGCTGGAATATCCTGCTGTTGTGAAATCAGAGGGGATTGGCCCTTCCCAATATGGAACAAGAGGATTGGTAGGAGATAAGCTCGCTGAAGTGGAAGAGAAATATGATTTGGGAAAAGGAATCGAAGGGTTTACAGAGAAAAGTGATGATGGCGATGATATTGATGCTGGCGGAGAAGAAGGGGAGGAAATGGAATCAGGGGAAGAAGATGACGCTTTGTAAAACGATGATCGTTGGCAGATGGCCGTTAGCCGAAAACCAATTGAATTCTGGATTCCAAGCCGACCAACGGCCATCAACCAACGAAATCCATAACCGCTTTTAATATAATTCAAAGGGCTCTCTACAAGCTCAGGCAATTGAAAAATAAAACAGTCATAATTATACTGGGGCCGACTGCTTCGGGCAAAACGGGCCTGTCAATCTCACTTGCCCAATATTTTCAAACTTCCATTATTTCAGCAGATTCCCGTCAATGTTTCAGGGAATTGAATATTGGCGTCGCAAAACCATCTGAAGAACAATTGAAATTGGTTCCCCACTATTTCATCAACTCTCATTCAGTCAGAGATAATGTAAATGCTTCTTTGTTCGAAGAATTGTCGATGCAATGGGCAGAAGAAATTTTTCATAAAAAAGATATAGCAGTAATGGCGGGCGGAACCGGCTTGTACATAAAATCTTTTGTTGAAGGATTGGACGAAATTCCCCAGGTATCATCAGCTGTCAGGAAAGAGATTCAGTTAGCTTATGAAGAAAAAGGGATGAGCTGGTTGCAGGAGCAGGTCCGGGAAAAAGATCCTGAGTTTTTCCGGACAGGCGAAATATTGAATCCTCATCGGATGATGCGGGCGCTCGAAGTAAAACTTGCCAGTGGTAATTCCATTCTTTCTTACCGATACAAATCACAGAAGAAAAGGCCATTCAATATCATCAAAATCGGACTCCACTTATCAAAAGATGAATTGCATCGCAATATCAATATGCGCACAGATCAGATGATGGACCAGGGTTTGCTGAACGAAGTGGAAGGATTGATTTCTTATCGTACGTACAATGCGCTCCGTACAGTTGGATATACAGAACTCTTCGATTGTCTCGATGGGAAAATTTCATTGAATCAGGCAATTGAACTGATAAAAAAGAATACCAGGCAATATGCAAAAAGGCAGCTTACCTGGTTCAGAAAAGATGCTTCTATCCGCTGGATGCATCCTGATGAAGTAATGGATTTCAAAAAAATAATCAAATCTTAATATTGCCCTAACATAGTTTCCACCAAAATTTGTGTCTTAATTAAAACTGCGGAACAATATTTATTCGCGTGAGTAGTTATTCGCAAAAAATCAGCGCTTCGGCATTTGGGGAAGATTTTTTATGGGGCGTGGCAATAGCGGCAGCACAGAATGAAGGAGCGTATAACCATGACGGTAAGGGCTTATCAATCTGGGATGTTTTTTCCCGGCGCAATGGAAAAATCAGGGGGAATCATAAACCTTATATTGCCTGTGATTTTTATCACCGTTATAAAGATGATTTGCTGCTGGTAAAAGCACTTGGTTTTAAAGTCTTTCGTTTTTCAATATCCTGGTCCCGTATCCTGCCTGAAGGAACCGGGAAAATAAATAAAGAAGGGACTGCTTTTTATCATCGTGTCATTGATGAATGTCTCAAGCTGGATCTCATTCCTTACGTTACTCTATATCATTGGGACATGCCACTGGCCTTGGAAAAAGATGGCGGATGGACCAGCCACCTTCTTTTAAAATGGTTTAGTCATTTTGTAACGCATTGCGCCCATGAGTATGGTGATAAAGTAAAGAACTGGATTATTCTGAATGAACCATTCGGATTTACTTCATTGGGGTATATGCTGGGTAAACATGCTCCCGGGAGAAAAGGTTTGAGTCATTTTTTGCCGGCTATTCATAATGCAGCATTAGCGCAGGCAGAAGGTGGAAGAATCATTCGCCAGCTTGTTCCTCATGTGCGCATTGGCACTACCTTCTCCTGTTCAGAAGTTGTTCCCTTTTCCAAAAAAGAAGCTGATGTGGAAGCAGCGAAAAGAGTAGATATTTTACTGAACAGGTTATTCATTGAGCCGGCCCTGGGAAATGGATATCCAAGAGAGGATTTTAAATTTCTGGAAAAGCTTGAATTGTATAGCTGGAAGTACACTAAAAAAATGCATTTCAAATTTGATTTTATTGGTCTTCAAAATTATTTTCCCGTTGTCGTAAAATACAATCCGATCGTTCCTATGATCAAAGCGGTTCAGGTGAAAGCCGCGAATCGTAAAGTAGCTCACACATCTATGGGATGGGAGATCAATCCGGATAGTTTTTATCGTATTGTCAAACAGTTTTGGTCATACGAAGGAGTGAAAGAAATCATTATCACCGAAAACGGAGCCGCATTCAAAGACAAACTCATCAATGGCCAGGTACACGATGAGCAAAGGATAGATTATTTCAGGAAACATTTACAAGCTTTGCTGAAAGCAAAAGAAGAAGGAATCAATGTCACGGGATATTTTGCATGGACCCTGATGGATAATTTTGAATGGTCAGAAGGATACAAACCCAGATTTGGATTGATCTATGTGGATTTTAAAACGCAGCTGCGTACTATAAAAAATTCAGGTTATTGGTTTAGGGATTTTTTGAACGGAAAGTAAATCATTTGTGCCAACAAAGAAATCTCAGTTTAAAATTTGAAACCGAAAGTCAGTATGGCGGTTCCCGTAACCTGTTTCACTTCTGCATATACATTTGCTTTATCAGCAAGACGATAAGGGAAATTTACATCTCTTGTAAAACCCTGCACGTAGGTGAGATCTACAAATATGCCTTTATTGCGATATCCGATTCCTCCACTAAGAAATAAACGACTTGCTTTTAAAGCATCCTGCTGATAAGGATCCGTTGAGTAAGATATTCCGGCTCTTGCGGCAAGAATATTGAATTTAAGTTCGCCGCCGAGACGAAAATTGAAATTATTTTGATAATAATTTTTTATCGTATTGTTTACCGCATCAAAATAACCCGGAGGATAGATATCATATCCCTCATCGTCCTGTGGCGAATTAAAGCGTGCATCTCTGTTTAGGACATACTCAACATCTCCGGTAATGAAACCTTTTTGACTCTTTACATTTTCGCTTCCTGCTCCAAATAAATAGGAAGCACTCAGCAGCATTTTCCAGGCCGACTGCAAATCATATTTCAGGTTTCCTGAGCCGGTATTCTGATCCAGATCATCGGAGGTAACAGAAATTTCGTGTGCATAATTTTCGGTATTTGTTTGCATCGTTGCACTAATCGCGTCCGTCAATGAATAGAAAGTTGGCGTGTGAAGGGCAAAGCCGATTCGCCAGCTGCTCACTGGTGTATAAATAATACCAAGTTTTGCATTTACTCCTACCCCTTTTGTTGTGAAATGTTCAGTGTAAACAGCGGAAGCAAAATCATTGTCGTTATTACCGGTAGCATCTGTTTCAGTGAAACTCAGATCGCGGGTATAGTTCACAATAGGAACGCCGATAGTAACACCCAGCATCAATTTGCTGGAAACAGTTCCTCCGATGCCCAGAGCGATTTCAGTAATGCCGCCTTTTGATGTGCTGTTATTTTCCTGGTTTAATATTCCCTGTGCATTTAATACTTTCTGAGGTTGCCCGATAACCTGTGTTACACCACCAATAGTAGCAGTATCAATTAAATAAGTATACAATGCCATCCTGGTTCCGTACGACAGGCTTTGGTTATTGATGCCTTCTTCAATCCCGAGTCCTGAGTTGGCAAATTCTTCTGCATATTGTTCGGAAAAAGAACTATAATTATTTTGACCTTTGTAATATGTATTCGATCCAAAATTTGTTGTGCTGTTGACGCCAATGCTGATGGCTCCTCCACTTGTAGGACTATTTCCGGGAATTGCAAAAACAAAACCTGATGTTCCGATATTAAAACTGCTGGCAGTATTGCCCTTGGTAAAAGTTCCGAGATAATCGCTCTTATCTTTTTCAAACCGGAAACCCGGACTGACAACCATTTCACCTCTCCGATAAAACCCAAGACCCGCAGGATTCACAAACATGGAAGAGATTTCTCCACCCAGTGATCCCATAGCTCCGCCGATTGCCTGTTGTCTCGCCGTTCCGCTGGGTGCAGTCCAGCTCTGGCGCAGGGCATCTTCGGGAACCTGTGATAATGATTGTAAGGAGTAAAAAACGAGTAAAGCAAAAAACAAATACTTCATATCATAGATCGTACTGCATTATAGAAAAAAAGAGGAAGAATCAGTAGCAAACTAAATTCATTCCTCTTATTTAATTATTTCAGTAGATGAATCAATCATCTATTATATTTATCTTCCGGGACGCCCAAGTCCACCACCACCGGTTCTGATTCCACCGCCACCTCCTCCAAAATGTGCACCACCTCCGGAACCGAATGAAGATGGATTATAAGTTCTCGTTGGCTGATTCATATTAGTATTATTGCTGAAGCCGCTACTCATCGTCCTGTTATACATATGTCCCGATGAACCTCCGGAAAGATTCGAATAATTATTGCGAATCGTCTGAGAATATGAGTAAGCATTCGAACCCGACTTAAAATTTGGAGAAGTACGCGTGTGATTATAATAAGTATTATTGGTATAACTACCAGGGCTAAACGTATTTACTTTGGTATAGGTTGTAGAAGAAGGTACTTTAGGATTAACCACAACAACTCCGCCATAATAAGGATTGTAATAACTATTCCATGTGTAATAAGAGTTCCAGTAGCTGTAAGGATTATAAAATGGTCCATATCCGTACCACGGATTGCCATACATGAAAGTTGACATTGTTGTAAAACAAGAAGCAAAACCACCATAATAATCATTATTATAATCATCGAAATAAGACCAACGGGTGGGATCCTGCACACGCATTTGTACGTATTGATCATTCGCAGTACTATAGTATTCATTATTGTTACTGGCAGAATTCGATTCGGACGCAGCTGCTCTCTTTGGGTTGGATGAATAATATACATCGTCAGGGGTCTGACTATTCTTATATGTTGAGCAACTCGAAAAAACGATAGCTGCGCAGATGATAGGGATGTAAATACGTTTCATGGCGAAAGCTTTAGATGTTTTCAATTTGAAGTTACTACTTTTGCGCTTCATTAACAAAGTTATGTTAATTATTGTTTTTCATCATAAATTATTATGTTTCAGGCAAATTTTAACAATTGAAAAACATCGTTTTAGTTGATTCAGATCAAAATAATACAAGGTTATGAGCAAAGAAATTACAAGCAGACAGGAGGATTATTCACAATGGTACAATGACCTGGTTATTAAGGGCAGTCTGGCTGATTATTCTGCTGTCAGGGGTTGTATGGTAATTAAGCCTTATGGTTTCGCATTATGGGAAAAAATGCGCGACCAGCTGGATAAAATGTTCAAGGATACAGGCCATATGAATGCCTATTTTCCTCTTTTTATTCCCAAGAGTTTTTTCAGCAGGGAGGCTGCACATGTAGAGGGTTTTGCCAAAGAATGTGCAGTAGTTACTCATTATCGTTTAAAAAATGATCCTGCCGGAGGCGGCGTCATTGTTGATCCGGAAGCTAAATTGGAAGAAGAATTGATTATCCGTCCCACAAGCGAAACCATTATTTGGAATACTTATAAAACCTGGATCCAATCTTACCGCGATTTGCCCCTGCTCATCAATCAATGGGCAAATGTTGTGCGTTGGGAAATGCGCACCCGTTTATTTTTACGCACTTCTGAGTTTTTGTGGCAGGAAGGACATACTGCTCATGCAACGGCTGAGGAAGCCATTGCTGAAACCATGCAAATGCTGGATGTTTACGCGGAATTTGCTGAAAAATATATGGCGCTTCCGGTGATCAGGGGAGTGAAAACTGAAAGCGAACGTTTTGCCGGCGCTGTTGACACCTATTGTATCGAAGCACTGATGCAGGATGGCAAAGCGCTGCAATCCGGTACATCACATTTTCTTGGACAAAATTTTGCGAAGGCATTTGATGTAAAGTTTTCCGATAAAAATAATAACCTGGATTATGTGTGGGCTACGAGCTGGGGTGTAAGCACGCGTTTGGTTGGTGCATTGGTTATGGCCCATAGCGATGACAGTGGACTCGTATTACCTCCGAGAATTGCTCCCTTACAGGCGGTCATCGTTCCGATTTATAAAGGAGATGAGAAGAAGGATCTGCTGGATGAAAAAGGAAAAGAAATTGCACAACAATTAAAAGCAGCCGGATTAATTGTGAAATTTGACGACAATGATAATGCAAGACCGGGATGGAAATTTGCCGAATATGAAATGAAAGGTGTTCCGGTTCGTATCGCTTTAGGATTAAGAGACCTTGAAAACAAAACCGTGGAAGTAGCCCGTCGTGACACTAAGGAAAAGACGACTATGAGCATGGAAGGACTCGCTGAAAGGATCATAAAGTTATTGGAAGAAATACAACAGCATCTCTATGATAAAGCGCTTGCTTATCGCGAAGCGCATATGACCAGGGCTGACACATGGGAAGAATTTGAAAAATTGCTGGATGAAAAAGGCGGGTTCATTTCAGCTCATTGGGATGGCACAGCAGAAACAGAGGAGGCCATTAAAGAAAAAACCAAGGCGACGATTCGATGCATTCCGCTGAATAACCCGAAGGAAAACGGAACCTGCATTTTTACAGGAAAGCCAAGTACACAAAGAGTTTTGTTCGCAAGGGCGTACTGATGGTTAAATTGTTCGGTTGTTTGATGGTTGGATGACTAAATTGCAAAAAACAATCAAACTATCAGACCATTGAACCATTTATTCTCTTTTGCCATTTCAAATATTTTTCTTTTATTGTGTAGCCAAAACAACACATCATGGAACAGAATTCCTCTCCTTCCAATCTATTCGAATTGCACATTGATAACCAGTCATCCGGTTATCTGGCCGAAGCGGCCAGATGGGCAAAGTTCCTCGCAATTTTAGGCTTTATCTTTTGTGGGTTGATTGTATTGGTTGCAGTTTTTGCAGGATCATATATTGCGAGTTCATTTAACCGGTTTGGGACGGAAGGCCTGACGCTTGTGAGTGGAGCCTTCGTTTCATTTTTGTATATTCTTATTGCTCTTTTGTATTTTTTTCCTTGTCTTTTTCTGTTCAGGTTCGCGTCCAAAATGCAGGTGGCTTTAAGGACGAATGATCAGGAATTATTGAATACATCCTTCCGGAATCTGAGAGGTTTTTACAGGTTTCTTGGAATATTGACCATTGTGGTGCTTTCTATCTATGTGTTAGCCCTGATATTTGTAATCATTGGCGTAGCTGTCTCACCACATTGATAATTCAGTAATATTGATTCATAAATTAAATTATTACTCTTGCCAATTGCTCATTGCACACTGATCATTCCCAATTACCTGATGAATATTTCTTATCAGGGCATGGTTCACTGGCTGGAGAATAATATGCTCTCATGTCCATCGAAAAAATATCTCCATCTTGAATGTCCGGGATGCGGATTACAAAGAAGTATGATTGCGCTTTTTCGGGGTGATTTCGCGACAAGTTTTCAATTATATCCTGCCACTATTCCATTATTGGTGCTGGTTGCATTTACCTTTATGCATCTGAGATTTAAATTTTCAATTGGTGCCTCAATAATAAAATATTTACAAGTCAGTGTAGCAATTGTAATAACAGTATTTTATATTTACAAAATTGTTAATCATAAATTAATTGCTTAATGGACACTCAAAACCCCTTACAACAATTCTCGCCCGGTCCGCAACGCGCTTTGCCCAATTCTACTGCTGTTCTGGTATTAGGAATTATTTCCATTGTGGGATGTTTTTGTTATGGAATTGTTGGCCTGGTCTGCGGAATCATTGCACTTGTTCTCGCAAAAAAGGACAGTGTTTCATATGAGGCCAATCCTGCTCTTTACACTTCAGGTTCATATAGCAATTTAAAAGCAGGCAGGGTTTGCGCAATCGTCGGTGTGTCGCTTTCTTCGATTTATGTAGTAATAGTTATCATTTATATTATCGCAGTGGGCACCGCTATATTAACTAACCCGGAAGAAATATTCCATCACCACTTCACTTAAAAAGAAGGATTATTTGTAATGCTGATGGCTGTTATCAATGGCCTCAGCATTTATTTTGTCGAGTAATAATTATAATCTTTTAAAAGGGTTTCCAGAAAATCGAATGAATCCTGGTCACTTGCAATCGTCAGTTTCATTTTGATGCGTTCAGCAATTCGCATGGAAAGGTCATAATCTCCCTTTTTTCTAACTCTTTCAATAATGCTTTTTAATGTATTGATATCTTTATCGCTTAAACGCATCACTTCAGGAAATCTCGGCTGGTAATTTGATTCAAGTTCTGTGAAAACAGTATCTTCCCAGGATGTTCTTGTTTGTGTGTCGATAATAATAGTGCCTGCAACGAGATCCCCAAGACGTTGTGACTTTGAAGTGATGATCACAGACCCGATTCCTCCAAAAATAAATATAGAACACCACCAGGGTAAGGCCCCTGTTGCAATAGCTCCGAATATCCAGCCGGGAAAATCAATAATCCGAAATGCCCAGCGGATCAGGTACTGACTGATCGTAGGTTGTCCGCCATCGGCAGCAATCACTTTGATGGCCATTGCTTTTTTCCCAATACTCTGTCCGTTCATCGTAATTTCACAAACCGGATGATACACGATAACCGGCAGTCCAAATAATACATAAACCCAATCATGATCGGGCCACTGTTCAGGAAAAAGATAATTGAGCAGCTTGCTTCCTATCCATAGGTAAGAAGATATCACTACCACATCAATCACCCAGGCAAACATGCGTCTTGCAAAAGGGCTGATAGGAAACTCCACTTCAATATTAAAACCGGTATCTAGTTTTACTTGCATAGTTTATGAGTCGGAAAATTCCGTAAGTCAGTAAAGTCCGAAAGCGTATTACCACATAAACACATGCAGGCATGAAATCGCATAGCTATATGTTTTCTATGTTTCTATATGCCTATCCCGCAAAGAGCGGGACAAATCGTGGTAAAAAAGTTTATAGTATTTTCCGACTCCCGGACTTTCCCGACTTTCGGACTATTTATCTATATTTATTGATAAATATAATTTATTTGTGAGAGAAGGTCTTTTTATAAAAAAGAATATCGAAAAATGGAAGCAATATCAATATGAGCCATTGGCTGATCCTGATGAAATGGCATCCCGCTTCACCGAATTGGTAAACGATCTCGGCTATTCCAGAACTTTTTATCCACATAGCAAAGTCACACAATACCTGAATGGGCTTGCTTCCCGCATTTATCTCGGTATTTATAAAAATAAAAAAGAAGAAACTTCGCGCATATTCCGTTTTTGGAAAACAGAACTGCCATTGATCATACGGAAATATCATCGTGAAATTTTGTACTCATTTGCTATCTTTCTTGTATTTGCAGTATTTGCCGCATTCTCAGCGGCACACGATGAAACATTTGTGCGCGGCGTATTAGGAGATTCCTATGTGGAGATGACGGAAGATAATATTGCCAAGGGAGACCCTTTCGGGGTCTATAAAAACGGAAACCAGCTGAGCATGTTTCTGGGTATCGCTATGAACAATATAAAAGTTTCCTTTATGGTTTTTGTAGCCGGTATTTTGGTATCACTGGGTACGGTGTGGTTGTTATTTGAGAATGGTGTTTTATTGGGAGCTTTCCAATATTATTTTTTTGCAAAAGGGTTGGGATGGAAATCAGTGTTGGTGATCTGGATTCACGGCACATTAGAAATATCATCGATCATTATTGCCGGTGCCGCAGGATTGATATTGGGAAATAGCATTCTCTTCCCGGGCACATATCGCCGGATTGATTCGGTAAAGCGAGGTGCAAGGGATGGAATAAAATGCCTGATAGGTCTTGTGCCGGTATTCATTGCAGCCGCTTTTCTGGAAGGTTTTGTGACGCGCTATTCTACGATGCCTGTCTGGTTGAGCCTGATTATCCTCATTGCATCATTGACATTTATTGTCTGGTATTTTATATTTTATCCTATTCAGGTATCGAAGAAACTGAAAATTCCATCTTCATCCGAAAAATTTTGATCATCCAATTCCATATGTCATTTTTTTCTGATAGAAAAAAGCGAATCGGGAAAATGAACAGAGTCTTCCTGATTTTTTTATTGATAATTTCTCATGCCGTTGATGCCCAGGATGAAAAAAAAACCTCTGATTCAACTGTTGTTTCAGACACCATTGTATCACGCTTTAAACAGATCAATGATCAGCTCCATAGCAGTGCAGAGGATACTGCAACAGACACTAAAGCCACTATTGAAGACAGTGTGGTATTAAGAAATATTCCCGATTCTGTTTCATCGAACCTGGGCAGGAATAAAGATTTTGCATATGCAAACGATCCGGAATACTGGATACAGGCTCCGGTTCATCGCCAGAAAAATCTCCCCGATTATTTATTTGAATGGATCAGTTCCATATGGTTCCGTGGGTTTGTATTTGCATTTTTAATCAGTATCCTGTTGTACGCTTTGTATAAAATAATTGTACAAAACAGGCTCTATATGTTTTATTCGTCGCCCAAAAAAAATATTATTGAGGGAGCAGATGAAACAAAATCTGCTTTTGATAATATCGATCAGAAAATTCGGGATGCTGTTTCGCTGAATGATTTTCGATCCGCTCTTCGTTATTTATACCTGAAAACACTCAAAATCGCAGGCGAGGAAAAATTGATTGTCTTTCAGGCGCAGGGTACAAATGCAGCATATATTCAACAATTACTCAATCATCCGCTGCAAAACCAGTTTCGGTTTTTGACCCATGCATATGAATATGTCTGGTACGGAGGTTTTGAATTGAAGCAGGAACAGTTTGAATCACTCCAAAAACAATTCGGAGATTTTTATAAAGCAATGAATCATTGAAAAAAATTATTGCATATAAATATGGTTGGTTGCTGTTTATGGCAATCGGAATGCTGGCCTGTAATCCGGTAAATAAAAGATTAAACCGCCGGGTAACACTCTGGAGAAAAGATAAAATTCCTTACGGGACTTACTACGCTTATGAAAACTTAAAATACATTTTTCCGGCAGCGGATATCAATATTAATAAAACCTCACCCGCATACTTTAATATTGGAGACGGGAGGGATACGGAAAACAAGAAAGATAGAAAAGCATACATTATTATTTCACCGAGGGTAGTACCTGAGCCTTCCGAAATTAATGCAATCATGAATTTTGTGGGCGATGGCAATCAGGTTTTTATTTCTTCTTTTCATATCGGAGATTCTTTATTGTCCTATCTCAAAGTAAGAGAACAAAATAATTTCTATTATATCAACAATCAGGACAGTCTTCAGCTCAGTGTTTACAATCCGCTTAATTCTGACTCATTATCTTTTGTTTATCCGGGGATGTCGGGCGATAGCTATGTTACGGAAATCGATTCGCAATACACCAGTATTCTTGGACGTGATGCGAATGGGCACCCTGATTTTATCCGGTTTACTTATAAGGGGGGAGGAGCGATCTATCTTCACTTTGCACCCATGGCTTTTACCAATTTCTTTCTTTTGCATAAAAAGAACAAGGCTTATTATGAATATGTATTTTCATATCTGCCTTCTTCGGTTACAGAGGTCATGTGGGATGATTATTTCAGGAATGCCAAAACGACTAATTTTTCAGCCTTGCAATATATTTTTACCAATCAGTCGCTCAAATGGGCTTTCTGGCTGACCCTGGCGCTATTTCTTATCATTTTTTTATTTGAATCCAAGCGCAGGCAGAAATTGATACCAGCAGTACAACCACTTCAAAATAGTTCGCTTGATTTTGCAAAAACAATTGGCCGGCTTTATTATCAGCAAAAAGATAATAGTAATCTTGCATCCAAGATGATTATTCATTTCCTGGACCATGTGCGGACAAAATACAATTTACCCACTTCAGTCCTGGATGATGATTTTACAGAGCGTTTATCACATAAGACCGGTTTCGATAAACAGGAATTGAAATTAATGATCGACGATATTCGCGCTTACCAGAATAATGCAATTCCATCGGATGAAGCATTGCTGGATTTAAATAAAAGGATGGAATCATTTTATAAACAAGCATAATATAATGGAAGAAAATTTATTTCAACAGCGCACCGATCTGGGACAACTGCAGGAGGCAGTCGCTTCATTGAAACAGGAGATCAGCAAGGTAATTGTGGGGCAGGAGCAAATGATTGAATTATTGCTGGCCGGTGTTTTGGCTGATGGCCATATCCTGATCGAAGGCGTGCCGGGTGTTGCAAAAACGCTGACTGCGAAATTACTCAGTCGCGCGATTTCCGTCGGGTTTTCGCGCATCCAGTTTACTCCCGATCTGATGCCCAGTGATGTAATAGGAACTTCTGTTTTTAATCCCAGGGAGCTGATTTTCCAGTTCAGGGCCGGGCCTGTATTCAGCAATATTGTGCTCATCGATGAGATCAACCGGGCGCCAGCCAAAACGCAGGCTGCTTTGTTTGAAGTGATGGAAGAAAGACAGATTACCGTTGATGGACAAACGCTGTTATTAGAAACCCCATTTATGGTTGTGGCTACGCAGAACCCGGTTGAGCAGGAAGGAACTTATCATTTACCCGAAGCGCAATTAGACAGGTTTCTATTCAAGATCAAAATTGATTATCCAACTCCGGAGCAGGAATTCAGGATTGTATATAACCATCATATCATGAACCTGGAAAAGATGATTGATAGCGTGACTGCTGTTTTATCAAAAGAGCAGATTGATCATTTACGCAACCAGGTGAGGAATTTACATGTGGAAGATAAACTGATTCATTTTATTACGTCCATCGTGGGGGGCACACGCAATCATAAATCCATCTACCTGGGCGCTTCCCCGAGAGCTTCCATTGGAATTCTTAACGCATCTAAAGCATTAGCGGCTATGCGTGGTCGTGATTTCATAGTACCGGATGATATTATTTATGTAGCACCTGCTGTATTAAGACATCGACTGGTGCTGACACCTGAAAAAGAAATGGAAGGTTCCTCCACCGACGATGTGATCAGAGAAATTATTCAGTCAATTGAAATACCAAGATAGCCCAAATGGTTGAATGGTTAGATGCTTTGAGTGTTAAATTCAACCATCAAACAATCCAACCATCCAGCCATCAAACAAAATATGCTCCAAAATTTCTATACCTCGCTGTTTTTTGGCCGCCGGTTTTACTGGGGAATGGTTGGCGTCATTTTCCTGTTTATTTTATCTTATAGCTTCCCTTTTCTTTTGAATATTGCGATCCTGTTTTTTCTTTTTTTTCTTTTTGTGGTTATTCTGGATGGCATCATCCTGTTTTCGAGAAGAGCATCAGTTCAGGCATGGAGAGAGTTGGCTGATCAATTCAGCAATAGCGATCTCAATAAAGTAAAACTTCATATTTTTAATCATTATCCTTTCCTCGTTCAGATCCGTGTAATCGACGAACTTCCATATCAGTTACAGCAAAGGAATTTCCTTATTTCCGATACTCTCAAAGCGAATTCGGGTACTATACTTGACTACCAGGTAAGACCAACCGAAAGGGGAGAATATGTTTTTCATGATATTAATATTTTTATAAAAAGCCCGTTGGGACTGCTGATAAGAAGAAAAATCGAGAAAGCAGAAAAAATGGTCAAAGTATTGCCTTCTTTTTTTGCATTGCGTCAATATGAATTGCTCGCTTATTCCAACCAGCTGGCAGAAGCCGGTAACAGAAAAATCAGAAAAATCGGACACAGTCTTGAATTTGAACAGATCAAAGAATATGTGTCGGGAGATGATATCAGGAGCATCAATTGGAAAGCAACCGGAAGGAGGGGAGGTCAGTTGATGGTGAATAGCTTTATTGACGAAAAAAGTCAGCAGGTGTATTGCTTGCTGGATAAGGGAAGGGTGATGAAAATGCCTTTTGAAGGACTTAGTTTACTGGACTATGCTATCAATGCAACGCTTATTTTGTCAAGAGTTGCATTGGTAAAACAGGATAAAGCCGGGCTTGTTAGCTTTTCAGATCAGATCGGAGATTTTTTACCTGCTGATCACAAAGCGATACAGATGAGTAATATACTGGAGACCTTGTACAATCAGAAAACGAAATTTCAGGAAACTGATTTTGAAAAATTATATGCACTGATTCGGACACGTATTACCCAGCGAAGCCTGTTGGTTCTATTTACGAATTTTGAATCACTCTCTGCGTTGAGAAGACAGATGCCGTATATCCGTAGTATTGCGAGAAATCATCTGCTGCTCGTTGTCTTTTTTGAAAACACTGCATTGGGAGAACTGACAAGAACCAATGTGAACGATATCGGGGATTTGTATATCAAGACCATCGCAGAAAAATTTGTATATGAAAAACGATTAATCGTAAAAGAATTGCAGCAACATGGAATTGCGACAATCCTTACCGCCCCACAGAACCTCACGGTGAACATAGTCAACAAATATCTTGAGATTAAGGCGAGACAAGCGATATAGATGGCCGTTGACCGATGTTCGTTGGTAGACACTTGCTAATTTGAAACCGGCCATCGGCTAACGAAGGAACAACCATAAAAAATGATGAACCAATCAGAAAATATCTTCGAAACCGGTCAGGTCTTGCTGATCAATAAACCATTGGGCTGGACTTCGGCGGATGTGGTGCGCAAGATCAGAAACCTGATCAGGATAAAAAAAGTGGGACATGCAGGGACTCTTGATCCGCTTGCAACCGGACTGCTCATTCTTTGTACAGGAAAATTTACCAAGAAGATCAATGAATATATGGCACAGGAAAAAGAATATACAGGTTCTTTCACCATGGGCGCCACCACTCCCAGTTATGACCTGGAAACCAAGCCCGAAAATTTTAAGGACTATTCCCTGCTCACTGAAGAATCGATTAAAGCAATTGCAGCAGAATTTACCGGAGAAATATTACAAATACCGCCGATTCATTCTGCTATTAAAAAAGAAGGAAAGCGGGCCTATGAATTCGCAAGAAGCGGGAAACATATAGAATTGGAACCCCGGAAAATCACCATTAAGGAATTTGAAATCGTTTCTGTAAACCTGCCACTTGTTCATTTTCGCGTTGTCTGTTCAACGGGAACCTATATACGAAGCCTGGCGAATGATATAGGAATAAAAGCAGGATGCGGAGCTTATCTGAGCAGCCTTTGCAGGACAAGAATCGGGAATTTTACGTTGGATCAGTCGATATCTGTAGAGGAATTTGTGAATAAAATAAAACCTGGAATTTAAAATAAGCGAATTCGATTTTATATTTTTTTTGAATACTCAAAGCATTGCTTATTGATTATTTCTGGGAATTATGGCAGGATGCTGTCTGAACCTTAGAAAGGATACCCGATACCTAACTGAAATTGCCCATCCCCAAGATGCATGTCATAAAACCATCGGTCGCTGTATTCTCCTCTTTGCGGGTCTCTTATTTTATAAGCCCAGTCGAGACGGATCAAAAAATAAGTGAAATCAATACGCAATCCGGTCCCCATTCCAACTGCAAACTCTTTGTAGAAACGATTTAATTGGAAATCACTGCCCCGTGCGCTGGGTATTGTATCGATCGGCTTACGGCTCCAGATATTTCCGATATCAGTAAACAAAGCGCCTCTGAATTTTTGACCAAAAAGAGTTCCTAACAGGAATCTATACTCGAGATTGCCTTCCAGTTTAATATCTCCGAAACGGTCAAGAGTTGTGCGGGGCGTGTCATTGTAATAAGTGCTGGAACCTAATCCCAGTCTTCGGACCGACCAGGCACGCATACCATTCGGCCCACCCGAAAAGAAGGCTTTTTGAAATGGGAGCGTTTGTTCATAACCGTTACCAGCTTTTCCATAAGCTACTCCGGCTCCTCCATAACCGTTCATGGCAAGCTGGGTCTTCCCATAGTCAATGGTATGAGTGAATTGCAGATCGCCCCTGACAAATCGGAATAAATCTCCTTTGTCCAGTTCGGTAATAAAGCCTAGCAATGCACCACTTTCTTCGGCACTAAATCTGAAAACATTGGTCTTATTTCCTTTTTGCCTGACGGCATTGTACAGGAATTGCTGACCAACGACCAGACCGGTTTTGAAAGCAAGCAGCAGTGAAGGGCTTGTTTTCACCTGGTTATAAAAACTATCAGTTCCGTCGAGAGTGGTGTATTCAATATTAAGAGGCTTCCAGAGAAAAGAATGTGTCGAATTGATCAGGAGATTTTCATTCGTCGTCTTCTGCTTCGATTTTGCCCAGGAATACCCAAAAGAACCATTGATGGTACGCGTTGTGAAAAATTGTCTCCGGTCTACATAAGATGCCGTTATATTAATTAATGTTTGAGGAGTTCTCAATCTGCCCTCTCTTGTCAGCATGAAGCTTGGTAAGATCCTGTGTGGAATTGCAATCGTATGTGAAAGACTGGCCTGGGTAGTCTGAATAAAATCTGCACCGAGTTCAACACCTGCCCTCAGGTTGGTGGAAGTCTGAATAGACTGCTTGTAAACATTCCTGTTCTGCAATCCAAAATTAACACCAACTCCAAAAAGATTACTGGCGGTGAGGATATCATTACTATTTCTGCTTGCTTCCAGGTCGACATTGAATTTTTGTTTTTTCGCGGGATACATTCGCATGGTTACGTCCAGTACAGAATCTGCTATATCAGAATTTTCCAGATCAATATTGGTGTATTGCCAGGCGCTCAGCTGAGCAAAACGATTGGATGTCCTGAAATAATTTTCCTGTTTATACATTCTTCCCTGACGCAGGAATATATTATTCGCAATAAATGGAAGTTTGAATTTATTCGTTCTCGTAATGAAAGTAATTCTTCTGATCATGGAAGTATCCGTCTTGACAATATTTGTATCAGGTATGGTAGGCAAATCCGGATACACGGTAATATTGCCGATATAATATTTCATCAGGTGACTGGAATCTCTTACCGGTCTTTGTTTTACGACTACGTCGATGGTTGGGTTTTCTCTTTTGATCTTTAATTTTTCCATTAACTCTGCCTGTTGAAATGGGTCGAGAGTGGGATCGATCAATGCTGCGATCACGGTATCATGCTCTATATAGAGATCTTCTCTTGAAAACCGGTAATATCCATTGTTCCGGAAAGTATCCACCAAACGATTCAGCTCATTTGAAAGAACCTGTTTTGAATAAGGTTTTCCTTTCTGCAGCAATGATTGATCCTTTGATTCCATCGCAAGCCTCTGCAAAACCGGTGTCTGCAAATCAAATCCTATGGAATCGAGGGTTAGCTTTTTCCCGGGAGTAACCGCAAAATCGATGGATACACGGTGTTCATCGGGGTTCTTTCTTCGTTTCTTAAAAGAGATCCTGACAGAATCAGAAATACGAGGTGCATAATAACCCATTGAGTTTAAAAGTGAAGTCATGAATAGCAGTGAGCGACTGAGATTCATTGAATCATATACGGGAGGAGCATCTAGTTTTTTGTAAATGGGGGCAAAGGGTTTCCAGCTAAAGATAGCTGTTGTTGTTTTTACCTGGAGGCTGTCGTCTAATTGATTTTGTAATCTGGAAATCAGGTCCTGCTTCTCGTCATTCGGCATCTTCTGATTTACTTTTATATTTGTTTTGTAGACAAAAGGTTTTTTTGCCTGATAATTTTTTGGAAGTACGCAGGAAAAAAAAGACAGTACCGGGATCAGCAGCACGACTGCGGGGTAGAGAAATGATGCTGTAACTTGCCGGCGGTTTACCATAAATGGGATTGTCAGATTTTACGGATTAAACAAACATGAAATTGGTTTGCAAGCCAGCGATACAACTGTCATTTCCTGCAAACCAATATCAGTTTTAACTTTTCTATATAAACGAAGTCAATGCTAGTAAAATCTCAGGTCAAATATATTCAAAGTTTGGGCCATAAAAAATATCGCGATGAAGAAGGAGCTTTTATTGCAGAAGGCCCGAAGCTTATTTCCGAGTTATTGACAGCGAATAATACCGCATTGGTCGATCTGTTTGCTACAAAAGAATGGATTGAATCGAATAGCGCTTTGTTATCAGGCAAACCGCATACCGAGATAAAAGAGCAGGAACTAAAAAGAATTTCTTTTTTAACCACTCCAAACGAAGTCATCGGCATCTTCAAAAAGCCTCTTTTCCCGGAAATAAAACTGAAAGGAAAAATTACCCTTGTATTGGACAATATTCAGGATCCGGGTAACCTGGGAACGATTGTAAGAACGGCCGACTGGTTTTTAGTAGATCAGGTAGTTTGTAGTGAAGATTGCGCAGATATCTTCAATCCTAAAGTGGTGCAGGCGACAATGGGTAGTATTTCCCGGGTAAAAACATTGTATACTGACCTGCAGGTTTTTTTAAAAAATTATGCAGACATTCCACAATATGCAACTGCACTTGAGGGAGAAAATATTTTTGATATCAAGCCAATCAGAGAAGGAATAATTGTTATTGGTAATGAATCGAAGGGTATCAGCAAAGAATTGCTGAAAACGATCCAACACCGGATCACAATCCCGGGAAAAGGAGGAGCTGAATCTTTAAATGCGGCTGTTGCGACCGGAATTGTACTCTCGCATATATTTAAACGTTTATCGATGACCGATGGCCGGTGATCGATTTAGTTTATTTCAATTCATCAATCTAATTTAGTTAACGGCCAACAATCAACAGCCATCGGGTTACCTAAATAATATTGCTCTCACCGGTTGAATCCTTCGCACGATAATTGTGGGAATCATCAATATTAAAAAGCAAACCAAAAAAGTTCCGGCATTGACAAGCGCCACATGCCACCATTCCAGTTTTACTACTGCTTTTGAAATAAAATATGCTTCTTCGGGTAAAGTGATGAGTCCATATCTTTGCTGTACCCAGCAAAAAAGGAGACCGAGAATATTTCCCAGCAGGATGCCGCTGATGGTAATGACAACGCCATGATAGAGAAAAATTCTTTGAATAACATTATTCGGGCTACCGAGTGCTTTCAATACTCCCACCATATGCGTGCGCTCCAATAAAAGGATGATCAGGCAGGTAACCAGGTTGAGTATCGCAACAATAATCATAATGATGATCACAATCGCAACAGTAGTGTTCTGAAGATTCAGCCAGTCGAAAATATTCGCATATATATCCCTGATAGAACGGCTGTTCCATTCTGAAGGTAAATTCTGGAAGATCACACTGTTCACGGTATCTATTTTGCGATAGTCTTTGACAAAAATTTCATAACCTCCGATTTGATCTTCGTTCCAGTTATTCAGGTGCTGGATAAGGCGCAGATCTCCAATGGCATTCAACTTGTCGTAGTCTTCGATGCCTGTTTTAAAAGTTCCTGCCACCACCATGGGTCTTGCTCTTCGCGATCCGTCGGGCTGGATAAAATAAATTATCACTTTATCATTCACTTTCAGTTTGAGTTGGTTGGCGGTGTATGTGGAAAGATTGATTTCATTGCTGTATCCGCTGTCAGGAAAATGAATCCATCTTCCGGTTTTCAAGAACTCGTTCATATGAGAAAAATCATAATTCTTTTCAACTCCCTTTAGTAATACTTCTTCAAAACTTTCACTCCCTTTGATAATTGCATATTTTGTTGCAAAAGCCTGCACTGTTTTTACATCCTTGTTTGCCTCAAGCACACGCAAAACCGTATCATTTTTTGCAATGGGTATTTCCTCAGCAATATCAATTTTGTTAGGCTGATAGTGTTGAACGCGGATATGTCCTGAAAAGCTGAATATTTTTTGCCCGATGGCATATTGAAAGCCATAAGTGAAGGCGATGGTCATCAGCATGGCTGCAACACTGATTGCCGTAGCACCGATAGCGAGCCTTATAATAAAGCGGGAGAACGACCGTTGTTTATTAAAAGCGATCCGGCCAGCTATGAAGGAAGCAATATTCAATAATTGATGATTTGTTGCCAAAAATAGAATTCCCCTTCATACAATAAAAAGTTTTTTAAGTTTTTGTGCTAACATTGTGAGATGTTTCATAAACTGTTTAATCTTGTTAGTACCTAAAGATTGGTTTGACCGAGATAATGAGCCCCTTTCATTTTCAGAGAGTCGTCATCGGCTCATCACAAAACAAAATTTGAATCAATCGATACATCTATGAAGTATTTTCTTTTTTCCTTTTTTTTACTGAGAAGTATTTGTGGATTTGCACAGACTCCTGATTCAGTATATATGTCCAATATCAAAACTCCGCAACTGTACGGGTATGGCAACCAGCTGGAATATCCGATCATCCGGTTAAACAGCAAGGATCGACTGGAGCTGCATTTTGATGATCTCGACGCGAACGTAAAAAATTATTTTTATACTTACCAGTTATGTGATGCCAACTGGGTCCCTGCAATGCTGAGCCAGTTTGATTATATACGCGGTTTTTCCCAGACAAGAATTAATTCCTATCATTTTTCATCCATTGCATTGACAAGGTATACTCACTATCAGGCAATCGTACCAGATGTGAATTGCGTTCCCACGCGCTCCGGAAATTATCTTTTAAAAATATTCCTTGACGGAGATACTTCGAAACTGGTTTTTACAAGAAGATTCCTGGTAATTGAGGAAGGAGCGAGCGTTGCTGCTGTGAATTTGTTGCCGTTCAATCCGCAAATCACAAATACACATCAAAAGATAGAGTTTACAGTAAACACGCGTTCATTAGCTTTAGTAAATGCTTTTCAACAGGTGAAAGTCATCATGATGCAAAATTATCGCTGGGACAATGCTATTTATAATGTCAGGCCTTCTTTCTATTCGGGCAATACTTTTAAATATAATAGTGATGATGATTGCGTTTTTCAGGCCGGCAAGCAATGGAGATATGTGGATCTTCAGAGTTTTCGCTTTCAAAGCGACAGGATTAATCATGTAGACTATTTGAAAACTTCCACGTCAATATATTTAAACCGGGATGTTGACAGATCTCACGCAGGTTATTATTATTATAACGATATCAATGGTCTTTTTTTTGTTCAGACAACTGAAAGCATCAACCCATTATGGCAAACGGATTATGCAACGGTTCATTTTGCTTTCGCTCCATTGGACGGAAGTCCTTTTAATGATAAAGATGTATATCTCATTGGTAAGATGACAGACTATGCACTCAACGACACGACAAAATTAACTTTCAACACAGAAAAAGGATTATATGAAACCAGTCTCTTTCTCAAACAGGGATATTATAATTATGCCTACATCACGATCAATAAAGATGACCCCGACAGAAAACCTTCATTTGAATTTACGGAAGGTAATCATTATGAAACTGAAAATAATTATATGATCCTCGTTTACTACCGTGAAATGGGGGGACGATCAGACAGGCTCGTGGGGATGACGAGATTAAATACAATGGGACCGCAATAAATCTGGTTGATCTGGCATGAAATTTTATTAAGATTTTAAAAGAAGAGCGGAAATTGCAAACTGAAACAGCAAACAATTTCCTATCTTTGCGGCGGCAAGTCTTATACGACCAGCTCCTGCTGAATCCCCCCAGGGCCGGAAGGCAGCAAGGGTAGGTGGTCGTAGCGGTGCGATATAAGTAACTTGCCTTTTTACCCCTTCTCTGAAGGGGATTATTATTATATTTATATTCCGGACTGCAGAATAATTTTTTAATTTTTAAAATAAATCCTCTGCCATTTTTTTTCAGAGGTAAGAAAAATGAAATTTTTTATCGACACAGCCAACCTGGCTCAAATTAAGGAAGCAAATGATATGGGAATCCTGGATGGTGTTACTACCAATCCGTCTTTAATGGCGAAGGAAGGCATTCGTGGGCAAGAAGCCATCATGAATCATTATAAAACTATTGCTGAATTGGTGAAAGGTGATGTGAGCGCTGAAGTGATCTCTACTGATTTTGACGGGATCATTGCCGAAGGAAAAAAACTGGCTGCTATTCGTCCGAATATTGTCGTCAAAGTTCCCATGATCAAAGAAGGTGTCAAGGCGCTGAAATGGTTTTCTGATAATAATATCAGGACCAATTGTACACTTGTGTTTTCAGCCGGACAGGCAATTCTTGCCGCCAAGGCCGGAGCTCAATATGTTTCTCCGTTTATCGGCCGCATTGATGACAGCAGCTGGGATGGCGTTCAGCTGATTGAGCAAATTGCAAATATTTATGCGATCCAGGGTTTTGAAACAGAAATACTCGCAGCTTCCATTCGAAATTCACTGCATATTGTAAAATGCGCGGAAGCAGGAGCTGACGTATGTACCTGCCCGTTAGAATCCATCATGGGATTATTGAAACACCCACTGACAGATATCGGCCTTGCTAAATTCCTGGCTGATGCGAAGGGAACGAAGTAGGGATTTCTTCGCCCAAGGTTTTGCAGCGGCCTGATGTTGGCTGCAGAAATAACTAAGTCAAAGTAATTGCATTCCCTTCATCTTGTATTTCACCATTTAGAGCGGGCGTTAATGGAAGATCAAATATTCCTCGTCTTTTCCAAATAGAAAACTTATTTGCATTTGTCATTCCAAAAAAATCCCGATTAATATTATTCGCAGTTGAAAAAGAATCTAAAACAAATTGATTACCCGGTTGAACAATTTTATGAAATCCCCTATAGAATTGTTCTTTTGTTAATTGAAGTTTAATCGTCCAGCCAAGATCTAATTTAGCCATATTTTCCTCAGGTTTTTTTCGGCCAACTCCCCATATTGCCGCCAACATTGTATTCGTCAGACCGGGAAGTCCAGACTCCAGACTCACTACTGGTACACTCTCACATAATCCACCAGCATTTTTTGTGGAAAGATGGAATCATCCACTCCTTTCTGTCCGCCCCAATTGCCACCCACTGCAATATTTAAAAGCAGGTGCATGGGCTGATCGAAAGGCCAGGCATCATATCCAGAATGCTCGTTGGTGAATGTGAAATATTTTTTATCATCAATGAATATGCTGATTTTATTCTGATCCCATTCCAGCGCATATACATGAAATGCATCCATGCAATCGGGAACAGTAATGACCTCCGTTTTTTGCGTATGAATTACATGATTGTATTTTTTGCAATGAACGGATGCATGAATCACACCCGGATCATATCCCACATGTTCCATAATATCAATTTCACCATCATCGGGCCATTTAAGCGGAGTGGTCGACCCCAGCATCCAGATGGCAGGCCAGGTACCCAGCCCTTTTGGAAGTTTTGCCCGCACTTCAATGCGGCCATATTTCCAGTCGCCCTTGCCCTTTGTTATCAGACGGGCGGAAGTATAATTTAAATTTTCCCATTTCTCTTTACGGGCTTCAATGATCAGGTTCCCATTTTCAACCCTGGCATTTTCTTTTCTTTTGGAAGTATAATATTCTAATTCGTTATTGCCCCATCCATCCCCACCTGTATCATAATTCCATTTTGTTGAATCGGGCAGACCGGTATAATTGAATTCATCCGACCATATCAATTTTCTTTTGAGTGAATGATCCGGGCTGATATAACTTGTAGTAACAACTGAAAGCAATGAATAAACGAACAATTGTCGAAGCATAAGGAACAATTTTTATTTTAATTTTCTGCGCTTCTGCGTCACTGCGGTTACGGTTAACTATAATAGCAGAGGCGCCAAGACGCAAAGTTAATTTGCTAATTTATTTTCTTTGATAGACCCTTACATAATCGACCAGCATTTGTTGCGGAAAAATCGAGTTATCCACTCCCTTTTGTCCGCCCCAGTTTCCACCAATGGCAATATTCAGGATCATGAAAAAATCTTTATTATATGGCCAGCCATTAAAACCATAACCCGGATCCACATACGTAAAATATTCTGTACTGTCAACCGACCAGGTCACAGCAACATTTGACCATTCCAACCGGTATATATGAAAACTGTCCTGTGCTGTTGGAACCGACAAACTGCTTCCCTTTTGAGTTCCCTGGGCACCGTTATATAATTTATTATGAGCGGTTCCATAAATAACATTCGGAGTGAAACCCACTTCTTCCATGATATCCAGTTCACCGTCATCGGGCCAGACCAGCGGGTTTTGCGCAGAAAGCAACCAGATAGCGGGCCAGGTGCCGATGCCTCTTGGTATTTTTGCCCTGATCTCAAATTTTCCATATGTCCAGGAAGCTTTGTTTTTTGTCAGCAAACGTGCAGAAGTATAATTCATTCCCGCATAGCTTTCTTTCCTGGCCTCGATCACCAGGTTCCCGTTTTCTACTCTTGCATTTGTGGAGCTGTCGGTATAATATTCAAGTTCATTATTCCCCCAGCCGCTTCCCCCGATATCATAACCCCATTTCGTGGAATCCGGAAGACCGGTATAATCGAATTCATCGGACCATACTAACTGATAGGGTTTTGCCTGGACATTTACCGGAGGTGGAATGGTAGTCTGATTGCCTGACTGGCTGTCTTTTTTGCAAGCCAAAAAACCAGATATGAGAACAATAGAAAGAAGAGACAAAAAATTTGAATTCATAGAAATCATTGATACATACAGGCTGGTTCAACAGTGAACATGAAAATTAATAATTTCCTGACCAATTTCTAAACAAAATTTTGGATGATTAAACCCCGTCTCCTAATTTTGCCCTTCAATTATGAAAATCAGTACACAACATCATCATCATTTCTTCTTACCGAAAGGGTAGGCCGGTGATGTTTTGTATCAACAAAATAAAATCTTTGCAGGGCTTACCAGTGTAAGCCCTGTTTTTTTTTAACAAACCGAACGATATAGGAATCATAATATGAAAAATAGTTTAGTAAGAAAAGAGTATTCTCCACTTGTTTCGGACGGAAACCGGAGGGATACTTTAAAAATTGCGATCCAGAAATCCGGGCGTTTGTATGAGGACTCTGTTAAACTTCTGAAAGATTGCGGAATCGATTTAAAGAATGGATTGAACAGGCTGAAAACAGAGGCTGAAAATTTCCCAATGGAAATTTATTTCCTAAGAGATGATGATATCCCTCAATATGTGGAAGATGCAGTAGCGCATATCGGTATTGTGGGAGAGAATATAGTATTCGAAAAGAATAAGCAGGTGGATATTGTGGAGAAACTGGGATTTGGCAAATGTCGTTTATCGGTCGCCGTTGGACGAAATGAGAAATATGAAGAGACCAGTTTCCTGAATAATAAAAGAATTGCCACCACTTATCCTTTGCTGGTGAAACAGTTCCTGGAAAAAAATAAAGTTCAGGCTGAGATTCATGAGATCAGCGGTTCTGTTGAAATTGCCCCGGGCATCGGATTGTCGGATGCTATCGTTGACCTCGTGAGTAGTGGATCGACTCTGTTTATGAATGGTCTTAAAGAGGTAGAAACCATTTTGGAATCACAGGCCATCCTCATAAAAAATAGAGAGCTTGATAAGACCCGTCAGCAACTGCTCGAAAAATTCCTGTTCCGTATCCGTGCAGTAAAAAAAGCAAAGAATAATAAATATATCCTGCTCAATGCGCCTAATGAAAAATTGAAAGAGATTATCAGCCTGCTTCCGGGAATGAAAAGTCCGACAGTACTGCCACTTGCCGAGCCCGGTTGGAGCAGCGTGCACAGCGTGCTCAATGAAAATGATTTTTGGGATATCATTGAAAAATTAAAGGAAGCAGGAGCGCAGGGCATTTTGGTAGTCCCGATTGAAAAAATGATTGTCTGATCAAATAATACTTGGCGAATAGCCACGGAGGCAGGAAATATGCTCCGTGGTAAAAAAAAATTCCAATGAGAGTGATTCAATTTCCTGAGAGGACTGAATGGAGAAAAATAATGATGCGGCCGGTAGCCGATACCAGCTCATTGGAAATGACTGTTTCAAATATTTTGAAAGAAGTCAGGGAAAACGGAGATGATGCGGTCAGGAGATTCTCCCTGATGTTTGATAAAGTTTCCATTGAGAATGCAGAAATAACACAAAAGGAAATTGGAGAAGCCAATTCTCTGGTTTCTGATGAATTAAAATCAGCGATACAAA
Source organism: Puia sp. (assembly GCA_035499855.1). Lineage (GTDB taxonomy): Bacteria > Bacteroidota > Bacteroidia > Chitinophagales > Chitinophagaceae > Puia. The sequence goes on along the minus strand of DATJXY010000085.1, from coordinate 141,530 downwards.
AAGCAAAAAAAAATATTGAGTTCTTTCATAAACAGCAGTTGCAGCCTGTTGAAATGATTGAGCCGATGGCAGGTGTGCAATGCTGGCGCAAAACTGTACCCATTGAAAAAGTTGGTTTGTATATTCCCGGGGGAACGGCTCCTTTATTTTCTACTCTGTTAATGTTGGGAATTCCCGCAAGGCTTGCAGGCTGTAAGGAAATTGTATTATGTTCTCCTCCCGACCAGGAAGGGAAATTGCATCCGGCAATATTATACAGCGCAGAGTTGACGGGCATTTCCAAAATATTTAAAATCGGCGGGGTTCAGGCAATTGCTGCAATGGCATATGGAACAACCACGGTTCCCCAGGTATATAAAATTTTCGGACCTGGTAATCAGTATGTGACCTGCGCAAAACAGATGGTGCAAAAAGAAGGGTTGGCAATTGATATTCCTGCGGGCCCAAGTGAGGTGGCTATTTATGCAGATCAAACTGCAGATCCGGCATTTGTTGCTGCTGATCTTTTATCGCAGGCGGAACATGGAGTCGACAGCCAGGTGATTTTGGTGAGTACTGCACAATCGGTCATTGATCATGTGTTGACGGAATTGGAAAATCAGATAAAAAAACTCGAGAGGAAAACAATCGCCGAAAAATCCCTTGCCAACAGTAAGGCGGTATTAGTGAAGACGCAGGAAGAAGCAATCGATTTGCTGAATGAATATGCACCTGAGCATTTGATTCTTGCATGCAGGAATCCAGAAAAAGCTGCAGCAGGAGTGATGAATGCCGGTTCTGTTTTCCTGGGGAATTATTCTCCGGAAAGTGTGGGAGATTATGCCAGCGGCACCAATCACGTGTTACCGACTAACGGTTATGCCAGATCGTACAGCGGAGTAAGTATGGATAGCTTTGTGAAAAGAATCACATTTCAGCAATTGACCCCGAAAGGGCTTGAAAATATCGGAAAGGCAGTGATAACAATGGCTGAAGCAGAGGGATTGCAGGCACATGCAAATGCCATCAGGGTCAGACTGGATAAAAAATAGAATCATTTTTCATTCGCCTGTTATAAGAAAAGAGCATGTTTCAATTATATAATTTACTGAGAAAAAATATTAGTCAGCTGATTCCTTATTCATCTGCAAGAGATGATTTCAAGGGAGAAGCCAGGATATTCCTGGATGCCAATGAAAACAGCCTGGGCTCTCCACTAACGCGATGGTATAACCGCTATCCAGACCCCCTGCAATGGAAAGTAAAAGAAGCTTTGAGCAGGATCAAAGGAGTCCCTGTTAAGAATATTTTTATCGGAAATGGAAGCGATGAGTGCATCGATATTTTGTTCCGGGCATTCTGTGATCCGGGCAAGGATAATGTCATCATCAATCCCCCTACTTATGGAATGTATGAAGTAAGCGCGCATATCAATGATGTGGAAGTAAGAAGAGCAAGACTAACACCAGATTTTCAACTAGACCTTGATGAAATTGAAAGCCTCGTAAACCCGAATACAAAACTGATCTGGATATGCTCGCCCAATAATCCCACGTCCAATTCCATGCACCGGGAAGATATTGAATCAGTGTTAAACAACTTCGATGGGTTGGTGGTGATTGACGAAGCGTATATTAATTTTTCCCGTCACAGATCTTTTATTCAGGAACTCAGTGAATACCCCAATCTCGTCATATTACAAACGCTGAGCAAGGCCTGGGGAATGGCGGGTTTGCGTCTCGGTATGGCTTTTGCGAGTGAAGCTATAATAGAAATATATAATAAAGTAAAGCCACCATATAATATCAGCCAGGCCACGCAGGACCTCGTATTGCAGGCACTTGACAGAACATCACAGGTCAATGATATGATCCGTGCCATCGTATCGATGCGATCAGTTTTGGGGAACCAATTGTCCACTTTGCCTTTTGTGCAGACTGTTTACCCCAGTGATGCAAATTTTTTGCTGGTGAAGGTTGACAATGCCCATGCATTATATGATTACCTGGTTGATAAAGGCATTGTAGTGCGTGACAGAAGCAAGGTTGAATTGTGCGGCAATTGTTTGCGCATTACCGTGGGAACTGAAACAGAAAATAAAGAATTGATAACAGTTTTAGAACAGTATTCCGCCTGAGATTAGTAAATTTATTCTTCTTTTTTATAAATCAACCGAGTTATATGAAACGGATTTTTTCGAGATTAGCTTTCCTTTGTTTTTTTGCATCTATGTTTTCCTTATTCGCAAATGCGAATGATTCTACCAGGATTGCTCACCGCGCTCAGCGCACAGCACCCGTGAATGCAGATGATGTTACTATTACAGTTCCTGCAGGCTTCAGCACTGTAGTTTTTGCACGGGATATGGGGAAAGCAAGGCATCTGGCTGTAAATACTAACGGAGATGTATATGTTAAATTACAGGGGATAAAAAACGGCAAAGGCATTATTCGTTTACGCGATACCAATGGAGATGGGAAGGCCGACGATATCACCGGTTTTGGAAATTACGGAGGTACGGGCATTGCGATCAAAAAAGGATATTTATATGCTTCTTCAGACGAAGAAGTATTTCGTTATAAGCTGGATGCCAACAACCAGCCGGATACGGCTCATCCTGAAAAAATTATCACCGGCCTCTTGTCAAGACACGAACATGAAGCAAAGGCAATTGCACTGGACAATAATGGAAATATCTACGTAAATATTGGTGCATATTCCAACGCATGCCAGGTACTGGACAGGTCTAAAGGATCACCCGGAAGAAAACCATGTCCCATATTGGATTCCGCAGGCGGCATCTGGAGGTTTAAAGCAGATAAATTAAATCAAACGTATGGTAACGGTCTTCGTTATGCGACAGGACTGCGCAATGTAGTTGGACTGGATTGGAATACTACCACCAATACATTATTCGTCATGCAGCATGGACGGGATCAGTTGCATGACCTTTTCCCTGATATGTATACGACCAAGCAAAGCGCTGAATTGCCGGCAGAATGTATGTACGAATTACATCAGGGCTCCAATTGCGGATGGCCTTATATTTATTATGATCAGTTTCAGCACAAAAAAATATTAGCGCCAGAATTCGGCGGCGATGGTAAGAAAACAGCCGGCGAAGATGCACAGAATCCGATTGAAACATTCCCGGGACATCTTGCGCCCAATGGATTGCTGTTTTATACAGGAAAACAATTTCCTGAAAAATACAGAAATGGTGCTTTCATCGCATTTCATGGTTCCTGGAATCGCGCTCCGGAACCTCAGGAAGGTTTCTACGTGGTATTCGTTCCTTTTGAAAATGGAAAGCCCAGCGGAAAATGGGAAGTATTTGCTGACGGATTTTCCGGCGGTGCAAAAGAAACAGCCAGTGGAGCAGCCAAACATCGTCCATGTGGATTAGCACAGGGTCCGGACGGCTCCTTGTATGTTTCTTCCGACGATTCAAAAGGAATGATCTGGAAGATCACGTATAAGGCAAAATAAATTTTCGTGAAAATTGAAACCTGAGATGTGAATGGTCAATGATGAATGGTGAATAAATTTATAAACATAGACTTACTAAAATTTTTTCACGTTTCGATTTTCACGACTGACCATTGACCATTCACGTCTCACGATTAGCCACACCCAACTACCAAGATGAAAAGAATCCTATTCATAGACCGTGACGGAACTCTGATCCATGAAGCTCCTCCAAGTTATCAGATCGATGTATTCGATAAACTGGATTTTTATCCTCATATGTTTGAGTTCATGGGGAAAATTGCACGTGAATTTGATTATGAACTGGTGATGGTCACCAACCAGGATGGCCTGGGAACGCCATCATTCCCCGAAGATACTTTCTGGCCGATACAAAATTTCGTGATGAAAAGCCTCGGGAATGAAGGGATTCATTTCAGTGCGGTACATATTGACAAAACACTCCCAAAGGATCATGCACCAACACGTAAGCCCGGGACAGGAATGCTGACGGCTTATCTCAATAATACTGATTATGATATTCCAAATTCATATGTGATAGGTGATCGGATTACGGATATTCAGTTGGCAAAAAACCTGGGTTGCAAGGGGATCTGGTTGAATAATGATCCAAAATTAGGGAGCGGAGAAATCAAGAACACCGTGATGGAATTGAAAAACACCATTGCACTCGAGACAAAGGAATGGTCGGAGATTTATTCTTTTTTAAAACTTGGAATGAGACATATCAGTCATGAACGTATTACCAATGAAACAAAAATAAAAATTGATTTGAACATCGATGGTAACGGTCAGGCAGATATTTCAACCGGTCTTGGTTTTTTTGATCATATGCTCGAACAGATTGCGCGTCATGGAAAAATGAATTTGAATATTCATGTCAATGGGGATCTGAATATTGATGAACATCATACAATTGAAGATACCGGTATTGCTTTGGGAGAATCATTTGCCAAAGCGCTTACAGATAAGCGTGGAATGGAGCGTTATGGATTTGCTCTTCCCATGGATGATGCAGATGCTAAAGTATTGATTGATTTCGGCGGCAGGAGCTGGGTGGTTTGGAATACGTCTTTTCACCGGGAAAGAATCGGGGAAATGCCCACGGAAATGTTTTTTCATTTTTTTAAATCATTTTCCGACGGAGCAAAATGCAATCTGAATATCGAGTGTCATGGAGACAATGAACATCATAAAATAGAGGCCATTTTCAAAGCATTTGCAAAAGCAATCCGGATGGCTGTAAAAAGAGACCCGATGAGCAATTATCTCCCGAGCACTAAAGGAATGCTTTAGTGAGTGCGGAGAGTGAAGTCTGGAATGCGGAGTCCGGAGTCACCCGCTCTCTCAGACTCCGATCTCCGCACTACTCAAGTACATCCTGCCATTCTTTGGTTCTATTGATCAAAGCTTTCGCAAAAGGACAAAGAGGAACGATTTTCATATGATGTGTGCGGGCATAATTCACGGCTGTTTCCACCAGCTCATGGCCAACGTTTTTTCCTTTCAATGATTCATCGACTTCTGTATGCTCAATGACCATTTTCCCCGGAGATGGAACATTGTATACCAATTCTGCCAGGATGGCTCCATCCTGTCCCACATAAAATAATCCCTTATTGCCAACCTGTTTATTCTGGATAAGCATATACAAAAAAATTCAACCCAAATCTATGTGATTCTATGTTCCTATATGTCTATGTGGTTTAAAAAAAGCTTGAAATGTTTGTTGAAGATATTTTATCGACAATTTTATAATTTGAAAAAGATTTTCTTTTTATAGAGGAAATAACAAAGAAACCACTCGAGTGCAAATACACAGAGTGAACTAATTATGAGCATTAGCATTTCGGGCGTGTGAATGAATCCCATTAGACCATTGGTGATGGTGCTGATATATTGGGTAAACCAGCGATCACCTACGATTTCAAAAAACAGGTAGATGAAGATAGAATTCATACCCACGATAGTGAAGAACCGCAGATTTTTTCTATGCCCTTTGATATCGATCCACCAGTAGCAGAAACTGAGTTCAACCAGGCACCATCCTAACGAAGCGAGAGTGAAGGAACTGGTAGCGATTCGTTTAATGATTGGTGTTATACCGGCCATATCAAGCCCATATCCTGCAACAAAACAAACAGCTGCGGCGATCAGCATGGGCTGGATTTTCTTTTTGTCAGACAACAATAGTTTACCTGCCATGGCGCCGGCAATGGTATGAACAGCGGTAGGAATGCAGTTGATGGCAACCCATCCGCCGCTATTAATTTTATTCATCAGCAACAGGTCGACATAATTTCCAAAATTGTGCTGATCTGTGAAAGGCTGATCGAAACCGGGAACATGAGTAAACCTGTACAAAATTTCGGTAAGTAATAATAATCCGATACAACAAATAACCTGTGCCGTGGTCGACCACCTGAAGATAAGAAAGGCAATCAGTGTTGTGAATGATAATTGTGTCAGTACATCCCAGAGCTCGAATGAGAGTCCTTTTGGTCGCACTGCATAATCCAATACTCCCCAGAAGAATAACCAGAAACATCTTTTCAGAATTTTCTTAAAAGATTCGCCCCAGCTCATACCCATTTGCGCCTGCTTATTTAAAGAGAAAGCCATGGAAACGCCTGCCATAAACATAAAAGAAGGTTGAACAAGATCCCAGGCACGAAGCCCATTCCATGGATGGTGGAAGAATTGAAGAAAGAATCCATTGAGAATTGTATTTCCTTTTGTTGCTTCAAAGAGATGTTCATATAAACCCGTGCTTTCCAGAGCGAGCAACACCATGATAAAGCCACGCATAAAATCGAGTGATAATAACCGTTGGGATGATGGGTTGTTGGGTTGTGCAGAATTCATTTTGCAAGAATGGGAACAAAAAATTAAGCATAAAAACCGATATATATAATTAATTTATTTTAAAAGAGATCAGTTCCGTGCATCCGTGGCCTATCCTTTAGCTTGTTCACTCCGGAAAGAAATATCTTTAAAAATTTGGCAAAATCATTTTTCCAATTCATATTTGTGTTGCAATGAAAATTCAAGTCAATAATCAACAGTGGTGGTGGCATACTAACTCCTTACGGGGCGAGTAATGCTATTGCATGCTGTACAATCATATTGGCCCCGATACATTCGGGGCTTTTTTATTTCCCGGATGCAAGGTCAAAGAAAGATGAAAATGGCAGAATGTTTTACACACATTGATTAAAATCTTTAGAGCAGGCATATGAAACCAGTGGAAATCAAAACGAGTTTTAAAAAATTACTTTCCGATGTATACACGCCCGTAGGCATTTACCTGCGTGTCAGAGACCGCTTTCGCGACACAATTTTACTCGAGAGCACCGATTATCATGCAGCAGAGAATAGCTATTCCTTTATTTGCATCAATGCCATTGCCGGGATTGAAATTACAAACACAAAAAGTTTCGAGTTCAAGCTCCCCGGCCAAAACCCTGAGAAGATAAATATCACAGATCCCGCACAAGTGCCGGTATTGCTATGGGATTTCATGAAAAAATTCAATGTGCCGCCTGCTGCGGAAAAATCTGTTCGTACTGCCCAGGGATTATTCGGTTATACGACTTTCGATGCTGTCCAGTTCTTTGATACGATTGAATTGGAATCCGGAAAGAACCAATTGCCGATCATTCCGCTGATGCGTTATCGCTTATACCAATACGTTATTGTCATCAATCATTTCAAGGACGAACTCTTTATTTGCGAAAATGAAATAGCCGGTATTGAAAGCGAGCTCAAAGTCGTGGAATCACTGATCAGGAGCAAGGATGTACCCGTCTATCCGTTTAAAGTGATTGGCAAAGAAGAAGAGAATATGAGTGATCAGGGATATATGCAGATGGTAGAAAGAGGCATTCAAAGTTGTTACCGGGGAGATGTTTTCCAGATCGTATTGAGCAGAAGGTACCAGCAAAATTTTGCCGGCGATGAGTTCAATGTGTATCGCGCTTTACGAAATATCAATCCATCTCCTTATTTGTTTTTCTTTGATTACGGTGATTACAGGTTGTTTGGGTCTTCTCCCGAATCACAAATACTTATTCAGAATGGGAAGGCCATTGTGCATCCGATTGCCGGTACATTTAAAAGAACGGGGGACGATGAAATTGATCAACAGGCAGCGGATCGCTTATTGCAGGATGTTAAGGAAAATGCCGAACACGTAATGCTTGTAGACCTTGCGAGAAATGACCTGAGCCGGCAATGTGAGGATGTTTCGGTTGTTCATTACCGTCAGGTTCAATATTATTCCCATGTGATCCATCTGGTGAGTGAGGTGAAAGGCAAAGTGAAGGAAAACAGCAACCCCTTTCAATTGCTGGCAGCTACTTTCCCGGCAGGTACTTTAAGCGGCGCTCCGAAATTCAAAGCCATGGAACTGATCAACAGTTATGAACCGACTCCCCGCAGTTATTATGGAGGTTGTATTGGATTCATGGGTTTTGATGGAAGTTGCATACATGCCATCATGATACGGACTTTTTTGAGCAGGAAAAATACGCTGACATACCAGGCAGGGGCGGGCATTGTGGCAGCCAGTAAACCGGAAATGGAATTGCAGGAAGTAAAAAATAAATTAGGAGCACTCAAAAAAGCGATTGAGTCAGCAGAAACTTTGTAGAAAAAAAATTGTATAAAAAATTCAGTCCGGAGGAAGATATGAAAATACTGGTATTCGATAATTACGATTCCTTCACGTATAACCTGGTTCATCTTGTCGAAAAGATCATCAAACAAAAAGTGGATGTATACCGGAATGACCAGATTCCAATTGAAAAAGTGAAGGAATACGATAAAATCATTTTATCACCCGGTCCGGGGATACCATCGGAGGCGGGATTGCTTTTGCCACTAATCAAAGAATATGCATCCCAAAAATCCATATTGGGAGTTTGCCTCGGTCACCAGGCGATTGGCGAGGCATTTGGAGGTAAACTGGTTAATCTCAGTACTGTTTTTCATGGAGTGGCGACGAAGATAGAGATTGTCAGTCGTGAGGCTTCAGTCGTGAGACTTGAGACGGCAGACCTGAGAAATAAGAATTCAAGACTCATTGCTGACGACTCAGGACTGAAGACTCAGGTCTCACGGTCTCGTCTGTTTGCAGGTCTGCCGAATGAAATAGAAGCCGGCCGCTATCACAGCTGGATTGTGAGTGATGAAAATTTTCCTTCAGAATTGGAAGTGACAGCAAGAGATGAGAATAATTATATCATGGGGCTTCAACATACGACTTATGATGTGCAGGGTGTACAATTTCACCCGGAAAGTGTTTTGACACCAAGGGGAGAAGATATACTTCGGAACTGGCTGAAATGATATGAAAAGAATTTTGTTTAAAATATTTTATCAGGATGAAAAAGATATTGCAGTTTTTATTTGAATACAAGTCCCTGGATCGCTCAACGGCAAAGGAAGTACTGCTCAACATTTCCAAAGGCTTGTACAATGAAAGCGAAATAGCGGCTTTCATAACAGTCTTCCTCATGCGAAGTATTACCATCGATGAGCTTACGGGTTTTCGAGATGCCTTATTGGAATTATGTGTTCGTGTTGATATGAATGGTCATAATGTGATCGATATCGTTGGTACCGGAGGTGACGGAAAAAATACTTTTAATATTTCTACCCTGGCCTGTTTTATAGTAGCAGGAACCGGGCAAAAAGTAGCCAAGCATGGGAATTACGGAGCTTCCAGTATCAGCGGAGCATCCAACGTTATGGAGCAACTGGGATACAAATTCAAAAATGAGAAAGACCGGTTGAAGAAGGAAGTGGAGGAAGCCAATATTTGTTTTTTACATGCACCGATGTTCCATCCGGCATTGAAGACAGTCGGACCGATCCGGAAAAATTTAGGAGTCAGGACTTTTTTCAATATGCTGGGGCCAATGGTAAATCCAGCTTTTCCGGAATTTCAACTGGTTGGAGTATATAACCTGGAAATGGCCAGGATTTATAACTATCTTCTGCAACAATCGACAGCCGCATTTGCTATTATTCATAGTCTGGATGGATATGACGAGATATCATTAACCAGTGATGCCAAAGTGATCACCAACCAGGGAGATCAGATCATGACTCCTGAACAATTGGGAAAGCGGATGGTAGATCCTTCGGATATCCATGGAGGTAATTCGGTGGAAGAAGCGGCAAAAATATTTGTCAAAATATTAAAGGGAGATGGAAGCTGGGCGCAAAATGCAGTTGTGTTGGCAAATGCTGCCATGGCCCTGCATTGTACTGCTGCATATAAAAATTATGAAGAAGCATATGATGCTGCAGTATCGAGCCTTGAAAGCGGGAAAGCCTATCAGTCATTACAAAAATTAATTTCATTACAATAGCATGAATATTCTGGATACGATTATCGAATATAAAAAATCCGAAATCAGGATCAATAAATCCAGGATGGATGAATCTGCTTTGGAGAAGAGCCCCTTTTTTGTAAATAAAAGGATCTCTTTAAAAAAATTTCTTTCAGATAATAACCGGACAGGAATTATTGCAGAATTCAAAAGAAAATCTCCTTCACGCGGAATCATCAATGATCGGGCTGATATCACTGCGGTTACTACAGCATATGCTGATCACGGTGCTTCAGCTTTGTCGGTATTGACGGATGAAAATTTTTTTGGTGGCCATAATGAAGACATCAGCAAAGCAAGAAAGAATCAGATACCAATTCTAAGAAAGGATTTTATTATCGATAATTACCAGCTTGTTGAAGCCAAATCTATCGGAGCCGATGCAATTTTATTGATTGCTGCCTGCCTGAGTCCTTCGCAGGTGAAACAGTTGGCTTCCTTTGCAAAGGGGTTGGACCTGGAAGTTTTATTAGAAATTCATGATAAAACTGAGTTGAATCATATTTGTGATGAAATAGACATTGTGGGAGTGAATAACCGTGACCTGAAAACATTTTCTGTAGATATCAACCGATCCATTTCATTAATTGAGCATATTCCGGCCGGAAAAATTCCGATTGCTGAAAGCGGGATCAGTGATATTGAAACGATTTTCCATTTGAAAAAATTCGGGTTTAAGGGGTTTTTGATTGGAGAGAATTTTATGAAGGAACCCGACCCTGCGGTTGCTTTTGCTTCATTTGTTCATCAATTAAAAAAAAGGCTGCATGAGAGTAAAAGTATGCGGAATGACGCAACTTGACCAGGTCAGGAAACTGGATGAAATGGGATTGGATTTTGCCGGTTTTATATTTTATCCAAAATCTCCCAGGTTTGTTGTAAGATTTATGAAAGGAGAGCATTTGAAAAAAGAAAAATTGCGGCTGGGAAAAGTGGGTGTTTTTGTAAACACTTCTTATGATGAGATCATGAAATCTGTGGATGAATATGGATTGGATATGGTTCAGCTTCATGGTGATGAAACGCCGAGGATTTGTGAGCAACTGGCAAATTATATTAGCGTGATCAAGGTGTTTCGTCTGGGCGATAATGATCCCATCGACTGGATCACCCGTCCATTTCTTGATTCTTCGGATATGTTTTTATTCGATACGCTGGGTGTGGGATATGGAGGAACGGGGAAAAAATTTAATTGGGATGTTTTGAAAAACGCGACGATGGAGAAATTATTTTTCCTGAGTGGTGGAATTGAACCGGGTGATGTGGAGAAGCTCAAAAGCTTCGAAAATGAACAGGTGGCAAGTAAATTATTTTCGATCGATATTAACAGTCAGTTTGAAACAAGTGCAGGCATCAAGGACCTTGAAAAGATTAAGTTATTTGTTGATCAGTTAAAGAGCTGAATAGAATTCCAAATGATGGCTAATACAAAATCATATCAAAAGCCCAGCGAGCAGGGTTATTATGGGAAATTCGGCGGAGCCTATATTCCCGAAATGCTTTATCCGAATGTGGAGGAATTGCGTACGAGATATCTTGATATCATGCATGAGACCGCTTTTCAGAAAGAATTTCATGATTTGTTGAAAGATTATGTCGGTCGCCCTACGCCGTTATACCTGGCAAAAAGATTGAGCAATCAATATCACACAGAAATATTTCTCAAGCGGGAGGATTTATGTCATACCGGTGCACACAAAATCAACAATACAATCGGACAGATCCTTCTGGCTCGTCGTTTGGGAAAGAAAAGAATTATTGCTGAAACAGGAGCCGGTCAGCATGGAGTTGCGACGGCAACAGTATGCGCATTGAAAGGGATGGAATGCATTGTTTACATGGGAGAGAAAGATATTGAGCGGCAGGCACCCAATGTAGCGCGAATGAAGATGCTTGGTGCAAAAGTGATTCCTGCTACGAGTGGAAGTAAGACATTGAAAGATGCGACCAATGAAGCAATCAGGGACTGGATAAATAATCCTGTCGATACCCATTATATTATAGGAAGTGTTGTCGGTCCTCATCCGTATCCGGATATGGTAGCACGTTTCCAAAGCGTGATCAGCGAGGAGATGAAAGCGCAACTGAAAGAAAAAACCGGGCATGAATTACCAACTCATATTATTGCCTGTGTTGGAGGAGGAAGCAATGCAGCCGGAGCATATTACCATTTCCTGGATGAATTAAGTGTCGAACTGATTTCAGTAGAAGCTGCAGGTCATGGTGTGCATAGCGGAATGAGTGCAGCTACGACTCAATTAGGCAAACCGGGAGTTTTGCATGGAAGCAGGAGCCTGGTTATGCAGACTGAAGACGGACAGGTAGTAGAACCACATAGTATTTCAGCAGGGTTGGATTATCCGGGGATCGGTCCTTTGCATGCAAATTTATATGACAGCCGGCGTGCTACTTTCTTAAGTGCAACAGATGAAGAAGCGCTGACCGCTGCTTTTCAATTGGCAAAACTGGAAGGAATCATTCCTGCTTTGGAAAGTGCGCATGCATTGGCGGCATTGGAACAATTAGAGTTGAATGAAAAAGATACGGTGGTGATTTGCCTGAGCGGAAGAGGAGATAAAGATCTGGCAGCGTATATGAAGGCGATGTAAGCCTCACCCCCGGCCCTCTCCTGAAGGAGGATTAGTTTTTTGTGGCTCTTTGATAGTGGTAAATAATCAATAATCAATGTTCAATTATGGAAAAGAAGTATGATTTGGAGGATAGACTAATTTAGTTTTCATCGAGGATTATTGATATCGTTGAAGCATTACCATCCTCCAGAGCGGGAACTTATATTGCCGGTCAGCTTATCAGATGTGCATTGCGACTTCTTTGCTTTATGGGGAAGTACAAGGCGCAGAATCCAGAAGCGACTTTGTACACAAAATGAAAATTATTGTAAAGGAATTAAAAGAAACAAGGGTGTGCTTGAAATTGATAAAAAGAAGGGAAATTATCAAAGCGATCAGGCTTAAGAATGTGATGACAGAAAATGAAGAATTAATTGCTATTATTTCCAAAAGTATTGAAACAGCAAAAAGAAATATTTAATTGAATGATTAATCTCAATCACAATCAATTGAGCATTGATTGTTGAATATTTTTAAAATGAAAAGACTGTCAGAAATATTTAAGAATAAACAAAATAATATTCTCAGCATCTATTGCACTGCGGGCTATCCTGCATTGGAGAGCACTTTGCCGGTCATGAAAGCATTGCAGGAATATGGGGCGGATATGATCGAAGTAGGGATGCCTTATAGCGATCCGCTGGCCGATGGACCGGTGATCCAGGCCAGCAGTACGAAAGCACTTGCAAATGGAATGACAATTGCGAAAATGTTTGATCAGTTGAAAAATTTCAGAAAAGAAATTCAATTGCCGGTGATCCTGATGGGGTATATGAATCCGGTTCTGCAATATGGATTTGAAAAATTCTGTGCCGATGCACGGAAAATCGGTATCGATGGTTTGATATTACCCGATCTGCCGATATATGAATTTGAAACGGAGTACCGATCCCTCATTCAGAAGTATGAGCTTGATTTTATTTTTCTGGTAACTCCTGAAACATCGGATGATCGTATTAAAAAACTGGATGAACTTAGTACCGGATTTTTGTATGCTGTTTCTTCTTCATCCACAACCGGGAAAGATAAAAATCTGTCCAATCAATCAGGCTATTTCAAAAGACTAAAAGATATGAAACTAAGAAACCCTGTGTTGGTTGGATTTGGAATTAAAGACAGGGAAACATTTCAAACTGCATGTGCAAATGCAAACGGAGCAATTATCGGATCAGCTTTTATCAGGGCTTTGGAAAATTCGAATGATACCAGGCAGTCAACAAAAACTTTTTTGGAAAAAATAATCAAACCCTAATCTGTGCTTGCAATTATCAAATACAATGCGGGAAATATTCAATCAGTACTTTATGCATTGGAGAGGATTGGAATGCAGGCCATCGTGACCGACGATCATGATCAGATACGGTTGGCCGATAAAGTAATTTTTCCCGGTGTAGGCGAGGCCAGCAGCGCAATGAAATATTTGCATGAGAGAAAATTAGATCAGGTTATTAGAGATCTTCAGCAACCTGTATTGGGGATATGTCTGGGTATGCAATTGATGTGCAGGTATTCGGAGGAGAATGATACGGATTGCCTTGGAATTTTTAACGAGGAAGTAAAGCATTTTAAAATTCCATTCGGGGAATCGAATGATGAGAATATTAAAATTCCGCAGATCGGTTGGAACAGCATTTATAATCTTCAATCGGATTTGTTTAAAGGAATAGATGAAAAAACATATTGCTATTTTGTTCATGGATATTATGCTTCTTTAGGAGAACACACTATTGGAACAACAGATTATATTGAACCGTACAGTTCGGCATTGCATAAAAATAATTTTTACGGAGTCCAGTTTCACCCCGAAAAAAGTGCGAAGGCCGGCGAAAAGATTTTGAAAAATTTTTTAGAAATATAATGACAGATGGAAATTATTCCGGCAATTGATATCATCGAAGGTAAATGCGTGCGACTGACTCAGGGCGATTATGCACAAAAGAAAATTTACAATGAAGATCCCCTGGAAGTTGCCAGGCAATTCGAAGCCGAGGGACTGCAGCGCCTGCACCTGGTGGACCTGGATGGTGCAAAAGAAGGCGCTGTCAGAAATTGGAAGGTATTGGAAAAAATAGCTGCGAGGACTGAATTAACTATCGATTTTGGAGGTGGTATCAAAACTGAAAAGGACCTTGATATTGTATTCAATTCAGGGGCTTCGCTGGCAACAGTTGGAAGTATTGCCGTAAAGGATGAGGATCTGTTCACAAAATGGCTGTCCCGGTTCGGATCAGATAAATTTTTGCTGGGTGCAGATGTAAAAAAAGAAAAGATAACAGTGAGCGGATGGCAGGAAGTAACTGATATATCGGTCTATGATTTTATTGAGAAATATATTAATAAAAATTTGTGTCAGATTTTTTGTACAGACGTGAGTAAGGATGGCTTATTAGAAGGACCATCCATTGATTTGTATAAAAAAATTATTGCCAGATTTCCAAAGCTCCACTTTATTGCAAGCGGAGGAGTCAGTTCGATGGATGATGTCTTTCGGTTAGAAGAGATTGATTGCAAGGGCGTCATTATCGGCAAAGCGATTTATGAAGGGAAGATCAATGTTCAGGAACTGGCGAGATACCGTGAAATGTGAAAAGCGAAAAGCGAAAATTGAGATTTGTCTCTCACCTTTACTTTTCACTTTTCACAAAAAATAAATATGATGACTAAGACCAATCATTCAATTTCATCCTTTTGCAGTCTTGGCGGGCTGACGAAAAGAATTATACCCTGCCTGGATATCAAGGACGGAAGAACGGTGAAGGGAACGAATTTCATCAATCTCCGTGATGCCGGCGATCCGGTTGAACTGGGCGCTTTATATGCGCAGCAGGGAGCTGATGAACTTGTATTCCTCGATATTACAGCAACAAACGAAAAAAGGAAAACGCTGAGTGATCTTGTCAACCGGATTGCACATTATATCAATATTCCATTTACAGTTGGCGGAGGCATTGGATCGGTAGATGATGTTCGTGTTTTATTACAAAACGGAGCAGATAAGATTTCCGTAAATACCGCCGCATTCAAAAGACCTGGATTAGTGAATGAACTAGCAAAAGAATTCGGAAGCCAATGTGTTGTTTTGGCAATCGATACCAGGCAGGAAGAAGATGGTGAATGGTATGTGTACCTGAATGGAGGGCGGGTAAGTACTGAAGCCAAATGCTTTGACTGGGCGAAACAGGCAGTCGATCTTGGCGCTGGAGAAATTTTATTGACTTCCATGAATCATGACGGAACAAAAAAAGGTTTTGCAATTGACATTACGAGAAGGCTGGCAACATTATTGCCGGTACCTCTAATAGCTTCCGGCGGTGGAGGAACGATGGAACATTTTTTGGATGTATTTAAAAGAGGAAAAGCAGATGCAGCCCTTGCAGCAAGTATTTTTCACTTCAAGGAAATTTCAATTCCTGAATTAAAAGGATATTTGCATGATCAAAAAATTGCGGTCAGGATATGAACCTTCTTGTTATTTTTCCCGGGTGGATGTGGATTGCCGTTGCGGTTGCTCTTTATTTATTTTATTCAACAAACAAGAGCAGCCGCAACAGGAAAAAAGAAAGACAGGAAAGACTCAATAAATGAAATGAAGAATGAATGGAGATGCTGAAGAATAAAAAGCAAAAAGAAAACGATGAACAAACTAATATTCAATGAATGTTGATTTTAAAAAATATCAAGATGGATTAGTTCCCGCAATCGTGCAGGATGACACCACCCAAAAAGTGTTGATGCTTGGTTTTATGAATGAAGAAGCATTGAATAAAACCATGCAGGAGAAAAAAGTGACTTTTTATAGTCGCTCGAAAAAACGTTTGTGGACGAAAGGCGAAGAAAGCAGCAATTTCTTATTATTGAAGAATATTGCGGTGGATTGCGATAATGATACCCTGCTCATCAAGGCACAGCCGCTTGGACCGGTTTGTCATACAGGCGCAGATACCTGCTGGAATGAAAAGAACGAAAAGGATGATTTTTTAAGCCACCTTGAAGATATTATATCGCTGCGTAAAAAAAGCAATGATGAAAAGTCATATGTGCGACAATTATTCGAAAAAGGAATCAATAAAATTGCACAGAAAGTAGGGGAGGAAGCAGTTGAATTGGTGATCGAGGCCAAGGATAATCATGAGGAGCTTTTTTTAAGTGAAGCAGCCGACCTTCTTTTCCATTATTTGGTTTTACTTAACGCAAAAGGATATAATTTGCAGGAGGTAATTGACGTTCTTAAAGAGCGCCATTCAAAATAAATATTATGAAAACTGTTTTTTTATGTTTTTTAATTCTTCCTGTGGCTGCGATATCTCAGGGCAACCAGGTGAATGGATTTAGTATTACGGGTAATGTCAAAGGGCTTCCGGAAAAATCGAGAGTTTTTTTGATAGATGCGAATAACCCGACTGACACAGTAGCAAAAGCTTCTGTAAAAACTGGAACATTTGTTTTGAATGGTCATGTGGCTGAACCCAATTTATATGAGTTGAATTTCGGATCTACCCTGAAAAAGGATATGCTTTTCATCGGGAATGATAAGGTTCAGCTAAACGGTTCCATTGAGAATGTGAAGGAATTAAAGGTAACAGGATCTTCTTCCCAGGAAGATTTCGAAATTTTTCAGAAAACCTTCAATCCTTATTTTACGAGATTAAATACATTGAGCCAGCAGATCAATGCATCCGCCGGTGTTCCCAAAAGAGATTCTCTCATTAAAGTATACGGAGCAGTAGCTGCATCGGTTCAAATGGAGTTGGATCAATTTATACAGGTCAAAAAATCTTCTTATGTGAGTCCATTTGTTCTCGTGGTGGTGAGTCAGTTGTCAGATGATGTTTTCCTGATGGAAAAAAGACTGAATTCATTATCTTCTGATGTGCAGGGAGGTTTTTATGGTAAATACCTGAGGGAACAGATAGAAAATGGAAAGATTGGAGCGATTGGAACTGACGAAATTGATTTTACCCAAAATGATACAACCGGCGCTCCCGTCACATTATCCTCTTTTAAAGGCAAATATGTTTTGATTGATTTCTGGGCAAGCTGGTGCAAGCCCTGCCGAATGGAAAATCCGAATGTGCTGGCAGCTTATAATAAATTCAAAGGAAAAAATTTCACGGTTCTCGGCGTTTCGCTTGATCGTGCCCGTGATCCCTGGGTGAAGGCAATCAATGATGATAATCTGAACTGGTCACAGGTGAGTGACCTGAAATTCTGGAATAATGAAGTAGCCGTGAAATACAGGATTCAGTCGATCCCGCAAAACTTTTTAATTGATCCAAACGGAAAAATAATCGGCAAAAATCTTCGTGGAGCCGACCTGGAAGCAAAACTTTGCGAATTGCTGGGATGCAATTGATAATGATTTGGGGTATGGGATGGGAGATACCGGATATGACCAAATATTTCTATCACCCATCCCACATCCCCCATCCCATATCCCATATCCCCCATCCCATATCACCAGCACTAAACTAATTAATATCCTTTCCCTCCTGCAGCTTTTTAATCAAATTTGGAATATTGGCCTTGTTTACAGGATCAGTTGCCAGTGGTTGCGCTTTCTGAATATACTCCAATGCTTTTTTATAATCTCCCATTGCGGAATAACCTCTTGCCATTCCCATATTGGTGACAAAATCATTCGGATGTGAATCATAGTTCATTTTGAATACATCAAATGCTTCTTTGTTTTTCTTCTGACCCAGCAATTGCCTTGCGTACTGATGCAATTCAAATTCATTTCCGAATGGCAATGCTTTTTTCATGATTTCTGATGCTTCGGAACTTCTGCCGAGTTTGTCCAACACCTCTGCCTTGGTGCTCCATGCCTGGAAACTTTTTTCTCCTCCGAAATTGATGCTGGTTGCAGTATCTGCCCAAAGCAATGCCTGGTCAAGGTTTGTATTGTTTTGCACGCACCATTGCGCTGCCTGTTGCCAGCTCTCCCACATAAAACCTTTATTGGTTTGCAATTCACTCCTGAACGAAGCGAGTTGTGCAGCTGCCACATCTACTTCTATTTTAAAAGGGATGACGAGCTTTTCCCATTCGAGTGCAACTGTGGCGCTGTTGTCTGTCTGATCAATAAATTCATATTTCAACCATTCAACAGATTTATCAGCAGCAACCGGTTTTACTTTTACACGCAAAGCGTCTTCCGAGGGATTATAAAAAAAACTTCCCCAGGAATTGCTATTCTTTGAGAATATCAGTGTGCATTCATTCGGATCATAAGCGATGAAAAAACCATATTTCCCGGCGGCCAGAGGTTGCCCCTCTATCTTCACATTGGTCGAGAATTCAATTGTAGTATTTTCATTGGCGCCCGCGCGCCAGGGAGCTTGTTTGGTATTTCCAAAACCCAGGTCTGTATATCCGACAGGAACCAGTTCACCCCATATTTTCCCTTCTCTTTTTTTAACTCCGGGTCTGTCATAGTGAATGGTAACATCGGTTAACCCTATCCGTTCACCAACCATAGCTTTTTTATTTCCACCACTGGGTGTAACCGTTAATTGGGCCTGAGTAAATTCAATGCAGATTAATTGAAGCAATGCCAGTATACAACCGGCCATTAAAGTTTTTTTCATAAACATTTTTTTTAGATTAAACTCAGTATGTAGCAGTTCCCAAATATAAATTAGCTTTTTGCAGGGTATCGGAATTTTATACCAAAGCAGGGCAATGATGGACACGGCGCTAAAATAAAGGATGGATGGTTTGCGAAATGCCATCACATAAATATTCTGTAAAGACACTGGCTCTTTTGAATTATATTTTTTCTTTTTGGCCACCGTTGGCAATACTCCTGTAAATCGCCTCGATAACTTTCATGTCTTTTAAACCTTCTTCACCCGGAACGCGGGAGGTTTTATTTTGCCAGACACATTGCGCGAAATCATCCATCTGGAGCGCTTGTTGGTTAACGTTAGGATCGAAACTCATCGGGCCATTGCTGGTGGCGCCGGCCATTCCTCCATACCGGTATGCTTCGGTCAGTTCGAACCAGCCTTTTTCGGCTTTCACCTTAAGGTCATTCCAGTTGGCATTATAACTGGATTTGCCATGAGCCACTGCTCCGCTGGGAAATTCCAAAGTATAATAAATCGTTTCATCTACTTCTTTAAATAAATCAGGCTTTGTCTTTTCTTCTTTCGCAGTCACATAAACAGGTTCTTCGCCTGTGGTATATCTCGCTCCCTGTATGGTATATACGCCCATATCCATCATTCCGCCACCGCCTGCAAGCGCTTTTTTCAATCTCCATGCATTGGGATCTCCGCCCCATACAAATCCATTGGCGCAATCAATCTCCATCACTTTCCCAAAGACTTTCTGCTGACCGAGGCGCATCATTTCCATAGTATATGGTTCAAAGTGAAGACGATAACCGATGGAGAGCAATCTCTTGTATTGTTTGCATGCATCGATCATTTCCTGGCAGTCTCTAACGGAGAGGGACATAGGCTTTTCGCAAATAACATGTTTGCCGGCTTTTGCGGCCCGGATCGTATATTCTTTGTGCATGAATACCGGGAGCACTACATATATAATATCGATGGCAGGATTGTTGGCAATCGTATCGAAATTCTGATAGTTATAAATATTTGCGGATGGAATTTTATATTTTTCAGACCATATTTTTTCCTTCGATGGAGTTCCCGTAACAATGCCCGACAAGTAACAATTTTTGGTCTGCAGCAGGGCGGGTGCAAGTTCATAGGTGCTATAGCTTCCAAGACCCACCAATGCAATCCCCAGTTTTTTTTCAGGAGCATTGCAAAAAGCATTCAAAGATGAAAGAAAAGGAGAGAATGCAGCGGCGCCAAGACCCAGTGATAGATCACCGATAAATCTTTTGCGCGAGTAGGAGTTTGATTTTGCCATAAATTTTGTTTATTGTAATTGCCTTTTATACAGTTGGATGGTATTTTCATATCCAAGGTACAATGCATCGCAGATCAAAGCATGCCCAATCGAAACTTCTTCTAATCCGGAAATATGCTGCGCAAAATATTTCAGATTCTCCAAATCCAAATCATGACCCGCATTCAATCCCAGTCCTAATTCATTGGCTTTTTTTGCTGCGGCAATATAAGGTGCAATGGCTTTCTCTTTATTTTCATGATAATTTTTCGCATAAGCCTCGGTATATAATTCAATTCGATCAGTTCCAGTCTTCGCAGCCCCTTCAACCATTGCAATAACAGGATCCACAAAAATAGAAACACGTATTCCTGCTTTTTTGAAAACGGCAATGATGTCAATTAAATAATCTTTATATTTTATGGTATCCCATCCGTGATTGGAAGTGATCTGATCCAATGCATCCGGGACCAGGGTTACCTGGGTCGGTTGAGCTTTCAACACAAGGTCAATAAATTTTTGTTCCTGGCAATTGCCCTCGATATTAAATTCAGTCGTGATTATTTTTTTTATGTCGAATACATCTTTGTAGCGGATATGTCTTTCATCCGGGCGAGGATGAACGGTTACTCCGTCTGCTCCGAATAATTGTGCATCGATCGCGGCTTTTACCACGTCCGGATTATTTCCCCCGCGGCTATTGCGCAAAGTGGCAAATTTGTTGATGTTCACTGAAAGCCTGGTCATGTGTCCAAAGTTATTAAATGCAAGTTTAACGTGGTGAGTTCTTTCACGCAAAGGCACAAAGGAGCGCTACGACGCAAAGGCTCGTTGCGCCTTTGCAGGAAATAAAATTCTCAATAAGAATGACAGATATTTCAGATGGTAACCTTAAAACAAAAAGGAGCTTGAAAAAGCTCCCGTTGTCATTTGTCCTACGAAAAGTATTGATGAGCGAGATGAATATTATTGTTTGATAAGTTCTGTATCGGGTAAATTAGCCGCTTCTATCATCATCCTGATCTTTCCTTTGATTCTTTAACCTGGAAAACGTGCCCATCATTTTCAGCGGGGATCCACTCCAATGGATGGGCAAATTTTTTAGGACAGGCAATATCCGCTGGCTGGAACAGGTTTAATGATTAAAGGTTCTGCGGCTTACCTTCTTTTAGCTTCGTCCATCCTTTTCTCCAGGTTCGATCTTTCAGGAACCGGGATGAAAATTAATCCACGTCCATAATTTTCTGAGTCTTTCCTCAGATAATCATTTGGCTTCGGGATGAACAGAGCTTCTAGTATTTCTATTAACTGTTTCATAAGGTTGGTTTGGTATTATAATAACCATTCGCTTGCCAAGATTTAATATATTGATTATTAACAGTTTATAGCCATTAGGCTGAATTGATTTTTCCAACCATGGGAAAGAATTCAGCGTTTTGGGAAATAAACCATTTTCTATACACTGATTCCATATGTCGATTTTCAAAACTTCTTGGTCGATTATTCTTCCCCGTCATTTAAAATAATACGTCCTTCAACCAGGATCTTTTTTTCTTAAATTAAAATAATCACAATGAAAAAGTATCTAGTCCTTTGCAGTGTTGCATACAGTACAATTTGCATCATATCTTGTAATGGCAGAACCGGGCCTTCTGGCACCGCACAAAAAAATCTTGAGGTTGCTCACAGTATTAATCAATGTTTCGATAACAAAGATTTCAGCAAACTTGGTGATTATATCGCAAGCGATGCTGTCGACCATGGCGGAGAAAACGGCGATATCAGGGGGCTTGACAATTTGAAATCTGAATTTGAAAAATCAGTTGCCGGTTTAAGTAGCCAGAAAACGGAAATCGTCAAAGAACTGGCAGATGACGAGTATGTGATGGCCTGGTCGCACTTCACTGGTACTTTTGCAACGGACGGGAAGGATCACAAAACCGGCGATAAGATTGATATGAATATTGCCGAAGTAACAAAATTCAAAGATGGTAAGGCTTCGGAACACTGGGTCTTCTTGGATCCGAAAGATATCATGAAGATGATGCCTCCCCAGAAAACTGATTCAACGAAAAAAATGTAATCGAATGCTCATAGCCGTTGTTGGTTTTTGAACTTAATGCATCTTGCCAGCCCAGAGATTACACCAACAATATGGCGGAGATTTTGCAGAATTTGTTAACTTGATTTGTGCAAAGTTGTCTGCAAGACTGATGGCACAAGCAGGTCCGACTATTTTGCATCTCATACTTAGCTTTCCTTACGCTGAACAACACGGGATACCGCTTTACTTAGAACCTGGCCACAATTTTAAGATTCAGCAACCTCGGAGTCAATCGTTGTGGCATTGCATAAATGGTATTCGAAAAATCCTTGATCAGCATATAAGAAATAGTATTCTCGCGATCAATTACATTAAATATCTCCAGTGTGGCCCAGATATTTTCGATATTCCTGAAAGGACTATGACTTCTGCGATTGCTTTTATCACTATCCAATAACAGCGCACTGAATCCAAGGTCAACCCGGATATAAGGATCAATAGTCAGGGCATTTCGATATTTTACACTTCCGGGAATATTAAATGGGAGATTACTTCCATAGATTGTATTTACGTAGATCTTAAAATTTTTATTGGTGGAAAGATAATCCTGCAAATACATACCGATAGTGAGCAGGCGATCTGTCGGACGACGAACCCATCCCTGTTGCACCAAAACACTATCCACAGGTTGATTCAGGGAATCCAACGTATAATTATAATAGTAGGCATTACTGATTTTTTCTTTTGTTCTCATGATCCCTACACTGATCCAGCTTTCCGCATCTTTCACCAATTCTCCAAACAACCGGAATTCGACACCTGTCGCATATGCTTTGGCGTTATTCTCTCCATAATAACGGATATGGACATTGTCAATATCATAAGGGACCACATCCCACATATATTTATAATAAGCTTCTGTTGTAAACCGGAAAGGGCGATCGCCCACATGAAAATTATAATCAAATCCACCCGTCACCTGCCAGCTTTTCTGTGCCTTCAGGTTTTCATTGATCGTTCCATCCATCCTTCTTAGTTCACGGTAAAAAGGCGGCTGATCATAAATACCAAGTGAACCCCGGTAGATGATATCCTTTTTTGAATTGTTGGGTTTCCAGGAAAATCCAATTCTTGGTGAAAGGAGAAATTCATGGTTAAGGGTATTGTAATTGTAGCGGACCCCGGCTTGCATTGTAAAATCACGGGATTGTGTAAACGCAATATTGTCCTGGATAAAACCGGTGAACCGGTTGATGTCTAAATTGGCGGAAGAATTTAAATAACTGTAAAGACGAAGTGTATCGGGAATATAGGGAAGCGAATAACCGGCTGAATCCTGTAATTCCCATTCGTGCAATTTATCATTGACTGTTTGTTTTTCAGCGCTGATTCCCCATTGAATATAATTTTTTCCGAGATCCAGGTATCCTTTGTGAGTAAAATTCCAAACATGAATATCCAAATGATCTCTCACATAGTCTTGATAAGTGCCCGCTCCCAGCGGATTTGTGATGAGCCCATAGGTTGAGCTTTCTTTATCAAAATCCCTTTCTCCGAACAGATAATCGCCGGTAATATCTTCAGATTCTTTTTCATTATCCTCGAAATGTGAGAACATCCATTTCAGCCGGAGATTTTTTTTCAACTGTTGATTCCATGTCAGTCCCAGGAGATTGGTCTGGTAGCGATCCAGTTCCTGTCCGCTGAAATAAACATCCAGCGCCAGGTTATCAGTAAAATAAGGAGAGAAAACTGCTGATGACAACTGACTGAATTCAGGAATCAGCGTAAACCTGGTTTGAGAAATTGTTCCCAGTAACTCCAGGGAATTATTATCATTCAGCTGGTATGTCAGCAAAGCCTGCAGGTCTGAAGAAGAAGGAATATAGTTCCCTTTAGTCTCCTGGCTGCTGAGAAGACTTTTATTAGTCCGGTTGCGCAGACCTATCACGTAAGTGAATTTATTTTTAGCGGCAGTTCCTTCAAGCGAGAGGCCCTGTTCCAACAGGCCGAGATATACAGATCCTCCAAAGGTTTTTGGTTTTTTATATTGGATATCGAGAACTGAAGACATCTTGTCCCCATATTTTGCCTGGTAGCCTCCATTGTAAAAGCTGACGTTTTTTGTCATCTCGGGATTGATAAAACTCAATCCTTCCTGTTGTGCATTGCTTACAAGATAAGGTCGGAAAATTTCAAAGTCATTTACATAAATCAGGTTCTCATCATAATTGCCTCCGCGGACTGTATACTGTGAAGTGAGTTCATTATTGGATCCAACAAAAACTTTAATCAGGCTTTCGATGCCTCCCGTTGGAGTTGGTATATTGATTGCTTCCTTAGGATTGATTTTTATCAGTCCTGCTTCTTTTCTGTCCTGTTCATTCGACACAACCACTTCCTTCAATTGCTGAGCGCTCTTTTCCATTCGAACCACGATTTTCTCTTCCTCATTTTCATTCATTAAAAAATTGCGTTGTTGTGTTTTAAAGCCCGTGAAAGAAAATACAAGTGCAAAAGCTTTGTCAGCAGGAACTCTCAACCTGAAATCTCCGGAATCAGAAGTAATAATTCCGGTTTGCCTGCCCAGGATGATGACTGAAACTTTTGGAAGAGGCTGTTCATTTTCGTCGAACACTTTCCCTGATACGAAAGCTGCTTTTTTTTGTGCCAGTAATGACTGGGAAGAAAGGATGAGTGAAAACAAGAGGAAAAGCGGGGCGGCTTTCAATGAAAAGCTTTTTAGGATGACCGAAATTAAACAGATTTAGCTGCAAACAAAACGTATTTACAGGCAAATTATGTTTGCCGCCTCCAAAATTTGAGTCTTAGCCTGCTTTTTCAATTTTCCCGATTCTCATAAACAGTGGAAATGAAAACAACTTAGTTTCATCTTTTATCCAAAATGATTTGATTTCATCAGCCAGCTTATCTACAGGATTATAATTATTCGATTTGACAAAATGCTGAACGCTTGACCATGTATTCAGGTACCCGATAAAATCTTCCAGGTTCCACTGGAGCTCTGTTTTAAAATTTCCGGAAGGAAGTTCTTTAAAATAGAAAGGAATTGTTTTGTATTCTTCATCGACATATTGGCGCTCCGGGTCCCAATATTTGCCGACAATGCTTGTATAAAAATAACGGATCCATTTATTAAGTGCAGTATCATTCACATTTAACAGTCCATATCCCCAGACAGCTGCAATGGCTCCGTTCCTGCCGACCCTTGTTGCTTCCTGATAAAAAGATTCGAACTGAAACCAGTGATATGCCTGTGCGACGGTGATAAGGTCAAAACTATTATCTGAGAATGAAGTCTTTTCAGCTCGACTCAGCGAATATTCAATAGAAGGATCCCGGATGGCATGACTGATTTGTTTTTCACTGATATCCGTTGCAAATATTTTTTTGAAATAAGGAGATAATAAGATGGCTGCCTGTCCATTTCCTGTAGCACAATCCCAGGCTGTTTCTCTTCGGTAGACGAAGGATAAAATATATTCGATGAGTTCTTCCGGATAACCAGGGCGATATTTAGCGTATAAGGATGCCTGTTTGGAGAAAAGGTCTTTCGACATATCAGACTTGAATAAATTTTAATTCGCTGATGGTTGTTTTTGGGTTCGGGGATTTAAAAACGGTATTTCCTGCAACCAAAACATCCGCTCCTGCATACACAATGCTTTTAGCGTTTTGTAAAGTAACTCCTCCATCCACTTCAATTAAAACATGTAAACCTCTTTCATGAATCGCACGCTTCAGGTTACGGATCTTTTTTAGAGTGTGTGGAATGAATGTTTGTCCGCCAAACCCGGGATTAACACTCATCACACAGACATGATGGATATCTTCCAAAATATCATAGAGCATTTCTACAGGCGTATGCGGATTGATGGCAACACCTGCTTTCATTCCAAGCGATTTGATTTGTTGAATATTGCTGTGAAGATTCCTGCAGGTTTCAATATGAACGATGAGTTGATCTGCACCTGCCTTCCTGAAAGCTTCAGTCAGTTTTTCCGGTTCTTCGATCATCAGGTGCACATCACATGTTTTCTTTGCAATTTTCCGGATATGTTCGATGACAGGAATTCCAAAACTGATATTGGGGACAAATCTTCCATCCATTACATCCAAATGAAACCAGTCAGCATCGCTTTCATTCACCATTTTGCATTCTTCTTCCAGGTGCAAAAAATCAGAAGCCAGTAAAGAGGGAGCAACCAGGGGCATTTTTAAAAGATTGATCAGTAATCTTACAAAAATAATCTGATATGTTGAAATTCGGAATTTGGGGCTTGATTGTTTGATTGTTTGATGGGTAATATTGACCGATAAACAATCCAGCAATCCCTAATCAACCCTTCAATCTTTTCAGCGCATTCTTTGCTTCAATAAAGTTTTTATCCAGCGCAACGGCTCTTTCATAATAGGCAATCGCTTCCTCTTTTTTGTGGATGACTTCATAGCATCTTCCCATCCAATAGTAACCATCCGGATCGGTATTGGAAACAGTAGTTGCCATATGAAATGTGTTCATCGCGGCATCATAATTATCCTGTTTAAAAAAGCAAATGCCCTTTTCAATATATGCTTCAGTAAATTTCCAGTCGCGTTGGATGCATGAATCAAATTCAATAATTGCAGCTTTATATTGCTTGGTATTGGAATAAAAGATTCCTTTAATAAAAAAGGGATCGATCAGTTGACCCGTAGAATCTTTTTTAATGACTTCATCGCAGATTTTGAGCGCTGTTGAATTCCTGGTCTCAGCATATAGATGAGCCAGTTCCAACGCATATGTATTTACGGGCTGAATGGAATATGCTTTTTTAAATGCAGCAATTGCATGAACTGTATCTTTTAATTGTTCCAGCAACAGGCCTTTTTCGTACCATGCTTCAAAATTCAAGGAATCTTTTTTCAGGAAATTATCATACAATTCCATCGCTGCACCTGTTTTACCCGACTCGATATAGGTTTCTCCAATCATTCGGCTGAATTCAGGATCGGAAGGAAATTTCTGAAGGCAGTCCTGTAACAAATCCAGCTTTTGCGCTAATTTTCCCACAATGGAAAGATTGGAAGCATAAAGAAGCCCGGTTTCTCTTGTTGGGTTTAATTCCCAGGATTTTTTATAATCTTTATAAGCGATATCGTTTGCATTGTTTTGCGAAAGCATTTTTGCTCTTTGCAAATACAACGCTGCATTCCGGGGAAACTGGCGTATGCTGTCGTTGATGGTAACAAAAGAAGGGCTCTTTAATATATCCGGCTCCTCATCATTATTCCGGTTGGCGGAATCATTACAGCCAAACACGGAAAAAAATAAAATTGAAATCAAAAAAATATATGTCCGGGCTGGTTTATTCATGTCGCAAAGCTAACAGATTTACAGGCAAATGCTTTTTACAATATTCTGACAATTTTGATTTAAGCTTACTGCAAATTTGCATCTTGAATTAGACAGACTGCCTTCTGATTGAAGAGTGGTCAAATGGTCATCTGGTTTCACCCTTAACGCACTGACATGAAAAAAGGTATATCCTTCCTGTTAATTCTTTTCTCAATTTTTTTTGCTACGGTTTCATTTAATAAATCATTTTTTATTCAGCCTCGTTTGTCTCCTGGTCCCGGAGATACGATTCTTTATCCGGATGAAAAGCATTTTAAAAATATTCAGCAGTTGACTTTTGGCGGCGACAATGCGGAAGCCTATTTCAGTTATGATGCCCGGTACCTGATTTTTCAACGAACCAATCCGGCCGAAGGTTTGCATTGCGATCAGATGTTTATTGGAAAACTGCCACAGCATCCCGGAGAAAAATTTGAATACAAAATGATTAGCAGCGGAAAAGGTCGCACCACCTGCGGTTTTTTTATGAAGGATGGGAAACATATCATTTATGCATCCACGCATTTATCCGCCGATACCTGTCCGCCTGTACCTGACCGCTCTAAATATGGTAACAAATATATCTGGCCTATTTATGCCGGATATGATATTTTCATGGCCGGGCTGGATGGAAAAATTGTAAAACAGCTTACGAATACTCCCGGCTATGATGCAGAAGCTACTTTGTCGCCAGATGGAAATAAAATGATATTTACTTCGGTTCGCGACGGGGATCTGGATCTTTATATGATGGATCTTAACACATACAAGGTGAAGCGTATTACTCATGAGCTGGGATATGATGGAGGAGCCTGGTTTAGTCCCGATGGAAAAAAAATTATCTGGCGGGCATCCCGTCCGAAAACTCCCGAAGAAATTCAGGAATATCAAAATTTGCTAAAAGAAAATCTTGTTGCGCCTACACAGATGGAAGTGTGGATCGCCAATATTGATGGAAGTGATGCAAAACAGATCACTCATTATGGTCAGGCCAATTGGGCGCCAAATTTTATTCCAGGCAGTAATAAAATTATTTTTTGCAGCAATCATGAATATAAAAGAGGCTTTCCATTCAATATGTATATTCTGAATCCTGATGGGACAGGATTGGAAAAGGTCAGCAGGGACAAGGGGTTTGATGCATTTCCAATGTTTTCTCCGGATGGTAGGAAAATTGTATTCAGCAGTAACCGCAACAATGGGGGAGGACATGATACCAATGTGTTTATTGCCGATTGGGTAGAATAAAAGGCTAATTCATATATTTACATGGATGTTTCGGGAATAGATATTGAAAATTGAAAATTGATTTTCCATCCGAACATTCAATAACCAATATTCATAAGCAATGTTCAATGTGAGGCCTGTCTGGTACACAATAGAAATTTTTTGTTTATACCGGTGTTTTGATCCTGCGGAGCAATAAAATATTAAATGCAATCACTGAGCATTGATTATTGTCTGTTGAATATTGATTGTTGACAATTTGTTCGATAAGCCACACTCTTAAACTTCAACTATTATGCAAAGCGCAATCCTTTGGCTGCACAGTATACTTCGCTGGGTTATTCTGATTTTACTCCTGTTATCCATTGTAAAAAGTTTTTCAGGATGGCAAAGTAAAAAGGCATTTGCTGCGGGAGATGGGAAGCTATGGCTCTTCACCCTGATTTCGGCACATACTACTTTACTGCTTGGTATTTATCTGTTGCTCTTCGGCCGGTTTGGAATTTTTACTACCACGCTGCCAGCAGGAGTAAGTGTAATGAAAGATAAGTTTTTTCGCTTTTTCTGGATCGAACATCCTTTTGGAATGATTGTCGCAGTTGTATTGATTACTTTGGGAAGAGGGCTGGTGAAGAAGAATGTGAGTGATACTGTGAAATATAAAAAAGCATTTTGGTTTTTTTTAATTGCATTGATCTTTATTCTCGCAACGATTCCCTGGCCATTCAGGGAAATTGTCGGAAGACCGATGTTGCCCTGATAAGCAATTGTCAACAAGCAAAAGGCGATGCGGAATGTATTTTCGAATATATATTACCGATATATTCTTCTGCTGGTTGACTTTCTATCAAAAATGCTACGATTTATTTTTTGAAACAGTTTTATAAGCAGGGATATTCACCATGAGTACACCAGAGAGAATGACCAGCAATGCAATTAGCTTTATTCTGGTAACCTGCTCATTGGCAATCAGAACTCCCAGCAATAAAGCTACTAACGGATTCACGTAAACGTAGGTGCTTACCTGAGCCGCCGGCCTTATTTTCAGCAAAAACAAATAGGAAAGATAAGTGATGATCGAACCCATGATGATCAGATAAAGCAGCGCCAGCCACGCTTCTGCACTCACCTGCCTGAACTGAAAATTATTCCATTCTCCCGCCAGTCCGCTGAGCAGGAGGCTGAATAATCCGGCAATAATTAATTGCATCGCCCCATTCATCAAAACTGAACTGCCCGTTTTTTTATATTTTGAAAAAAGCGAACCACTTGCCCAGCAAATGCCACCAGCCAGTATTACAAGACAGCCAATAATTTCCTTGCCCGTTTTCCCAACTGTTGAATGAAGTGTTTGGTCAAACCCGACTAATAACACCACTCCTGCAAAACCTAAAACAAGTCCGAGTATGATGAATTTATTGGAGAAATAAAAAGACCATTGTTTTTTATCAAGCAGTATAAACCAAAAAGGCAATGCCGCTACGATGATGGCGGCAAAGCTGCTTGGCAGGTATTGTTCTGCCCAGCTAACTGATCCAACTCCGCCGCATAAAAGTAAAATTCCGCAAATTGTATTGATGCGGACGGATTGAACTGAGGGAAGTTTTTCCCCCCGCCATAAACACCATCCCAGCAGGAGAGGTCCTGCAAACAAAAAGCGGAACGAACAAAGTAATAAGGGTGGCAATCCTTTCAGTCCGATCAAAATAGCGAGATAAGTAGATCCCCATACAATATAAATGGCCGCAAATGCAAGAAATATGATCCATTTACTATTCCTGTTTATAGGTAAACTGTTCATCATGCCTGCAATTTCATCATTAATGAGTATAACCTTCTTCGAAATCTTGCTCTTTTGTACGGATGGTAATAAATGGATGATAAATGATCGATAAATTTGAATGAAATGTTGAAGGCAGATATCCATATATTATATCAATCGGATTCTTACAGGATCACAGATTACAAGTGTTCCTGTATTAACTGCGAACTGAGTGAACCCGAATATAATGACAGCTTTTGCATTTCATTTATTCGCAATGGTTTTTTTGAATACCGGGTATTCCGTCATCAATATGATGCTCATGTAGGCAGGATTCTTTTATCAAAACCGGGATATGAGCACAGGGCGAGGCATATCGATAATCATCCGGATATAGTCACTGTGTTTGAGTTCAGGAATTCTTTTTTTGAAACAATGAAAGAACAATACCGGTCAACTGCCGGATGGTTCCTGGAAAATAATGACCTGCATGCATTGTTAGTTACCAGTAGTGCAGAGACAGATTATCTGCACGATTATATTTTTCGTTTGCTTCAGTCTGCCCAGGCACATGCATTGGAGATTGATGAATTGGTGATCAGCCTGCTCGAGAAGATTTTTAAATTGATGAGGAGCAATGAGGAAATCCGCTCATTCCCGGATAAGTTCAGGCAATTGCATTTGGGTACGATTGAAAGAGCCGTTGAATATATGCAAAAACATTTCAGTGAAAATATTTCATTGGAACAGTTATCAGGATATTGTTTTGTAAGCCCTTTTCATTTCAGCAGGATATTCAAAGCAATCCTGAAAACTTCACCTCACAAATATTTACTTCAGATCCGCCTGACGCATGCAAAGATTTTATTGACAACTACAGCCAGGCCCGTCAGTGATATTGCTTTTGATTGCGGTTTTAACAGTGTAGAACATTTTGCAACAGCATACAGGCAACAATTCAGGATGAGTCCAAGTGAACAAAGAATACAGTTAGCAGTTTAGAGTTTTTAGTTTTGAGTCAAGTATATGGGAATAAACTGTAAACCCGAAACTCTAAACTGATTCCCCTCTCTTTCCCAGTTCAATTACTTCACAATCTTTTATATCCTTTCCATCAATTGTGAAGCGGATAATCGTTCTTACAAGATGCCATCCCTGATTTCCTGCAGCTCCGGGATTCATATGGAGGCATTGCAGCTGATCGTCGAAAATAATTTTTAGAATATGAGAATGCCCGCTGATAAATAATTGTATTTTTTGTTTTGCAATTGTATTCTTTACTCCCGGGGCATATTTTTTTGGATACCCACCAATATGTTTTATGAATACTCTTACTTGTTCACAATCGAAAATCAGTTCTTCCGGGAACCTGCTGCGGATATCATTTCCATCGATATTTCCATAAACACCGCGTAAGACCACCGGATGGTTTTGATTTCCCACGGATATTAATTCTTCTGCAATTCTAATATCACCGAAATCTCCTGCATGCCAGATTTCATCGCAGTCTTTGAAGTGGTCCGGGATTTTTTCGTCCAGAAAATTATGTGTGTCGGAGAGAAGGCCGATTCTTTTCATAATAAAGATTAATCAATCAGATTATCTTTTTTTAATTGTTGCATCAGGATCACAACTCCCGGAACCTGGCTTGGCTCAAGCGCATAACCCTTCCGATCGAAATAGCCAAGCGCATCGATCTCTGCAGCCATTCGTGGAGTTTCATCCAGTTCATACATGTAGCAATCCTGTTCCATCATTGTATTATTTGTCTCGCCAAAAGCAGGTGCGCTGATATGCATATAATATTTGAGCTCATGAGGTTTCAATCCGATATTCAATTCTTCTTTTATTTCCCTGATCAATGCAGCAAGCGTGGTTTCGCCATTGTCAATTTTACCACCCGGTAAATACCACGCTTTTTTGTTCCTGCTGAATGCCAGGAGTAGTTTCCTGCTTTTGATGACTACCAGTCCTGCAGTTGTCAATGAAATCATTTGTTGCGGTTTTAACCCTGGAAAAGTTTTAGAACTTTTCCAGAGTTCCATGATATTCCCATTCCCACACTTCTCCATCATCGGGATCATTGACTTCGCCGATGAAGACAAAATTATTTTTCTCGAGTATCCTGGTCGAATAATTGTTGTCGGGAAGTGTTCTTGCAGTAATCCTCACTGATGGATCGGTTTTCAGAGATAATTCTACCAATTGCCTGCATATATTCGTTCCAATTCCTTTTTGCCGATGCTCTTCCATAGTACCATAGGCGATTTCAACAGTCCCATTCAAAGGTTTTCCCTTAAATGCAGCATTACCGATCAATTGTCCTTTTTCCAGAACATAATAGCAGATCCAGGGAGGATTGAATCCGATTTTTTTATAGAAGTCGATGACCACGAAAATAGTCTCCTGGCACAATGGGTTATCTACAAATTCTTTATTTTCTTCCAGTTTTTCCTTGATGGGAATTAATTCCATATTATTTGAACTTTGGAAAAGCATAAAACTTTTCCAATGCAGCCGTAAATTAAGAATTACTAACTTTACTTTATACACGATCATGCCTTATTATCATAAACTGGGATTAATTCCTCACAAGAGACACACGCAATTCCGTAAACCAGACGGAAGCCTTTATGCAGAGCAATTATTTTCGACTGAGGGTTTTTCCAATGACTATTCTTTATTGTATCACTGCCATCCACCTACTGAAATCATTAAAACAGATCCTCCTTTGGATGCAATGCCTTCGGTTTCCGAGGAAAAAATGCTCAAACATCGCAGTTTTGAAGGGTTTAATATAAAACCGGAAAAAGATTTTCTTCAAAGCCGTAAAGTCATCCTTGTGAATAATGACGTGCATATCGGCCTGGCATCTCCCCTGGAATCGATGAAGGATTATTTTTATAAAAATGCCGATGCAGACGAACTGATATTTGTTCATGAAGGAAATGGCTTTTTGAAAACAATGTATGGTGATCTTTCATTCGGATATGGAGATTATCTGATCATTCCCCGCGGAACGATTTACCAGATCGAATTTTCGGGTGCAGATAACCGTTTGTTTTTTGTGGAATCTTTCAGTCCGATCGGTTTTCCAAAAAAATATTTGAGCAAATATGGTCAGCTGATGGAACATTCGCCTTATTGTGAAAGGGATATCCGCCCGCCTTCAAACCTGGTCACTAAAGATGAGCCGGGGGATTTTCTTATCAAAACAAAAAAGAAGGGCAGGATGTATGGAATTCATTATGGCCATCATCCTTTTGATGTGATTGGCTGGGATGGATATTGTTATCCCTTTGCTTTTTCCATTCATGATTTTGAACCTATCACAGGGAGAGTGCATCAGCCTCCGCCGGTTCACCAGACTTTTGAAGGGAATAATTATGTGGTATGCTCATTTTGTCCGCGCTTATTCGATTATCATCCCCAATCCATTCCTGCACCTTATAATCACAGCAATATCGACAGCGATGAATTGATCTATTATGTAGACGGAGATTTTATGAGCCGGAAAAATGTAACGAGAGGAATGATCACTCTTCATCCCGGAGGAATTCCGCATGGACCACATCCCGGTGCAGTAGAAAGAAGTATCGGCGCAAAAGAAACAAAAGAACTGGCAGTGATGGTAGATACATTTCATCCACTGATGCTCACAAAAGAAGCATTGGAAATCGAAAACCAGAATTATACGATGAGCTGGGCGGAGTGAGGAAGGAGATGACGGTTGACAGATGATAGATGGATATTGTTTGTCGATTTCAACTCTCATCTGTCAACTTCCATTTTCTAAGTCGTCTTCCTATAATTAATCACCGCCCATCCGTTCAATACAATTCCTAAAACAGCCATCGCTCCCAGATGATAAGCAATGTCTCCGAAATTACTTCCCTTCAGAACCACCATCCGCATTATTTTTATAAAATGACTGGGTGGAAATGTTTCGACAATAGTTTTCGCCCAGCCCGGCATACTGTCGACTGAACTAAATATTCCACTCATCATATTAAATATATTGATGAAAAAGAAAGAGAGTGACATGGCCTGCTGCTGTGTTGCAGAATAGGTAGAAATCAAAAGGCCCAGTCCCAGCATGGAAAACAAATAAAGGATGAGAGAAGCATACAATACAAGCAGGCTTCCCGCAGGAACGACATTATAAAAAATTCTTGCGATGCCCAATCCAATCGTGAAAATGATAATTCCTAAAACCAGAAATGGAATCAGTTTCCCAATAATAAATATATGTTTTTTAATAGGGCTCACATTGATTTGTTCTATCGTCCCGTTTTCTTTTTCTTCTACGATATTGAAAGCAGATTGCATAGCGGCCATTGCAGTTACTAACGACACGAGAATGGCGGGAACCATATATAAATTGTAATTCAGAAAAGGATTAAACCAATTGGAAGATGCCACTGAAATTTGCGGAGCCTGGCTTACAGTTTGCACACCCTGCCATTGAACCCTGATCTCACCATTGAAATCATTGATGATGCTTGTCAGGTAAGCTCCCCCGAGATTGGCTTTTGTTCCTTCAATGGCATTAATGGCGACATATAAATTCTCCTTGTTTTCCCGAACTAAATTTTTCTCAAAATTTGTCGGGATTTGTATGGCCAGGTCAGCTTTCTCCTGTTCCACCATTGAGAGGGCCTGGTTATAAGATGCAGTATATCCTGTTAATTTAAAATGTCCGGATGCAGTAATTTTTGAAATCAGTTTTTGAGAGAAGGTGGAATGATCGTTGTCCACCACGGCAATGGAAATATTTTTTACCGAATAGTCTGCAGCAAGTGGCAATAATATCAATTGAATACTCGGAGCTATCAGCAAAGTGCGCAGGATCTGCCTGTTTCGCAGGATCTGCCGGAACTCTTTTTCAAGCAAAAATAAAAGCGTTTTCATTGCAATCTGATTTTAAACCTCCTCAGGCTGAGAACAAATAATGAAACAGACATCACCGTCAGGATCGATATTTCCTTCCATACTGCCGAAAATCCAAGACCCTTCAGCATTACCTTTTTTATAATAAGAAAATACCATCTCGAAGGAACAATATTCGAGAGCAACTGTAAAGCGATCGGCATATTTTCAATGGGGAAAAGAAATCCTGTGAGCAACATGGTCGGAAGCATCATGCCCATCAGGCTTCCTGCCATCGCCGCCTGCTGCGTTTTTGCGCCAATTGATAAAAGCAACCCGATCGATAAAGAAGTTAGAATGAAAAGAATACTACCGAATACTAACAGCAAAACACTTCCCTTGACCTGAAGATCGAGAAAAAGTGAACTAAGTATGAGTATCACGAAAAGATTTACCACAGAAATGATCAGGTAGGGGGTGAGTTTCGAAATAATAATATAAAGTGGCTTGAACGGCGAAACCAATAATATTTCCATCGTCCCTAATTCCTTTTCTTTCACAATGGCAACCGATGTCATCATGGTGCAGACCAGCATCAACACCAATGCCATCACACCTGGAACAAAATTGGGAGCTCCTCTTAATTCAGGATTGTACAACATCTGAATTTGGGGCATGATTTGCAATGGCTGTGGCGAGCTATTACTTAATTGCGAATTAAAATCATTGATGATCTGGGTAACATAATTCGTAATTGCAGTTGCTACGTTTGGATCCGACGCATCGGCAATAACCTGCACGGTAGCTTTGTTTGTATGCATGAGATCTTCAGCAAAATTTTCTGGAAAAACGATGGCCATTTTAATCGTTCCTTTCTTGAAAGCTGCTTCAACCTGAGAAGCACTTTGAAGATTGTATTCAACATCGAAATATTTGCTGGCTGCAATCTTATCGGTCAGTTTGGTGGTGACAGCATCCTTTGAATAATCGGCCACCACAATTTTAGAATCCTTGATTTCATTGGACAGCGCAAATCCGAACAATACGATCTGTGCAATGGGCAAACCGAAGAGCATCAGTAAAGTTTTTCTGTCACGAAAAACATGCAGGAATTCTTTTTTTATAAAAATGATGAGTTGCTTCATGTTAATCTCCCTGGCGTTTTGCTTTTCTTGCTAATTCATAAAATACATCTTCCATGTTCTCGTGACCATAATTTTTTTTGAGGTTAGCCGGACTGTCCAACGCCGCAATGACTCCATCCACCATAATAGAAACCCGGTTGCAATATTCTGCTTCATCCATATAATGTGTGGTTACAAAAACAGTGACTCCTTTATTCGCTGCATAGTAGATCAGGTCCCAGAATTGTCTTCGCGTGACCGGATCAACGCCGCCGGTAGGTTCATCCAGGAAAACAATTTCAGGATCGTGGACAATGGATACGAGAAAAGATAATTTTTGTTTCCATCCCAACGGCAATTCACTAACCAGAGTTTTTGCTTCGTTCTGCAATTGCAATACTTCGAGCAATGACTGTGTTTTTGTTTTGATGTCCTTTCGTGTCATTCCGTAAATGCCTCCGTAAAAACGGATGTTTTCAGATACTGTAAGATTGTCGTATAAAGAAAACTTCTGACTCATATAGCCGATATTCCTCTTTATTTTTTCAGTTTGCGTATATATATCAAAGCCGGCAATGCTTGCTTTTCCGGAAGAAGGGGCCAGTAAGCCGCACAGCATGCGCATGGCCGTTGTCTTGCCTGCTCCATTTGCTCCCAGGAAACCGAAGATCTCTCCTTTGCCAACTTCGAAAGTCAGTTCATTCGCAGCTATAAAATTGCCAAAGCGTTTGGTTAATTTTTCTGTTTTTATAACAGCATCCATGAATCAATTTTTTAAAAGATGAATAAAGCAATCTTCGATACCAGGTGCGATTGATTCGATAACAAGGTCGGTATGTCCTTTTGCGCGTAAATATTCTGATATGTCTTTGTCTGACTGATCCTTAAATGTTACATGCAACGCATCACCAAAAGCAAAACAGCTGGCTGTATCCGGGAAATCCCTTACATCATGCAATAACTGGTAAGTGTTCGATGATTTGATCGCAAATAATTTTTCAGGAAAAGAACCTACAATATTTGCAGGTGTGTCAATGGATAATATTTCTCCTTTTTGAATCAGGCCGATCCGGTCACACAATTTGGCTTCATCCATATAAGGTGTTGAGACAAGGATTGTAATTCCCTGTGCTTTCAATCTTTTCAGCATTTCCCAGAATTCTTTTCGTGATACTACGTCGACACCTGTCGTTGGTTCATCGAGGAAGAGGACATCAGGTTTATGTATGAGCGCACAACATAAAGCCAGCTTCTGTTTCATCCCGCCTGATAATTTTCCCGCTCTTCGGTCTTTGAAGGGTTCTATTTGCTGATAGATATCTTTGATCAGATTATAATTCTCCCGGATTGTCGTGCCAAATACAGTAGCAAAAAAACTCAGGTTCTCTTCAATTGTCAGATCCTGGTAGAGACTGAACCTGCCCGGCATATAACCAACGCAATTCCTGATTTCCCTGAATTGTTTGACAACATCGAAGCCATTTACCGTTGCCCTTCCTTCATCTGCAAGAAGTAAAGTGGTCAGTATCCGGAAGAGACTCGTTTTACCGGCACCATCAGGACCAATCAGTCCAAATATTTCTCCATTGTTGACTGCGAAAGAAATATTTTTTACTGCCGTAATGGTTCCTTTATTGTATGTTTTTTTTATGTTCTCAAGCGTGATCATCAATTGAATTTTACTTCACCATACATTCCCAATTTCAGGAATCCATCATTCTTAACTCTGATTTTGATAGCATAGACCAGGTTGGCCCTCTCATCTTTGGTCTGAATGGTTTTAGGAGTGAACTCGGATTTATCTGAAATCCATGAGATCTGTCCCGGGTATTCTTTATATTTTTTTGTCCCTTCATCTCTGAACACTTTCACATTCTGTCCTAATTTGACAGATGTCAGTTGTGATCCTGTTATATAAGCTCTCAGTGTGAGGGTGTCGAGGTTGGCGATTTTATATAAAGCTTTTCCTATCGATGTTACTTCTCCTTCGAGTGCATATTTTGTTAACACGGTTCCCCTGATTGGGTTCACTATTTTTCCTTTGTTGATTTGATCCTGGTACATGGCCGCTGCTTTTTCAAGTGCACCTTTTTCACTCAAAACAGAACGGTTTTGTGTGGCAGTATTCGACTGATCGAGTTTGATCTGTTGTTGCGTTGCGGCAATTTGTTTTTGAGTCTGGTCGATCTGAGCATCCAGATCATCTAATTGCTTTCCTGTTGCTGCATCCGCTTTCACCAGTTTTTCTGTTCTTGCTCTTTCTTTTTGTAAGTACTCAAGCTGTGATTGCTGGACTGCCAATTGGCGCTTAATAAATTCCGTTTGAGGCATTGGATTGGATGTTTTTTCGCTGAGTGCCTGAATATTTGCCAGCATCTGTTGTTTCTGTAAGGTGATGCCGTTGACATCTATTTGTCCGACGACCTGGCCCTGGCTTAATGTATCACCTTCCGTGATTGAAAATGATAACAGCTTTCCATTTTGTTCAGCAGAAACAATGACTTCATCCGATTCGAAATTTCCTGAAGCATCAAAAATGTCTTTTTTATTGCAGGAGCTGAATATAATTGCAGTAGTTGTCAGAATCCCAAAAAATGATTTCATCTTATTCATTTTAAATAGTTGACTTAATTCCCGGAAGTGGTTTTATAATTATAAGTAGTATTGAGTAATTGAATTTGGTGCAACAGAAAATCCTGTCTTGCCCTGTTTTCGTCATTGACATAGGTCAGATAATCATGCACGGTAATGACTCCATTTTGCGCCTGCGCCTTCCCTGCATTTTTGATAGAAGCCCTCAGTTCGATAATTTGTTTGTCTTTATCGATCAATTGCCGCAGTTTCGTGATCTCATCGCCCTGCTGTGTTAATGTCTGATTGGTATTGAATACAAAAGTTTCTTTCATCACATCCTGGTTATTGCGATTCAATTCCAGAATTTGTTTTTCATTTTTATGGGTATACAAACTGCTCAATGGCCAATTAAATCTCAGTCCGCCGATATAATAAAATTCCGGATTCGCGCTGAGCATATTCAACGGAGGCTGGGCATATCCCCCCTGGATGAATGCGCTCACTTTGGGCAGAAGATTTACCGAAAGCTGCTTTTCCTGCACATCGTATAATTTCTTTTGGGTATCATACAATTTTATTTCAGGACGATTGATATCGGATGAAATTGCGAGATCAGGTGGTGTTTCAAGAACAGTTGATTCATCCAGTGATAGGTTGACCAGGAGTCCCAACATCGACAAATAGGCTTTCCTTGTGCTTCGTAAATCAATATTATTTTGCTGTGCTTTAAGCAATTCAACTTTCGCTTCGTCCAGACTTCTCCGGTATCCGGCTCCGTTATCCACTGCTGCCTGGGTTGCATCGACTACAAATTGAAGATCCTGTTGTTGCAGTTCATTTTGTTTTACCTGTTCATTGATGAGCAGAATACTGAAAAAAAGCTGATTGACCCGGTCTTTCAAAGTATATAATTCCACTTCCAGGTTTTGATCCTGGATATCAGCATTCGCTTTTTCCACCTGCTTTTGCCATTTGATATTTCCACCATCATAGATAGTCTGATCAATTTCTCCATAAATCTTATACTGTGTTTTAGGAATAATCGGAACGTCGAGGCCGGGAATACCCGGAATAACTTTGAATGGAAGTTGGGTGACATCCGATTGATAAGTGACCTGCCCGCTGCTGGTCCACTGCGGCAGGTAGCCTGTCCCAATATTTTCAATCGTATAATCTCTGGTCTTTCTGATCAATTCTCTTTGTTTGATCATAGGATAATTTTGCTTGGCCAGGTCATAGCATTGTTGCAAAGTAAGCATCAAAGGATTTGTGCTTTGAGCATGTATCGATAAAGAAATTATCAAACCAGCTGTCAGCAAAATGTATTTCCTGGATAGATCAGAAAATGAAAATGCGCAATTCATGATTCACTATTTTGATTTACTGTTTTACTTTTAATATGGCCCTGATCCATATGGGCACCCATTTTTTTCGTTCCTCCATAAGTGCGTCGAATTCTTCATCATTCACATTTGTTACTCTTTGAAGTATGGGCTTTGCGACAAATGGAAATACGGTTAGTCCGACCAGGTTGGCGATAAAATGAAAATATCCGATCGGGGCCAGTTTGCCCGATTTCATGCCTTCCTGTAATTGCTTAAGGAAAAAGGAGCGCATCGGGCTCACTTCTGTATTGATCTTCGATGCAATTTTGGATGGATTGCCCCTTATTTCATTCAAAATAAAAAGCGGGAGATCGGGATGATTGGTCAGCATGTCGATATAAGCAACTGCCAACTTTTCAACCTTCTCTTCAATGCTTGTCTTTTCATCGTATATATTCATCGATATCACCTGAATGAATTGTTTGAAATTCTCCATCATGATGATATCAAACAATTTTTCCTTGCTCCGGAAATAATAATTCAGCAACGCAAGATTGATTCCTGCTTCTGCAGCGATATCACGGGTTTTGACCATCGCATATCCTTTTTGTGTGAATAATTTGCGGGCTGCCTGCTTGATCTTCTCTTCCGTCGGCATATCTTTTATCTTTTTGGAGATTGATTTTTTCTTCATGGCACAAAGGTAAAATCAAAAATTTGATTTAAACAATTATTTTAATCAAATGATTAAATATTTAATACAAAAATAATCTTCCGCGAGCCAAACCCATTGCTGAACAAAAGATATGTTGTTCATTCAGCATATTTTTTTATATTCACTAATCAAAATGATTGCTGTATGATCAATTTTAGCGAAATCAAAATAGGGGATATCGTTATGACCGATTACGAGGGTGTGCGTGCCGAAGGTGAAGTTACCGAACTGAATCACGAGGATAAGGAAGTATGTGTTGAAACTGATGTGCAGGAATTCTGGTTCACCCCTGATCAGTTATTCCCTATTCCCCTGGATGATGACCAGTTGAAAAAATTCCATTTTGAAAAGAAAGAAAATGGAGATGGAACCGTCAAGTATATGCGGGGCCCTTTCAGGATACAACTACCGCAGAAAGGAAGTTTCTCCAATTTCGAAATGTGGTACCGGGAAGACAGAAGGCATATGAGCCACCCGGTTACAGTACATGAACTCCAGAATCATTACCACCAGATGACTAAGGTCGAGTTAACGAGATAAGTCGGAAGTCCGGAGTCCGGGGGTCAGAAAGTCGGGAAATAAGGAACTATCAGGAACCTGTTGGCCTGCTTTCGGACTTCAGGAGTTCGGATTGCCGGATTATTATTCAACATTTTTTCCCGAAATTTCTTGTTTCGGCTACTTATGCCTATCTTTGCGCTCCCAAAATTGTATGGCCAAACAAGCACTCATTAAACAGGATGGAACGATTACGGAAGCCCTGTCCAATGCTATGTTTAAAGTAAAACTGGAAAACGGACATGAAATCCTGGCCACCATCTCTGGAAAAATGAGAATGCACTATATCAGGATACTTCCTGGTGATAAAGTTGGCGTAGAAATGAGTCCATATGATTTGACCAGGGGAAGAATCATTTTCCGGTATAAATAATTAATGTTAAAGCCGAATACAATGAAAGTCAGGGCATCCATAAAAAAACGCAGTGCAGACTGTAAGATCGTGAGGAGAAAAGGGAGATTGTATGTGATCAACAAAAAGAATCCCCGCTTCAAGCAAAGACAGGGATAGTTTAATTTTGGAGTTTTAAGTTTCCGGTTCCCGCATCAAATATTGTGGCACCAAAAACTGAAGACTCAAGACTAAAACTCAAAACTCAAAACTTAATAAAACAATAAACTGAATATGGCACGTATTGCCGGTGTAGACTTACCAAAAAACAAGAGAGGTGAAATAGGCCTTACTTATATTTTTGGAATTGGCCGTTCAACGGCTCAGTATATATTGAATAAAGCGGGTATCAGTCTGGATAAAAAAGTGAGCCAGTGGAATGACGAGGAGCTGAACAATATCCGTAATATTATTACCAATGAATTAAAAGTAGAAGGAGCACTTCGTTCAGAAGTTCAGATGAACATCAAACGCTTACTGGATATTGCATGCTATCGTGGAGTACGCCATCGTAAAGGACTTCCTGTTCGCGGTCAGAGAACAAGAACCAATAGCCGTACCAGAAAAGGTAAGCGCAGAACAGTAGCCGGTAAGAAAAAAGCGCCTAAGAAATAGTGTTTAGATAAGAATTTGCACCAGTCATTTTGAATCAATTGCGGAAACCAGGGTGCAGGCGGAGAATTGATTCAGTTTTTCTCTCAATCAAAAAGAGAAAAAATTAAATAACAAAGATTACCTGTCGACAAATTATGGCAAAAGCACAAGTACCCAGCCAGAAAGCGGCTGCGAAAAAAAGAGTAGTAAAAGTTGATACCTATGGTGATGCACATATCACCGCCAGCTTCAACAATATAATTATCAGCATCACCAATAAACAAGGCCAGATCATTTCCTGGAGCAGTGCCGGCAAAATGGGTTTTAAAGGTTCAAAAAAGAATACTCCTTATGCTGCACAAATGGCTGCTTCAGATGCTGCAAAAACTGCATTAGAAGCAGGATTGAAGAAGGTCGATGTTTTTGTGAAAGGACCTGGTTCAGGTCGTGAAAGTTCAATCAGGGCCATTGCCAACAGCGGCATTGAGGTGATGATGATCAAAGACGTAACTCCATTACCACATAATGGTTGCCGTCCGCCTAAGAAAAGAAGAGTTTAAACTGAAGTCTGAGGTAAGAAGTCAGACATCAGACTTCCGACCTCAAATTTTTAATATCGGGTGTACGATTGATTTTTAAGATTTTTAATGATCGTGCATCGTCACTAAAAAATCAATAAATAAATTATGGCACGTTACAGAGGTCCAAAGACCAAAATCTCCCGCATTTTCGGTGAACCCATTTTAGGAAATGGAAAGTATTTAAACAAGAACAGTAATCCTCCGGGCCAGCATGGCGCTTCACGCAAAAGGAAAAGTCTGGGCGAATATGCATTACAGTTAAAAGAAAAACAAAAGGCAAAGTACACATATGGTGTTCTTGAGCGCCAGTTCCGCAAGACTTTTGAAGAAGCATCCCGCAGAAAAGGAGTAACCGGCGAAAACCTGATCAGGTTACTGGAAGCACGTTTGGATAATACTGTTTTCCGTTTGGGAATTGCTCCCTCACGCCCTGCTGCCCGTCAGTTAGTGGCGCATAAGCATATTGCAGTTAATGGTGACCTCGTGAATACACCTTCATATTCTCTGAAACCCGGTGATGTTATCACACTGAAGGAAAAGACCCAGTC
This sequence comes from Puia sp., assembly GCA_035499855.1. Lineage (GTDB taxonomy): Bacteria > Bacteroidota > Bacteroidia > Chitinophagales > Chitinophagaceae > Puia. The sequence goes on along the minus strand of DATJXY010000085.1, from coordinate 97,461 downwards.
GAACACAGGCATTACAAGTCATATGCGTGGTAAGAATAATAAATTTAACTGGCTTGACTGGAATGAGGCAGAATTCAAGGGAACTTTTATTTCTTATCCGGAAAGAGAAAGCGTTCCTGAGAACATTAAAGAGCAGTTGATCGTTGAGTTGTACAGCAAGTAAAACCCCTTCCCCTAAAGGGGATAGGATCTATAAATATTTTTTAAGTCCCATTTGGGATTTAGGATAAATTAAAATCGAAATTTTAAATATGGCCATTTTAAATTTTCAGAAACCAGACAAAATCATTCTGCAAAAAGCAACTGATTTTGAAGCACAATTTGAATTCCGTCCATTAGAACCCGGTTACGGCGTAACTATTGGCAACGCTTTGCGCAGAGTATTGCTCAATTCTCTGGAAGGATATGCTATCATTGGAGTGAAAATCGAAGGAGCCGATCATGAATTCGCCACCCTGAAAGGTGTTACTGAAGACGTGGTCGAGATTATCCTCAACCTCAAGCAGGTAAGGTTTAAGAAGAAAGTAGAACATGAAGTACCACAGGAAAAAATTAACCTGAGCCTTAAAAACAAAACTGAATTCACTGCAGGTACAATTGCTGAAGCAACTCCAAGTTTTGAAGTGATGAATCCCAATCTGCTTATTTGCACGATGGATCCTTCAGCAAAACTGGAAATTGAAATCACAATCGGAAAAGGACGTGGTTATATTCCGGCTGAAGACAATAAGCCTAAAGATGCAACCTTCGGTTATATCCCCACTGATGCCATCTTTACACCCATCAAAAATGTAAAGTATTCTATCGAGAATACGCGCGTTGAACAGCGTACAGATTTTGAAAAATTGCTGATGGAAGTCGCAACAGATGGGACCATTCATCCTGAAGAAGCTGTTAAGCAGGCAAGCCGCATTCTTATTCAGCACCTGATGATCATTACAGATGAAAATATAACTTTCGACAATAAAGAAGAGAAGAAAGAAGACCTGGTAGACGAACAGACATTGCAATTGCGCAAAGTATTGAAGACTCCGCTGGAAGACCTCGATCTTTCTGTCCGCGCCTTCAACTGTCTGAAAGCTGCAAAGATCAATAGCCTGAGTGAACTGGTTACTTATGAGCAGGAAGACCTGATGAAGTTCCGCAACTTTGGTCAGAAATCACTCGCAGAAATTGAACAGGTATTGGGTGAAAGAGGTTTGCATTTCGGAATGGACCTGAGTAAACTGAAATTGGATGATGAGTGATGAATGTGAAAAATTGAGAATGTGGAAATATGAAAAATAAATTTCCAAATTCCGGATCACTCTATTCATCATCTTAAATATGAAATGTGAAGTATAAAAATGTTCATTAGCACAGTTTTCACATTTCCAGATTAAACTATCTTCTTGCAATTCCTGACACGGTGCAAGATTTAAAAATTAAAACGTCATGCGTCACGGAGACAAAATCAAAAACCTGAGCAGAACGGCATCACACCGTAAAGCTCTTCTCAGCAACCTGGCCTGCCAGTTGATCGGCAACAAGAGCATTGTAACAACACTGGCCAAAGCAAAAGCATTAAGGGTATATGTAGAGCCCCTTATTACAAAAGCAAAAGAAAATACAACACATCAGCGCAGGGTGGTATTCAGCTACCTGCAGGATAAGGAAGCCATCAATGAATTATTCGGAAATGTTGCAGGAAAAGTGGGCGGTCGTCCGGGCGGATATACCAGAATCATTAAACTCGGAACCCGGGTAGGTGATAACGCTGAAACTGCTTTGATTGAACTGGTCGACTTTAATGAATTCTACGGCAAAGGAAAAGGAGAAGCAAAAGAAACAGGTAAAAAGACGCGTCGCGGTGGCAGCCGTAAAAAAGCAGAAGCTGCAAAGACAGAAACCGCTGAAATAACAGAATCAGCTCCTGCAGAAAAAGAAAAAAAGGGTGCAGAATAAAGAATGAATCAATCTTTTTATACAAAGCAGAACTTCTTCAGGAGTTCTGCTTTTTTATTTTCCCCATCGTCTTGGTCTAAAGGCCGGAATTATTGATCGGGTGATAGGATGTGAAAAATTAATTAGCTAAAAAAATACCGAATTTCTTTTCTTTGCAAAACTTTTCATAACAATGCCTCAATCGACCTCACAGAAACAAGCAATTCTCTTACTGGAAGATGGAACTGTTCACTATGGAAAATCATTTGGGCTTGAAGGAACTACTTCGGGAGAAATCTGTTTTAATACTGGAATGACGGGCTACCAGGAAGTATTTACAGATCCTAGCTATTATGGACAGGTATTAATTATGAATACGGTTCATATCGGGAATTACGGAGTGAAAGAAGATGAGGTAGAATCTGACAGTGTAAAGATTCGCGGATTGATCGGCCGCAATTTGGAAGAACAATTTTCAAGGAAGCAGGCCAGGGGTTCACTGGATGAATACCTGAAAGCAAATCGCATTGTTTGTATCGAAGGAGTGGATACAAGATCCCTTGTTGCACATGTTCGCGTGAAAGGAGCTATGAATTGCATCATCTCATCCGTGGTATCCGATATCAATCAACTGAAAGCAGAATTGAAAAAAGTTCCCTCCATGGAAGGTTTGGAACTGGCTTCGGCTGTGAGCACTGAAAAAGAATATGAACTGGGTGATGCTTCATCAGATATTAAAATAGCAGTTCTGGATCTTGGCATTAAGCAGCATATTTTGAAATGCATGGTCGATCGTGGTGCTCACGTTAAAGTATATCCTGCGAAAACTCCGGCTGCGAAATTGAAGGAATTCAATCCCAGGGGATATTTTATATCCAATGGTCCCGGCGATCCGGCTGCAATGGAATATGCCATCGATACGGTGAAAGAAATTCTGAAAGAGAAGAAACCATTATTCGGAATTTGTCTTGGTCATCAGTTACTGGCTTTGGCAAATGGAATTCCGACATTCAAAATGCATCATGGTCACAGAGGATTAAATCATCCCGTAAAAAATCTGATCTCCGGAAGATGTGAGATCACTACGCAAAATCATGGATTCGGGGTAGATCCCGAGTCTGTCAGGAAAAAATCAAATATTGAAGTTACTCATATCAATCTCAACGACGCCTCAATAGAGGGGATCCGATTGAAAGACAAGCCGGCATTTTCGGTGCAATATCATCCGGAATCTACACCCGGACCACATGACAGCCGATATCTTTTTGATGAATTTATCGGGATTATAAAGAATCAGTAAGATGGTTAGATGGCTAAAAAAATAACAAGTAAGCCATCCAACCATCAATACATCAAATTCTCTTTGCAACCATGATCAATCGTGGAGATTTTTTCAGATCATATGTGTTGAGTTCGTAGTCTCCAAATACTTCCTGCATTTGTAAATGATGAAATGCAAACATATCATTGAAATCGCCCAATGAAAATTTGGCAATTCTTTCAGTAAACTCCAGTGGAGTTTTTCTCTTTTCATCTTCAATCGTAATTTTTTTATAAAAATGAGTTTCATCAAACCATTTTGTCAGATAATAAATTACACCATTGATTTCTTTTTGTGATTTGTGTATGAGATGTTGTTCCGCATAATATGAATTCAGATAGTCGAGCAGAAAAACGCCATTCTTCTTCAATGATTGTGCGATGGTCCGGATAGCATTATAATGTTCGCGATCAGTTCTGAAATATCCAAAGCTGGTAAAAAAATTAAAAGCGTAGTCAAAATAATTGATCCGGAAAGGCAGCCGCATATCGTGCTGATAAAATTGCAAGTGATCATTTTGAAAAGCCGAGGCAAAGGCAATATTATCGGGCGCAATATCGATTCCGGTAACATCAAATCCCATACTGGCAAGTACTCTTGCGTGGCGCCCTCTCCCGCAAGCTACATCGAGCATGAATGCACCAGGGGGCGGGGACAGGTGATCAATTAAATGTTGTATGAATAAAGCTGCTTCTTTTTCATTGTGCTCAAAGTATAACTGGTGGTAATATGGGGAATTAAACCATTCTCTGAACCAGTTGCTAGGCAGCGTCATGAACTGAATTTTTGTCAAAAGTAGGGGATTGAGGGATATGCGATATGGGATGAGGGATGGGAGTAGTTTGATCAATTTAAAGTATTTTTATCCCATATCTCATATCTCATATCCCACATCCCGTATCCCTTTCAATCCCTTATTTTTGTAATTCATTTAAACCTCAACATTTGTGGCATTGATTAAGAGTATATCCGGTATCAGGGGAACGATTGGCGGCAAACCCGGTGAAAATTTATCTCCTATAGATATTGTAAAATTTTCGGCTGCATTTGGCAGTTGGATCAAAGAAAGAAATAAAGGCAAAAAAATTGTGATTGGCCGTGACGGACGTATTAGCGGAGAAATGATCCGGAATCTTGTTGTAAGTACTTTGACCGGCCTCGGCCTCGATATTGTTGATCTGGGCCTGTCTACCACACCTACTGTTGAAATGGCTGTCGTTTGGGAGCAGGCTGCAGGTGGTATCATAGTCACAGCCAGCCACAATCCAAAGGAATGGAATGCTCTTAAATTGTTAAACGAGGAGGGAGAATTTCTCAGTGCAGAATATGGAGATAATATATTGGAGAAAGCAAAAAATGATAGCTTTTCTTTTGCTCCGGTAGAGAGATTGGGTACTTATTCAATCAATAATTCTTACCAGCAAAAACATATTAATACTGTTATCAGCCATCCGCTGGTGGATGTGAAAGCGATTAGCCAGAAGCGTTATAAAATAGTAGTGGATGTCATCAATTCCACCGGGGCACTGGTCATTCCTGCTTTGCTGAAAGAACTTGGAGCAGAAGAGATTATTATTTTAAATGGTGAAGTGAATGGAAAATTTGCTCATAATCCTGAGCCCTTACCGGAAAACCTGGTTGCATTGAGTTCATCGGTGGTTAAATCAAATGCTGATTTGGGAATAGCAGTAGACCCCGATGTGGATCGTCTTTGTTTTGTTTGTGAAGACGGAAGCATGTTTGGAGAAGAATATACTCTGGTAGCAGTAGCAGATTATGTATTGGAGAAAAAACCGGGAAATACAGTGAGCAATATGAGCAGCACCAAGGCGCTCAAAGAGATTACAATGAAACATGGCGGACAATATTTTCCTTCGGCAGTAGGGGAGGTAAACGTAGTCAGAAAGATGAAGGATGTGAATGCTGTTATTGGAGGAGAAGGAAATGGTGGAATTATTGTACCCGATCTTCATTATGGAAGAGATGCGCTCATTGGTATTGGACTTTTCCTGAGCGCATTGGCAAAACATAAAAACGGGATCAAATCTTTCCGGAAAAAATATCCTGATTATTTTATTTCAAAAAATAAGCTTGAATTGCAAAATGGAATTGATGTGGGAGATATATTTGATAAGATCAAAAAAAAGTATAGGAATCAGCCGGTCAATACTGAAGACGGATTAAAAATTGAATTTGATAATGACTGGGTGCATCTCCGGACTTCCAACACTGAACCCGTCATCCGCATTTATGCCGAAAGTAATTTTGAAACAACTGCCAATAATATTGCACAAAGATTAATGCAGGATATTAAGGAATTTATATAAGCCCCTTCCCTCTAAAGTGGAAACAACAAAGTTCAACATTTCTTATCTTTGCACCATTTTAAAAAAATAATTACACCCTTTAGGGTCGGGTCATGCAGAGAATTTATTTTGATAATGCGGCTACCACTTCATTGGAGCCCCTGGTACTGGAAGCAATGATGCCTTATCTCACGGAGAGGTTCGGCAATCCTTCCTCTATCTATTCATATGGGCGCGAAAGCAGGCTTGCCATCGAACAGGCAAGGAAAACAGTAGCGAAAATTTTGCACGCACATCCTGCTGAAATATTTTTTACCAGTGGCGGGACAGAGAGCAGCAACACTGCAATCACCGCTTCGGTCAGGGATCTGGGTTGTAAGCATATTATTACTTCACCGGTTGAGCATCATGCTACTTTGCACACAGTGGAATACCTGCATAAAAAAGGAGAAGCAAAATGCAGTTATGTAAAAATATTATCTAACGGACATATCGATATTGAAGATTTGAAGCAATTGCTGGCAAAAACCAAAGAGAAATCCCTTGTTACGCTCATGCATGCCAACAATGAAATTGGTAATATGATTGATCTGCATGAAGTAGGGGAGATATGCAAATTGCATGGTGCTATTTTCCATTCTGATACCGTACAAACTGTTGGACATTTCCCTTTCGATCTCAGAAATTCGCCTGTTCATTTTATAACGGGAGCCAGTCATAAATTTCACGGGCCGAAAGGTGTCGGGCTTTTATATATCAATGAAAATGTAAAAATTATTCCATTTATTCATGGAGGCGCTCAGGAAAGAAATATGCGTGCAGGTACTGAAAATCTCTATGGAATTGTAGGTTTTGCGAAAGCATTGGAACTGGCTTCCGAGAATTATGAAAAAGACAGTGGATATATTCAAAGCCTGAAAATCTATATGCATGACCAGTTAAAGAAACATATTGCGCAGGTTTCTTTTAACGGTGATCCTTTAGGAAGAAGTTTATATGCTGTCTTAAGTGTAAGCTTTCCGAAGACGGAAAAAAGTGAAATGATTCTTTTTAATCTTGATATCAACCATATTTGCGCCTCAGGCGGAAGCGCATGCACAAGTGGCGCAGAACAGGGTTCACATGTGATTCGTGCTATCAATAACAATCCCAACCAGGTGACCGTCAGATTTTCTTTCAGCAAGCACAATACCAAAGAAGAAATAGATATCGTTATTGAAAAGCTGAAGGAATTAATTTGATGGGTGATTCTCTTTGAACTTCATTTCCGTTCTGACTAAAAAAGCTATCTTACTTAAAAATTATATGAATAAGCTTTTGCTTTGCCAGGCCTGCGTATTTTTAGTCTTGCTATTGTTTGCATGCCAGTCTAATCCGCCTGCTGACACGCATACAGGCTCCGCGGATTCATTGACCGCAGTTGTTCACCCCGCATGGAGCAGTCAGGCCACTGTATACGAGGTAAACTTACGGCAATACACACCCGAAGGGACTTTTGTTGCTTTTGAAAAATCATTACCAAGATTAAAAGAGCTGGGAGTTGATATTTTATGGTTTATGCCGATCAACCCAATTGGAATCGTGGGCAGGAAAAGCAAACCTTCTGATTTAGGCAGTTACTACGCTGTCAGAAATTACAATGAAGTAAATCCGGAATATGGTACAATGGATGACTGGAAGGAACTGGTAAAAAAAGCGCATGAAATGGGATTTAAAGTGATCCTCGACTGGGTTCCCAATCATACTTCTCCCGATAATCCCTGGATCACAAAACATCCTGATTTTTATAAAAAGGACAGCACCGGAAAACCCGCAATTCCATACAACTGGGATGATACCCGCCAGCTAAATTATGATAATCGTGAAATGCGCGATAGTATGATCGCTGCCATGAAATTCTGGATCAATGAAACCGATATCGACGGGTTCAGATGTGATGTGGCCTGGAATGTTCCTAATGATTTCTGGAAAGAAACGATTCCGCAATTACGAAAAATAAAACCACTGTTCATGCTGGCGGAAGGAGATAGTCCCGGCCTGAACGAAAACGGATTCGATGCAACTTATCCCTGGAATGTGATGAATATTGCTTACGGTATTTATCCGGGCAAAACGACGGTCAGGCAACTGGATTCCGTCATCAATCATAACGATAGTGTATATCCGAAAAATGCTTACCGGATGTATTTTACGACCAATCATGATGAAAACAGCTGGAACGGAACTGAATTTGAGCGATTCGGAAATGCATATAAAACTTTTGCTTTATGGGCATTTACAATGGGAAAATCAGTGCCAATGATTTACAGCGGACAGGAAGAGCCTAATAAAAACCGCCTCCGGTTTTTTGTCAAAGACACTATTCACTGGAGTAAATATGAATTGATGCCTTTTTATGAAACGCTGATCGCTTTGCGGCATTCTGAACCCGCGCTGTCAGGAGATGCATCCTTCTCGAGGATAAAAACTGAAAAAGATGATGCGATCTATAGTTATATGAGAGAGAATAAAGGAAGTAAATTAATCGTTGTATTAAACCTTTCTCCAAAAGAGCAGAAGTTTAAAATACCCGATGGAAGAATAGCAGGTGAATCAAAAAATATTTTTTCCGGATCATCAGAGAAGAACGATTCAGAGAAAATATTTGATTTGCAGCCATGGGCATATCTTGTATATGACTACAATGTAAAATGAATTCCTGAAAGATGAATCATGAATTCAGGTTGAATTTATTTTGAAGCATCGTCATCCGGAAACAAATTCGCTTTTTTGTTTTCGCAATAACACCCTGTTTATTCATGAAATATATAATCGGTATAGATATTGGGACATCAGGCACCAAGGCGATTGCCTTTTCGATGAACGGTACTATTTTATACAATGCCTACGCATCTTATCCGATGATTTCAAAGCAGTCATTCGAGCAGGAACTGGATCCGGATAGTCTTTTGCAGGCAACGATTCAAACAATCAATGAAGTAGTGCTAAACACCGGCGCAAAAGAATTGACCGGAATTGCATTCAGCTCTGCCATGCACAGCGTGATAGCCATCGATAAAAATGGGATGCCCCTGACAAATGTGATTACCTGGGCTGATCTGCGGAGTGAGGAATCCGCTGTTAAAATCAGGAAAGAGGCTGTCGGGAAAAAAATTTATGAGCATACAGGAACACCTATTCATCCCATGTCTCCTTTATGTAAGATTATGTGGATAAGAGACAATCAGCCTGAAATTTTTTCAAAGACCTCAAAGTTTATTTCCATCAAGGAATATATCTGGCATCATTTTTTTGGAAAATTTTTGATTGACTATTCTATCGCTTCCGGGACAGGTTTATTTGATATCCATAATTTTCAATGGTATAACGAATCTTTGGTCGCAGCGGGAATTACAGCTGATCATTTATCAGAACCTGTTTCGCCTCTTCATGTGGAAACGGGACTGCAAAAAAAATATCAACTCGCATTGAATCTCCCAGATAAAATGGCTTTTATTATCGGAGGAAGTGATGGTTGTCTTGCCAATCTGGGAAGCAATGCGATTGCTCCGGGAGAAATGGCTTTGACAATCGGAACCAGCGGGGCCGCACGGATGGTATCTCAGAATCCCAGACATGATTTCAAAGAAAGAATATTTAATTATATTCTCACGGAACAATTATATGTTACCGGGGGAGCAATCAATAATGGAGGAAACGCGATCAGGTGGTGGGTTGACAATTTTACGCAGGCTTCGGATCCCGATCAAAATAATTTTGCCGGGTACCTGCACCAGGTTGCAGATATTCCCCCGGCATCCGAAGGCTTGATTTTTTTACCTTATCTCCTGGGTGAGAGAGCGCCTGTTTGGGATGCTAATGCAAGAGGTGTTTTTTTTGGCATTACTTCCCGTCATAATTCGCGACATTTTTTACGTGCTATTATGGAGGGAATCGGGTTTTCTTTATATGCTATCGGGCTTTCATTGGAGGAAACTGTTGGCCCTGTTGAAAAAATTTATGCAAGTGGTGGTTTTATACAATCTCCTTTATGGGTTCAGATCATCGCGGATATTTTTAATAAGAATGTGTATGTAATGAACGTGGCTGATGCTTCGGCAACAGGCGCTGCAATGATCGGATTATTGGCCCTTAAAGAAATTAGAGATCTGGAAGAAACAAGAGCAATGATTCAAATCCATAAAACCTATTTTCCGGATACAGGTAATCATGTAGTTTACCTGAAAAACTTTTCCATATTCGAAAGATTGTATGGAAAACTGAAAGATGAATTTGAAAAAATAAAAAAAGCCTAAACTTTTCCTTGATTGATATCAATAAAAAAATCCAGTCAATACTGCTGGACTTTTCTATGAGTTTAGAAAGATTATTTTCAAGAGGGACAAGAGGTGGATCTTGGACCAAAAACGGGCTTAATTTTCGGATACAAATTTACGCCAAATATCATTTTAGATATATCCGGAAAAGATATGTTTCTGCCTTCAAAAGAAAAATAAGGGAATCATTCAACTTCTTAACATTTCATTGGGTAAAATGCCGAACTCTTTCTTAAATGCTTTTGCAAAATTGCTGAGATTTGAAAACCCGATATCGTGCCCGACTTCTTTAACAGAATATTTTCCTGACTGCAACATTCCTCTGGCTTTTTCCATCCTGTTCCGATTATAGAATTCATATAATTTCATTCCGTAGAGGCTCTTGAATTTTTTCTTGAGTTTGGTGGAACTCATCATGGCGGTTTTGGATAATACATCAATGGAGGGAAATTTTTCCAGATCGTTCCTGCTTAATATTTCTTCTACTTCTTTGAGAGCGATCATATCTTTTTCTTTTTTGATTTTTTCTCCCGGCTCATTGACTGAAAAACGTTTTTCCAAAAAAGTATTCAAGAATTTTTCTGTAAGCATCAGGATTCTGTTTTGCAATACCAGGTTGCTGATCGGAGATTGGGTATTGGCTTCAAAAATATCATTCAATAGTTGCCTGTATTCAAATGTGATGGGAACTTTATTGGCATTTTGCAATCGCTGGCCTGTATACAACATTATGTCGAGCAGGATATCTTTTTTTAATATCTTCTGGATAAATTCCGGACTGAATAATATGCCTACGATTTTCAAAACAGAATTTTTCGAATAGGTCGCTTCCAGATCATAATTTGTAGAAGATAAAAAAATATTATTCCGCTTCGCATTCCTGCCTGCAATGACATTATTTTGTTCCCGTACTTTATAGGATTCGCTTATTTCAACCTGGTTAAATATAAGACTCAGCCCATAATTAGTTGTTTTCTTCCTATGTAAAATAATATCCTCGTTGAGTGAAAAATTAAATATTACATAAGAGATATCAGGATTAATGGCGGATGCGTAAATATATCCATTCCCGATACGCGGGGGAAAATCCAATCGTTTTTCAACGACTTTCAGGTTTAATAGTTTGGCAAATCCTTTTAGCCAGGTTCGATAATCTTTTAGAGGATAGGTATAACGTATCATTAGGCAATCATTTAACTCAAGTAAAAATTCCCTGATGAAATAGTTAAAGTAAGTTAATAAAATTATAGCAATGTAAAAGGAAATGCGGAAGTTAAAATACGAGTAACGGTTAAAAAATTGCCTAAGGGTTTATTCAAAAAAAAACAGGCAACTGATGAAGCTGCCTGCTTGTATTGCCATTGGGTACGAAAGAAAAGAGATTATTTTAATGTGACTGAATGATGAGTAACTGGTTCAAAAGAGTCTGGCCCTGCGACGATAATCTTGCCAGATAAGTTCCGGTTGCAATTGCACTCATATTATTTGCCGGTTGAAGGCTCTGTCTTCCACTTAAAGTCTCCCAACTGGTTTCACTGAGCTTTTTTCCTGAAAGATCGAATATTTCAAGCCTGGCATTCCTGATTGGTTTATCAGTTTCAACAAAAAGGTTTGTATTCTGAACTACTGTAGGATATATTTTCAATCCATTTGCCTGGGCATTGATGGCACGGATGATATCTGAAAAATTGCTGTTCCCGCTTTCATCCACAATCTGCAGGCGATAATAAGTGGTGCCCGGCAGGGGAGATGCATCGATATAAGTATAATCCAATTGGTAGTCATGAGTTGAGTCCGTCATTTTTGAATGAACAATTCCCAGATTTTGAAAATGAATGCCATCATCACTTCTTTGTACGATATAATGATCGACTTTCATTTCCATCATTGTTTTCCATTCCAAAAGATTGGTATGAGCCGGCTGTGACTGAACGTTGAATTGAGAAAGCGTTAAAGGTAAAATTGCACCACCGGATAAACCAAAACTAATTCTGTTTTGTCCTCCATTTTCATAATATTCCAATACCATATTGTAACTACCAGCCAGACTTGCACTATATGTAGTGGTATTATATGACTGATCATTCCATTTATTAATAACCCAGGTTGATCCGCCGTCAAGGCTTAAACGATAGCCATCATCGCCACCAACAGTAATTTGGTAAACGCCACTCGCTAAATTTTCCTTTAAGCGGTAGCGGACGCTGAACTGTTCAGTAGTAATAGAACAATCACTGGTATTATAAGTAACATTATCTCCTCCGAAACTTTCATCAAAATTCGGGTTCACAGAAGTACCCTCATAAACATAACCTTTATAAGAATTAAAACTCATTCCGGAATAAACATAACCGATCCATTTACTGTTCGTGCCATAAACGGTAGGGTCGCCACTTCCTGTGCAACTGGCAGCAACACTGAAAGAAGCTCTGTTATCGATATATTTCTCGTAATATTCGAATACCATATTATAAGTTCCGCTCAGGTGAACTGTGTAATTTGTAGTGCCATAACTATGATCGGACCATTGATTCACTACCCATGTCGCACCTCCATCCAAACTAAAACGATATCCATCGTCTCCTCCAACGGTAAACACATAATCTGCGTCTGAAAAAGTTTTAGTGAGTTTATATCTTACACTGAAAGTATCTGTATAAATAGTACATCCATTGGTTGGGTAGTTCACTTGAGCGCCGCCAAAGCTTTCGTCAAAATTTGGATTCGATGAAGATCCTTCATTCACATATCCGCTATATACATTGAAATTTGCACCGCGATACACATATCCAATCCACGTATTATTGGTACCATAAGTGGTTTGATCTCCCAATGGAGTACATTGTGAAAACCCCGTCAGTGAAAGGAATATCAGAACTAAGGATATCGAAATAAAGCTTTTCATTGATTTGCATTTGACAATAGTAGGATTCAATCCATATGCCATTTTAGTAATAACTGGTACCCAGGTTTTTATATATGAGAATCATTTTTTTTCTTTCCGGAAATGAATTGCATTTCCAAATAATGGACAAAATCCGGAGCTGAATTCTTTGTTCTTTAGAAAATAAAAAAATCAGACGGCCTGTTTAGAGCCGCCTGACCTTTGTTGTCATTGGGTACGACGTATAAGTGATTATGCGTAGTCTAGTGTGATTGAATAATCAATAATTGACTCAACATTGTTTCTCCTCTGGATGAAAGTCTGGCAAAATAAGTTCCTGTTTTTAATGTGCTTGAATTAGCAACAATCTGCAGGCTTTGTTTTCCATCTAATACATCCCAATCAGTTTCACTGATCTTTTTTCCAGACAGATCAAATACCTCAAGTCTTGCATTTTTCAATTGTTTATCCGTTTCAACAAACAAGCTGGAATTCTGTACAACAGTGGGATAAATTTTCAATCCCTGAGATATATTGTTGTTGATAGCAGTTATAATATCTGAATATGTACTGAATCCGTTTCTATATACAACCATTAAACGATAATAAGATTTACCGGCAAGAGGTGAATTATCAGTATAAGTATAATCCAACTGATAATCGTGAGTTGAATCGGTCATCTTTGAATCGACCTGGCCCAGGTTTTGGAAATTAACTCCATCGCCACTTCTCTGAACATTATAATATGCTACTTTCATTTCCATCATTGTTTTCCATTCAAGCGATGTAGTATTTGTTGAAGATGATTGAATATTGAATTGAGCCAAAGTGACCGTACCGGCTGCAGAACTGCTGATACCCGCATTATTCTGTCCACTCGTCTGACTATAACCGGCTTTTAAGGCCAGGATCAGGATGGTTGTTGATATGATTACTTTGCTTTTCATAAAACTGATTTAATGACGGTTAAGACAAATCCATCCATGTGCCAGCTTGCAAATTATTGATATTCAAATAGTTGAGTAGTATTCGTATCGATCAATTTTCCCTTTTCAGGAATTGTTTTGCAAAAAGGGAGTCTTTAAAGGATTGAAATTTCTTTTTGAATCAGAAGCTTCTTACTTTGTAATAAGAGTTATTTTAATTGAATTATGAGTGGCCCTTCTTTAACCAGGAATCGCATTCATTCCATTGATTTACTAAGAGGATTGGTAATGGTCATAATGGCGCTTGACCATGTCCGTGATTTTTTTCATAATGATGCTTTCCTGCACAACCCGCTGGACCTTAAAACTACTACGCCATTTCTTTTTTTCACTCGCTGGGTCACGCATTTCTGTGCACCTACATTTTTGCTGCTTGCGGGGATGTCTGCATACCTGATGGGATTAAAAAAATCAAAAGCAGAATTAAGCTCATTTTTAATTAAGAGAGGATGTTGGCTTATTATCATTGAATTGATCATCACTTTCGCAGTCACGTTCAATCCTTTTTATAATGTTATCGTGTTGCAGGTGATCTGGGCAACGGGAATCAGCATGATTATTTTGGGATTGCTGATTTTGCTTCCTTTCCCTGTGATTCTGATAATTGGTTTTTGCATTGTATTCGGTCATAACCTTCTTGATTATGCGGAAAATGCACCTGATCAGAAATTCAGTTTTTTGTGGGACCTGGTTCATCATGGAAGATTTATTTTCTATCCCTATTCAAAGGATCATGGGATTTTAGTAGCATATGCGTTTCTGCCATGGACCGGAATTATGATAATGGGATATTGTATGGGAAAATTATATGAGCCTGCTGTTAATGCAATCAGGCGAAGAAAGATTTTAATTTACACAGGGGTTGGAATGATTCTTCTTTTTTTTGTATTAAGAGCTATTAATAATTATGGAAATCCCTTTCACTGGTCGGAACAGAAAAACGGGTTGTATACTTTTCTATCATTCATCGATGTCCAAAAATATCCGCCTTCATTAATGTATGTTTGCATTACACTCGGACCCTCACTGATTTTTCTTGCGCTGACGGAGAAGGTTCAGAATAAAATCAGTTCTGTGCTGATCATTTATGGAAAAGTGCCGCTGTTCTATTATGTGATTCATTTTTTCCTCATCCATATTCTTTGTGTAACCACATTGTTCATCGCCGGATATTCTGCAAAAGAAGTCATCGTTCCTCAGTTTCCTTTCCGGCCGCAATTTGGTTTTGATTTGTGGGGAGTATATCTTGTCTGGATACTCGTATTAATCATGATGTATCCATTGTGCCGATGGTACAGCCATTATAAAGATACGCATCGCCAATGGTGGTTAAGTTATTTGTGATGATTTTATTCCCTGCAAATTGACCTGAATAAAAATCTCTCCCTTCATACGACGGAGGAGATTATAATATTATTTTACTATTTCATTTTCATCAGAGCCATCATCGGGCATTGTCCGCGAAGTGCAGTTGGTAATCTGTTTTCCCGTCAGCTTTGAGGTGAACTACATCGTGTGGTCTTCCGGATAATTTTTTTCCTTTCTTTAAATAGATGGTATAGTCATACCTATCAGGAGATAATTGCCACTCATTAACTGTTTGCTTTGATTCACTTTTATAGAAAGGAAAATCGGAGTTGTGAAGTGAATAGAGTCCATACCTTCTCTTTGTGTTTTCCAGAATTTGAGAATATTGGCTTTCCCAACCAGGCTGTCACCATTGGCAAAATCCAAGTGGCTATTATCCGATATACAGAAATAAATGCGTCGAAATCTCCTTTGGCAAAATTATCCAGAGCCTTTTGTCCCAGGGCGTCAGTGGATGAATCTGCTATTTCAACAGGTGGAGGCAGAGCAGCGGGTTTTACAGAGACCGCAGAACTGGCAGTGGTTTTTTTATCGGCAGCATTGTTTTGACATGCGCAGGATATCGGCATGCAGCTGCCCAAAAGATCATTTTTTTCATCTTGTTTGTTTTTAGTTTAAAATAAATGAATTATTAGAAAGGCTGGAAGAAAGAAATCAAGCGTTGTTGAATGAAAAGGAACTTATTTTTATGCGTAAATGAAATATTTATTTTAATATTCCTTTGATCTCATTCAATTTTATCAGTGCCTCCACCGGAGTCAGCCTGTTGATATCAATATTCTCGAGCAGGGTTCTTATTTCTTCGAAAGCCTGCGTATGTGCATCAAAGATAGAAAGCTGCAATTCAGGAGCAGAAATTTTTTTGAGGGCTTTTTGCAGATTTTCATTTGGATTTTCCTGACCATGTTGCCCTTCACGACTTTCTTCCAATTGTTTCAGAATATCATTTGCTCTTTGGATTAGTTCAGGAGGCATGCCTGCCATTTTTGCTACATGAATACCAAAACTATGTTTGCTTCCACCCGGTGCAAGTTTGCGTAAGAAAATAATTTTGTTTCCGGTTTCCCGGTTGGTGATATGGTAGTTCTTTACTCTCGGTAATTTATTCTCTAATTCATTTAGTTCGTGGTAATGTGTGGCAAACAAGGTTTTCGGGGCATAGGGAGAATGGTGCAAATATTCTGCAATACTCCAGGCAATTGAAATTCCGTCGTAGGTAGAAGTGCCGCGTCCGATTTCGTCCAGCAATATCAGGCTTTTTGCAGTGATATTGTTGATAATACTTGCGGTTTCATTCATTTCAACCATGAAAGTAGATTCGCCCGCACTCAGATTGTCCGAAGCGCCCACTCTTGTAAAAATTTTATCCGTCAGTGGTAATTTTGCGGCATCCGCCGGAACAAAACTTCCGATATGCGCCATCAATGTTATCAGCGCCGTTTGTCTCAATAAAGCGCTTTTCCCGCTCATATTTGGACCAGTCAGAATAATGATTTGCTGGGAAGACGGATCAAGAAGAATATCATTCGCGACATATGGCTCATCAGGTGGTAAATTCCTTTCTATTACAGGGTGACGACTTTCAATCAGTTCAAGTTCATTGCCCTCGTGCAGTTGAGGTTTTTTATAATTAAAATGAAGGGCATTATTTGCAAAGCAGAGCAGGCAATCCATTACAGCCAATACATTTCCATTCACCTGTATCGGAGCAATATAATCCTGCAGTTCAAGAATCAGCTTTTCATAAATGTCTAATTCGATAGCAAGGATTTTTTCTTCTGCCCCTGTAATTTTCTCTTCATAGTCTTTCAATTCCGGAGTAATATATCGCTCTGCATTGGTAAGTGTTTGCTTTCTTATCCAGTCTACGGGTACTTTATTTTTATGTGCATTGGTGACTTCAAGATAATAACCAAACACATTATTGAAACTGATTTTCAGAGAGGATATTCCGGTCAGTTCAGATTCTTTATGCTGCAATTCGATCAGGTATTGTTTGCCTCCCAAAGCTATTTTCCGCAGTTCATCCAGTTCATGATTCACACCGCGGTTGATCACATCTCCTTTTGCAGCGGTAGCAGGAGGATTTTCAATAATCTCTTTTTTAATTTTTTCTCCAATATAGTGACATGGGTTCAGCGAGTCTGCAAGTCTTTTCAGATATCCATTGCCGGCAGATTCGCATAATAATTTAATCTCTTCAATATGATGCAGCCCTCTTGCAATCTGTAAGAGCTCTCTCGGATTGATTTTCTTAACCGGTATCTTGCCAACCAGTCTTTCAATATCACCACAATGTTTGATATGATTCACGATTCTATTCCTGAGATCAACCTCTTTAATAAAAAATTCAACGAGGTCCAGTCTCTCATTAATTCTTAAAATATCTTTCAGCGGCATTATGATCCATCGTTTCAGCAGGCGGGCTCCCATTGGAGAAACAGTATTGTCCAATATTTTCAGCAGACTTTGTACCTTATCTGTTCCATTACCCAACAGTTCCAGATTCCGGATGGTGAACTTGTCCATCCATAAATAATCATCCCGGTCAATTCTTTGGATGGAAGTGATATGTTGGAGATTTGGATGCTCTGTTTCTTTCAAATAATAGAGTATGGCGCCCGCAGCAATAATACCTTCATTGAGTTCATCAATGCCGAATCCTTTTAATGAATGTGTCTGGAAATGTTTCAGCAGACTTTCTTCAGCAAATTTTTTGTCGAAGATCCAGCTCTCGAGTGTGTAACTGTAAAACCTGGCTCCAAAAATTTCTTTGAAATGTTTCTGGTAATTGCGTTGAAAAATGATTTCAGCAGGTCTGAGTGTTTGTAAAAGCTTGTCTATATATTCCTGGTTTCCTTCTGTCGCAAAAAATTCGCCTGTGGAAATATCCAGGAAAGCAATCCCCAGCTTATCTTCATTGAAATGAATGGCGGATAAAAAATTATTACTATTATGTTCCAATAATTTTTCATTCGTAGCAATCCCCGGCGTAACCATTTCCGTTACTCCCCGTTTTACAATTCCTTTTGCAGATTTTGGATCTTCCAGCTGATCACAGATAGCTACGCGATAACCTGCTTTCACCAATTTGTGCAAATAGGTATCCAGGGCATGATGAGGAAAGCCTGCCAGGTCGCTCGACGCTGCGGCCCCATTATTTCTTTTGGTAAGAGTGATGCCCAGAACACGTGAGGCTGTCACTGCATCCTCTCCGAAGGTTTCATAAAAATCTCCGACCCTGAACAAAAGAACAGCGTCGGGATATTTTTGTTTGATAGCCCGGTGCTGTTGCATGAGCGGCGTATCCTGAATATTTCTGCTTTCTTTTTTATCAGCCAAAATCAAATTGTTTGTATTAGAACATGGGCAACAAAAATAAGGAAGTGTGGGTCATAAAAAAGGTGATTTTCACCTTTGGGGAGAATTAGGGAACAGACCATAGTTTATAGACTACAGACCATGGTCAATGGTCCATGGCCTAATCACTATCTTTGTTTCATGCGCAAGTTAAGCATGGCTGAGCTGGGCCGGAAGACGGTTGATGAATTTAAAGAATCCGATAAAATTCCTGTAATTATTGTTTTGGATAATATCCGGAGTATGCACAACGTGGGCAGCGTTTTCCGGACTGCAGATGCCTTTTTATTAGAGGCTATTTATCTTTGCGGCTATACTGCTCAGCCACCTCATCGGGATATTCAGAAAACTGCATTAGGTGCTACAGAAACTGTAGAATGGAAATATTTCAAAGCCGCAGTTGATGCGATACAAATATTACGGGATGCGGGATATAGAATTGTAGCAGTTGAGCAGGTGGAAAAGAGCATTCCTTTGCAGGATTTTTTGTCAAAACAATATGATAAGTTCGCAGTTATTTTTGGTAATGAAGTAGAAGGGGTGGATGAAAGCTTGCTGAAATTATGTGATGATTGCATCGAAATACCACAGTTGGGTATGAAACACTCATTGAATATTTCCGTGGCTGCGGGGATTGTGTTGTGGGAGATCGTCAGAAACAAGATAATAGGTTCTAATAAAATTTAAATTGTTTATTAATCGGATTGAAGCATGAGTACGGTAAAAAATTATTTGAGTTTGATTAAATTTTCCCACACAATTTTTGCAATGCCTTTTGCGATGATTGGCTTTTTCCTGGGCATCACCTCAAGTGGTTCTGTAGTTCCCGAATGGCACACATTTATATTGTCGCCGGCAACTATCGCTAATATGGGGTTGCGACTTGTTCTGGTTATTCTTTGTATGGTATTTGCCAGGAGCGCGGCCATGGCTTTCAACCGCTATCTCGACAGAAGCTTCGACGCAAAAAATCCACGTACTGCAATTCGCGAAATCCCAAAGGGAATTATTTCTCCAAATAGTGCGCTTCGTTTTGTGATTGTTTGTTGTATTTTGTTCGTTACATGTTGTTTCTTTATCAATAAAATTTGTTTTTTTCTTTCCCCGGTCGCCTTATTTGTTGTTTTATTTTATAGTTACACCAAACGATTCACTCCGCTTTGTCATTTGGTATTGGGTATTGGATTATCCCTTGCACCCATTGGTGCATATCTTGCCGTTACCGGTGCGTTTTCGTTGCTTCCAATTCTTTTTTCATTCGCAGTAATTTTTTGGGTGAGTGGGTTTGATATCATCTATGCTTTGCAGGATGAGGAGTTTGATAAATCACAGGAACTATATTCAATGCCATCCTGGTTAGGTAAGGCAAAGGCCTTGCGGATTTCAGAATTGCTTCATTTGTTAAGCATTGTATGTGTAGTATGGGCAGGGGTATACGGAGGTTTCGGTTGGTGGTATTGGTTAGGTGTTTGCGTATTTATCGGCATGCTGGTTTATCAACATTCCATTGTGAAACCCAATGATCTGAGCCGGGTTAATATTGCTTTTATGACGGCAAACGGTATTGCCAGTGTGGTATTCTCGTTTTTTGTAATTGCCGATATCTTAATTTCTGCAAATCATATTCATAAGGCGGTTTAAACTCGAAACTGCAAACTTCAAACTGTTCCTATCTTTGTTCTATGCCAAGAATTATCGCTATTGATTATGGTCTTAAGCGTACAGGTATTGCCGTGACTGACCCGTTAAAGATTATTGCCAATGGCCTGACAACAATCGAATCACGCACATTGATTTCTTTTTTGGAAGAATATTTTAAGAAAGAGGAGGTCGAATTGATCCTGATCGGAGAACCTAAGAATCTGGATGATTCCGATACTCACGCGACAGTACCCGTAAGAAAAATTATTGAGAAATTGAATCAAAAATTTCCTTCCATACCAGTTAAAACAATAGATGAACGATATACATCCAAACTCGCTTCCCAGGCAATGATCGATATGGGATTGAAAAAAAAGAAGAGGCGGGATAAGGGAATGGTCGACAGGATTGCTGCAACCATCATGTTACAGGAGTATTTGCAGGCTAATGGTTGATGTTTTTTAAATATCGCACAGAGCTAAACATAGAAAAAGAGTTTATCCTCTTTTCCTCCGCTGGCTCTGCGCGAAAATCACTAATTTTGCGGGCTGAAGCAGTCAAATAATGATTTTACCTATTGTTGCTTACGGGACACCGATTTTAAGAGTTAATTGCAAAGATATTTCTCAAGATTATCCTGACCTGGCTAAGCTGATTGAGGATATGTGGGAGACCATGTATTACAGCAGTGGGGTTGGTCTTGCGGCTCCCCAGGTGAACCGCGATATTCGTTTATTCATTATCGATAGCACACAGATATTCGCTAACCAGGATGAAGATGAAAAAGGCAAATATCCCGACGAGCCGGGTGTTAAGCAGGTTTTTATCAATGCACATATCAAAAAATTAAACGGAGAGGAATGGGCTTATAATGAAGGATGCCTGAGTATCCCGAAAATCCGTGAAGATATCATCCGCAATGAAGAAGTAAAGCTTGAATATGTAGACGAACAATTTCAGCCGCACACGAGAACTTTCAATGGAATTACCGCAAGGATCATTCTGCATGAATACGATCATATCGAAGGGAAATTATTCATTGATTATCTTAAGCCATTAAAAAGAAAACTGCTGAAAGGAAAGCTGGATGATATTTCCAAAGGCAAGATCAGCGTGGATTATAAAATGATTTTCCCTAAATAAACTATCATTCCATATTTATATCTGGTTTATACGGGTTGTCGTATAGCCTCTCCATTTTTCGATTAGTTTTTTCATATCAGCGGGCAATTCACTTTCGAAAATCAATTCTTTTTTTGTGGTGGGTTGAATAAAGCCAATTGTCTTTGCGTGCAAGGCATGCCGCGGACAGATTGCAAAACAATTTTCTACAAATTGCTTATACTTACTAAAAACGGTTCCTTTCACAATTTTGTCTCCGCCATAAGTTTCATCGTTGAATAAAGGGTGGCCGATATGTTTCATATGCACACGAATCTGGTGTGTGCGCCCTGTTTCCAGTACACATTGAACAAGTGTTACATATCCGAATCTTTCCAATACTTTATAATGGGTGATTGCTTCCTTGCCATGATCGCCTTCCGGATAGGCATCGAATAATTTTCTGAATCTCCTGTGTCGTCCGATATGTGCTACTATAGTGCCTGATTCATTCGCAATATCTCCCCACACCAATGCCATATATTGACGTTTTACCGTATGCTCGAAAAATTGCTTGGCCAGACTGGCAACTGCTTTTCCTGTTTTTGCAAGCACCATTAGTCCGCTGGTGTTTTTATCAATCCTGTGTACCAGACCAAAACGGGGAAGCGTATCTTCTGTGATAGCACTATTTTTCTGTTGCAGATAATAAGCTACTCCGTTGATTAAAGTACCTCTATAATTTCCCGAAGCAGGATGAACAACGAGCCCGGGTGGTTTATTGATGACCATCACATCATCATCTTCATAAACGATATCCAAAGGGATTTTCTCCGGAATGATTTCTTCACCCTGCATTTCTTTTTCTGAATAAATAATGATATGGTCGGAAGGCCGGATCCTGTAATTGGATTGCACCATTTTATTATTTACCAGGACACGTCCGGCTTCAATTGCCTGTTGTATTTTATTGCGGGAAGCATTTTCGATTCGGCCTGCCAGGAATTTATCAATGCGAAAGGGCTCCTGTCCTTTGTCCACGGTGATGCTCATGCGCTCATACAACTCTTCAGAAGCTTCTCCGAGTTCTTCAAAATCAGCGATGTTCCGTGGGTCTTTATTCATAATCCGGTTTTTACAAAAATACAAAGAAGAAAATTTGTAAATTTTTTAATGTGCAGATCTGCACATTCGCAAATCCGCACATTGTATTAAATTTGCATTATGCAAAAGCAGGAAGTTCTATTTGAGGATCTTGGCAGGATGGAATATCAGCGGGCCTGGGATTGCCAGGAACAGCTGATGAAAAAAAATCTCCGGATAAAGTCAGAAGCCGCTAATCAGGGACAATCCAAAGAAACCGGACTCCAGACTCAACATTATCTACTTTTTGTAGAACATCCTCCCGTATATACGCTTGGAAAGAGTGGCAGCCTCGAAAATGTTTTGATCGATGAAAAACAAATGGCCGCCAGGGGAATCCAGTTTTTCAGGACAAACAGGGGAGGTGATATTACATTTCACGGACCCGAACAAATTGTCGGATATCCAATCCTGGATCTTGAAAAATTTGATACCGATATCGGTAAGTATATGCGCAGACTGGAAGAAACTATCATTCTGACGATGGCTGAATATGGAATAAAAGGATCGCGTTCATCAGGTGAAACGGGAGTATGGCTTGACCCGGATAAAAAAGGAAGAGAAAGAAAAATAGCTGCTTTGGGAGTTCGCTGCAGCCGGTGGATTACTATGCATGGTTTTGCGTTTAATGTCAATACCAATCTGGACTATTTTAATTTTATCATTCCTTGTGGCATCCAACATAAGCAGGTTACTTCACTGGAAAAAGAATTAGGACAAAAAGTTCCATTGGAGCAGGTGAAGCAAAAACTCAAACAAAATTTTGAAATAGTTTTCGATGTGGAATTAGTGGATAGTGTATATAGTATATAATTCCAATAGAAGGGTATCAAAAATCTTTCGGGATGAATAACTTGTTTTTTTCTTTCAATTTTCCATCTTCATATAATTCAAAGCGGAACCATCCTGAATGAATGAAATTTGTTTTATCAACGATCAGCAATGGATCTTTGATTTCTTTTAATTCCAATAAAGGAGTATTGTCCTGTTCAAAAAATTTGACCTGGTATTTTTTTCGGTTGGCGTCGGGAAGAGAGATGTTCACGTTTCCATCTTTTGCTGTAAACACATAAACTGATATTTTGTATACTTCTTTTACTTCTTTTACAGGTGCGATATAGTTTTTGATAAGAATCGTATCTGCATTTACAAAGAGGATTGTATCTTTTGTTTTCGATAATACTGAGTCCCTGAATTGAGAGATCATTTTTCCCGAAAGTTTGCCGATCACAGAATCTCTTCTTTTAATAAAAACTGTCTTTTCAACTTTCAATGCAGGAGGTGCATTGATTTTAGTCGGACTGGTAACTGAAGGGCGTTGCTTATTGCTATTATCCTGCAAATAATATATTCGCTGGTTATCGACCCTTTGCAATGTAATTTCATCCCCTTCTTCAGTTTTCGCTTTTTCTTTATTGGCTATGATTTCAGGAACGGCCCTCCTGGATTTCGAAAAAATATATTTACTGTTGCCTAAAAGGATAAACAATCGATAAAACATCGCTGTTCCCTGCGATTTGCTGTCCACAAAACCATTTTCAGGAATAGCAGGATCAGGGACGGTAAGCAGAGTAGTAAAATTTCTTAAACTGTCAGAAGACCTTTGTATGCTGATTTGATTGATAAGGGGATAGGTATTTCGCCAGCTGATGAGCACCTTGCCATTTTCTTTCAGAACAGCTGAAAAATTGGGAAGCGTGTCCTGACCTGCGGCATCGAGTACGAAAACGACAACCAGTAAAAGCGGGGCGAAAATAAAGCGCATGGCACTATAAAGTGTCTTTAAGACTTTTTAATCAGCAAATATAAGGGGAAGACTAAATTTTTCACTTATATTCAAATGCTAAACTCCCTTCCGGCAGAGACAAATTCCCCTGTAAGCCCCCGCTATGAATAATTAATAATCTTGTTCCCGACGGAAAATACTTTTTTTTTGCCAGATCAACGGCTGCATAAAATAATTTGCCTGTATAAACGAAATCGGTGGGAATTCCTGATTGCCCATATAATCGATTCATAAAATCGAGCAGCTCTGGTTTTTTTTTCGCATAACCACCAAAATCATATCCGTCATGGATCTGGCAAAATTTTGTTTTTTGTTCATCAATCAGCTGGTCTCCTCTTATATCTTTTAAATTCTTTATCCCCCTTAAAACGGGGATACCGATGATGTATTGTTGGGGTTCTGATGCATTGGCCAGGCCAATATACATGGTTCCGGTACCAATCGCGCAGAAAATATGCGTATACCTGTTTTTTTCAACCAATGAAACTATCTCCCGGCAGCCTTCGATCCCGGATATTCCCGAGCCTCCTTCCGGGATAATAAGAGAACCGGGATATTTTTTTAATAAGGCTATTTTGAATTCCTGCTCATTTTTTCTTTTATATTTTTCTCGGCTGATAAATTCCAGTTCCATACCGAACTGTCTTGATATTTGTAAGGTATGTGACAAGTTTATTATCTCTTCTCCTCTTATGAAACCCAGTGATCTGAAACCAGCCTCGTTTGCGGCGCATGCGGTCGCAACAATATGATTCGAATATGCACCCCCGAATGTAATCAGTCTCTCAGATTTTTTTTCGATTGCTTCTGCCAGATAGTTTCTTAATTTGAACGATTTATTTCCGGATATTACAGGATGTATTTTATCCAACCGGAGAGCATCGGCCTGGATTCCATTTTTTTTAAATTCCGGTAATTCCAACGGATCAACAGATATAGCATTATAATTGATGATTTGATTATTCCGGTGCATAAAACAATTTCTGATCAAAGCATAATTTTTTATTTTCGTGGTTTATAGGATTGCGAATATCAGCGGAATATTCGGATACTATCCTCTTCATTAAAATTACGGTAAATGCAACCAACACTTCTAATATTGGCAGCGGGCATGGCATCAAGATATGGCAGTATGAAACAGATACAGGGATTTGGTCCGGGTGGAGAAACGATTATGGATTATTCAATTTATGATGCGATACGGAGTGGGTTTAAAAAGGTAGTGTTCATTATACGCAAAGATTTTGCAGATGATTTCAGGAATATTTTTGAACCCAAATTAAAAGGAAAAGTTGAGCTGGATTACGTGTACCAGGATCTACATGACTTTATAAATGGGTATGAAGTTCCACAGGAAAGAACAAAGCCATGGGGAACTGCACATGCGGTTTTATGTGCGAAAACAGCTATTCGTGAGCCTTTCGCAGTAATCAATGCAGATGATTTTTATGGACGTGACGCTTTTCAAAAAGCATATTATTTTCTGACCGCTGAAACAAGGAATGATTTGTACAGTATTATCGGATATCATCTTGCAAAAACATTGTCTGAGAATGGTTCAGTGAGCAGGGGGGTTTGCGAAGTAGACAAGGATGAGAACCTGGTGTCGATTGCAGAAAGGACCAAAATATACCGGGATACGAATGGAAAAATTGTATATGAAGAAGGAGACAAGAAAGTCGAGGTCAGAGACGATTCAAAAGTCTCGATGAATTTCTGGTGTTTCGATGCCTCTGTATTTCCTTTTATTGAAAAAATATTTTTAGAATTTCTGTCGGAGAACAGCAAAAACCCCAAGGCCGAATTTTTTATTCCTATTATCGGCGATCGGTTTATCAGTGAAGGCCGGGGAAGGATCAAAGTCATTCCTACTGATGCAAAATGGTTTGGGGTAACATATAAAGAAGATGCACCCGAAGTACAGAAAAGTCTTCACGCTCTGATCAAGGCGGGAGAATATCCTGAGAGGCTGTGGAAATTGTAGTCCGAAGAGCGGAGTCCGGACTTTTTCTCAATAACTTTTTACTAAGAAAATATAATCCTGAATTTTTTTGATTTGCTGGGTGCGGTCCATTCCTTTCAAAGAGGAGCTTGAAGAAACTTTTATATTTAAAAGACTACTGTCATTCTTAATAACAGTGCTATCGGTCCTGATGGCGTCAAGGGCTTTAAAAATATTTTTTGACTTACTTGCAAATACTGCTCCCTGGGCCTGCACCTGTCTTGTAATCAATACTCCGATCACATCCCCATTCTTATCTAATACCGGGCCGCCGCTATTACCCGGATTCGCTGCAACAGCAATCTGGCAGGCGAGTGTATCGCCTTCAAAACCGGTAATTGCACTCATATATCCTTCGCCATATACAATTTCATCTCTTGGATATCCCAATGTAAAAATCGGTTCACCCAAATCCCCACTTGTCTTGCTAATACCATAGGGGAGAGAGGACAATGCTCTGAAATTGCTATCCACTATCTTAAGAACAGCCAGATCTGATTTGGGATTAACATAAATAATTTTCGTATCAAACTCACCTTTATTGTTCTGTACTCTGACAGCGGTTGCGTTGTTCACAACATGAGCACTTGTTACGATATAACCTTTGCCGTCGATCAGAAAACCTGTGCCACCATATTTAACAGTTGGCTCTGGTATCTTTGAAGCTTTTGATTCATTGAGTTCGTGAGCGAGTGAACTTTGGTTTTTTTCCAGGACCGCCATTTTTCTCCTGAGGATTTCAACTGACTTGGGATCTGCTTTTGGTGAGAGATAAGAAATAAGACCACTGATTCCGAGTGCAGTCACTCCGGCAATGGAAGCCGCAATCGCCACTACACGTTTATATTTTTTCCATAGCTTGATAACCTTCGCTCCCTGCTCTTCTTTGATGATTCCGGTTTCAAATAACTGGTTATGGACATCATTCAATGCAGCTTTAAAATTCTTTCTGTCTCCGAATTTATTCATCTGATTCAGGAAAATAGTATGCTCCACTACCATCTGGTCGACAGCAGGATTAGTTTTACGGAGCTGTTCAAAGAAAACTCTTTCTTCCGACAACATCTCTCCGCGGATATATCTTTCAATCGTATCAAGCATTACAATTTCTTGCATCACTTCTTAATTTTTATATTGTTCGAAGAACATTTTCTTCAGTCGCATGAGGCATTTATACTTTTGATTCTTTGCATTGTCTGCATTCGTATAACCGAAATCTTCTGCAATTTCCATCATGCTTCTTTTGTGCAGATAATAGGACTCCAGCAAACTCTTGCAAGGTTCACCCAGGCTTTGCATTGCTTTTTCCATGATCAGAAAATCATTGTTTCTCCTTTCATGCATTTCCAAATCTTCTTCCACGGAAACAATTTCTTCTGCATTTTCAACTTCCGAACTGAATTTCTGAAGCTGATGAAAACGCTTTAGCCATAAGCGCCGGGATACGGAATAGAGGTATGTTTTGATCTGGCAGTTGAGTTCGAAGCTCCCGGATTTTGTTTTTTCATACAATACAATCAAAGCTTCCTGAAAAATATCCTTCGCATCCTCAACGCTGCCGTTATTATTCAGGATAAGTGCTTGTACCATTCCATAGTGACGCTTATAAAGGGTCTCAATGGCCTTTCTATCGTTCTGTGCCAAGCCTTTCAATACAACTAGTTCATTGTTGTCTGTCCTCACGCAGGTGCTCTATTTAATACCGAAATTAAAGATTCGTAACCCAAATCAATCTCAAAAAATTGGTTATATAAAAAATTTCTACTCAATAGGTTGAATTTACACATTAATAAAAATAATATTTATTTTTTGAGTTTTTGGCGGGTTACTTTTTCATCCTTTCCGTATTAACCTAAAACCATTCATTTAAAAACAAAAAATGACTACAATGAAAAAGCTCTTATTAGTTTTAGCTATCGGCGCATTCGCAGCCTGTAACAATTCAACTTCTTCTTCAACAAGTACTGATACAGCTGCTGCAAAACCAGCTGACACTACAGCAGTAAAAGCTGATACAAGTGCAGTAAAAGCCGATACCACTAAGAAAGCAGTTGACACCACTAAGAAATAAGCTTTTTTTCATATGGCAAGCAATCGTTAGAGGCCGTCCTGTTCACAGGATGGCTATTTTTTTGAATGCTGATTTTAAGATTTGGGGATTTTTGGATTTTTTCGAAATCAAAATTCTTAATCCCACAGAAAACTGAACTCAAATCTCCCAATCACTCAATCCCGAAATCAGAAATCCCAAGTTTATGGTTATTTTGCTGAATCTATGATCTGGATTCAGTTAATTATTTTACTTAGCGCCATATTAATAGGTGGGAGGATGAAGGGGATCGGACTCGGAGTGATGGGCATGATTGGACTTTTCCTTTTCATCTTCATTTTTCATATGCGTCCAACCGAACCTCCGTTGGATGTAATGCTGATCATACTTTCCATCGTTACCACAGCTGCAACCCTGCAGGCTGCAGGAGGTTTGGACTACCTGGTAGGCATAGCTGAAAAAATAATCCGCAAACATCCTTCTCAAATAATTTTCATCGGACCATTCGTCGTTTATTTCCTGGCTTTATTTGCAGGGACTTCACATATTATATATTCGGTATTGCCGATTATATCGGAGGTTTCTGCAAAAAAAAGAATAAGGCCGGAACGGCCTTTGAGTATTTCAGTAGTGGCTTCTCATGTTGCGCTTACCGGAAGCCCGATGTCGGCTGCCACTGCTGCATTTGCAAGCATCCTCGCATATCCCGGCGCTGCTGTCGATATTATGAAAATCGGTATTCCTTCATGCATCGTCGGCGTATTGGCAGGCGCCTTATCGGTTTTGAAAATGGGGAAAGAGCTTGAGCAGGATCCGTTTTTTTTGGAGAAGATGAAAGATCCGTCTTTTGCAGCGAGTATTGATTCTGTTGCCGCCCAAAAAAAAGAATACAAACCGGGCGCAAAATCTGCTGTAATCATTTTTGGCGTGATCATTTTGCTGATCATACTCGCAGGGTCTTTTCCATCACTGCTTCCGATCGTTCCATCCGGAACCGGCAATATCAGCGTCAATGCCAATGGAACCCTTACAATGGGAACAGTCATAGAAATCGTAACACTTTCGGGCGCCGGATTGATCATGTTGCTGACTAAAACAACTCCTGCCGAGGTTGCCAAAGCAAGTCTTTTCAATGCTATGGCAGCTGCCATCATTTCTGTTTTTGGAGTTGTATGGATGAGTTCCACATTTATCAATCATAACCAGGCCATCTTGAAACATGCATTGGGGAATATTGCCAGCGCATATCCATGGACATTCGCGATTACTATTTTTTTAATGGGAATATTCATGTTCAGTCAGGCAGCGACTACAAGAACGATGATGCCCCTGGGATTGGCATTAAATATTACACATCCTTCGCTGATCGCCATGTTCCCGGCAGTCAACAGCGATTTTGTTTTGCCCGGATATCCCACACTGTTAGCTGCAGTCAGTTTTGACAGAACAGGTACTACAAAAATCACCGGTCGTTTTATCGTGAACCATAGTTTTATCCGACCGGGACTGGTTACGGTAGTTGTAACTATAATAACAGGATTTTTATTGGCGAAGATTTTTTTGTAGTGGCTTTCAAAATTATTAAAAGCCCGGAGACATGGATCTTTGAACACTCAACAATCAATTTTCATAAGCAATGTTCAAAAAGAGCTTCTTTGGGCATTGAATATTTCCGAAACAAAAAAAATACCCGTTTTCTATCCTATTTTCTTCCGAAGGTTTTCATCAATTGCATCGAGGAACTCTTCTGTATAAATAAAATGTTTACCGTGTTCCACTTTATTTCCATGTATGCAAACAGCAAGATCCTTTGTCATTTTTCCGCTTTCAACAGTTTCAATACAAACCTGTTCGAGTGCATTGCTGAATCGGATCAGGTCTTCATTATTATCCAGTTTTCCCCTGAAAGAAAGTCCGCGGGTCCACGCAAAAATAGAAGCAATCGGATTGGTCGAAGTAGGTTTTCCTGCCTGGTAATCTCTGTAATGGCGTGTCACAGTGCCATGCGCAGCTTCGGCTTCCATAATTTTCCCATCGGGAGTAATCAGGACTGAAGTCATGAGACCCAAAGAACCAAAACCCTGTGCTACAGAATCACTTTGAACATCTCCGTCATAATTTTTGCAGGCCCAAACAAAATTACCGTTCCATTTCAAAGCACTGGCAACCATATCATCGATCAGGCGATGCTCATAAACAATTCCGGCTTCTTTGAATTTTTGTTTGAATTCAGCATCGTAGATTTCGGCAAATATATCTTTGAAGCGTCCATCATATTTTTTCAGGATAGTATTTTTCGTGGATAGATATAAAGGCCATTTTTTGTTCAGCGCCATATTGAAACAGCTTCTTGCAAACCCTTTGATGCTTTCGTCTGTATTATACATCGTCAATGCAACGCCGTTCCCTTTGAATTGAAATACTTCAAATGTCTGAGGTTCGCTGCCGTCATCGGGAGCAAAAGTCATTGTCAGTTTTCCTTTCCCTTTAATTACAGTATCTGTTGCACGATATTGATCGCCGAAAGCATGGCGACCGACAATGATCGGAGCCGTCCAATTCGTTACCAGCCGCGGAATATTTTTAATGACGATCGGTTCACGGAAAACAGTTCCATCAAGAATATTTCGGATTGTGCCATTGGGGCTCTTCCACATTTGTTTGAGCTTGAATTCAGTGACTCTTGCTTCATCAGGAGTGATGGTGGCACATTTGATTCCTACTCCATATTGTTTGATGGCGTTGGCAGCATCGATGGTAACCTGGTCGTTTGTCTGGTCGCGATATTCAATTCCCAGATCATAGTATTTGATATCTATGTCAAGATATGGCAGAATCAGTTTGTCTTTAATGAATTTCCAGATAATGCGTGTCATTTCATCTCCATCTAATTCCACGACGGGATTACTGACTTTAATTTTCTTTGCCATATTGCAATTTTTTAATTCAAAAGAGGAGCAAACCTACATGAATTGAATGAATTTAACAAAGGGTGGATGATGCCATCAGCAGGAAGATTAAATCACCAACATCACCCGCTACAACATTTTTCAGGGATATTTTCAATGGAATTGGAATATTGCTAATCATTATCCTGAATATTAATTCATTCATCATTTGTCAGTTATAACACTATGACAAAAGATGACTACCATTCTTCAAAAATTTTTCCAGGAAATCGTTTAACTCGTTACCTTGCTTCGCCAAATGTTTTTCTATGCAGCTCATTGATACAGCAAGACAATATGTATCAAAATATGTCGCTTTAAGCGAAAAGGAATTCGACGCCCTGACCGAAATACTGGAAATTCGCGAGTTCGATAAAAAACAACATCTGATCAGAGAAGGTGAGATCGAAAATTATATGAATTTTGTTGTTAAAGGCCTTGCAAGAAAATTTTTTTATAAAGGCAAGGAAGAAATTATTACACAGATTGCTAAAGAGAACGATCTTATCAGCTCTTTTGAATCATTCCTTTCGGGTACTCCTTCCAACCATGCAATAGAAACTATTGAACCGACCATTTTTATTTCGATTACCAGACAAAATATCGATAACCTATACCTTGCCAGCCCCAAAATGGAAAGGCTGGGAAGGATTCTGGTTACACAGCAATTCCTCAGCAAGGAACAATGGAATTATGACAGGATGAGATTGAATTCTCATGAGAGATTTATTAAATTCATTAATGAGAATACGGACTTACTCCAAAGAGTTCCACAAAAACATCTCGCTGCATATCTCAATATCAAACCCGAGACGTTCAGCCGTTTAAAACATCTGCTAAAGAAAAATAAATAATAAACCTGGGATTCGGTAGAACCTTCGCAAATTCGTCCCGCCAGGGACGGTTGGTGGGTAGCAAAAATAATATGGTCGATACGCGTTCCGCAGGAACGCATTATAAATACGAAACCTTCCTACGGAACGTAAAAAGCTTTTGTTTTTTCTACCGGCATTTTTATATTTTACCAATCTGTTCAAATATTTATTCTGCATTTTTGTTCTTTAGAGGTTAACGATTAACACAGGAATTTTCAGTTCATGACGTACAGTATTTACCGTTTCACCATAAATAAAATCTTTTAACCCTGTATGCCCATGTGCGCCGATGACCAGCATATCAGCTTTTTCTTCTTTTACTATCCTGACGATTTCACGTGTTCGGTTTTCAAATCCTAATTTTGTTATTACACGGAATCCTTTTTGTTCAAGCTGTGATCTATAAAATGCAAGACGTTCCTCGTCATTCCTGGTTTCATAGTCATCACTCTGTTTGCCAAGCATTCTGGCAGAGGCGCTTTCAACAACATGTATGAGTAAATAAAAACTATCTTTATTTCCCTGACCAATGGCATAAGCGATCAGTTTTTCATCGTGCTCGCTGAAATCAAGCGCCACTGCAATTTGCCTGAAACTGGGAATGTTTAAATTTTTCAATCCTTCCGGCTCAGCGTGTAACTGAATAGATTTGCGTTGTTGATGTTTTGAAAACCATGGATGTGCAAAAATGTAGATGAGTAAAAAAAGAGCTGATAATACAGCTGCAAAAAGAAGTGATTTTAAAAATAGATTTCCAGGATGTGCGAAATATTCAGTGATTTCCTCTAATACCAATTTTGCATTCAAATAAACGAGGACAGCGGCAACAGACCAGGAAAGGATTTTGATAGTTGTATTGATCGAAAATTTCCCCATCATTTTTTTATCACTTACAAAATGTATCAATGGAATGATTGCAAATCCTAATTGAAGGCTTAGTATTACCTGGCTCAATACCAATAAGTCATCAACTTTCTTTTCTCCGGAAATAACAATTACAATCACAGAAGGAATGATGGCGAGTAAGCGGGTCATCAATCTTCTTAACAACGGATTGATGCGCAAATGCAAATACCCTTCCATTACTATTTGCCCGGATAATGTTCCCGTAACTGTCGAACTTTGTCCCGCTGCTATCAGTGCTATTGCAAAAAGTTTTGAAGCCAGGGCTGATCCAAGAAAAGAAGGCAGTAACTGATAGGCATCTTTAATAGAAGCGACATCCGTTCTTCCCGATTTAAAGAAAACAGTAGCAGCAAGAATCAGGATGGCGGCGTTGACGAGAAAAGCAAGATTCAATGCGATCGCACTATCAAGAAAATTTAGTTTCAGCGCTTTTCGGATTTCTCCGTCTTCTTTCTGGATTTTTCTTGTTTGTACCAATGCGGAGTGAAGATATAAATTGTGCGGCATCACTGTTGCGCCAATAATACCGATCGCGATATAGAGCGATTCCTTTCCTGATAAATAGGGGATAAGCCCGCTCGCTACTTCCCCGGCATCCGGTTTAGCCATTATGATTTCGATCAAAAAAGAAAGTCCTACTACAGCAATGAGCGCAATGATAAAAGCTTCCATTCTGCGCATGCCCAATCTTTGCAAAAACAGCAATAAAAAAGTATCAAGAACTGTGATGGAAACTCCATAAACAAGTGGCAGGCCGGTCAGCAGCTGGATACCAATGGCCATACCCAACACTTCGGCCAGGTCACAGGCTGCGATGGCAATTTCTGCAAGCACATACAAAGTAATATTGATATATTTCGGGTATGCTTCCCTGTTAGCCTGTGCCAGGTCTCGTCCTCTTACGATACCGAGTCGGGCCGAAAGGCTTTGCAGGAGAAGGGCCATGAGATTGCTCATAAGCAGAACCCATATCAGCATATAGCCAAAGCGGCTTCCGCCGGCAAGATCAGTTGCCCAATTGCCGGGATCCATATAACCCACACTTACCAGATAAGCCGGACCAAAAAACATAAATACCTGTTTCCACCCTGATCCTTTGACTTTTGTATCGATAGTGCCATGAACCTCACTCAATGAAACGTCTCTTTGTAGCCTATTCTTCATCTTTCACTAAAATGTTTTTTGCAACCTGTTCGCTGATGGTAGTGACAGGCTGATTCCTGATTTTTAATTCCAGGGAATTATCAAAAGGAAATTTTCTCTTTACTTCTATCCTGGTTCCAATATTGATGCCTTTATGTTGTAATAATTCCAGCATTTGGGTTGTCTGGCTTGCAATGCCGCAAACCCTTGCCGGTTTATTGATTGGAATATCGAGGAGATTCTGTTGTGGAATGAGATTGAATTTTCCCTGTTGATCAGGTATCGGATCACCATGTGGATCGGTCTGGGGAAAATCAAGAAAACTATCCAGCCTCTCGATCAGTTTCTGACTGCTGATATGTTCGAGTTCTTCTGCTACTTCATGTACTTCATCCCATCCGAATTGCAATTTCTCTACGAGAAAATATTCCCATAGGCGATGCTTGCGGATGATCTGAATAGCCACTTTTCGGCCTTCATTGGTCAATTTCACGCCTTTATATCGTTCATAAGATAATAATTTCTGTTTTTTCAATTTTTTCAGCATATCTGTCACTGATGCGGGGCGGGTATGCATGGCTTCTGCAACTTCATTGGTACCGACAACTTCCGATTCGGTTTGTAAATGGAAAATTGCTTTCAGATAATTCTCTTTACTGGCAGAATATTTCAAGTCGTCTAAATTTAAATTTAGACAAAACTAAAAAAATTTATTTCATTATCAAAAATTAATTCTTAAAGTTTCGGTTTTGGAAAGGATTTTGCTTATGAATGGTTATTTTTGAACCCCCGGAAGAATTCAATACGACTATTGTATGAAGATTTACCTGGTTTTTTTTATTGCAGTCCTATTTTTTTCATGTAGCCATAAGAAGACCGCCACAAGCAGTGATGAGATCGAAAATGCTCATGATTTTATTACATTTTTTCCACCGCTTCCATTGCCTTTCCAGTTTACGGATACTTTGTTTAGACATCATGAACGGGATTCGCTAATCAGTTATAAAACAGTAGAGAAGTTTATTCCCGATTCTGTTTTTTCTCTTCATTTTGGTAAAGGAGTGAGACCGAAGATTTATACCGTCGGAAAAATCGTTGTCAAAAAAAATGAAACCTATCTTTTTGTAAAAGCAATTGGAACGGCTAAAAAAATTATTTATATCATCTGTTTTGATAAGGATGATAAGTTTGTAGCATCCCTGCCTTTGATTAATTCTGAAGGCGACCCCTCAGTAAATTGGGTGGCAGGAATGGACAATAAATATACTATCTCAACAACGCGCCAGCATAAATCTACAAACGGTCAGTTATTTTACCGGAGATGGGTATATGTTTTTAACGATGCCGGTACATTTACTCTTATTTTAACTGAATCAAATGAAAGTAGACCGAAAAATTTCGAGATTATCAATCCGATCGACACCTTGTCACATAAACATAAATTTACCGGCGACTATGTCCAGGATAAACGCAATTTTATTTCAGTCAGAGACGGAAAAAATTCTTCCTACGTCATCATTTTTGTTCATTTCGAAAAAGACGATGGAGAATGTAAAGGGGAACTGAAAGGCGAAGCCAGATTCATATCTTCTTCAGCTGCACGATACAAGGGAAATGGAGATCCCTGCATTGTGGATTTTTCTTTTGGGGACAATACCGTACGAATGCGTGAAGTAGAAGGCTGCGGGAATCACCGGGATATTAAATGTTTTTTTGACGGTTTGTACGTGAAGAAGAAAGAAGCAAAGCCGAAACCTGCGAAAAAGAAAAATAAATAAAATTTACATTTGAAGTCTGAAGGTTGAAAACAAATTTCAGATTTCCAATATCAAACAATTCAAATCGATTTTATCCGTTATATTGCGTACTTTTTACACGCACCATATAGAAAAAACTGCTTATGAGTTTTAAAGATTTTAATGTTCCTTATGCTGTGGATGAACGGTATTCCAGGAAGGTAGCTTATTTTTCCATGGAATTTGCAGTACATCAGCCATTAAAAATTTATAGCGGGGGACTTGGATTTTTAGCCGGATCACATTTGCGAAGCGCATATGAGTTGAGACAGAATATGATCTTCATCGGGATTCTTTGGAAATACGGATATTATGATCAGGCACGCAATCAGGATCAGACATTACAGGTGACCTGGATGGAAAAACAATATAGTTTTTTAGAAGATACAGGCATCAAATTTCAAATCATCATTCATGAACACCCTGTTTGGGTGAAAGCCTGGTACCTGAATCCTGAAACATTTAAGAATGCTCCTCTCTTTTTATTGAGTACGGATTTGCCGGAAAACGATTATGTTTCTCAAACCATCACACATCGGCTCTATGATGCCAATGTAGCTACCAAGGTAGCACAGTTTATTTTGCTCGGAGTAGGCGGAGCAAAATTGGTGGATGAACTTGGATTCAATCCCGAGCTCTATCATTTAAATGAAGCTCATGGTATCAGCTCCGCATTTTATTTGTATCAGAAATTCAATAAAAATATTGAAGAAGTAAAAAAGCGCCTTGTATTTACTACACATACGCCCGAAGAAGCGGGGAATGAAAAGCATGATATTTATTTGTGCAATAAGATGAGTTATTTCTGCGGGCTTTCTTTGGAAGAAACAAGAAAGCTGACGGGTATTGAAGATGATGCATTCAATCATTCACTGGTTGCCTTACGATTTGCTCATATTGCCAATGCTGTTTCGCAATTACACGGACATGTGTCCCGCGCTATGTGGAATAAATATGCAAATGTTTGTCCCATTATTTCCATCACCAATGCACAAAACTGGAGATACTGGGCAGATAAAGAATTATACAAGAAAAAAGAAGCAGGGGATGATTACTGGTGGGATGACCGGAAAAAATATTTGAAGAAAAGAGCTTTCGAAATTGTGGCAGATCAGACAGGAAAAGTTTTTAATCCCGAAATATTTACCATTGTCTGGGCAAGAAGATTTGCCGGCTATAAAAGGGCAGGCTTGCTCACGCGGGAGATGGATAAGTTCAATAAATTAACCAGCAGTACAAAATATCCTGTACAGATCATCTGGGCTGGTAAACCATATCCAATGGATTATCCAGCCATTAATGAATTCAATAGTCTTGTGCATTTAAGTAAGGGCTATAAAAATGTAGCCGTAGTTGTGGGATATGAATTGACTTTATCCAAGAGATTGAAACAGGCCGCTGATTGCTGGTTAAATAATCCCCGCGTTCCCCGTGAAGCTTCAGGCACCAGCGGTATGACTGCTGCTATGAACGGAGCCGTTAATTTTTCCACTGATGATGGATGGATACCAGAATTCATTAATAACGGAAACAATGGTTTTGTAGTTCCGAAAGCAGACTATGCGAATATGAACACTCAGGACCAGGACGATTATGATTTCAAAAAGATTTATGAGATCCTGGAAGGGCAAATTCTCCCTTTATACTACGATCAGTACGAAACCTGGAGACAAATAGCTAAAAATGGAATGAGGGATGTGCAGTTTCAATTTGATTCAGGTAGGATGGCACATGAATATTATGAATTGCTTTATAAATAATTTTAGCACAGAGCTAACAGAGAAAAAGAGAAAGCCTCCTTTCTTTTGTTAGCCCTGCACGAAAAATATATTTCTTACTTCACAATATCCAGCAATTCCACATCAAATATCAAAGTAGAACCAGCTTTTATAATCGGACTGGCTTGCTGATCTCCGTAAGCGAGATTGGAAGGAATAAATAAACGCCATTTACTTCCGACGGACATCAATTGAAGTGCTTCTGTCCATCCGGCAATTACGCCGTTCACTGTAAATTCAATCGGTTGTCCTCCCTGTTTTTCAGAACTGTCGAAAACCGTACCGTCGATTAATTTCCCTTCATAAGTGCATTTTACTTTATCTGTCGCAGCGGGTTTAGGGCCTGTTCCCTCTTTTAACACCATATATTGAAGGCCGCTTGGTAATGCTATGACTCCGGGTTTTGTTTTATTCTGAGCCAGGAATTCCTCTCCGATTTTTTTATTCTCTGCAGATTTTTCAGTCTTTATTTTTTGTATACAGGTGATGATAGCATTATTGGCCTGCTGATCGTTTAAAAGCAATTTGCCGTTCATCAATGCATCGTTGATAGCTTTGGAGACGATATTTGCATTGAGAGATTCGATTCCCTGTTGCTTGCAAAAATTTGCAAAATTTAATCCGAGCGCATAACTGAGAGAATCGTTGTTAGTTTTTAAAAGAGGCGCAGCGGGAGCAGCTGTAGTTGCGGGTTTCTTTTTCGCCTGGGCCATACTTATCAGACTTATCATAGAGACAAAACCCAGAACAATCATTTTTTTCATTATTTCTATTTTTGATGCGCAAAACTAATATAATTGACCTGAATACTTCTGAAAAATTCTAAACAGTAATGGGCTACTAATTATTTTGCAGCTGATCTGATATTTTTTTTGCGCGTTCATTATCCGGTTGAATTTTCAATGCCTTCTCGCAATTTTCTTTCGCCAGTAGTTTATTCCCTGTTTTCAGATAATATGCACCCAGGCTGGCAAAAACACCAGCATTTTCAGGATAAAGTAATGCATTTAACCTAAAGGAAACCGCGGCTTTATCCATTTCACCAGCTGCCATCAACACATGACCATATGAATTCAATTCTGCAAAATGATACATCCATGGTTTGACCTCATTGGCTATATCGGGCAAATTATTTTGAATATCCCGGATGTTTTTTTGTTGAAATTGCGTAACGAGAAAGGGAACTATTTTATAATTGGATGTATACGTCTCACCGCTCGTAATAGCCAGCATATCTTTTTCCAGAGTCACTACCGGAGATTCTACAATGCGCCCCATTTCTTTATTATTCGAATAGATGAGCAGATCCGGTACGCGATGAATATTGAGTCCCCGCTCTTCATGGGTTGGACTTTGTTTGTACACTGAATCCCGGCTATCCATCATAATAAGTTTGATATTACCTGACTTAACCCCGCAATAATCGAGTATTTTAAAGATGCGGGGCACTTCTCTTTTGCTATCGCCACACCAGGTTCCCATAAATATTAAGAAATTTTTTTGTGAAAGATAAGTTTTCAATTTTTCAGCAGTAACAGTATCGATCTTGTAATCAGCATAATTTTTATTGAACCAGTCTCCATAGGGTTTTTCTTTTAATCTTTCTCTTGTACATTTTCCAATCAACATCTGGTTACCGTGAATATCGATTGATTCCCGGTTCAATGCGGAATCCTC
The DNA here is from genome assembly GCA_035499855.1 of Puia sp. Taxonomy (GTDB): domain Bacteria; phylum Bacteroidota; class Bacteroidia; order Chitinophagales; family Chitinophagaceae; genus Puia. Next base: position 58,151 of record DATJXY010000085.1, on the reverse strand, counting down.
TGATGAAAGTTTATGATAACAAGAAAATGCGGACAGGCAAATAATAAATATTGACCATGAATATATTTGATTCATATAATATTTTTGAAGTATAATAAAATGTTAATTACCGTGCATCATTGCGCAGTAATCGAGTACAAAATAATATCAGCTAAAGCTGTTTTCGGAGAGAATAATTACGCACGTGGAGGCTGAAAAATATTTTTGTCGAACCCGCTTGTCAGATAAGATGGAGAAAAAGAAATTTTCATCGCTGCAGGAAAGACAGTAAAAGGAATTAAAGAATTATAATGTCTGAAAAAAAGATCATCGGTATTTGTCTTTATGACCAGTTTTTGGGAAAAAGGCTGGGTATCTGTATTTGTTCCATCCCTGACCTGCTTTTCACAATCACACTGGGAGCTGTTGCCGGCGATGTTATTTATTCTGCAGCCAATATAATTTAAAACTCTTCCATATTGGTAAAATACCAGTGAGGAAATAAATATTATGGCCAGCAACGAGCGCTTCATTCAGAAATAAAAATAATGATGTAAAAATTAATAAATATTTTGCAAATAATTTAAGATAAATGGACCGATACATTAAAAAGGTTGATCTCAGGTGGGCAGATCTTGATCCTAATTATCATTTACGTCATTCCGTATACTACGATTACGGAGCATTTTGCCGAATCAGTTATTTGAATGAGCATGGGCTGCCGATGACAATAATGGAGCAGCTTCATTTCGGTCCCATATTGTTTCGGGAAGAGGCAATATTCCGCAGGGAAGTCAGGCTGGGGGATGAGCTGACGATGAGTTTGCAACTGATCAGGGCAAAAAAAGATTTTTCCAGATGGAGTATCCGCCATGAACTGGTTAAAAACAACGAGATCTTATCAGCAGTCATTACCGTAGAAGGCGCGTGGATCAATACAAAAGAGAGAAAATTAGCTACTCCGCCGCTTCAAATAGCCGATGTTTTTGATAAAATGCCCCGTTCATCTGATTTTTTACAGCAATAAGACGATGAAAATATAATTTTCAAGCCCTTTTTTACTCTGAAAAGACTTTTATCAAAATCAAATCTTTTCATGAAATAACTGTTCGAAAGACTTCGTTATAGTATTGACTGGCCTGTTTATTGCACCTGTTTTACAGGAATTTATAAAATCTATACAAATGAAAAAAACTGCGATTGTATTTACTCTGATTTCTTTTTTTGTGTTTGCTGTTAAAGGGCAGCAAAACAGTTCCTCCGATTCTAAATCTTCTTCCATCGGTGGCTTATTGAATAGTGTTAAAAAAACGGTGAGCGGTGGTTCCGGCTCTTCACTAAGTACAGCTGATGTTGTAAGTGGATTGAAAGAAGCGCTTTCAATCGGGGCGCAGAAAAGTGCGACCAAACTGTCAGCAGTAGATGGCTTTTTCAAAGATGCAGCTGTGAAAATATTATTACCGGAGCAGGCACAAAAAGTTGAAAAGACATTGAGAAGTATGGGCATGGGAAAGATGGTCGATGACGCGATTCTGAGTGTGAACCGTGCTGCAGAGGATGCAGCAAAATCAGCGACCCCTATTTTTGTGAATGCAGTTAAACAAATGAGTATTCAGGATGCAATGGGCATTTTGCGCGGGCCGGATACAGCAGCCACCTCCTATCTTAAAAAAACAACGACTCCAGATCTTACAAAAGCATTCAAGCCAGTTATCGACACTTCTTTGAAAAAAACAGATGCGACAAAATATTGGAAAGACGTTTTTGATACCTATAATAAACTGCCAACTACTTTCAAAAAAGTGGATACGGATCTTTCATCCTATGTAACCCAAAAGGCCATGGATGGTATTTTCTATTATGTAGCAGATGAAGAGAAGAAGATCCGAAAAGATCCTGCAGCCCAGGTTACAGATATTTTAAAGAAAGTATTCGGCGGGAAATAGGAATAACCTTATAAAATTTTACAAAGCTGTCTTTTCAGGCAGCTTTTTTATTTGCGGGATCATCAGCATAATAAAAAATTATACTTTTGAATATATTGATGATAGCCACGGAGGCGCGAAAAAAATATTCCGGGTTTCCCTGGCATAAGAACTCAAACCAAAACCGATTGTACATGAAAAAAATATTATTGCTGGTTCTTCTCTTCAGTGAGATGATATCTTCTCAAGCACAAAAACCAGATTTATCTGCTAAACAGCAACCAGAACCGATAACGGTTCCGGGTCAATTGTCCATAACAAAAAACTCGGTTACGATAGGAGGAAAGAAAATCGATTATACGGCTACTACCGGTTATGCTGATTTGAGGAATGATACGGGAAGAACAATCGCGAAAATATTTTTTATTTATTATAAGAAAGATGGAGATGAACCTGGAAAAAGACCAATCACCTTTACATTCAACGGAGGACCAGGATCTTCTTCGGTATGGCTGCATCTTGGTGCCATTGGACCGAGAAGAGTTATGCTGGCTGATGATGGCACTGCTACTGCGCCACCATATCATTATAGTAATAACGAATATAGCTGGCTCGATAAAACAGATATCGTTTTTATAGATCCTGTTTCTACAGGGTATAGCAGCCCGGCTTCGGGAGAAAATCCAAACCAGTTTCATGGTTATGTAGAAGATGTGAGGTCTGTCGGTTCTTTTATCCGATATTTTCTTTCCAAATACGAACGTTGGGCTTCTCCGAAATTTCTTGCGGGCGAAAGTTATGGAACCACCCGGGCGGCCGGTTTGTCTGATTTCCTGCAAAGCAATTATCGCATATTCTTAAACGGTATTTTCCTGATATCAGCCATCCTGAATTTTGGAACCAATGATTATTATATCGGGAATGATCTCCCGGCTGCATTGTATGTTCCCAGCTATACTGCAGCAGCATGGTATCATAAGAAATTGTCTCCTGAACTTCAGGCAGACCTGCAACATGCTTTGAAAGAAAGCGAACAATTTGCTATGGGTGAATTTGCATCTGCATTGCTAAAAGGAGAATCACTTTCCGGAGACGAAAAAAATAAAATGGCTGAGAAACTGGCTTATTATACCGGTTTATCAAAGGAATATTGCCTTCAGAATAATCTTCGGATCACAGAAGATCGCTTTTATAAGGAATTGAGAAGAAAGGATGGATTGACGATCGGCAGACTGGATGCAAGATTTACCGGGAGGGATTTTGACGACGCCGGAGAGACTCCTGATTTCGATCCTTCTTTTGTAAATATAGATGGACCATTCACTACAGCTATCAATGATTATTTCGAAAAGGAATTAAATTTTAAAGAAGAAAAGCCTTACAATATTTTCGGGAATGTGTATCCCTGGAATTTCAACAACGTTCAAAACCGTTTTCTCAACGTGGCAGAAAGTCTTCGCTCTGCCATGACCAAGAATCCTGCATTAAAAGTTTATATCGGCGCTGGATATTATGATTTTGCGACGCCTTATTTTATCGCACGGTATGATATCAATCATATGTTCCTGCGACCGGAATTACAGGATAATATCCAGTTTCATTATTATCAGGCCGGACATATGTATTATATCAATAAGCCTTCGCTTATTCAGTTCAAGAAAGATGTAGATGATTTTTTTGATAAAAATGCTAATGTGAAATGAGTCAATGGTCATCAGTCGTTAGTCGGGAGATCGGAAAGGAATTTTTCTCACGACCCACGACTGCCGACTCACGACTAATGCCACTATTCCAATCTGCTTTTTACTGTTGAGCTTTTTTGGATTTTGCGTTCACCTTTCAAAGTAGCTGCAAGTTTTAAAGCGCTATAGGCATTGACAATTCCTTCACTTTTGGAAAGCACGGCAAAATCTGCTTTCATTTTAGAACCAGGTATTCTTACCTGGTAGCCTGATAATTTCAAAACAGAATTTTCCAGCACGTATTTTACCTGTCTGGCGCTCAACTTCGGATAATATTCCATAATCAGCGCTGCAATACCAGCGACTACAGGACTCGCCATACTCGTTCCGCTGTATGCTTCATATCTGTTTCCCGGAACAGAAGAATACACATTGACGCCCGGAGCAAAAAGATCCACTTCTTTTTTTCCATAATTGGAGAACCCTGCAGCCAGCAGGCTGTCCGGACCGCCTCGGCTGGCCCCCACCGTTATAAAATTATCAGCCTTCATATGCGTATCATCATAATCGGGATTGGGATAGTTATGCTCAACGTCAATATTTTCCGATTCATTGCCTGCTGCATGGACAAGCAATACATCTTTTTTTGCCGCATATCTTACGGCATCATCGACCCATTTTTTCCCGGGAGAAAAAGGTTTTCCAAAACTCATATTGATGACCCTTGCACCATTATCAACTGCATATCGGATGGCCAGGGCAACATCCTTATCTCTTTCATCACCATCCGGTACTGCACGTACCGCCATAATCAGTACATTATCTGCAATTCCATCCATTCCGATTCCATTATTCCTAGTTGCAGCAATGATTCCCGAAACATGTGTACCATGTGAAGGCGTTCCCGCTGCAATATTATTGTTGCCATAATTTCTGTCGTTGATATCATCAGGATTATCGCCAACAATATCATGACGACGTGCATTAGGATCTATCGTCAATCCATCCAGCTTGGCTTTTGTTTCTTTTTTGTAGTTTTCTACTTCATCAACAAATTTTGAAAAAGCCATATCGGAACCAAGATTGTAGTTCTTATACATGGCAAGAAAAGCAGTTTTTGAAGTTTGAACGAAGGAATCGGTCGGGTTGAAATCCGCAACTTCCCTGACCCAGAGTGTATCTTTTGACAGAGCTTTTTTAAGTGTGCTGTCGATTTTATTGCATTTATCTGCAAGACCTGAAGCAAATGCCAATTCTTCAACAAATCTTGCTGAGTCCGTTACATATTTTTTTCTCAACGCTAACCAATATTTATATTCTTCTTTTTTATCAGTAGTCACTTCTGTTGAATCTTTGATATTACCATAAATAGGTTGCAGGCGTGTATATTCGCGTTGGGCCTCATAGCTCTCGGCTTCTATATTCCGGCCATCTTTTCCGCCTAAAAAATTCCATCCATGGATATCGTCAACATATCCATTATGATCGTCATCAATGCCATTGCCCGGGATTTCTTTTGTATTCGTCCAGATATGTCCGCGCAAATCCTCATGTGCTGTATCTACGCCGCCATCTATAACGGCCACTATCACCTGCTTACCTTTCTTCCCTTTGAGTAATTCTGAATATGCTTTGTTGATGCTTGTACCAAAAACACTGTCCTTTTTCCAGTCCATTAATTGCCATCCTTTCACAGAATATTTATTGGATTGGGCGCCTGCATGTTGAAATAGTACAATAAGAAGTATCCACAAAAGAGTTGCAATAGGTACAAATTTTTTAACCTTCGACTTAACCATTTTTAATTTTTATAATGAAATAATGCCGTCAATATAATTCAAAGTTTTCATTTGTAGAATTTTCTGTGATTTTCGGTAGATTTGATTTGTTACTCTATTGTTATTAACCTGCCTGCTAATTGTAAAAGTTTAAATGCTCCCGGGTCTGGTTTCATTATATAAGACTGCGTATGGTGGTTTGTCGCGGGATACCTGGTTATTATCTACCGTGATGCTGGTAAATCGTAGCGGTACCATGGTGATTCCTTTTATGACGATTTATCTCACGCAGCCTTCCATGGGTTATAGTATCGGACAGGCTGGAATTGTGATGGGTTTATTTGGAGCCGGGGCGATATGCGGTGGTTTTATCGGCGGAAGGATGACCGATAAATTCGGGTTTCATCCGGTTCAACTGATCGCATTAACGGGTGGAGGTATTCTCTTCATAACCCTTGGTATGATGAAGAGTTTTCCGCTTATTTGCATCTTCACTTTTTTATTGAGCGTAGTGAATGATGCTTTCCGTCCTGCCAACTCAACAGCGATTGCACATTACAGTAAGGAAGAAAACAGAACGAGATCCTATTCGCTGAATCGTCTTGCCATCAATCTGGGCTGGGCGATCGGAGGCGCATTAGGAGGGATACTCGCGTCAATTAATTATCACCTGCTTTTCTGGGTTGATGGATTAACCAATATAGCTGCAGCGATACTGCTCAGGTATTTTCTTACACCCTCGCCCGAAAGCGGTATTCAGAATAAGAAATCAACTGAGCAGAATACACCAGCTTCAGCGTTTAAGGATCGGGTTTATCTTGCATTTATTTTTCTGACCATTTTATTTGCCACCTGCTTTTATCAGTCATTCACAACGCTTCCGGTTTATTACAAGCGATCATTGCATATGAATGAATTTTATATCGGGTTATTGATGGCTTTGAATGGAATTATTATTGTATTTATTGAAATGATATTGATATTTCAACTGGAGGGTAAAAAAGAAAACCTTTTTTATATAAGGAATGGAACGCTTTTAATAGCAATTGCTTTTACCATGCTGAATGTATTTTCATCTTCAATAATCATCGTAGTAGTGAGTATGATCCTGCTGACTTTTGGAGAAATCCTTTCAATGCCTTTTATGAATTCTTTCTGGATATCCCGTACGGTTTCAGCGAATCGCGGACAATATGCGGGACTGTATACTATTGCATGGTCGACTGCACAGGTCATCGGTCCAACTGCAGGCGCGCAGGTGGTAGAACATTATAGTTTTCGTGTTTTGTGGTGGCTGATCGGAAGCCTATCTGTTGTGACCGCGCTTGGATTTAGATTGTTGCAGCAAAACAGTTGACAGATAACAGTTGACAGTATTTAAGGACGGTTATACCCGTTGACCGATGGCAGATGACAGATGGCCGACTTTAATGCAAGTCTGAAATTAAGATCGACCATCGATCATCGTCCAACAATAAACGCATCTGTGAACTGTCAACTGTCAACTGTTATCTGAACTGTCACCTCTTTAATTCGCAATTCATCATCCAATGAATTCCGAATTTATCTACCAATTGCCCGAACCTTGCATTCCAGAATGTATCCTGTAAAGGCATAATGATTTTCCCATCCTCCGACAATTTTGCAAACAGGTCATTCATTTTTTTTGTATCCCTGAATTCAAGAGACAACCGGATATTATTACCAGCAGGAGTTGTACTGGCGGGAAGAGAATCGGACATATAGAGGAGATTATCTCCGAACTGAAGTCTTGCATGCATGACCTGGTTTTTGTGAGAGTCGGGAACGGGCATGGGACTATCGCCCATCCTGGAAAATTGCAGGATAGTTCCTTTAAAACAATCCTTATAAAAATTGAGCGCCTCTTCGCATTGACCATTAAAATGCAGGTAAGTAATCAGTCTCATGTTAACTTAAGATTTGCCGTTTTTTAACTTTTCCGAAGTTTAAAACTTTGGAAAAGGGTTGGCCTTTATTTGTATTTGATTTTATAAATAAGAATAATAGTTGCAAATACCAGCGTGATACCATTGGCCAATGCTACAGGGAAATTCTCACTCAGAATTCCATACAATAGCCAAAGAAAAGTGCCGGCAGTAAAAACACCGTACATGGAAAGCGAAATGCCGCTTGTGTCTTTTGTCCGGATTGTCTGAATTGCCTGCGGGATAAAGGACGCGGTCGTTCCGCAGGCAGCCGCGAGACCAATCAGGGTAATAAGGGTCATAAAAGCTATTATTTTCGGGTGAATCAATATCAGAAGCCTGAAAACCCTTTCAAAAGCCGGTCCTGCGCTGCTTTTTGGCGGTTTTCCCCTGTTTTTTTTAGATAAGGATACAATTTTTCAGACGCCTTTCCCGTTTTTAGAAGGATACCTTTTGAAAAATCAAATTCAATCCCTATGTTCCCTAATATCCAAAACCAACAGGATCGCCTGGCCGAATTATATCGCCAGCAGGAGAACCAAATCACGCAGGAAAGCAAGGTTGCTTTTCTGAAGATACAAAGCTGGCAATTTGCGATGCGCACACCTGAAATCGGTCAGAGCTATTTGAAAGAAGCTGCATCGATGATCAAGCAATCATTACTTTCATTTGTTCCCAATACTTTTGTATTAAGCGAAGAAGGGTATTACCTGGATCCGATAGAAAATTAATTGTTATAAATCAGAAAAGTCGGGAAGTCCGAAAGTCTGAAAGAATTTTCTTTCCGTCTTTCGGACTTTTCTGTCTTCTGACTCTCTAGAAACTTACACATTCCTTCAATTCTTTTTCTGTATAAGCAAGATTGTATTGTTTTAATACATCGGCAGGAACCCCGTTCCATTGATTTGGAACATTCCCAATATAGCCGACATCTTTCATTCCTATTTCAGTTGTATAAAAACCGCTGGCAGTAAGATTGCGCATGAGATTAAAAAAAGCCACTCCCTGGGTCATTTCCGGCTTCGCTTTTTTTGGCCATGCAATGGCATCTACCATTTCCATTTGCTGAGACTGGCTGCAATCCTTAAAAGGTTTTTCGAAGCGGTTGAGGCATTGGACATCGAGCCAGCGCAAACCACCACGCATCGGCGTTTGGTGTTCAGGCATATCCTTTACAATAAATTCTATAAAATCAGGTACTTTGGCATCCGAAGCGCTGCCACTGACTTCATCACGGGGAATAATAATATCAGCAAGAATTGTGATGGTTGCCATTTCAGCATCTGTAAAGAATTTTTCGGATGCTAATTTCTTTTCATATTCTTTCTCTTCCGCCATGCGGTTAAGATTTACGCCAGCAATAGCTTCTTCTTTTTTTTCTTCTGCAGCTGCAGGTTTATTATCAGGCAACTTGCAGGCTTCCACCAATACGCTTGTGGAAACACCGCCTACAATTAATGTTTTTATTGATTTACGTCTGTCCATGATCGTTATTTTATATAACACGGGCATTAATACCCATGCTATTGATTATATGTTTTGTTTTTTCAGCTCATCGACGATATGATGGCTGGTCCGCATTGATAAGGCCAGGATCGTCCATGTGATATTTTTATCTGCCTGCGATACAAAGGGCCCTCCATCAACACAAAACAGGTTTTTGCAATCATGCGCCTGGCTCCATTTGTTCAATACCGAACTTTTCGGATCATTACCCATTCTCACGGTTCCGGCTTCATGAATGATATTGCCGGGATTGTGCAATCCATAATTATTTTTTTCATTGTCTTCATGTCCCCATGTAATGACAGCTCCCATTGCATGCAGGATTTCAGAAAATGTTTCCTTCATATGCTTAGCCTGCTTGATCTCATAATCAGTATAACTCGTATTGAAACGTAAGACAGGAATACCATATTTATCTACTACTTTAGGATCTATTTCGCAGTAGTTATCTTCCCTGGCGATACTTTCACCACGTCCTGCCATGCCAACATGTGAACCAAAGAAATAACGGTAATCTTCTTTCAGCGAAACACCATAACCTCCTGCTTCTTTTTGTTTGCCTTTTATTTTGTAAGTACCATTGAGGTTTTCAATTCCCCAATTAAATCCATATAGCGGCATGCCGAAGCCTCCGCCATATTCGATATGATATCCTCTCGGGAAATCCAGTTTTTTATTGTCGAGCCACCAGGGTGAATAGACATGCATTCCACCTACACCATCTTCATTATATCTTTTCCGGTCGAATAATTCAGGGATGATTCCACCCATATCAGCACCTGTGGAATCATGTAAATACTTCCCAACTACATTGCTGCTGTTTGCCAGTCCGTTCGGATGGCGCTGTGATTTTGAATTGAGTAATAAACGGGCGCTTTCGCATGCGCTGGCTGCAAGTACAACTATTTTTCCGCTGACCTGGTATTCCTGCATATCATTTTTATTGACATAAGAAACACCCGTTGCCAATCCTTCTTTATCAGTTAATACTTCACGTGCCATTGCATTTGTCACCAGGTCAACATTTCCTGTTTTCAATGCAGGGATAACAAGGCAGGATGAAGAGGAGAAATCGCCATATACTTTGCAACTTCTTCCGCATTGCGCGCAATAAAAACATTGTCCGCGTTCATTGTTGATTTGTTTCGTAAGAATCGATAAGCGTGAAGGAATAACCGGAACGCCAATGCTTGTCGCCGCTTTTTTGATGAATAATTCATGCAGACGTGGTTTTGGAGGAGGCAGGAAAATACCATCCGGATCATTTTCCAATCCTTCATTGGTTCCAAAAACTCCCAGCAGTTTATCTGTCTCGTCATAATATGGTTTGATATCTTCATAACCAATCGGCCAGTCGTCTCCCAATCCATCAATACTTTTGCGCTTAAAATCTTTCGGACCGAATCGAAGTGAAATTCTTCCCCAGTGATTGGTACGCCCACCCAACATGCGTGCCCGCCACCATTCCCATTGCCATTTTGAATTATTGGTCTGGGTATATGGTTCGCCATCGATTTCCCATCCCCAATAACAGCCGTCAAAATCACCAAAAGGGCGGAATTTGGTACTGGCTCCTCTTCTTGGAGAATCCCATGGATTCTTTAACTGGTTTGAATCTGTTTTTGGATCGAACATAGGACCGGCTTCGATCAGGCAAACTTTTAATCCTGCATTTGCAAGCACATAAGCTGCCATTCCGCCACCCGCACCGGAGCCTACAATAATTGCATCGTACTTTTTAGATTGTTTCTTAACCTGAAGATCTCCCATAATAATAAGATAAAATGAAAGTTAAATTTAAATGTTTTGAAGAGTAAAGATCAAAAATTTTTTGAGAACGTGGAGAAAATCATAATAAACGATCAAATGCTTTTGACAGCTTCGCGAGTTTTAGCTACTTTGAAAAATATTGCTTTAAAACAATTTCATCATGAGAAATATTATTTTCCCACTATTGCTCTTAACTGTATCACATATATTGTGCGCACAAACAGAACAAAAGGACAGTTTAAATCTGGCAAATAAAAAAGACAGTGCTGAGAAGGCGCGAATGGACAGCCTGAAATTTGAAAGACTTTTTTCAACTGCTTTGTACCCGTTGATTAAAAACAGCAAATGGTCCGGTGTGATTCCGGTTGCTAACATAGAAGAAAACCCTGATCCTTCCATGAAATACAAATTAGTAATGGAAGTGACAGGATGGAACAAGGATTCTGCGAGCCACAAAGAAATCAATTGGGCTCTCGCGGAAGTTGGACGTGTGATCAATCTTCATATTGCAGCCGGGATACCAAAAGAAAACCTTAATTCCGTTCTGGTGATCCATGGCGCAGCATTGAATGCAGTTCTGAATGATGAAGCATACAGGAAAAAATTTAAAACAGATAATCCTAATTTGGCTTTGCTAAAACAGTTTGATTCGCTCGGTATTAAACTTATTGTATGTGGCCAGGCGATGGCTTTCTTCGGCTTTAAGAAAGAAGAATTGATTCCTGAAGTCAGAACTGCCATCTCTGCTAAAGTAGCGCTTTCAACCTATCAGTTAAAAGGCTATGTTTTGTATGAAATGAAGGACGAGAACTAAATATTGCATATGAAAATCAAAATCTTTTCTTTTATTTTTTATTGTTTGATCATACTGCCTTTATTGCCGAAGGCAAATCCACCATTCAATGATACATCCGGATATTTTTCTTCTTTCGACGGAACCAGGATTTATTATGAAGTGAAGGGGAGTGGCGAACCGGTGGTATTAGTCCACGGATTTATTGTAGATGGCGAATCCTGGAAAAAAACGGTATTGTATGATGATTTATTGAAAAGAGGAAACAAGGTTATTACGCTCGATTTGAGAGGTAATGGCAAATCTGATAAGCCTCATGACTCTACCGCATATGCAAATGATGCTGAAGCAAAGGATATCATGGGACTTGTTCAAATGCTGGGCCTGCAACATTATGGCGTGGTCGGATATTCAAGGGGATCGATTATCATTGCAAGGTTGCTTGTGCTGGACAAGCGCATAACCAAGGCTGTTATGGGTGGAATAGGAGTGGACTTTACCAACCCAAACTGGCCCAGAAGAATCATGTTCTATAAAGCCTTATCGGGAGAACCCGTAAAGGAATTAGAACCCATGGTGAAGCGTGTGCAGGAATCCGGTCTTGATCAAAAAGCGCTTGCATGCATGCAGCAGGAACAACCATCAACCAGTAAAGAAGAATTAGCCGGAATCAAACAACCTGTTCTGATAATTTGCGGAGATATTGATCAGGACAATGGTTCTTCTCAGGAATTAGTGAAACTAATTCCGCATGCAATTCATACCACCGTCCCGGGTGATCATGGGAGCGCTTCACGTTCAAAAGAGTTTTCAGAAAAAATAATTTCTTTCCTGTCGAAAGATTTTTAACTTTTTTAACTTTCTCCGGCTATAACACTTTATTTTCAATGAAGTTGTTGATTTTTTTCCCTAAAAAATCTTTAAAAAAATTTAGGTAAAGGCGCATGCCCTGATATTTTTCCTCTAAGGCACTATTCTTGCAAAAATCTAATCAGAGATAGCAATTATTCAACAGCATAATTATTATTAACCTTAAAATAGGAATTATGAAAAAGATTTGTAATGCACTCTTAGCAGTGTTTCTTGTTGCCGGATTGATTTCAATCAGTCCTCAAAGATCTTTCGCACAGCCATCTGTGAGCTTCCAGGTATTTTATGACCAGTTAAGTCCTTATGGAAGATGGGTCAATTATCCCAGGTATGGATATGTATGGGTTCCTACTTCAGTTTCATTTGGTTTCCGTCCCTATGCGACTGCAGGTCATTGGGTATATACACCGGAAGGATGGACCTGGGTTTCTGATTATCCATGGGGATGGGCTGCATTCCATTATGGTAATTGGTTTTATGATAATTCTTATGGATGGATGTGGTTACCTGGATACGATTGGGCTCCTGCATGGGTAACCTGGGGAGAATATGGAGATGATTATTGCTGGGCGCCGATTGGTCCACAAATAAGCATTGGAGTTTCTTTTGTTTCTTACAGGCCTCCTGCTTATTGCTGGACTTTTGTGCCAAGAGCTCATATGACCAGTGTAAATATCAATAATTACTATGTCAACCGCGGCAGCAATACTACCGTTATTAAAAATATAACGGTGATCAATAATGTAAACAGAGGAAGTAGTATCGGACATACGGCTTTTATGCGCGGACCAAGCCCGGAAAATGTAGAAGAATATACACGTGCATCAGTACACACTGTTCAAATTAACCAGTCAGCAGCACCGGGAAGGAGTGAGGTAAGAAACGGACAATTGGCCCTATACCATCCTGCTATTAACAGGAATGAAGCTGCTGTCAGACCCGCTCCTAACAGGGTAACGGATATGCATGAACTTAGATCCAATAATTTGCCTGCTGTTAACAGGAATGTACAACCGAATAATCACAATGAACGCCCGGCTCCTAACAGGAATGTACAGCCGAATAATCATGCTGAACATCCTGCGCCTGCCGGTCATGCTGTTTCTCCTCGTCCAAATCCGGTAACTCATCCTGTAAACCCGCCAGCTTCCCATCCGAACCGGCCTCCTTCACCTCAGCCGAATCGTGTGCATGAAGTGCCTCACAATCCGAATCCTGCTGCACAGCCAAGGCCTCAGCCCCAATTGCACCCGCAGCCAGCCCATCCGAGTCATATTCCTCCTCCGCATGTAGAGCCACCGCCGCAGCCAAAGGAAGAACGACATCATCAGTAGAATTTCAATACAAGGCACTCCTAAAGGAGTGCTTTTTTATCGCAAAATATAAATGAGGTAAATTTGGAAGAAGTATTTTATCAAAAATAAAATTATGTATACCATTACTACTTCCAATGTGACTATCATGGTAAAAGATATGGACAAGTCCATCGATTTTTATGTGAAGGGATTGGGTTTAACTCTCAAACAAAGATGGGATAATCATTATGCGCAGGTAGAAGCGCCTGGAGTTGTCATCGGACTTCATCCTGCAAAAGAATCCGGAATTAAATCTTCTGCATTCTCCATAGGTTTTGGAATCGATAATCTCGCTGAGGCGGAAAAACGCTTATCTGAAATGGGTGTGGTATTTGACAAATCAGAAGATAAGGCAGGGATATTCGCAAATTTCAGTGATCCGGATGGCATTCAATTGTATTTTATGCAATCCAAAATTGGCAATTGGTAAAGAGACTAATTTTGCCAGTCTTACTATTTAAAAGGAATGGATATGAATAAAAAAGAAGTATATATTATCGCTGCGGTCCGTACTCCTATTGGAAGTTTCGGCGGAATGCTCAAAGATTTTTCGGCGACGCGTCTGGGTGCGATTGCAATCAAAGGAGCTTTGCAAAAAGCAGGCATCAAACCCGAAATTGTTGACGATGTGCTGATGGGTTGTGTGTTACAGGCAAATCTCGGACAGGCTCCTGCCAGGCAGGCATCAAAATATGCGGGTTTACCCGATAGCGTGAATTGTACTACTATTAATAAAGTTTGCGCAAGTGGTATGAAGGCAATTGCCCAGGGAGCACAAAGTATAATGCTGGCCGATGCAGATATTGTTGTTGCCGGCGGAATGGAAAGTATGAGTAATGTTCCATTCTATGTGGAGCAATTACGTTGGGGAAATAAATATGGCAATACTAATTTGATTGATGGATTAGCTAAAGATGGATTGGTTGATGCGTATGATGGAAAAGCCATGGGCAATGCAGCAGAATTATGTGCATCAACCTGCGGGATCAGTCGCGCTGACCAGGATGCTTTTGCTGTTGAAAGTTATAAACGTTCTCAAGCTGCATGGAATACGGGTAAATTCAAAGATGAAATTATCCCTGTTGAGATTGTGCAAAGAAAAGGAGATCCTGTTTTATTTGCAAAAGATGAGGAACCATTCAATGTCAAATTTGAAAAGATACCTGAATTAAAACCGGCATTCCAAAAAGACGGAACAGTCACAGCTGCAAATGCAAGCACGATGAATGATGGTGCTGCTGCGCTGCTATTGATGAGCAGGGAAAAAGCAGAAGCATTGGGATTGAAACCTCTTGCGAAAATCATATCCTTTGCAGATGCTGAACAGGCTCCTGAATGGTTTACTGTTACTCCTTCGCTGGCGGTTCCGAAAGCTGTAGCAAAAGCTGGTTTGAAGATGGAAGATATTTCTTATTGGGAACTCAATGAAGCTTTTGCTGTTGTTGGAATTGAAAATACAAGACGAATGAAATTGGATCCTGCTGCGGTGAACATTCATGGAGGAGCAGTTTCGATTGGTCATCCGTTGGGTTGCAGTGGAGCAAGGATTATTGTGACTTTAGTCAATATTTTAAAACAGAACAAAGCAAAATATGGAGCGGCCGGGATATGCAATGGAGGAGGAGGAGCCAGCGCGATGGTTATTGAAAATTTATCCTGATTAATAAATAAAAGGAATCAGTTTTTTGGTGTGATGACGATAATTATCATAACCGGGAAACCTGCTCTGCATAAATTTTTCCTCCAATGCAATCTTTATATTGACTGAAATAAACAGCAGTACAAGTGCAATCAATCCGCGGATTTCTCCCAGCGCAATGGCTGAGCCTATTAGGCCAAATATAAATCCTGTGTAAATTGGATGCCTGGTAATAGCATAAGGCCCGCTTTGAATAAGTTCATGATCTTTTTTAATGGTAACAGTCCCGCTCCAGTTACTGCCAAGCCATGTTCTTGCGACGATTGCAAAAATAATTCCCGCCAGATTAATGATTAATCCGAGATATGAAATCCATTTTTCTTCGGGAAGAAAACGCATTCCTAAAAAACCAATTCTTAAAGAACCCGCATAGACCAGGCTGAAGGCCGCAACCATTAGCAAAAGATAAACTACTCGGGTAGAATTTTTTTGCCTTTTTACCGTGACTTTTGTTCTCATTCCACTATATAGCCAGTATGCAAATAAAATGAACCATGCAATCGAAGTGAGATGAAACAAACTCGTTGGTGAATGAAGCATGATGAAAATAATTTAATGTTCGCCAAAATTATTTTCTTTTAAAATCCACTGGTAGGATTATTACAATGAAGTATTGTACTTTTTATGGATTTCCTCCCGGAATTCCTGCGGTGTATTACCATTCCATTTTTTAAAGAAGCGATTGAAGTAGGCAGGATCATCAAATCCTGTTTGATAGGCGACTTCTTTAATGGCATTCTTCGAATGAAGCAATAATCTTTTAGCTTCGGTCAGTTTTTTTTCCTGGATAAGCTCGATAGGCTTTTTCCCGGTATTTTGTTTGACAACATGGTTCAGATGTCCCGCGGATATGTATAACCGTTTGGCATAGTCTGATACATGTTCAATGGTTTTCCAGTGTTCATTAACCATCGATCTGAATTTTTCTACGATGGCAGATTCTTCCCTGTTTGTCTTTCCCGAATGAAATTGTAGCTGGTATAGCCGACTAAGATAAATCAGGAAACTGGCAAAATAAGATCTTAGTAACCTGTCAGAAAAAATTTCATCATTCGAGGATTCCGATAACATTTTTTCCATGAATCCTGATAAATAAGAAAACTGTTCTTTGTCAAGTGTGATCTTATTTTCACGATGAATATTTTGAAGGATGGGTAATGATAATTCATCCGGCATCAGGAATTCGGATTTGCATGCAATACTGATCCCTCCTATATCTCCGGCGGTTTCAACCAGGTAAACCTGTTGGGGCGACATAAAAAAAATATCCCCCACTTTGCAATTATAATGGCGAAAGTCAATGCTGTGAGAGATATATCCTGTTTTGATAAAAAAGAATGAAAAGAAATCTCTTCGATGTGGTACAATAAACCTGGAGCCATCGAATCTTTCGTATTTTCCACTTATAATTTCTCCGATGCTGAATATTCTCTTACCGATCGGGTAGGTTGCGATTGGATTGTTTTCCTTTGATTTTATTCCCTTGCCACGCATGCATGATCCCTGTTTACAGGCCTTCGAGGAATTGTGAATGGATATAATCTACGACTTTTATCAAATCACCACCTTGTTCAAAAACTTTCAACTGACGATCGGCACCGGTTCCCTGTTCCAGTATTTTACTGACAATATTAATTGCCTGGCGGCAACCCAGGTGATCAGCGACATCATCAACAAAATCCAATAATTCATAAATAAGCACTCTTGTATTCACTTCTTCTTCCTTTCCGAAATCAATCAATCGTCCATCGATGCCGTAACGGCCGGCTCTCCATTTATTTTCGTTGATCAAAGCCCGCTGGTACATGATAAAGTTCAGGTTCTGTGATCTTAACTTGTAAATCTTGGCACAGACCGATTGAAACAAGGCTGCAATGCATATTGTCTCTTCAACAGTCATTGGCACATCACAGATACGAAATTCAACCGTATTGAAGAAGGGGTGAACCCTCAGGTCCCACCATATCTTCTTGGCGTTGTCAATGCAATTCGTTTTAACCAGGAGTTTTACGTAATTCTCGTATGCTTCGATACTTTCAAAATATTCGGGTATGCCTGTACGTGGGAATTTGTCAAAAACTTTAGTGCGAAAAGATTTGTATCCTGTTTTTCTTGCTTCCCAGAAAGGCGAATTGGTACTGAGTGCATAGATATGAGGAAGAAAATACCTCGTTGAATTAGCAATATGATTGGCCATTTCACGACTTTCCATGCCGACATGCACATGCAGTCCAAAAATCAGGTTGCTTCTTGCGGCTTCCTGCAACTCGTTGACGATTTCATTGTAGCGGGCATGATCGGTGATCAGCTGGCTTTCCCAATGGCTGAACGGATGAGTGCCTGAAGCTCCCACCCATAATCCAAGATCTCCGGCGATCTGCGAAATGGTTTTTCGCAGGGTAGATACATCCTTGAAAGCTTCGTCTACATTCTGGCAAATATCTGTTCCAACTTCAACAACTGCCTGGTGCATTTCTGCCTTTACCTTGTCCTTGATTACTTTTTGTCCTTCGATGACTATCTTCTGTTCATGGCTTTTCAACTCTCTTGAGAAAGGATCCAATACCATATATTCTTCTTCTACTCCCAGCGTAAAATGTTTGTAATTGATATTTGCCATAATTATTATTTGCTGAAATTGCTCTTATATCAATGCTCCGAAAGATGGATGTCTTTTAATTCTTGTACGATCAGTTCAGAAATTCTCAAGCAAGTTGTTGCTTTGCGGTGCTTCTCTTGAGATATTCTCCCCAGGTCAGGTTATCAGTACCATCTCTGTGCGCCAATGCTCTTTCAATCGCATAATTCGCCGCCGCTTCTACGACCCAATTGAAATTATCTTCCCCGACACTTGCTTTCTCTGCATCCGGTGCGGGATTACAAAAATCAATCGCATATGGGATACCGTTGCGGATTGCCAGTTCAACCGTATTAAAATCGTAGCCAAGATATTGGTTGATCCGAACTACGATTTGTTCCATGAGTTGTATTCTGTCGGACGATGGATCAAAATTGCTCACATAGCGAAGATGATGAGGATTGCGGGGTTCATAAGGCATAATGCGCACATATTTCCCCCCGATACAATAACAGCGATAATATTCTTCGAAAATAATTTCTTCCTGGAGCAACATCACCAATTGGCCGGTTTCGCTATGCTTCTGAAAAAATTCTTCCATGCTTCTCAATTTATAGACATGCTTCCATCCCCCTCCTGCGAAAGGTTTCATATAAGCCGGGAAACCGATATATTTAAAAATACCCTCCCAGTCTAATGGAAATGCAAGGTTGGAAAACGACTGGTCGTTGGTGTCCGCAGGAAGATCGCGCGAAGGGAGCAGAACAGTTTTGGGGACAGGCACGCCGATCCTTGTAGCGAGGCAATTATTGAAAAATTTTTCATCAGCGCTCCACCAGAATGGATTGTTGATGACAGCAGTTCCGCATAAAGCGGCATTTTTCAGGAACGCGCGATAAAATGGCACGTCCTGTGAGATGCGGTCTATGATCACTGCATATCCGCTGGCTTCACCCTGCACTACTTTGTCAATGCGAACAGGCTCGGCCGTTATGCCCTGAACATTTTTACTGTTAATTCTTTCCACAAATGCCATTGGAAAGCTTCTTTCCTGTCCGAAGAGTATACCAATTTTTTTCATTATAAAAGATTTGAATGATAAAAAGCCCGCTGCCGGATTTTTTTTGAATTACCCGAAAAAATATGGAAGTTTTCATCCTATTTCCTCATAATTCTTAAAGCCAGGAAGCAGTCGTTACCCGATAAAATTTGAATGAGGTAATGAATGTACGATTTTAAAAGTAAGTCTTCATTTTTCAGGTCAATTATGGACACTGATCATGTTTGTCATGGTGGCAGAAGCGAATCGTTTCGGAATTTTTCCTGCCCGGCATCAGGTCCTTTATTTCATAAGGGAAAGATAATGCGGAAACATTTCCCGCCATATGGGCCAGTCATGGGTAGCATTGGGCCGGATATCAAGCCAATGATCGATATTCTTGTGACGCAGAATTCCGCTCATTCGTTCATTGTCTCCCCTGCAAATATCCTGGTCACTGGTACCCAGTACAATTCCCATTCTCCAAATATCCGGATTGTTGTCTGCAGGTATAAAATCCACCGGGTTATTAAAATAGACATTATCGTCATAATAACCATCCATAAATTGTTTTACATCGAAAGCCCCGCTCATCGAAAAGCAATAACTGGTTATTTCAGGATGGCGAAAAGATGCATTAACGGCATGATAACCTCCGAAACTGCAACCGGCCATCGCTACCCTCGCATATCCTGTTTCATATTGTGCTCTCGGCACCAGTTCAGTCGACACCAGTTTATCATAACAGGTATGATTATACGCACGTATAGCCGGAGGTACAGATTTATCATACCAGCTTAGAGAATCAATACTATCCGGACAATAAATTTTTATTATTCCTTTTTCCAGGAACCAGGAAGCTGCGTCTATCATTCCCATGTCTTTGTTTTGATAATAAGCTCCCTTCGAGGTAGGAAATAAAATAACCGGTTGCCCGGCATGACCAAATACAAGCATTTCAAAACTTCTGTTGATCGAGGGGGAATGCCAGGTAATGTATTCTTCATGTATATTCATAATGCTGCTGCCTTCATCAAATTTATTTTTAAAACAACAAAAAAACAAATCATATTGGAGAGAAATGGGCAATGGTCAATAGGCAATGAACAATATTTCATTCATGTTCTTGCCCATTGCTATTTGCCTATACCTATTGCCAATTGTCTCAAATCATTTCCCTATTTTTGAAACCATGAAAACTGAAAAAAGAATGGGCGTATTAAAAGAAAGCGCTCAACTATTATCCGGACCTCTTGATCGTAGTGTCGATGTGGATTTTTATTTGCCCCTTCACCCATCAACTTCCTCTGGCAGATGGAGTTTGCTGCTGATCAACGACGGACAGGATATGGAGAAATTGGGTTTGGAAAGCATACTTGAAAATTTGTATGATCAGAATTGTATTCAACCATTATTATGTGTGGGGATACATGCAGGGATAAACAGGAAAATGGAATATGGCACTGCAGAAACCCCTGACTACAAGGGCAGGGGCATCCAGGCTAAAAATTATACCCGCTTTGTTTTTGAAGAACTCATCCCTTATATAAGATCTGCTTATTCTTCTGATGGTTTTAAGGAAAAGGCTTTTGCCGGGTTTTCATTGGGCGGTTTAAGTGCATTGGATATTGTCTGGAATCACCCGCATGAATTTTCCAAAGTAGGCGTTTTCTCAGGTTCATTGTGGTGGAGAACCAAGGATAAGCATGATGGCACTTATGATGATGCAACAGACAGAATCATGCATCAACAAATCCTTAATGGTAACTATTATCCATGGCTGAAATTCTTTTTTGAATGTGGCGCGGCAGATGAGGAGGATGATCGCAATAGCAATGGGGTTATTGATTCCATTGATGATACACTCGATCTCATCAAAGAATTAGCGGCAAAAGGATACGATGAAAAAAAAGATATCTTCTATCTGCAAATTGACGATGGTAAACATGATATAGCTACCTGGGCCAGGGCCATGCCTGATTTTTTAAAATGGGGATGGAAGGTGGAAAATAATAAATGATAAATAAAAAAACCCGAATCATATTTCTTAATTCAGGTTTTTTTATTTTATGTATTGAATTATCTCACATATACCGATTTATTCGGACCGGAGTCTGAGGCCGTCAATGTTCCCTGCATGCTGCTTAGAGTCAACTGATACTGAAAAGTTGCACTGGTAGTCAGTTTTGTTTTATGAGGCACCTGGGTCACTGCCGTTGGAAATGCAATGATTGCTGTCCATGCGTACACTCCGTTTGTGACATCTCCAATCGTGCGTTTAATGGTAATTGGTGCACTGGAATTTCCATAATTATAAGTGGCGCTTGCACCTGAAATGGTATAGCTGGTGGCAAAAAATGCAGCGATGTTTTGGGTAGTATCATACACGGTGCCTGCAGCATTATACCATATTGTGTCGCCAACATTGACTGAATCCTCGGTATGCTTCAGGGAAGTCACGGAGAAATTACTTGCAACCGGAGGTGTATAGGGTGGCAGTGTGGTCGTTTTATTACAAGCCGCCATCCAGATTGTGGCTGCGCTTAACAAAAACACGAGAATTTTTTTCATACAATTATTTTTTATAACAACTATTTTATTTTGTTAAGAGAAACTGCTGCCCTTTCAGGAACAGCAGTTCCCTGTATTAATTGAACATATAGCGGATACCAAATTGCATCTGCCATCTTGAGCTGATACTTGTATTATTTGAAAAGCTGTTGACCAATGGCACCTGGTTGGTTGCATCGATAAAGGGGAATGAGAATAATGGTGTTTTGCCATCTGCTGCGATTCCTTCAAATCGCAGAAAGTTATTGCTGCTAACAGATTTTAGTAATCCCCAGTTCCTGTTCAGCAGGTTGCCAACATTGATCAGGTCCAAACTCAAACGCAAAGTGTGCTTATCCTTATCATTTCCACGTTTGGTAAAGAAATAGATATCCTGTGTAATATTCATATCAAGACGTTTGAAGTATGGTAATACTACAGAATTGGATTGTGCGTACTGGCCTTTGTGTTTGTACAGATATTTATCCTGGTTGATAAAATTGTTTACCTGGGTCCAGATCTGTGATGAAGTTCTTGGATCTGCGGCTGTTCCCGTAGTCACACCGGAATGAGTGGTCTTGTTATAAGAACCAGCATCAATCAAATTGATTTCGCCTGAATTTCTTGGGATATACATCAAATCATTATTGCTGTTACCATCTCCGTTGAGGTCACCGTTATATACATACGAAGTCACGCCGGAAGGAGCAGCTTCGAAAACGAATCCTACAGATGTTGCATAATGTTTTGCATATTCTACCCGATAACTTGCGAATGCAATCACGCGATTCGGCTGATACCAGGCGGGACGACCCAATACTGCTGTATTTGGATCTGTATTGGCAACTGGCCTTGAAGACCATAGCGTGGAAGCTGTGCTTCCATTTTCCATGGTTGATTTTACATCACTGTATGTATAAGCAACGCTGAAATATAAATGACGGAAAGTTTTTTGAATCCTTGCAGTTGCGGTATAAGAATAACCTTTGGATGAATTGCCCAGCCAGATTACATTACCCAGGTTGGGATTTTGCAAAGTCTGGGTTGGAGTTCCACTATAGTAAGTATTACTGCTATTGTAGCCCGTGGTAGTAGTAGGATTTGTGTTATACCGCATACGGTTATCCGGACCATTACTAACTTCAAAACCATTCTCTTCATTCAGGTTCTGATTTGCCATATAGGTTGCATTGATATCTTTTGAGTAAGTGAATTCACCTGTAATTACCCATTCCCCCGAGAATTTTTTATCGATTCCAATGCTTGTCCTGAGTTTGGTTGGGTATTTAAATTTCTTGTCGATTACATTGACTGAATAACCAGTCGGGGTTGATGTCTGAGATTGTCCGGTTGAAGTGAGATAGTAATTTAACCCGGCCGATGCTGAAGGGAAGAACGGAACATTCTTTTCGGTGTATGAACCAAATTGTACTCCATTATTTGCAGCCTGGTTTTCTATCCATACAAATGGCGGGGCCCCTTCGAAAATTCCCGCTCCTCCTCTGATTTGAAAGGTTCTGTCTCCTTTCACATCCCAGTTAAATCCAACTCTTGGGGATATTACGAGGAAACTGTTTGGAGCCGTACCCACATCATACATAGCACCGTCTTTAAATTTCAACTGATCAAAATTGGGGTTATCGGTAAATTTATTCTGATAAGTAGTATAGTCAAAGCGGACGCCATATGTAAGGGTGAAGTTTTTATTCACGCGCCATTTATCCTGTGCAAAAAGGCTCAGGTTGGTCGCACCTGCATAGGCCCATGGGAAAGCTGCTCCTTTTAAAGTGGAATAAGATTGCGCATAAAATGCGGCAGTTCCTCCGGAAAGGAATTGATCCAGGCTGCTGAATTGGTACACGCCATTATAACCCGGAGCAAAAGCGTTTTGATATTTTTTATAACTGTCCTGTGTACCTATAGTGATTTCATGAGCTCCTTTGTAGAAATTAAAAATATCAGTCAGCTGATAGGAGTCCATGAAAAGTTTATTATTATAGGTGAAGGGCTCATATCCAAATGTCGTATATAGGTTACCGCTAGGTCCAACGATGTCAACAAGAGGAAAAGTATCTGAAGAAGATTGTGCAGAACGAAAGTCTCTTTCCTGCGTGTAGCCAATCTGGAATTTATTGGAAGCTTTATTACTTAACCTGGTATTTAATTCAAGAATATAAATATTCAGGTCATTATTGATACGATAACCGCTGCCCTGATATGGCATTGAGAAATTTCCTGGTTGCTGACCAGCTGTTAAACCGCCTGCACCTACCGAGCGGCTGGTGCTTGGGAATTGGTCGGCATAAGATTTCAGGTAATTGTATTTGAATGTAATGGTGTTCTGATCATTAATGTTGAAATCAACTCGTGCATTGACCTTATAACTATTCGTCTTAAATGTATATCCCTGGTAAGGGCCCGGATCATAGTTATAATTGCTCTTCAGGAATGAAGCCAGAGAATTCAGTGTATCTGCGTTGGCTTGCGAAACAGATCCCGGAGCAGGCGGATTTGTACTTGTAGATGCTACGAAACTGGTAGCAGGCGCTGACTGCAGATCCTGTTCAGCATTAATAAAGAAGAACAATTTATTTTGGATGATGGCTCCTCCAAGACTCGCTCCCAAAACATTAAAATTAAAAGGAGTTTTAGTTATAACGGTGTTGCCTACATGATATCCGATGGTTCCCGGGCCTTTGATATAATCATATACCGTACCCCTGAATTGATTGGTTCCGCCGCGGGTGACAGAATTAATCCCCGCACCTGTAAACCCTCCCTGGCGCACATCGTAAGGTGAAATATTCACCTGGATCTGATCGATTGCATCCAATGCAATCGGTTGAGCATTTGCCTGTCCGCCCAATGTACTGGAAAGACCGAAAGAGTTATTGAAATCTGCTCCGTCAAGTGTCACGTTATTATAGCCGGGATTGGTACCGCTAAAACTTAATCCATTAGCAGTGGGCTCCAGTTTGGTAAAATCCTGGATTGAACGATTGATCGTAGGCAATTGTTCTAATTGCGTTCGTGTAATGATTTCCTGGCTTCCCGTATGGCTTGTATTGAAAATTTTATTCTGTCTGGCGCTCGATACGGTGACAGCACCTAATTCCTTTGATTCAGGAGTCATGACAAAATCTGCGTAGTAAGCTTGTCCGAGTACAAGTGTAATATTGTCCTGCTGTTCCTTTCTGTATCCGACAAAAGTTACCGTTATCACGTAAGGACCGCCGATACGCACGTTGTCGAAATTATACCTTCCGTCTTTTCTGGTAGTCGTGGTGTATTTTGTTCCGGTAGGTGTATGCAGCGCTACCACAGTTGCGCCTGCCAAACCTGTTTTCCCATCTGTAATCTGGCCAAGGATATCAGAAGTAGTTTCCTGGGCGAATGAGAATAGAGTACATAAAATTGGAATAGCTAATGCCAATAGTCGTTTTATCATAAACAGTAGTTTTTCGAATAGCAAAGAAACGATATTACCTTTTTACAACAGTAATATGCTTATTAAAAAAATATTAACACATGGCAGGAAATCGACGCAAGTAGTAAATAATAACTAAAGAAAAGAAAAAAAATTAGTTTAAAACTATTCTTTTAGATTTTTTCTGTCTACAATTTATGAACAAAAGACTTTATTTTAAATATTATGAAAAAATGATTTGGGTTTGAACTTTTGATGAAGGATAAAAGAACAGGATGTATGGATGAAAACCTGATTTATTCTGGCAAAGGGAATCTATATCAGCCAGGTCGTATTACTTGAAGACACTCTTATAAATGATTACCTTTGCATATTAATTTTTTGACATGCTGGATTCTATTCAAAGCGCGATTGAGGACATTAAACAGGGCAAATTAGTAATTGTGGTTGATGATGAAGATCGTGAAAACGAGGGTGATTTTGTCACTGCTGCAAGAAATGCTACTCCGGAGGTAATAAATTTCATGAGTAAATATGGGAGAGGGTTGATCTGCGCCCCGCTCATCGAAGAACGTTGCGATGAGCTCGAGTTGGAATTAATGGTCAATAATAATACGGCACTGCACGAGACTGCTTTCACTGTATCTGTTGATTTGTTAGGTCATGGATGTACGACGGGTATTTCGGCGCACGACCGCTCACTGACTGTAAAGGCCCTGATTAATTCATCGACCAGGCCTTCCGACCTGGGCCGGCCGGGACATATATTTCCTCTTCGTGCAAAAAAGGGGGGAGTGTTGCGCAGGACAGGCCATACGGAGGCAACGATTGACCTTGCCCGGCTGGCTGGATTTGAACCCGCAGGAGTATTGGTGGAAATTATGAATGAAGACGGTTCGATGGCACGCCTGCCTCAACTCAAAGAGATTGCAAGGAAATTTGATTTTAAACTGATCAGCATCCGCGATTTGATCGAATATCGTTTACAGACTGATTCACTGATTGAAGAAATCGTCCGGGTTGATATGCCTACAAAATATGGTCATTTTAAACTAATCGCCTTCAAAGAAAAAAATACCAGTAATGAACATCTTGCGCTGGTAAAAGGTGAATGGGAAAAAAATGAATCTGTGCTGGTGAGAGTTCATTCTTCCTGTTTTACAGGAGATATTTTGGGTTCACTTCGCTGCGACTGCGGAGAACAATTGCATAAGGCCATGGAAATGGTAGAGGAAAAAGGAAAGGGTGTCATTCTGTACATGAATCAGGAGGGACGTGGAATTGGTTTGGTAAATAAGTTAAAAGCCTATCAGTTACAGGAAAATGGTATGGATACCGTTGAAGCCAATCTGCATCTGGGTTTCCCAATGGACAAACGAGATTATGGGGTCGGAGCACAGATATTGCGTTACCTGGGTATTACAAAGATTTGCCTCATTAGCAATAATCCTAAGAAAAGAGCTGGTCTCGCCGGCTATGGCCTGGAGATCACAAAGACTGTTCCCATAGAAGTGCATCCCAATCCGCATAATGAAAAATATTTGCAGACCAAAAGAGATAAGCTGGGACATGAGATCATGAAGTGAGGAAAGCGTTGGTCGATGGCCGATGATCGATGGCCGTTAATCGATATTCGAGTTTGATTTAGAACTTGCGTTAGGAGTCGGCCAACAGCCATCGATCATGGGCCATCAGCTATTTGCTGGAAGTGTCTGTAGTTTCTTTGACCGCCTGATCCTGGTCCTTTTTCTTGTCGTTCTTCGTTTTATCCTTTTTCTTTCTTATAAATAATTCCCCAATCGTGTCAAAATCTCTCGGGTAAGAAATACCTACACCCGAGCTGTTTTGGGTGTGGTTGGATGTAGACAAATAATTATAAGAATCGCGATAAAAGAAAGTGAGCACAACTCTTCCCGTTTGTGAAATTTTCCATTGAGCAGTAATATTGGGCAGGAATTGGATCGACGAGGTCTGAACCTGCTGTGCCGTCAGCCCAAAATCAACAGCGCTTCCAACAATAAAAGTCAGGCGTTCATTCAGGAAACTTTTGATGACGGATAAATTCATGTTCGTTCGGTCATAAGTCCGGCTCAGGTCGGTATTATCAGGTACGCCATTTGTAAGTGCTGTCCCGTTATATACTGAAGTATTGAAATTGACCTGGATACTTTTGTCCTTGAAAATTTTTTGAAATGCATTCGAGAACTGATGACTGAGTGTACTGGAAATCGCACCGGAAATACTGCTAATTACAACTCCGCCTACCGCTTCATTGGGATTAAAAGCAGTTGTACTGTTGGAAAGCGGGCCGAAACTATTGAATACAATCAGATAGGCTGCCTGTTTGTTTAGTTCAACAGGATCTTCTTCAATTTTTTGCAACAAGAGCGCAACATCCTGGTTATTCTTTAACTCACTATTGGGAGGCAATTCGAGTTCAAATGTAATATTAGGTCTCATGAGCTTGTCGCTGAGAATAGCAACAACCCATACACGACCATGAATTGTTTTTATTTTATCGGCATTGAAAGTATATAAACTGGTTGCGGACCCAAGATCGCTGAACTGAACATTCTCCGCTTCAAATACCGCCTGGATATTGATATCAGCATTATAAGGGTCGCCAGTCCATTGAATATAATTTCCAACGCCCTCCTTAAAGACAAATGGTTTTTTGATAAATGACTGGAAGGTAAAATTGTAATCCCCCCTGTCAATTTCATAACGGCCACGCACATCCATATTTTCATTAGTGCCAACCTTAATTCGCAGGTTACCACGGCCGTTTGCCCGCAGGATATCTTTGGTAAGCGGATCGATGATCACATATACTGTTGCATAATTATTAGCGGTGATATCGAGTGTGATGTTAAAATTTGTGCTTCCATGATCAACATGCTGGGGCTGCATTTCTTTTCCATAAACTTTCCATACGATAAAATCCGCATCTGCACTTTCACGGCTTGTTGTAGTGGGCAGATAAATTGTTGAACTGTCGGTGGGCTCTCCTTTGATATACATTTGCATGTTTTCCTGTGGACCTGTAAGCGTCATATTGCTTCTGGCAATCACTATTCCGTAAAACTGGTTATTGTCTGTGTATTTTGTATTCAGAACCATCAATCGGTTTGTATTCAATGCAAAATCATAACGCAGATCCCTAAACGAATGATGAAATAGTTTCCCTCTGGTCATTTGCGCTTTATTTCCAAGACTGTCTTGCAATTCAAAGCCTCCAAAATCAATATAATCTTCACGCAACTGAACATTGGCGACTGGTATTTTATAAGTGCATTGGGTATAATTAACTTTCAGTCTCCCATCTTTTAATTTAATATCGCCCACATATTTAAGCTGGTCGCCCGGGCCGGAAATCTGTAGCTGACCGCTTGCTTTTCCGGTAACATTGCTGAATACGGCCCCCAGGTATTTTTCAAGCAAATCAATTTTTGTGTCAACCAGGTTCTCGACAAGAATATTAATAGGCTGACCGGTTGCACTGTCTGCAGTATTAAAAATCCCTTTGAGATCAAAATGATAATCTTCATTGTCTGAATGTACAGTTGCATTCACCAAGCCATTCTTTTTGCTGTAATTTGACGTGAGATGCATTTTGCCGATTGAATCGTTGTCAAAGCGGAATTGCTCGGCATCACCGGTGAATTGCAAATAAGGTTTATTGAACGGATCAGTAATATCTGCCCTGCCGCTTAACAACCCTTCCAGGCGTTCTTCTTTTACAAAGAATGGGGCGAAGTCGCCGATATTAATTTTCTTGAGCTCAATCTGCATGTCATTCCAGTTCCCTTCAGCGGAGGGATGAGTATTTGCAAGGATTTGCTGGTCACCGTTATAAATTCTAAGCCCGTCAGCCGAAATTATATTCTTGTTGAATGAAAGCTGTCCATTTTTATCTATGGTCCAGGTCTTGCTATTGATGTCAAAAGTTGATGGATTGAACATCACGTGAAACCCATCGGACATCGTTTGCACTTTGGCTGATATATTCGCAGCATTCAGGGTCTGGTTAGCGCTTGTGATAATTCTTACATCAGATAAATCATTAAACGACTTTAACTGAATCCTGGTAGAGGGAAAATGTAAACTATCGCTCACATATATTTCACCCATAGTTGATTCTACTGAAAGGCTGTCGAAATTTCCCCTGGCTTTCAAATTTGCATTGTAAAATGAGATGTTTTTATAACTGAATTGCGGAACTTCTGCATTTATATCCAGTAAGTTTTCTTTGCTGTTGATACGTCCGGTAATACTTGTGTAGTTAAATCCTTTTAGATTTTTGTTGAAAAGATCCAGGTATTCGTCGACTTTTTTTGTGGCAATAACAAAACTGAAATTCTGATCTGACAATTTGTTTTTTGTAGGACTGATATAGCTTGGATAATATTTAAAGAGAAATTCCTGGAACGCATCAGGCAATTCCTTGATCGAGAACTCGCCGACAATTGCTCCATCAAATTCATTACTGACAACGGTAATTGTTTTGTTGTTATCAATAATACTTGATTCCAGGGTCAGGGAATCGAATGAAAGACGTTGTCCCTTTTTGTAAATGGATGCATTGTAAATACGGGCGCTTCCGAGGAAATTATCAATATCATCACCTGTAAAATTGAATCGCAGTTTGCCATTGAATTCAATACTATCATTCGTAAAGTTTAATGTCTTCAAACTCGCATAATCGATCGCAGCTTCAAAATCGAATTTCGGTTTGTCGCCGCTGAAATCAATCAAACCGTTTAATGTAGCGTGCAGGTTTGAATCGTTTGCGATTAATTGGCCGTTGAATTTTTGTTTGGCAATTGTACCGTTGACAACAATATTCTGGTAGGGATAGGTATTGAAATTGAGCTGGCGCACAGTTCCATCAAGTGTTGCGGTCAAAGTATTGGCGGATAAGCCGGTTCCATTTACTTTTCCACTGAAAGAAATCTCACCGATTGAATAATCGTCCATGAACTGACCAAGATCAAAATTGTCCGTAACAATATTTCCTGAATAAACTGAGAGCTTATTCTTGGCCAGTTTCATATTGACATTTG
This sequence comes from Puia sp., assembly GCA_035499855.1. GTDB lineage: Bacteria > Bacteroidota > Bacteroidia > Chitinophagales > Chitinophagaceae > Puia. The sequence continues at coordinate 28,191 of DATJXY010000085.1, read as the reverse complement.
CATCTACTGTGCCCAGATCGGTTGCAATTGTTCCTGAGGTTACAAAATCATGAATATATCCGGTAAAATTTCCTTTGAAACTCAGGTTGCCGATACGATCTATTCTCGGCTGTGTAATTTTTTTTAGTGCAGGTATAAATGTAATGGCATCTTTATAGGTGGTTCGGAAATTATTTGATTTGAATTCTATATAGGTCTGATCGATATCGGGAAGGCCCTTCAGATGTATATCTCCATTCAATAAAGTGTTTTGTCCTGCATTGATCAAAATATTTTTCCCCACCAGATTACTAACGGGTCCTTTAATATTTCCGCTGAGCCGGATTGTTTTTTTCCAGGTCTTGAGTTCAGGAGCAAAGAAGCCAATATCATCGCTATCAATATACGCATCGGTAAAATTTCCTTCCATGCTTATCTTATCAATATAATCCGACATGTCGTCGAAAGTCTTAAAACGCATAGCGAAGAAATTGCGCAATCGGCTTTTGTTGGTCTGGATATCCATCCTGGCAAATTCCATTGCCTCCGGAAAGAACTTAATATTAGCGTCGAATTTTTTTACGACAAAGCCGCTTCTTTCTTTTGTGCTCAATTCCATTTGTGCGATCAACGTATCATGCTTCAAAAGAACATTATTAAAATTCCAGTTGATATCATAGAAATGAATATGGTTGCCGTCAAAATGATCGTAAGGATGAACATCTGTCAATTTATCATTGCTGAAGGAGCCATTGCGAATAGAAGATTGCTCTACGGAAACTTCCCAGTCGCCGGCATTCCAGCGTAAATGCTGTGGATCATTCACAATTTTCGTTGTATCGGGGGGAAGCGGAGGCCTGTTACCCGGATAACTCCGGATGGCAAAATCGGGTTCAGTAAATTCAAGCACACGAATCTTTGCTTTCTTTTTTAAAAAGTCGATCTTTTCGGCGCTTAATGATAATGCCTCCAGCTTCAATTCCATATCTTCTCCTCTCCATTCATCTTTTTTCAGGACATGAATACGTGAAAGCTCAACTTCTTTAAGATTGAGAGAAACTGATTTTTTCCTGGTAGAGGTATCTGAGCTGGAAAAATAGTCGACCAGGAACTGGTAATTCCAAACAGAATCTTTCCGGTTCATTTTAATGGTAGCGTTGCTCAGACCGATATAATGTAAAACAATAGTATCTTTTATAAAAAACCAATCAGTAATTTTCACCTTCACCTCGCCGGCATAAAGTAATGTATCCTTATTTTTATCTTTCACCAATGTTCCCTGGAGAAGCATTTTATCGAAAAATGAAAAATCAACATGCTTGATATGAATCTCGGTATGAAGACTGGAAGACAGTTTTTGTGTTGCCTGGGTAACCAGCCAGTTCTGAACCGGGGAAGTCTGAATAGCGATCGAAAGAGCGAGTAAAACAAGGAAGCAACCAAGAATTGATTTCCAGTTAGCCGTCTTAATCATCAGGAATACATCCCCTGCAAATAAGAGAAAATATATTAGGGATTTCTGACTGATGGCAGCTGACAATAACCACAATGCTGCCAGCAGCAAAACCAGGGTTAGGAATGTCAACAAGGTTATTTTTGAGAGATTTTTCAGAATACGAATGATTATGATGTAAAAATAACGTCTTTTAAGGGCAAATTCAGTACCAAAGCCGCTTTTATTGATTTTAACTTAATGGGAAACTGGATTTTTTTCAGATCTGCATCATTCCACGAGAGGGAAAGGTTATTTGACAGAAATTCTGATTTGACAGCCATACAGTACAGGACTTTTTTTAAAGCTCAATACGTATTCCGCCGACTAATAGTTTATAATATCCTTCGGAATTTTTCTCCTAGGTTTGTTAAAATTGTATAACACATGAAATACATTTTTATTGCTTTGACAATACTATTGAATGATGGTTTATTTGGTCAGGAAATAAAAGATCAGTCACATGACCGCGGAAATAGTATTGTATTGGTAATTCACGGTGGTGCAGGCACTATTTTAAAGAGCCAGATGACTGCGGAAAAAGAAAAAGCTTACCGGGACTCATTGACTTTCGCTTTGCAGAAAGGATATGTAATTCTCAAAAACGGAGGGACTTCTCTGGATGCAGTAGAAGCTGTGATCAGGATAATGGAAGATTGTCCGTTATTCAATGCCGGCAGGGGAGCAGTATTTACACATGAAGGCAGAAATGAGCTGGATGCCGCGATTATGAATGGAAAGACGCTGGAAGCAGGATCTGTTGCCAGTGTAACGACAATTAAAAATCCGGTGAGTGCAGCTCGTGCGGTAATGGAAAAAAGCAATCATGTAATGCTGGTAGGAAAAGGAGCAGAACAGTTTGCGAAGGAGCAGGGATTAGAGATTGTTGACCCTTCTTATTTTTATACAGAAGAAAGATGGAGGGCGCTTGAAAGCGTAAAAAAAGAAGACTCTTTGAAGGCTTTGCAGATTCGAAAAAATTCAGGGATAAATTCAGACAAACCCGGTCCGGCGGAAAAATTCGGGACTGTCGGAGCAGTTGCGCTTGACCGTTATGGTAACCTGGCTGCTGCAACAAGCACGGGAGGGATAACCAATAAAAAATTTGGAAGGATTGGAGATGCCCCGATTATAGGTGCCGGAACATATGCCAATAATGCCACCTGCGCCATCAGCTGCACAGGCTGGGGTGAATTCTATATTCGACTGGTGGTCGCAAAGACTGTCAGCGATCTGATGGAGTTCAGGCATTATTCATTGCAGGGTGCAGCAGATGAAATGGTCATGAAAAAAGTACCTGAATTGGGAGGCTCCGGCGGGTTAATAGCTATTGATAAGGATGGGAACATCGCTATGCCTTTCAGTACAGAAGGGATGTACAGGGGATATGTGCAGGGAGATGGAGTGGTAGTGGTTAAAATATATAAAGCGGAATAATAGTTTAGAGTTTACAGCTGTCGTCAAAAAATAACCCGATACTGTGAACTCAAAACTCTAAATTCAAACCTGCTTGGTTTTCTTTTTTTCCATAGAAAGATTTTTCCATTGATCATCTTTCAGGATTTTACCGATATAAATGATTTGTCCCACATGATAGGGATAGTGTGCAAGTTGCCGGTTAATGGCGTCAATTACCGAAAGCGGCTCTTTACGGATATAGATTGTTTTTGAAAGATCATCTTCGGTTAAGGATCTTAGTGAGTTCAATGTGCATTCCCAGCCTTTATTCCATTGTTCCATTAATTGCTGACGCGTACCGGAATGAATTTCAAATTCACCGTCACGATCACGCCAGGTTTTTTCGCCATCTTCTGTTAAAAAATTGGTCCAGCGGCTCAGCATATTCCCGCTCATGTGCTGGATGATGATGGCAATGCTGTTGGAAGTTTCATTCGGCTGAAAATAAAAATCCTTTTCCTCAAGCTGGACAAAAGTTTTTTCAGCGAGATCTTTATAACTGATTAATCTTTGAATAGCAGACTCGATAAAAATATTTCCTAAGGACATAGATGAAGATTTGATGATATGCGATGGACCATTGATTATGGAGTAATTTACAAAAAACTACAGACTCCGGACTACAGGCTCACTAATATCCTGCAGCAGTATCCTCCCCTCGTTTATCTCCCACTGCTTCTATTTTCCCGTTTGATAAAATCTTAATGACTTCTGTTCTGCCAATAGATCCTCTTTGTCGGATAGAATATCCCATTTTTTGCAGTTCTGTTCTTATATTTTGCGGAAAATCTTTTTCTACATTGAGGACATCAGGTTTCCACTGATGATGGAATTTGGGCTTATTGATTGCATCCTCCGTACTCATATCAAATTCCAAAATATTCACGATAGTCTGGAAAACAGAAGTGGTGATCGTCGTTCCACCAGGGGTACCTACTATCAAATATGGTCTTTTGTTTTTTAATACGATTGTTGGTGTCATCGAGCTCAGCATTCTTTTCCCGGGGTAAATGGCATTTGCTTCAGTCCCTAAAGCTCCATACATATTCGGCACTCCCGGTTTGATACTGAAATCATCCATTTCATTATTCAGTAAGAAACCTGTGCCTGCTGCCACGGTTCTGCTGCCATAACCTCCGTTCAAAGTAGTCGTAATAGCAACTGCATTCCCATCGGCATCATAAGTGTTGAAATGAGTCGTCTCTTCACTTTCAGGAGATATGACGCCTGCCTGAATATCATCACTGTTTCCTGCTTTATCAGGATTGAACAATTTCATTCTCTTTGAAATATAAGCATCACTGGTGAGTGTTTTCACCGGCACTTTATAAAAATCATTATCACCAAGATATTTTGCACGGTCTGCATAAGCGAGCCTTTCAACTTCTGTCATCAGGTGTACCGCTTTGACCGATTCAAATCCATAAGTTTTCAGTGGCTGGTTTTCGATCATTTTCATCATCTGCGGAAGGAGCACACCTCCGCTGCTTGGAAGTGGCATGGTAATGATGCTATAATCTTTTTTATAATTAAAAACAACCGGCTCTCTCTCTTTAGCAGTATAATTTTTAAGATCATCATAACTGATTATACCTTTTCCTCTTCTCATTTCTTCGACGATCAGGCGGGCTGTTTCACCTTCATAAAAACCTTTTGCGCCGGAATCACGTATAAGCCTCAACGTTTTTGCAAGATCTTTTTGAATGAGCGTATCTCCCGCCTTCCATGGAGTTTCTTTTACAAATACCGGCATGACGGTATTATATTTTTTGAATTCTGTCTGGGTTTCATTCAGATCTTTTGCTTCTGATTCCGTAATGGCAAATCCTTTTTCAGCAAGATCGATAGCCGGCTGTATTAGTTCTCCGAATGGCAATCGCGCATATTTGAACTCGGCAAAAATACCGGCAACTGTTCCGGGAACACCACTGGCAAGATGACCGTCCTGGCTTAAGTTAGTCTGTGCATTACCGTGAGCATCCAGGTACATATCCCGGGAAGCTGCCAAGGGCGCTTTTTCACGAAAGTCAATTGCAATATTTTTTCCATTCGACAAAGAAGCGACCATAAAACCGCCCCCGCCCAGGTTACCTGCTCCCGGATAAACCACAGCCAGGGCCAATTGTGTCGCAATCGCTGCATCAACTGCATTTCCGCCTTTTTTCAAAATGGAAACGCCTACCTGGCTTGCCAATGGGTGTGCTGATACAACAGCTCCATGACTGCATTCAATTTTTTTATTCACAGAATAATGGTAGGGATTGAAATCCTGCTGACCATACAATCCTGTTCCAACTGAAACCATTGATAAAAGAGAAATAATCATCCAAAATAATTTCTTGCTCATATGAGACTAATATAGATAACCCGGAAATAGAATCCCGTATTATAAATTGTTAAAAATAATTAAAAGTAAAAATAAGATGTTCTCGGATAAATCTGTTTCTGCCCGGAATTTGACAATGTCTCAATTTGAAGTTTTCTCAATTCCTGCATTAAACTCCGCGCCCATTCAGAGGCGCAGAGCGCAGTGTAGAGTGAGTATAACCGAGTCTCTATCGTTCCTGGCCTGGAACTGAGATACAACAGGGGATTTTAAAATTTCACCCTCCTTTTGCCGCCCACATTATTTTGCGCATTTAAAACAAAGGATTCACTAATTTGCCTGACTGAACAATTCAAAAGCCGACAATGAGAAAAATTTTAGTGCTGGTTTCCCTGAATTTTTTTCTGTTATTATCTTTTCTAAAAGCCCAGACTCCGCAAACGATCAATAGTGCAGAGATCTTTCTTCGTTTGGAAAAATTAAATGTACTGGGATCTGTATTGTATGTTGCTGCACATCCCGACGATGAGAACTCAAGATTGATTGCATATCTGGCAAAAGACCGATTGTACAGAACCGGATACCTTTCCATGACAAGGGGTGATGGCGGACAGAATTTAATTGGTGATGAACAGGGAGTAGAACTCGGATTGATAAGGACGCAGGAGATGCTGGCAGCAAGAAAAGTAGACGGTGCAGAGCAATTCTTTACCCGCGCTTTTGATTTTGGTTTTTCGAAAAGCACTGAAGAAACCATGAGGATATGGGACAAAGAAAAGATTCTTAGCGATGTGGTTTGGGTGATCAGAAAATTTCAACCCGATGTACTCATCACCCGTTTCCCGGAAGAATTCAGGCGGGCATTTCACGGGCATCATGCGGCATCGGCTGTTCTTGCACACGAAGCATTAGCGGCGGCGGCAGATCCAAACAGGTTTCCCGAACAGTTTAAATATGGAGTTCAGCCCTGGCAGGCAAAAAGATTATTATGGAATACTTTCAATTTCGGGATGGTGAATACTACCGCCAATGATCAGATGAAATTGGATGTCGGAACCTTCAATGCCATCATTGGAAAAAGTTACGGAGAGATTGCTGCAGAAAGTCGCACCAATCATAAAAGCCAGGGAGCTGCATTACCAAGAACCAGGGGAGAAGCATTGGAATATTTTGCATGGGTTGCAGGTGATAAACCCGATCATGATTTGATGGATGGCGTCACTACAAACTGGAGCAGGGTGGAAGGAGGCGATAAAATTCAGCCATTGGTTGATGAAGCAATTCAGCATTACTCGCTCGCAAATCCTGAAAAATCAGTTCCGGCACTCGTAAATATTTATAAAGCGATTTTAAAATTGAAAGATGGTTATTGGAAAACACAGAAACTAAAAGAGACCCAACAACTGATTGAATTGTGCTCCGGCTTGTGGCTCGATGCAACTGTCGACAATGCATATGCAGCCCAGGGTGATTCCTTAAAAATAAATATTGATATGCTCAACCGGTTGAATGTAAACGTGACCGTAAAAACGGTTGGTTTCGGGGATTATGATACTGCATTTAATCTGCCGCTTGCTTTCAATAAAAATTATTCCTTTTCAAAAAAAATCCTGGTGTCCAACAAACAACCGATTACCCAACCATATTGGCTCGAAGAAGAAATGCAGGAAGGGTCATTTAATGTAAAAGACCAGACATTGATTGGCGATCCTCAGAGTAAACCGGCATACGAAGCGAGATTCAAAATGAATATCGATGGACAGGATATTGTATTCACCAGGGCTGTTCAATATGAATTCCTGGATGCGGTGAAAGGTGATTTGTATGAACCGCTGACAATATTGCCACCTTTAACCGGTGAGATTGATCCGGAAACAATCCTCTTTACTTCTTCCCAGGAAAAACAATTTGAAGTATACACGAAAAATGAAAGCCAGAAAAATATCCAGCCAAAAATATCATTGTCAAATGTGTCGGATATCAACATTAAGAATGAAGGCAATTCCCATAACTCAACTTATACTTATTCCGCTAAACCGATAAAAAAAGAATCTGCGATTTTTTATTCAACACTTTTATCAGATGGAAATGGCAGAACAGACAGCGTGAAAGAATTGATGACGATTTCGTACGACCATATCCCCCGTATTGATTATTTTAAGAATTCAAGAGCAAAATTTGTGATTACCGATGTGCAAATCGAAGGGAAGCATATCGGCTATATCGAAGGAGCCGGGGATAAGGTTCCACCCGCTTTGCAGCAAATGGGATATGATGTTACGATATTAAAAGAAAAAGATATCACAACAGCAAACCTGAAACAGTTTGACGCTGTGATAGCAGGAGTACGGGCTTATGACGTACATGAATGGCTCGCTGCAAAATATGATGTCCTGATGGATTATATCAGGGATGGCGGAAATCTCATCGTTCAGTATAACAGGAATAATCTTACCGCAAAGAAATTAAAAATAGGGCCCTATCCATTCAATATTTCAAATATTCGTGTGACAGATGAACAAGCCAAAGTGAATTTTGTCGACCCGCAGCACCCCGCACTGAATTATCCAAATAAAATCACTGACAAGGATTTCGAAGGATGGGTACAGGAAAGAGGAATTTATTTTGCATCCCAACCCGACTCTAATTATCACGCAATACTATCCATGCACGATCCTGGTGAGCCTGAGCAAAAAGGAAGCCTGATCATCGCTGACTATGGCAGAGGTAAATTCGTGTATACCGGACTGGTATTTTTCAGGGAATTGCCAGCAGGCATTCCGGGCGCTTATCGCCTGCTAGCCAACCTGATTGCGCTTAACCATAAACGTGGATTTTAAAATATGAGAAGAAGAAGGGAAATAGCTTTCGTTGTAGCAATAGTCATCGGTTTGATAGTGGGCAGATTTATTAAAAAAGCAACAATCGGGTTATTGATCGGACTCGCACTGGGATTGCTTGCAGCCTCTTTGATGGTGTCGGGAGATGATAAAAACAAAAACAATGACAGATAACCAGGATGAAAAAGCACCGCTGTTTGGAAAATGGAGCCGTTGGTATGCGGTAGTAATCGGCTTTCTGTTCCTGCTGATTGTCTTCTTCTATTTTTTCACCAAACATTTTTCATGAGCGGGCTCGACTGGCTGGTATTAACCATTACCTTACTGGGGATCATTGCGTACGGTCTCTACAAGAGCCGCACGACCCAAAACCTGGACGGTTATTTTCTATGCAACCGTTCTGTGCCCTGGTATATTGTTTTATTGAGCATTATGGGCACACAGGCCAGCGCAGTTACTTTTTTATCGGCCCCCGGTCAGGCATATACCGACGGTATGCGTTTCGTTCAATATTATTTCGGATTACCTCTTGCAATGGTGGTGTTATGTATTGCCTTTGTTCCTGCCTTTCGTAAATTGAAAATCTATACAGCATATGAATTCCTCGGACAGAGGTTTGATCTCAAAACAAGAACGCTGACTTCATTCTTATTTTTATTACAAAGAGGAGTATCCACTGGTATCAGTATTTCGGCTCCATCCATCATCCTGTCTTCATTACTTGGCTGGAATATTTTCTGGACCAATATTTTTATGGGAGGATTATTGGTGACCTATACAGTAACAGGAGGGGCCAAAGCTGTTGCATATACACAGCAATTACAACTTGTCATCATTATAACGGGCATGGTTATCGCCGGATATATGGTTGTTCATTTACTTCCATCCAATATCGGATTCTTCGATGCATTACATGTGGGCGGGAAAGCAGGTAAATTAAATGTAATTACTACCGGAGTTCAGGAGGGCAGGTTTAACTGGAAAGATCAGTATAACCTGGCAAGCGGCCTCATCGGAGGATTTTTTTTGGCGCTATCTTATTTTGGTACCGATCAATCCCAGGTAGGAAGATATCTGACAGCAAAATCAGTCGCTGAAAGCAGACTTGGATTATTAATGAATGGATTGGTTAAAGTGCCGATGCAGTTTTTAATCCTGCTGATTGGAGTGCTGGTTTTTTCTTTTTATCAATATGCACATGAGCCTCTTTTTTTTAATAATACACAATTAGAATTATTATCTCATTCAAAATATAAGGATTCATTGGCCCTGTTGAAGAATGAATATGATCAGATGCAATCTGAAAAAGTGAAAGAAATGAATTCTCTGGTATCTCATCCAACCGGATTGGATCAGACAAAATCAGTCCTGAAACAATCTGAAGAGAAAAAACTGCAATACCGGAATACAATCAAAAGATGGTTAAAAGATAAATCGGTTGGGGGCGATGGCAATGATACCAATTATATTTTTCTCCGTTTTGTGGTTGATTATTTGCCCAAAGGATTGGTTGGATTATTAATCGCAGTAATTTTTCTGGCCGCATGGGGGTCAATTGCAGCTTCTCTGAATTCTTTGGCATCCTGTACAATCGTAGATTTTCATAGGCAGTTTTCAAAGAAAACGATTTCTGAAAAGAAAGAATATGCTCTCTCCAGGCTCTATACTTTTTTGTGGGGTATTTTCTGTATCATAGTAGCGCAGCTGGCATATAATATCGGCAATAGCCTGATCGAAGCTGTGAATGTACTTGGCTCATTATTCTATGGTGTGATCCTGGGTATATTCCTGGTAGCTTTTTTTATGAAAAAAATTGGAGGCACTGCTGTTTTTATCAGTGCAGTGATTGTGGAATTGATGGTGATCCTGATTTATATTCTCAACCAGAAAGGCATTATTGGTTTGAGTTTTCTGTGGCTCAACGTTGTTGGAGCAATCGGAGTACTTTTATTAAGCGGGTTCCTGAACCAGTTTTTGAGAAAGAAAATCGAACCGGCCACAGTGGGAGTGGAGTGACCGGCCCGATTCATATTTTCATTTTAATGAAGCGATTAATTTTTCATTGAGAGATACATAATCACTATTATTCGCTTCTTTAGCAAGTTCTATTGATTTTTGTGCTGTGGCAATAGCATCCTGTTTCTTACCCAATTTAGCCAGGCAGCGGGCTTTTTGATAGTAAATAAAAAAACCTTTGGGGTTTTGTTCCGTAGCCTTATTAAACCATTCGAGTGACTTGTTCAAATCTTTTCCATTTTCCATATAATACATCGCAGCTCCGAAATAAGGACGGTTATCCTTATTCATGGCATTATCAATTTGCTCCATGATCTTCGCATCAATTTCTGTTTTGATAGGGATTGATACCATGGTCTTATCCCACAGCAGATCCAAATCACAAGTGTTGCTGGTAACATTATTAAATAAAATTGAAAAGTTTTCAAGAGAGAAGGGGAGTTCAATAGTTTTTACATTCGTTCTGATCAGATCCTGGTCTTGTTTATACGCAGCAGGGTTTGTGACATCGAGTTGCCTGCTGATAATAATTGTCCATTCGGTTTCTCCCGGAATCGTCAGCAAACCATATTTGCCGGCTGGAATTTTTTTACCGTCAATGATCACGTCATCTCCGAAACTGATTGTAGTTGCATCATTCGCGCCTGTGCGCCATACTTTACCATAGGGAACAAGGTCTCCAAAAATTTTTCTTCCTTTAACTCCCGGCCTTGAATATGAAAGTTCGATGGATGAAAGACCGAAATTCTGTTTTACATACTGGGGAGGAGATGGAGGAGGTGTCGTCAGTTGCTGGGCCAAACCGGATAAGTTCATACAAAACAAAACTATTCCCGATAAAATCATTATTTTTTTCATACTGGCAATTTTATGCGAAGATAAAGAATCGGGAATTCTATTTTCAAAAGATCACATTCACTTTTATGATAGCTTTTTTCCCTTTCAATAATTTCCATGAAGCTCCTTCTTTGATCAGGCGGATGGCTTCTGCGTCATAATCTTTGCCCAATGATTGTTCGACAGAAAAATCAGAAGGTTTTCCATTTTTCTTTACTGTGAATGAAATGACGACAACGCCTTTCAGGCCAAGGCTATCCTGCGGAGTTTTTTTGTTTTTTTCAAGATATTGATTGTACTCATCCCATCCCTTAACCGGCTCCGCATCCTGGTTTGTCTGGTTTATGGCTTTATATTTTCCCCGGTAGGCGCTTACCACTTCCTGAAGACTGCTTTTATTTTGGCGTTTTAATACAATAGCATTCGAGCCATTATTATTCAGGGAAATGGAAGCTGCTTCATAACCCGCGGAACTAACCTTTGCATCCATAACGGAGTCGGGATCTTTTATATTCAATTTAAAATTCCCGTTGTGATCTGTGATCGTTGTAATATTTTTATCTTTTAATTCAACAGATGCAGATGCGATGGGGCGGTTGTTTTGATCGGTTACTTTTCCCTCAAAAGAATTTGAATTCCCCTGTGCCGAAGAATAATCGGAAGATTTTTTATCATTCATTTTTTCTTTATCGGCAATCACCGGACTGGCTTTAGGAGCTTCGTTTTTTGAAACTATTTGTTCTTCACGGGCTGCAAGCCCGGCTGACGGGATCGGCGTATCTTTTTCTAATTTGATATGATCGGATTTTTTTTGATTAGCTTTAGCTAAATCCGGGTTTATCCTGTTATCCGCTTTTCTTGCATTCTCAGATTCCAAAATTATTGTATCAGTTTTTGCGGATGATGGTATGGGTGCTGGAGTGATCGAGGAATCCACAGATGGATTTACATTTTGTTTTCTTTTTAAAGCAATCGGAGATTCATTCGTAATATTTTTTTGTATAAAATAATAAGCAATCGAAGCTCCAATGGCTAATATCAAAACGGCGGCTGCTGCACGGGTCCAGAGGGGGATTGTTTTTCTTTTTGCAGCCACCCTTTCTTTCAACCTTTGATTCAGTTCTTTAATATCCTGGTCAAATGAACCGTCTTTTTGTTTTTGCAATGACTGTTGTATTCCATCGATTGCATCGGCGAGAAATGGATCTTCCAAAGCTGATTTTTCGATGGCATGCATTTCATCGGGAGATAATTTTCCCTGCAGGTATTTTTCAATATCCGGAGAATCATATTTTTTAATATTTTTTTCTTTTTCGTTCATGAGTCCTTACCCATTTTTTCTTCCATGCAGAGTTTAAGATTCCTCCTTCCATTCTGAATATGACTTCTGACTTTGTTCCAATCCATCTCCATGACAGAAGCAATTTCCTTATAGCATTTTTGCTGCAGGTAAAATAATTCTACGATTGTTTTTTGTTCGGACGAGAGGGTTTGAAGGCAATCATTCAGTTGATGCAGGTGTTCTTCTTTTTCCATGATACCATTCAGATGCACCGATTCTGTCAATTGCATATTCTCCAACCGAAATTCGCTTATTTTCAGATTTTTAGCTGACCGGATTTGCATCAGGCAATGGTTTTTTGCAACCGTATGGAGCCAGCCCTTAAAGTTATCTATTTCGTGTTTTTTTATTTTGACTACCAGCTCTTCAAATATAGCCATTACAGCATCTTTAGCGGTTTCACGGTCTTCCAGGTATTTCAGGCACACAGCATACACCAGTTCCATATAAGGCTGATATAAGGCAGCAAGCAGTTCCAGGTCGCCGGATTGTTTGTAAAGCGCAATCAGCTCCTGGTCGTTTATTGATGAAGATATTTTTTTAAGAAAATTCAATGATAGACCTGTCTTTTTTATCCATTTATATTTTCGCCGGAATTATCCATCTAAGTTCGCATATTTATTCTTTCCTGTATACAGGACAGCTTTCCTGATTAAAATCGTAAAAAATTTAGGTAGAGTTCATTTTCGGCCTGTGCAAGATACTTACTCAATTATTTTCTCTCCGCCTTGAAAAATAAATTATTACCGCAGAGACGCAAGGGCAGAGGCGCAGGGTGTGATTTTTGAATGCAGAAATTCTAATGGAGGCAGCTTAAAATTCTTGATTCGTATGTAATGTTGAAAATCCCTGCATCATGTAAGAAACTAATTTTATGTCGAAATCAATACGGTTGCAGGTTCCCAAACCCTGCCATGAATCATGGGAGAATATGACGGAGATGGATAGGGGAAGATTTTGCTCCTCCTGTCAGAAAAAGGTAGTCGACTTCAGCCTGATGAACGACCACCAGGTGCTGGAATATATTTCGAAAACAAAAAGCGGATTATGTGGTCATTTTTCTGTCGACCAGCTGAACAGGAATATATCGACTCAAAAAAAAACAAAGCTAATTTGGTATAAATATCTTCTTCATGTGATGATCCCGGCTTTATTAATGACAAACAAATCCTCAGGCCAAACAAAAATCACCGGTGACACCATAACATGCACTCAACAAAATATTAACCCTAATTCGATGGATGGTAGATTGACAGGCAAACTTGCCACGAGTGCTTCACAGGAAAAGGAATTTGCCATAACGGGGCGCGTCATCGACGAAAAAAATAACCCCATTGAAGGGGCCACAGTTTTTATAAAAGGGAGCAGAAGGGGAGTCGCATCAGACGGAAATGGTTTTTTTCGTCTTACTGTCTATAAACCTGAGACGGTTACTTTGGTTTTCAGCTCTGTTGGGTACATTCAAATTGAAAAAAAAATTGATGTTTCAAAAGAAGAAAATACCAATACAGTTGTAATGAAGATGAGTCCATCATTGGCAGGGGACGTGGTGGTTGTAGGTTATACTAGGGTGGCAAAAAAAATGGATACAACTATTTTTCAGAAAATTAAAAACAGGATCGCTGAATTCTGCATTCCCGTTAAAGTCATCAAGCCAGATACAGTGACTGTATTCCCAAACCCTGTTCAGTCTGGATCGATGATCAATATTGAATTTAACCTGAACCATGCATCCGAATATGTACTGATGGTTTCAAATATTTCAGGCCAACCTGTTTTACATAAGAAACTGACGATCGATGAAGGAAAGCATATTGAAAGATTATCCTCCGAAAACTTTGCACATGGTATCTATATTGTTCAGGCCATTGATTTGTCAGCAAAGAAAACTTATGATAATAAGATCCTCGTTTTATAACCTTATTTAAAAGCAGGATGAAACTGGTGCAGCACTTTTCTTAAATATTCCCTGTCGAGATGCGTGTAAATTTCGGTGGTGGTGATGCTCTCATGCCCGAGCATTTCCTGTACGGCGCGCAGGTCGGCTCCCCCTTCTACCAGGTGAGTGGCAAATGAATGGCGGAATGTATGGGGAGAAATATTTTTTTTGATCCCTGCTTTTTTTACAAGCTCTTTCAGGATAAGGAATATCATGACCCTCGTCAGCTTGCTGCCCCGGCGGTTAAGGAATAGGATATCCTTGCTGTCTTTGCTAACGGGAATATGTATACGGATATCGTTTTTATAGATATTAATATATTTGATTGCATCCCTTCCAATAGGAACAAGTCTTTCTTTATCCCCCTTTCCGATTACCCGGATGAAGCCTACGTCCAAATACAAACAGGATATACGAAGGTTCACAAGCTCGCTGACGCGAAGACCGCAGCTATACATTGTTTCCAGTATGGCCTTATTACGTCCTCCTTCGGGTTTACTCAGATCTATTGCCCCGATAATTTTTTCGATTTCCTCAAATGAAAGCGTATCGGGCAATGCTCTTTTCAGCTTGGGCGATTCGAGTAATATGGTGGGATCGCTTTGTACAATATTTTCTATCAAGCAATATTTAAAAAATGAACGGATGCCTGATATAATTCTTGCCTGGGAGCTTGGTGTCATTCCCAATCCCGCAACCCATTTGATGAATTGTTGCAGGTCCTTTAGTTTGATATCATCCGGCTTTTTAAGTGAATTTGACTCCTGCAGGAATTGAGTTAGTTTTTCAATATCCCTTACATATGCTTCAACAGAATGATCGGATAATGATTTCTCAAGTTGCAGCCATGCTTTGTATCCTTTTTTATAAGGCTCCCACATCTAACAATTATAAAAATTTAATATTGAAACCTGAAAATTTTCTTTGTTGCAACAAATGATTAGGGGATATTTGCCATTCAAGCTTCTTTCATGCCGTTAACAGTTAATTTACGTTCATTCAGAAAAATGGTCCGTTACAATAAAAGACGCATGAGGCTTTTCTTAACACGGCTTGAGAAAAAAACTCCCCGTAATCTGGACCACCTGGTCATAGAGGCAGATAAATCAATATGGGTAAAAACTGATTGTCTTCATTGCGCCAACTGTTGCAAAACCATGTCGCCAACTTATACCAGGGGAGATATGAAGCGCATTTCGAAATACCTGGGGATGTCTGTGAGAGCGTTTCAAAAAAAATGGCTTCAGAAAGATAAAGAGGGAGACTGGTTGAATAAAAGTCTTCCCTGCCAGTTTCTCGACCTGGATACAAATATGTGTAAGATCTATGCAATCAGGCCTCGTGACTGTGCCGGATTTCCACATCATACTAAGAAAAAAATGGTCGAGTACATGCATGTCCATAAGCAGAATATCGAAACCTGTCCCGCAACTTACAGAATGGTCGAACGGCTGATGAAAACGGTATCTAATCTATAACGATTTTCTAAATTTTTGATGGCATCCCGGTTTAAAGTTTTCTCAATCTTGTATTGCACCATGCGCCTCCCCGTCTCTGCGGTCAAATTTATTTTAATCACGGAGAATACGCAGAGAGCGGAGAAAATAATCGAAACTCTGCCGTTCGCAGATGAAAATGAAGTGCAACCAAATTTTTTAGTTTGTAAAGATTGGATTACAAATAAATATCTTCAATCAGATAATATTCTGCCTTTCCCAGCTTATCTAAACAGATTGATAAAATATCAAATTGAATATACTTCCATTGAGGATGCTGGTAAACAAATTCTTCCGCAGCATCCAACAGATGCTGCATTTTTTGATCGCTTACACTTTCCTCGGGGTATCCGAATTTTTGATTCGTTCTTGATTTGACTTCGATAAAATGTAATACTTCCTCCTTTGAGGCAATGATATCCAATTCAAGATGCGAATGCCGCCAGTTTTGAAATAATAATTCATAACCTCGCTGGATCAGCCAGGCAACAGCTAATTCTTCACCCTTTTTACCCAATTCATTATGCGCGGCCATTGCTATTCGATTTTGCCTTATTTTGAGAAAGGAATACCAGCATGGAACCCGATAAAAATAAAGTTTTCAGGATAGAGGGCAAGGTGCAAAACTACGCCTGGGGTGGAGTGTCTTTCCTTCCAAATCTGCTGAATATACCCAATAAAGACCGTCTTCCATTTGCAGAATACTGGCTGGGTGCGCATGACCGGGCAAGTGCTTCTATTATTCTTGATAATGATGAAAGAAAAAAGCTGAATGAATACATCAGGCAATTTCAACAGGAAACTTTGGGGATGTATGTCACGAGGCGGTTCGGCAGATTGCCTTACCTGTTAAAAATTCTTGACATAAAGGATATGCTTTCGATTCAGGTTCATCCTTCAAAGCAAAATGCAGAAAAGGAATTCGAAGAAGAAAATAAAAAAGGAATTCCTTTGGACGCAGCTTACAGGAATTATAAAGATGATAATCATAAACCCGAATTAATGCTGGCCCTGGGTGAATTCTGGCTTCTTCATGGATTTAAACCCAGGACGCAATTGATGCGGACCTTACAATATATCCCTGAACTTAATTTTCTTATCCCTTATTTGGAAAAAGGATATGCTGATTTGTATCATGCTGTGATGTCAATGGATCAGCAGGAGGTCAATAAAATATTAGAACCCTTATTGGACAGGATTATTCCTGCTTATCAAAATAATCTGCTTGAAAGAAATAATGAGAATTTCTGGGCTGCACGTGCGGCATTGATATTTAATGGTAAGGATAATAAACCGATAATTGACCGTGGTATCTTCTCTATTTATTTCTTCAATCTCGTTCATCTGCATCCCGGAGAGGCTATTTTTCAGGAAGCCGGACTGCCACATGCCTACCTGGAAGGTCAGAATATTGAGATTATGGCGAATTCTGACAATGTGTTACGGGGCGGTCTCACAACCAAGCATATCGACGTTGGAGAACTGATGAAACATATTGTTTTTAAACCTACGATTCCCCATGTAATCCACGAAGAAAATAAGAAAAATCACATATCGCTCTACGTGACTCCTGCAGCGGATTTTGAACTATGTAAACTAGATTTGAAAAAGGACGAGACCATTTCATTACTCTCCAGTTCAACTGAAATTTTTGTAATGCTGAAAGGAAAGGCCTTGGTCCAGGAAAATGAACAAAATGAATTTTTTCGAACTGCCGGTGAGGCATGGTTGGGATTTGATAAAGCAACATTTTATCTCAAAGCCGAAGAGGATATGGTTGCTTATTTTGCCCGGGTTCCGGGCATTGGAGACAAAGCATAGTCAAATTTGTATATACAATAAACTTTACAATAAAATAATTTATCATTTTAGAGGCTTTATCTTTTGTTCCCTGAATCTGGCTTCCTATTTTTGTATTAGCAAAAAAGAGTTTTATGAAATCTGAGAAAGCCCTTGGCTGGTCGCTGGTATTGCTTGTTTTCGTGGCAGCAGTGTACCGCATTATCCCCGATCGCCCGTACGGGTTTGCACCACAATGGGCCATCGCTGTTTTTGCCGGTGCCGTCATTAAGGACAAAAAACTGGCTTTGGCAATTCCTGTTCTTTCGATGTTTTTTTCTGATATGTTTTTTCAGATATTATATCAGAGTGGTCTGTCTGATATGCCAGGGTTTTATGAGGGACAATGGCAGAATTATATTTTATTCGGACTATTGACATTTATCGGATTTGCGATGAGAAAAATGAATATTGTCAATATTTTGTTTGGTTCTCTTGCAGCGCCAACTGCATATTTTATTTTGTCGAATTTTATTTTATGGGCCGGATGGAGTGGTGCCCGTGGATTGGGTCGACCGAAAAATTTTTCCGGTCTGATACAGTGTTACAATGATGCACTGCCCTTTTACAGAACCAGTTTGTATGCAACTTTTATATTCAGTGCAATTCTATTCGGAGTTTATTTTTTGCTGTCAAGAAATGCCGCCAAAACGGCGACAATATCCTAGGGTTTATTTTTGGAGTATCTCAACTTAATTTTTCC
Organism: Puia sp.; assembly: GCA_035499855.1. GTDB lineage: Bacteria > Bacteroidota > Bacteroidia > Chitinophagales > Chitinophagaceae > Puia. The sequence continues at coordinate 9,924 of DATJXY010000085.1, read as the reverse complement.
AATTCGCAGATTTCACGCTGCGTCTCTGCCGTAAAAATTCATTTTAAACGCGGAGGCACAGAGACGCAGAACAGGTATAAATGAAACTCTGTTGTTCTTAAATGAAAGGTGAGAAATTGCAAATTCCTTCTAAATGTAGCTGTAGTTTTATTTCTCTGCGTTGTTTTCCGGATTCTTTTCAAATTCTTCATCTGCCAGGAGGTTATTTCCGTCAGCAGCTCTTGTGGCCAGTTCATCGCAGCGATTATTGTATGGATTATCGGCATGTCCTCTTACCCATGAAAAGCGGATATTGTTTTTTTTAGCCAGCTCGAAATACCGTAACCAGAGGTCTTTATTTTTTTTACCGCCTTTAAAATTGGTTGCAATCCAGTTTTTGAGCCAGCCTTCTTCAATGGCTTTTACCACATATTGACTGTCGGAATAAATCATGATATTCAATCCGTCTTTTTTCAGTGCTTCAAGTCCGGCGATCACTGCCATTAATTCCATTCTGTTATTTGTTGTCAGGCGATATCCCGCAGCAATTTCTTTGGCATGACCATTCCAAATCAATATGGTTCCATATCCTCCTCGTCCCGGATTACCACGTGAAGCACCATCGGTATATATAGTTAATTGATTGTTCATGATTGTACTCGTTGACCGATGATCGTTGGCTGTTGTCCGATATTAAAACGCGGGTTTAAATAGAAGTCATCAACGGCCATTGGCCATCCATCCTCAACGACCATCGCTCTTCGGCTCTCATGTCTCACACTTGTATCACTCCCGTTTTAAACTCCTGAATCACTGGATTATGATTCGCTGCATTGATTCCTTCAGCGATTACCCTGCGTGTATCTGCAGGATCAATAATAGCGTCTACCCATAACCGTGCGGCTGCATAATAAGGCGTTGTTTGTTTTTCATAACGGCCCGTGATTTCATCCAGCAATTTTTTTTCTTCTTCAGGATCGATTTCTTTTCCCTTTGATTTGAGAGCGCTTACTTGTATCTGTAAAAGTGTTTTAGCAGCCTGTTCACCGCCCATAACCGCAATTTTTGCGGTTGGCCAGGCATATATGAAACGCGGATCATAGGCTTTGCCGCACATTGCATAATTGCCGGCTCCATATGAGTTTCCAACGATGACTGTGATCTTCGGAACAACGGAATTAGCAACTGCATTCACCATTTTAGCTCCATCCTTGATGATACCAGCATGTTCACTACGCGAACCAACCATAAAGCCTGTCACATCCTGAAGGAAAACCAAAGGGATTTTTTTCTGGTTGCAATTCATAATAAATCGGGCGGCTTTATCTGCACTGTCATTATAAATGACGCCTCCCATCTGCATTTCACCCTTTTTACTTTTCACTATGATCCGCTGATTCGCAACAATACCTGCAGCCCATCCGTCGATCCGCGCATATCCGCAAATGATAGTCTTTCCATAATCCTCTTTGAATGGCTGTAACCCGGGAGCGTCCACAATTCGTTCAATAATTTCCATCATATCATATGGCTTGGACATATCTGTCGGGAGAATTCCATACAGTTCCTGCGGATTTTTGAGCGGATTTAATGGAGCTATCCTGTCAAATCCTGCATTTTCTCCTGCATGCCCCAACCTACCAATGATCTGTTTGATCCGATCCAGGCATTCTTCTTCAGTATTGCATTTATAATCTGCAATTCCGGAAATAGCTGTATGTGTAACCGCTCCTCCAAGTGTTTCTGTATCGATATTTTCGCCGATTGCAGCTTTTACCAGATACGGTCCGGCTAAAAAGATGGATCCATTTCCTTCTACCATCAATGTCTCATCACTCATGATTGGTAAGTAAGCGCCTCCTGCAACACAAGCCCCCAAAACTGCTGCGATCTGTGTGATTCCCATTGCACTCATCCTGGCGTTATTGCGGAAAATGCGCCCGAAATGTTCTTTATCCGGAAATATTTCATCCTGCATAGGCAGGAATACGCCGGCGCTGTCTACGAGGTAAATGACGGGCAGATGATTTTCCATCGCAATCTCCTGCATGCGCAGATTTTTTTTCCCCGTAATGGGGAACCAGGCGCCTGCCTTTACAGTCTGGTCGTTGGCAACGATCACGCATAAACGATTGCTGACATAGCCGATGCCGGCAACTGTGCCTCCGGCAGCGCATCCACCCTGGTCTTCATACATATCATATCCGGCAAAGGAACCGATTTCAGTAAAGGAGGATTTTTTATCTATTAAATAGTTGATTCGTTCACGCGCTGTGAGTTTGTTTTTTTCATGCTGCTTGTCGATAGCTTTTTTCCCTCCGCCTAAGGCAATCTTATCGAATCGTGTTTTTAACTGGCTTAGCGCAATGCGCATGTTATCTTCGTTCCTGTTGAATTCAATATTCATAGAATGGATGTAATAATATGCAATTTAAGATTGATGATGTAATATTGGAATATTTTTAAGTGACATGAGGTCCGGGAAATATTTTTTAAATCGGGGATGGATCATAATGCTGACAATAGCGGTATTGATTAAGATATTTTCATTTTTTCCCCCTGCTGTTGAAAAATATTATTCTTTGGGGATTTATCAGGTCATTGCACGTTTGTTGCGGGTTTTATTTGGCTGGGTACCATTCAGTGTGGGTGATATTTTTTATGCGATCGTATTTGTCTGGTTGATTTTTATAATCGTTTCTTTTTTCAGAAAATTAATTGGCAGACAGGTTCATCGTGAATACATCCTGAATAGTATTGGAAGATCGGTAAAATATTTATTAGGAGTTTATATCCTGTTTAATATTCTCTGGGGTCTTAATTACGACCGTAAAGGAATTGCTTCACAATTACAATTAGAAGTGAAACCATATTCAACGCAGGATCTTCAGCATATAGTACAGATAATTGTTCGCCGGCTGAATCAGTTCGATTCGTCTGCACGGAAAAACAGGGATCAGCTCAAAAAGAAAAGCTTTTTGTTTGATGAATCCGAGCTTTCCTATAAAAATCTGTCAGCGAAAAATGCCATTTTCACTTATGCGTCTCCGTCAGTAAAACCATCCATCTTTAGTTATCTGGGAAATTACTTTGGGTTTACAGGATATTATAATCCGTTTTCCGGTGAAGCGCAGGTGAATACCACGGTTCCGGTCTATATTCAGCCATTTACCACCTGTCATGAAATCGGTCACCAGCTGGGATATGCAAAGGAGAATGAAGCTAATTTTGCAGGTTATCTTTCTGCCAGGTCGAGCAAGGATCCTGCATTTCGTTATTCTGTTTATTTTGATATTTATATTTATGCGGCCACGGAATTATATGTCCGCGATTCCACATTGCTTGTTCCAATTCGCGAGCAATTAAATCCCGATGTAAGAAAGGATTTCCGAACATTGAAAGAATTTTTCAGAAAATATAATAATCCTTTCGAACCTTATGTACGCAGATTATATGGCCGCTATCTGAAAGCAAATAACCAGCCCCAGGGAATCATGACTTATGATGAAGTGATTGCCTGGCTGATTGCTTATTATAAGAAATATGGAGAGAGTTGTTTATAATTAAACTCCGAAAGCCGGAAAGCCGAGAGTCTGGACTTTCCGGCTTTCCCGACTCGAAGCTCAAAACTTATTCTTCCACATCATGCTTTCTACCGGCTTATTGATCTGTCCGCTGTATTTGGCGTCTTTTTTCTCGTTGTATTTAATTTCTATTTCACCTTGTACCGGAAAATAAATCAGTTGCCCGATCGGCATGCCCCTGTAAACTTTTACAGGTTGTTTCACTGAAATTTCAAGTGTCCAGTTTCCGCAGAAACCAACATCGCCTTTACCTGCAGTAGCATGAATATCGATGCCCAGGCGACCTGTAGAAGATTTTCCTTCCAGGAAAGGAACATGGGCATGGGTTTCGGTGTATTCAGCGGTTACTCCCAGATAGAAGATATGAGGATACAATACAAAGCCTTCTTCAGGGATCTCGAAATATTCGATCTCATTGTGTTTTTTTGCATCGAGAATATGTTCCCGGTAGGTCGCAAGCCATTTACCAAGATGCACATCATAAGAATTGCTTCCCAGGCATTCTCTTTTATATGGCTCGATTTTGATGGTTCCCTTTTCTATCTCTTCGAGGATGCGCTTATCCGATAAAATCATTTCAGTTTGATAGTTTATTTGTTTATTTGTCCGATTGATTGGATGATGAACATCTAAGAAGCAGGCAATTTCGGATTTTAGATTTTTTTTAATGCCATTATTTTATCAACATAATATCAACGAAAAAACGCGTCTTGGAATCTGGAAAATCGAAGAGCCTGAAATTTTTTTTCTGAAAAAGGTTCCTCTGAAAAAAGATGTATCACATCCGCATAAAAGATTGCAACACCTGGCTGGCCGTTACCTGCTTCCTTTTTTATTTGATGATTTTCCGATTGAAGAAATTGTGATTGCAGACACCAAAAAACCTTTTTTAGAAAATGAAAAATATCATTTCTCCATCTCTCATTGCGGTAATTTTGCTGCAGCAATTGTGAGCAGTAAAAGCAGGGTGGGAGTGGATATTGAAATCATCTCTGATAAGGTCGGAAAGATTAGGCATAAGTTCCTTTCAGATAATGAATACAGCTTAATCGAAGGCCGGTGGCCGATGGCTTCATCAGTCGAATCCTCATTCGAAGAACAAAAATTTTTAACCAGTCTCTGGAGTTCGAAGGAAGCAATATTCAAATGGTATAGCCTGGGAAATATTGATTTCAAAGCGCATATGCAGCTTAGAGAACCGATGATATCTGTCAATGAAAATGAATGGTTACTGCCTTTTGTTTTTTTAAAATCAAATCCCATCAATTTACCTATTCATATAAAATATTTTCAGGAACTGGTATTGGCATGGGTGATCACATGATGATCATTCCAATTCGAGTTCTCCATTGGATGGCTCATCCAGTAAATTCATATCGAGTGAATCCTGTCCGGCGATTCCTTCCATAGAACCTTTGATATAGGAAGCATTCAGCAAAACTTTTTCCAGTTGTTTTTCTCTCGCCTTCCATAATTTCTCCATTGTGTCTCTTTCTTTTTGAATAGAATTTTTCATAGAAAGAAACCCCTCGCGGATGGCTTTCCACTGTTCGCCGAATTCACTGCTGGTAATATAGTCGTAGAGCATCTGCATTTTGTCGCCTTTATTTTGCTGAGACTTCGATACATTAAAAATGCGGATGATATTGTCACGCATCACGTAAGCCAGTGCTTTTACTTCTGAAAAACTGCATATTAATACTCCGTTCTTTTCTCCAAAACCATTCATGTCTTTCGGCATTGCCCTGGTGACAATAATTGCTACCTGAGCGCCCTGGCTTCTCATGTCAGCTTTTAGTTTTTCTATCCAATCCTGTGAGAATGCATTTGTACGTTTACTCTCATAAATAATTTTTCCGCATTCCTGGCCGAATTCATTCCGGACAAGTTGAATGCAATCTGCCCCTTTTATACCCTTTGGAACTTCACTGACAAGGTCAAAAGGAAAACTGGTTTTTAATAATTCTTCCAACACCAATTCCTGTACTTCTCCCTGCATTTGCGTTGAGCCCTGTTCTGCCTTTCTCTTCATCTCATCCACTAACTTTTTTTGATCTTCCAACTGCTTTTTCAACTGTTCCATCTGCATCTGATATTCCGTTTCCCTGGCCGCAATCCTCTGTTCCTCCAGATTCCTGATTTCTTCGCTAAGTTTTATTCTTTCTTCCTGCATTTTTCTTTGAACAGATAATTCGAACTCAGCCTGTTTATTGATCAATTCCTGTTCTTTTTGTAAAAATTCCAATTCTTTCTGACGGGCAGTTTTCAATTTTTCTTCATTATCCTTGTTTGATTGTTTTAATAAGTGAAGCTGGTTTTCAAAATCAGCGCTGATCGTTTTGCGTACATTCTCTTCGATGCTTTGCTGCCATTGTTTTTTTTCATCAGCCAATTTTTTATTGAAATTTTCCTGCTGCTGCTGCAATTGACGGGAGACTTCTGCAAGTTTCAATTGATATTCTTCTTCTTTCTTTTTATTGAATGAAATCATTTGTTCCCGCAAATCTTTCTTGTACTGCTCTGCAACGGCATCTTCCATCGGAAACTGGTGACCACAATTAGGACATTTGATATCTGTTGCCATGCTCAATTTTTTACAAGTTTACAACAAGTAGCGCGTTTGACGGGTTTAAAAATCTCAAATGAGTTGGTGGGGACGATCATATATAGCCACGGAGACCCGGAGAATAATTCCCGGCTTCCGTGGCTCATAATTAAATTAATTTTTTAGCTTGAAATTGAAGATAATCGTTCCTACAGATTCGTCGCCTGCACTATTAAATTTTATCTGGTGGGCTTTACGGAGAGCTATTGCCTTCATATTCGCATCTGAAGTAGTAGAGCCACGGGGCTGATAGTCTGCGCTGATCACATTTCCGCTGGCGTCTACATGAAGATCGACTGCAACTTTTGCGTTATCATTGAAGTCATCGGTGAAAGATGGGAGACTGGTGAAACGCCTTCCCTGTAATCCTTTGGAAATACTCACACCTGAATTGCCTTTTCCGCCTCCGGAATAATTATTTGAATTAGGATCTCCGCCCGGTTGTCCCTGGTCTCCATGTCCGCCGGCAACGCCCTGATTTTTTCCTGGTTTATAATCATCAGCATCATTGCCGCCTTTCCCGTTTCCATTTACACCATGAAAAACGGCTTTGGGCTTAGGCGGAGCGGGAGTCGGATTTGTAACTGGCTGAGTTATTTTGATCTGTTTATTTTTTACTGTTTCCTTATCAGGGATTTTAGTTGCATTCGGTTTTGTAACGGGTGGTTTCTTAATTGCCGGGGCATCTTCTTCCTTGTCATTTGTCTCTACTTCTTTTACTGCAACTTTTTCAACCGGAGCCGGCCTTGGAGGAGTATATTTTTCCTGGTCCTGCGGAGATGGTTTTCCTGGAAGATAGGGTTGATCTGTTCCGAGTCCCTTGTCACTATTTCCAAGATTTACTTCAATGCCATCTTCAACAACAGGGGGAGGAATGGTGGGCAAGGTCCAGGTTACAAAAAGCAAAATAATTACCAGAAGTATACATATCATTAAGGTATAGCCGGAAGCTTTCCAGTTTTTTCTTGCTTCGAAATTATCTGTAATATAGGATGGATTCACTCTGCGAATATAATGATTGTTTGTCTTTTGAAAGTGGGTGAAATGTTAAATTGAGGGGCAGAGATTACTTTTCGCGCAGAGCTAACAGAGAAAAAGAGATTGGACCATTTCGAAATTTCTCCTTTCCTCTGTTAGCTCTGTGCGATATATTTACCCAATTCTATGATACACAAAAACCGGCATCCATTTCAGAATTTTTGCAATGATCCACCAGCGCCTCGTGATATAAACCCTCCATTTTTTCTTTTCGATGGCATCTGCTATTTGTATTGCAGCTTTTCTTGGGGAAGACACCCAGAATCTTTTTTGTGCTTTCGCCATCTTCGTATCTACAAATCCTGGCTGCACATCGGTCACATGAATATTGCTTTTTATTTTTTTCAGTTTCATGTGCAATCCTTCGAAATATACACTTTGAAAAGCTTTGCTGGCGCTGTAAGAAGGAGCGAGACTATTGCCGCGAATGGAGGCAATAGAAGAAGTGGTTGCCATTTGCCCTTCTCCCTTTTTCTCAAAATAACTGTAGGCATAATTAATAACCTCGATAAAGCCCTTCACATTTGTGTTGACTGTTCTCTGTTCTATTTCCCAGTCTAATTTTTCACTGGGATCACCATAGCCGGCATTGTAGATCAGCAAATCCAATCCGCCCATTTTACCGATCAATGATTCAAGATGGGTGATATTATTTTCTGCAGTGACGTCAAAACATTGAGTCAAGATCTGGTTCGGATATTCGAGTTGTAAAGTATATAAAAGTTCCTGCCTTCTTCCTGTGGCTCCCACCATATGGCCCGCTTCTGCATAAATTCTCGCCAATTCTCTTCCAATACCTGAAGTTGCGCCGATGATGATTATTTTTTTCATGAGACAAAGTTAAATGAGTGACAAATCTGGCGGACAATCCTTTTTTTTTCAGAAACACGCAATTTATCTTTTTAAATGAATAAATATTCAGTTATATTTGTAAAGTGAAACCCAGGGATGATAAAAAAATCAGGCAGGTTTTCGACGCGACCCTCAAGATCGTGAATGAGTCGGGGTTATCAGGTATTACCATGAGCGATATTGCAAAAGAAGCAGGACTGGCTACCGGAACCGTCTATATCTATTTCAAAAATAAGATTGATCTTATTAACTCTTTATATTCGGAGTGCCGCAAATCTTCGGCGAATGTATTCTTCAAAGATTTTGATGAACATCAACCCTTCAAAATCGGTTTCGGTAAAATCGTTTCCAATATTATCAAACACCGTACCGGGCATTTTGATGAAGCGGTATTTATGGAACAGTGCAATCATTCTCCATTTATCACAGAAACAACAAAACAGGCATCCAGACAAATCATGGAACCTCTTTTTACACTGATCGAAAAAGGAAAGAAGGAACAACTGATCAAGCCGTTGGATACCCGCCTGCTGCTCATCTATATGATTGGGTGTATTAATGAAGTGATCAAACAATATCGCTATAATCATAAAAAAATTGATAAGCAATTGACGACCTCCCTTTTTACGCTGTGCTGGGATGGATTGAAGCTATAATTTTTTTCATTTTAGATGAATAAAAATTCATTTTAAAAAAATGCATAAATTTTCTGCTGATAAGATCATTGTCATATTTACCGTGGTTTCGGCTGCTCTTTTGCAATTGATCGATACTTCTATTGTGAACGTGGCCCTGAATGATATGATGGGTAATCTTGGTGCGACTTTCGAAGAGATTGGCTGGGTGGTTACAGGATATGCTGTTTCAAATGTGATCATGATTACCTTATCAGGTTGGATGAGTGCAAAGTTCGGCAGGAAATATTATTTCGCAGGATCTATTATTTTGTTCACAGTGGCTTCTGTTTTTTGCGGGATGTCTTCCAATGTATGGGAACTCGTCATTTTTCGCATTATTCAGGGAATTGGTGGTGGCGGCCTTCTCTCTACTTCGCAGGCTATTTTGATTGAAACATTTCCCAAAGAAGAATTGGGACTTGCTAATGCAATCTATGGGATGGGAGTTATTATTGGTCCGGCGATAGGTCCCACACTCGGCGGATATATTGTGGACAATGCCGACTGGCAATGGATTTTTTATATCAATATTCCTTTTGGTATACTCGCTACAGCTTTGACCCTATTGTATGTGAAGGAGCCGAAGGAAAAAATGGCGGCAGGAAAAATGGACTGGATTGCCCTGGCTTTGTTGGTAGCAGCCATCGGTGCGTTGCAGGTTGTATTGGAAAAAGGACAATCGGAGGACTGGTTTGAAACGACATATATTACTTTCCTGGCTGTTGTTGCCGGAATTACTTCTATATTTTTCGTCTGGCGTGAATTGGCAGTCAAATCGCCCATTGTCAATCTTCGTTTATTCAGTAACCGATCTTTTACAACAGGCACCTTATTCAATTTTGTGCTGGGATTTGGTTTATATGGAACCACATTAATAATTCCGATTTTGTGTCAGAACCTTCTTGGTTTTACAGCCATGCAGACAGGATTATTGATGCTTCCCGGAAGTCTGGCTACGGCCATTGTAATGCCAATAGTGGGCTCTCTTTTGAAAAAAAGATATGTTCATCCTGCAGTATATGCAGGTATCGGACTAATTCTTTTTTCTTTTTTCTCATATAGCATGGGACAATTGAATACGCAGATCGGCAGCGGGGATTTTCTGTGGCCCCTGATTCTTCGGGGTTTTGCAATGGGTTTGATTTTTATTCCACTCACTACTATTTCGCTGGCTGATTTGGAAGGAAAA